>JBBQXS010000029.1:0-57387 GCA_038209365.1 Acidimicrobiia bacterium | reverse complement strand
CGCACGTTCACGTCCGCTTCGAGGAGCGCGACGCGCAGCTCGCGCGACACCTCGTCGACGTCGCGCTCGGTCATGTGGCCGCGGTTGCGCAGCCGGGAGAAGATGCCGTCGAGCCGGTCGCTCAGTGCGTCGAACACAGGGTGTCCAGCCTACCGGGCACCCATCCGCTAGGAATCGCCCTCGAACAGAGCGGCCGCGAACTCTCGGGGATCGAACGTGATGAGGTCGCCGACGCCTTCGCCGACACCCACGACCTTCACCGGGATCCCGAGCTCCGACTGGATCGCGAGGACGATGCCGCCCTTCGCGGTGCCATCGAGCTTCGTGAGCACGATGCCGGTGACGTCGACCGCTTCGGCGAACTGCTTCGCCTGCACGAGGCCGTTCTGACCCGTCGACGCGTCGATGACCAGCAACACCTCCTTGCATGCACCCGGCGTCCGGTCAACGATCCGGCGGAGCTTCTTCAGCTCCTCCATGAGGTTGGTCTTCGTGTGCAACCGTCCGGCTGTGTCGACGAGCACGAGGTCGGCACCGCGGCCGGCGGCGGCAGCCATCGCGTCGAACACCACGGAGCCGGGATCGGCGCCCTCTTGGCCGCGCACAATCTCCCCCCCCGTCCGCTCGGCCCACAGCTGGAGCTGATCGGCCGCCGCGGCGCGGAACGTATCGGCTGCGGCGAGCACGACGCGGTGACCGTCCGCGACGCGCTGCGACGCGAGCTTGCCGATCGTCGTCGTCTTGCCGACGCCGTTCACGCCGACGAACATCCACACGTTCGATTCGCCGGCAGGCGCGTGCAGTGTGCGATCCGCGGTGTCGCCGTCGAGTAATACGGTCACCTCGTCACGAATGAGGCCGACGAGGTCGTCGGGTTCGCTGATCGAAGCTTCCCGCGCCCGTGTGCGGACCGCGTCCAGGAGACGCGTGGTGGTGCTGATGCCGACGTCGGCGAGCAGCAGCGCCTCTTCGAGCTCGTCCCAGGTCTCGTCGTCGATCTTGCGACCGCGCACGCGACCGAACGCGCCCGCGAACGTGCTCCGGGTGCGACCGAGCCGGTCGCGCAGCCGTGGCTTCTCGATGATCTCCGGCGCGGGCGGGGGTGGGGCTTCTTCGACGACCGGCGCGGGAGCTCCGAGCAACGCCTCGAGCTCTTCGATGGTGGGGACCGCGACGTCGAGGTCGGCGGTGGAAGCGGGCGCGACCACGGGTTCGCCGGGCACCGTCCCCCGTTGCTCGCGTCGCCGGGTGATGACCAGCGCGGCGCCACCCGCGACGAGCAGAACGGCAACGACGATGACGACGATGACGAGCACCACGCCCGGAGGCTACCCAGAGGCCTCGCGCGACGGATCATCAGATTGCGCCGGCGCGGGCGCCAGCGCGATACCCGCCGCGCCGAGGGCGCGGCTCATCCGGCTGCGCAGCTCGCGAGCGACCGCGAACTGCTCACCGGGAGCGGTCTTGACGACCAGCCGGATCGTCACCGTGTCGAGCGTGAACGACTCGACGCCCCATACCTCGGGGGCATCGATCAGGCGCTCTCGCCACACCGGATCGTGCGTGAGCTCGTCAGCCGTGGTCTTGATCAGCTCTCGCGCCCGGTCGAGGTCGGCGCGTGACGAGATCGGCACGTCGATGACGGCGCGTGACCACTGCTGCGACTTGTTGCCGACGCGGTGGATCTCGCCGTTCGGAACGTGCCACACGACGCCTTCCAGGTCACGCAGCTGCGTGCTCCGCAACGTCACGGCTTGGACGTTGCCCGACGCGACACCGAGATCGACCTCGTCGCCGACACCGAGCTGGTCCTCGAAGATGATGAACGTTCCCGCGATCAGATCGCGCAACAGGTTTTGTGCGCCGAACGCCAGAGCCACGCCGATCAACCCCGCGCTCGTCAACAACGTCGCGGCTTCGACGCCGAGCACCGCGAGCATCCAGACGATCGCGATCATCCACACGAAGATCGTGACGAAGCTCGACAAGCCCGCACCGATGGTCTCCGCACGCTGATGCCGGCGCTCGGCCGTCACCGGCGTCACAGACTCGAACACACCCAGGGAAGCGCGGCGGCGAAGCGCGGTGAACCGGCCTCCCAGCTCCCACCGGCGCACCGCCCGCCTCACGCCCCGGCGCGAGAGCCGGTTCGCGATCAGCGCCGCGAGCACGATGAGCAAAATGCTCAACCACGGCGAGGCCCACCGCGCCACGTCGGTGGCAGTGCGATTGTCGGTCCAGTTGTCGACCCAATGGCACAGCCAGACGCGCCGCTGCGCGCCGCACGGGTCGGCCGCTGCCAGGAGCATGACTACGCGGGCGAGTCCTCGAACTGCAGGTCGTTGATCCGCTGACTGACGACGCGGCTCGAACCACCCGGTGGCATCGACACGCCATAGAGCACGTCGGCGGCCTCCATCGTGCGCTTCTGGTGGGAGACGACCAGTAGCTGCGCCTCGTTGCGGAACTCATGGAGGAGATCGAGGAAACGATGCAGGTTCACGTCGTCGAGTGCAGCCTCGACCTCGTCCATCAGGTAGAAGGGCGACGGCCGCGCGCGGAAGACGCCGAAGAGATAGGCGAGCGCCGCGAGTGACCGCTCACCACCGGACAGCAACGACAACCGCCGGACCATCTTCCCCGACGGGCGCGCTTCCATCTCGATGCCGGTGTGCAACATGTCCTCGGGATTCGTCAGCACGAGTCGACCGGAGCCACCCGGGAAGAGCATCGAGAACAGCTCGGAGAAGTTGCGCGCGACGTCCGCGAACGCGATCTCGAAGACGCGCACGATCTCCTCGTCGACGGTCTTGATGACGCGCGTCAGCTCGCGGCGTGTGTTCTTCACGTCGTCGAGCTGTTGTTGCAGGAATTCGTGGCGTTCCAACAGCGCGTCGTACTCGGAGAGCGCGAGCGGGTTGATCGGACCCATGAGTCGCAGGTCGCGCTCCAGCTCGCGCGCCCGGGCCGGCAGGGACGCCCCGTCGGGCACCTCGGGCGGCGGGGCCGCGACCGCGACATCGGGCTCGCAGTCGTGCTCGCGACGGACGGATTCGATCGCCTGTTCCAAGCGAAGCCGGATCTCGGCTTCCTCGATCTCGAGCCGGCCGGCGCGCTCCCGCAGCTTGGCCAGGTCCTTCTCGGCGGCGGCCCGCTGGACCCGCAATCCGTCGAGCTGTCGTCCGGCCTCGCGTGCGGCCTCCGATTGCGCGCGGCGACGCCGCTGGAGGCGCTCGGCGAGGGCTTCGACCTCGGTGGCGCGGTCGCGGAGACGGATCGTGAGCTCGGTGATCGCCGACCGCCGATCCTCGAGCCGGCCGCGCCGGGCGCGGGCCTTTGCCTCTTCGTCGGGCCGGGCCGCGAGCCGGGCCTCGACCTCGACGAGGCGGGCTCCGAGGACGGCACGCCGTTCCTCGACCGCGGCGCCCCGCATGTCGAAGTCCCGCCGCAGCGCCGCAGACTGCGCGCGAAGTCGCTCGTACTCGTTGCGACGCGTCCGCGCGTCGTCGCGCGACTGTTCGGCCCGTGCGAGGCGGCCCCGGGCCGCGACCTCGGCATCGGGCAGGGAGGCGATCTCTCCTTCGAGCTCGGTGAGACGCGCCGAGAGCACGGCGTGTCGCTCGTCGAGTGACGCGGCGCGGACCTCGACGTCGCGCCGCAGCTGGGCCGCACGGGCGACGAGGTGCTCAAGCTCGGCGCGGCGACGCCGTTCGTCCTCGGCCGCGACGAGCTCGGCGCGCCGCGCGGCAGCGAGCCGCTGGCGCGCCGCGTCGACCTGCGCGGCGGCGTCGTTGCGCCCGGCTTCGGCGTCATTCGCGCGCGTCGACGCGTCGGCGAGCGCGGCCGGGGTGACGACCGAGGATCCGGGCGGTCCCGCCCGCCACGGGCTCGGGCCGCCGAAACGGTCGCCCTCGCGCGTGACGGCGATCACGCCCGGGTTCGCGAGCGCGACATCGAGTGCCTGCTCCCAACCACCGTCGACGAGCACGAAGGGTGCAAACAATCGCGCCAGCACAGGATCGAGGCCCTCGCGCAGACCGCGAACGCACGCGCCGAGTGGACGGGTGTGCGCCGGCGCGAACGAGATCTGCACGCCACGTGCACGCCCCTCGGCGACGAGCATCAGCGCGTGCCGGTCGCCGCGCTTCAAGCGCTCGACCGCCGCACGTGCCGCCGGCTCGCCTTCGACGACGATCGCCTGGAGGGCGTCGCCCAGCGCGGCCGCGACCGCGACCTCGACCCCATCGTCGGTCTCGAGCAGGTCGACGAGCGGCCCGAGCACACCGTCGAGGTCGGCGAGATGCTCGCCCCCGGCCGCCGCGTGGGCCTCGTCGAGTGCCGACGCAAGCATCTCGGCGCGCGCCCGCCAACGAGAAGCCTCGGACTCGGCGTCGCGCCATGCCATGTCGGCCGTCTGCACGGCCTCTTCGGCGGCGCGCAACTCCCGGCCTTCGGAGGTCAGCTCTCGTGCCACCGCGGCTCGGGATTCGAGCTCGTCGCGGACCCGTGCCGCCTCGGTGTCGGCGGCATCGGCTTCGGCGATCGCCGGCGTCAACGCCTCGCGCTCGTCGTCGGTACGCGCCAGCGTGTCACGCGTCTGGAGGAGCTCGCGCCGGACGCTCGCGCTCCGTTCCACGAGCTCGTCGACATCGCGCCGTGCGCCCTGGAAGGTCGCTTCGGCCTCGCCGACCGACGGTCCGTGCACGAGCGAGGCAACGCGCGCCTCGGCGGCGTCGACCTCGGCGCGGGTCGGCGCAAGTGCGTCGAAGTCGGCATCGACCGCGGTGAGCTGGTCGCGCAGGTGCGCGGCCTCGTCGACCAACGACTCGACGACGCCTTCGTCCGCGACGGCGGTCAGCTCGCGCTCGAGTCCGCGCGTACGCTCGGCGACGAGGTTGACGAGCCCGCGGCTTCGCTCCCGCAACGCGACAGTTCGCGCCAGGAGGTCGGCGACGTCGTCGTCACCCGGGATCGCGAGCGCGTGCTCGGCGTCCATCACCTCGGTGTCGAGCGTGCGGAGCCGGACTCGCACATCCTGTTCTGCTTGCGCGAGATCGCCGCGCGCATCGGCGCGCTTGCGCTCGCGACTTCGCAGCTGGTCGATCTCGCGGCCCGCGAGATGGAGACGCACCGCGTTGAGCTCAGCGACGATGCCGTCGTGGCGCCGCGCGGCGTCGGCCTGTCGTTCGAGGGGCCGCAGCTGGCGACGGACCTCGCGCAGCAAATCGGTGAGCCGCAACAGATTGCCCTCGGTCGCGTCGAGCCGGCGCTCGGCCTTCTCCTTGCGCTTGCGGAACTTGAGGATGCCCGCCGCCTCTTCGATGATCGCCCGGCGATCCTCGGGACGCGCGTTGAGGACGGCGTCGAGCTGGCCCTGCCCGACGATGACGTGCTGTTGGCGACCGATGCCCGTATCGGACAGCAGCTCTTGGATGTCGAGCAGCCGGCATGGCGCGCCGTTGATCATGTACTCGGACTCGCCGGTGCGGAAGAGCATCCGGGTGATGGTCACCTCGGAGAACTCGATTGGCAGCAGGTGGGCACTGTTGTCGATGGTCAGCGAGACCTCGGCGCGCCCGAGCGCGGGGCGGTCGGACGTGCCCGCAAAGATGACGTCGTCCATCTTCCCGCCGCGCAGCGCTCTCGCCCCTTGCGCGCCGAGCACCCAGGCGACCGAATCGACGATGTTGGATTTTCCCGAGCCGTTCGGGCCGACGACGACACAGACGCCCGGCTCGAAGTCGAGCGTGGTCTTGTCCGCGAAGGACTTGAAGCCCTTCAACGTCAATGACTTGAGGAACAACGGGGCCCCCTCTCCGCACGAGAGCGTAGGGGGCGCGCCCCGTCACCTGGCGGACCGGGACCGGTCATCTACCGGATGCGAAACGCGCGTTCGCCCACCGCCGGGATCGGCGTCACGTCGACGTGCTCGACGCGGGCACGGGGTGGGCCGTCGTGACACCACGCGACGACCCGATCGATCGCCGATTGCGGTCCCTCGAGCTCGACTTCGACCGCACCATCCCCGCGATTGCGCACCCATCCCGCCAGACGCTCGGCACGGGCGACTTCGCGACACGCGTCACGGAAGAACACGCCCTGCACCCGCCCGCTCACGACGATACGAACGCGCGCGACTTCGGACCGCGCTAGACCTGGCATGCCTCGCAGAAGAACGTCGAGCGGTTGGAGAAGCGGGCTCGCCGCAGCGGCCGTCGGCAGCGCTGACAGGGCGCGCCTTCCTTGTCGTACACCTGGTGGTAGTGCTGAAATTCGCCGGGCTGGCCGAACAGGTCGACGTACTGCTCGTCGGCCAGTGACGAGCCCCGGTATTTCACCGCGTCCTGCAAGGTCTCGGAGATCGCCCGATAGAGGCGCCGCACCTCCTGCTGCGACAACGAGTCGCTCATCCGGTCCCATTTCAGCCCGGCGTTGAACAGGATCTCGTCGCTGTAGACGTTGCCGATCCCGGCGATGAACTTCTGATCCATCAGGAGGCTCTTGAGGCGCGCCTTCTTCTCGGCGAGCAAGCGTCCGAAGAGGTCCCAGGACATCGCGGTCTCGAGCGGGTCGAGCCCGAGGTGCGCGAGCTCCTCGACCTGCTCTTCGAGATCGTCGTACTTCGTGACGAACATCTCGCCGAAGGTCCGCGGATCGACGAAGCGCAACAGGCCGCCTTGCGTGAAGGTGATCACGACGTGTGTGTGCTTCGGCGGCTTCTCGCGTGCCGTCTTCGCGCGCAACAGCTGTCCCGACATGCCGAGATGGATCACGAGTGCTTCCGCGCCGTCGAGGCGCACGATGAGGTACTTGCCACGCCGCTGCACAGATGTGATCTTGCGGCCCTCGAGCAGGCCGATGAATTCCTTCTTGTTGCGATGACGCCGGACCGAACGGGTCCCGGTCACCTCGACCGACTTGATCTTCTTGCCGACGATCTCCTTGTCGAGATCGCGGCGCAACACCTCGACCTCAGGCAGCTCCGGCATCGTCGTCCCCCTGCTCGCCCGTCTCTTCCTGGAGACGGGTCCACGCCACCCACGCGGCCGCCTGCTCGGCCTGCTTCTTGGAGCGCCCTTCGCCTTCCCCGTACAGGCGGTCGGTCACGTAGACCGCCGCGAAGAAGTGCTTGGCATGATCCGGGCCCTCGTCGCGCACCACATAGCGCGGACGGCCGAGGGTGCGGGCAGCGGTGATCTCCTGCAGGCGCGTCTTGTAATCGCGCCCGCCCGGACCGGCCGCCGCCTCCGCGATGCGGTCCTGCAGACAACCGAGTACGACGTCGCGGGCGATCCCGAAACCGCGGTCGATGTACACGGCGGCGACCACCGCTTCGAACGCATCGGCGAGGATGGACTGCTTCGAGCGTCCGCCCGCCGCGTCCTCACCCTTGCCGAGCAGCAGATGGGCGCCGAGGTCGAGCTCGAATGCGACCTCGGCGAGGACCTGCGCGTTGACGACACCGGCGCGCACCTCCGACAGTTGCCCCTCGGGCAGGCTCGGGAAGTGATCGAACACGTAGTGCGTGACGACGAGACCGAGCACCGAGTCGCCCAGGAACTCGAGCCGTTCGTTCGACTCCGGCTCTCCGTTCTCCGCGCACCATGATCGATGCGCGAGCGATCGCAGCAATACCTCGCGATTCGTGAACTCGACGCCGAGGCGGGCCTCGAGCTCGGCGAGCCGTTCGTACGACACCAGCGCGCTCACGGCTGCCCCTCGAGGCGAGACAGCACGGCATCGACCGCGTCGCCGACCGTGCGCATCTCCACGAGGTCGTCGTCGTCGATCGACAGGCCGATGCTGCGTTCTCCGAGCTCGGTCTCCACGGCTTCGACCAGATCGATGAGCGCGAAGTCGTCGGCGTCGAGGTCCTCACGCAGCCGGGTATCGCGCGCGATGGCGTCGGGGTCGACACCGAGGATCTCGACCAGCTGCTCGCGCACGAGGCGTTCGACCTCCTCGGCGCTGATCGGCCCGCGGTGGCTGTGCGTCTCAGCCGGCACCCGACACCGCCTCGGTCAGACGTGCGACGACGCCCGCCTCGACGCAATCCCGCGCGACGCGCACGGCGTTGACGATCGCGGTCGCATTCGACGAGCCGTGGGAGATGACGCACACACCCCTGACCCCGAGCAGCATGCCGCCGCCGGTGTTGTCGGGGACGAGCGCGGACGCCGCTTCGAGGAGGCGCAGCTTCAGCGCCGTGGCCGCACCGGCCCACGGCGTGCCCGCTTCGTCGACGACACCGAACACGAGGCCGGCGAGGCCCATCAACGCGCCTTCGAGCGCCTTCAACACGACGTTGCCGGTGAAGCCGTCGGTGACGATGACGTCGACGCTCGAGGCCATGAGATCGCGGCCCTCGACGTTGCCGGTGAAGCCCTTCGTCTCCTCCAGCAGCTCGAAGGCCCGCTTCCGCAGCGCGTCGCCCTTCCCCGCCTCTTCACCGTTCGACAACAACCCGACGGTCGGCTCGTCGACCCCGAGACGCACCCGCGCGTACTCGCGTGCCAGGGCGGCCCACTCGACGAGCCACACGGCGTCGGGATCGACCGTGGCGCCCGCGTCCACGAGCAGCTGCGTGCGGTCGGTCCCCAGCACCGGCACGGGGATCGCGATCGCGGGTCGGTGCACTCCCTTGATACGTCCCCACCGGAGGAGCGCGGCCGCCATCGTCGCGCCGGTGTTGCCGGCTCCGACCATTCCGGCGGCCCGGCCGTCGCGCACCGCCTCGGCGGCGCGCACGAGCGACGCGTCGGTACGAGTGCGAACGGCACTGGCCGGATCGTCGTGCATGCCGACAACTTCGGACGCGCCCAGGATCTCGACGCGCGCGGGCGCGGAACCGCCAGGGAGGTGCGCGGCGATCGCGTCGGGCCGGCCGACGAGCAGGACGTCGACGTCGCATTCCTCGACCGCCCGGAGCGCGCCCGCGACGATCTCACCCGGCGCGCGGTCGCCCCCCATCGCGTCGATCGCGATCACGGCCGACAATGACGCGCCTTTCGCGCTACTCGACGTCGAGGACCTGGCGGCCTCGGTACCAACCGCAGTTGCTGCACACGGTGTGCGGGAGCCGGGACGCGCCGCAGTTCGGGCACAGCGAATGCGGGGGCGCGGTGAGTCGCATGTTCGCCGACTTGCGCGAACGAGTCGCCGAGCGGCTCGTCTTGCGCTTCGGGACGGCCATGGATTGGCTCCTCGGAGATCTAGAGGTCGAGCGACCGCAAGGCCGCCCACCGGGGGTCGAGTTCTTCGGTTCCGCAATCGCACGAGGCATCGTTTCGATCGATGCCGCACTCGGGACAGAGGCCTGCGCAGTCCTCGCGGCAGAGGGGCGCAGCAGGCAGGTCGAGCAGCAGGGCGTCACGCACCAAGGGCTCGAGGTCGATGACGTCCTGGTCGAGGAGGTAGGTCTCGCCGGCGAGTGGATGGTTCTCGAACAGCTCGTCGACGTGCACCGAGACCTCGCCGTCGACCGGTGCGAGGCACCGGCTGCACGCCGCTTGCCAGTGCGCCTGCACGCTGCCGCGCACGACGATTCCCTCCGAGACCCGCTCCAGCGTGAGATCGAGGTCGATCGCCCGGTCGGCGGGCACCTCGGCGCCCTGGCCGCACAGGGCGGCCAACGGAGCGGACACCGTTTCCGGGCGCGCTGCACCATGCCGCTTGAGCAAGTCGGCGACGGGAATGCGGAACGGGTTCGGGGTGGCCATGCGGGCTCGTTTGGCAGGGCGCCCGGGGCGCAGGACGGGATGTGCGGGAATGTACCGCCGGGGCAGCCGGAACGCAGAGATTCTACCAGCTCACCAGGCTTTTCCCGGTGGCCAGCAATCGGTCAGGGCAAGTCGTCCTGGTCGAAGAAGGCGCCGTCGTCGTCGAGAACCTCGGCTTCGGGCGGCACCTCGGGGCTGGTGTGGACCTGCAGCCGCTCCCGGCCCTTCTGCACGGCTTGCATCGTCCGGTCGAGCACGACCTCGAACGACGCGAGCTTGCGATCGACGTAGTCCTCGGCCTCGTGTCGCATGGCCCCGGCCTGGCGTTCGGCGTCTTCGACCAGCTCCTCGGCGGTGCGCCGCGCCTCACGCACGAGCTCGTTCTTCTCCACCATCCGCTCGGCGCGCACTCGCGCGGCCTCGAGGAGTCGCTGCGCCTCGTTCTGCGCCCGCTCGACGACCTGCTCGCGCTCCTTCAGCAACCAGCGCGACTCGCGCAGCTCGTCAGGGAGCGCGTCGATCGCGTCTTGCAGCATGGCGCCGAACTCTTCGCGGTTCAACGACACCGATGCCGACATCGGAAGCTTGCGCGCGTTCTCCAACATCTCCCGCAGGCGCTGCAGCAGCGCAGCCGTGTCGGGAACCTTGTCGGGCTGATCCTCGAACACCGTCACGTCCCCTCGGCGCGGAACCGCTCGATGAGCCGATCGTTGACGTGCTTCGGCACCATCGCCGACACGTCACCGCCGAAGCGCGCAACTTCGCGCACCAGGCTCGACGAGAGGTAGGAGTATTGAGGGCTCGTCGACAGGAAGAAGGTGTCGATCCCCGAGAGCTTCTGGTTCATCTGCGCCATCTGGAGCTCGTAGTCGAAGTCGGAGACGGCACGCAGGCCCTTGACGATCGCGTCCGCGCCGTGCTCCTTCGCGAATTCGACCAACAAGCCCTTGAAGAACTCGAGCCGCACGTTGCCGACGTGAGGCAGCGCCTCCTCGAGCATCTCCTGGCGCTCTTCGAGGCTGAACAACGACTGGGACTTCTGCGGATTGCGGATCACCGCGATGATCACTTGGTCGAAGTGGCGGGCCGAGCGTTCGATGATGTCGAGGTGGCCGAGGGTGACCGGGTCGAAGGAGCCCGGGCAGAGGGCGATCGCCACGCAGATCTCCTGTTATCTCCAGCAGAACGACAGCAGCGTATCGCCGAAGGCGCGCTCCCAGCCGGTTCGCCACCCCTTCGGTACGACCACGGGGTGACGCGCGGGCCGTTCGACGCTCACGATGGCGTCAGGCGCGAGCCAACCGGGAGCGGCGAGCGCCGTGAGCAGCGCGGTGACATCCTCGTCCGTCGTGTCGTACGGCGGATCGAGCAGCGCGAGATCGAACGGGGTGCCCGGGAGCGGACCGCGCAGGAAACGAGCGACGTCGTCCGGCACGACGCGCGCGCGGTCACCGAGTCGGAGCGTGGCGACGTTCGTCGAGATCGCATCGAGCGCGGCACGGTCGCGCTCGACCAATACCGCGCGCCTCGCGCCCCGCGACAACGCTTCGATGCCGAGCGCGCCGGTCCCCGCGAAGAGGTCGAGCACAGTCGCGTCCACGAGCGCGCCGCGCGCGTCGAGCGCCGAGAACATCGCCTCGCGCACCATGTCCTTCGTCGGTCTCACCCGGTCGCCGAGCGGTGCCGTGAGCTTGCGCCCGCGCGCGCTTCCCGCGATCACGCGCAGTCCCTTCGGCCGGCTCACGACTTGAACAAGAACTCCACGTCGTCGCCCAACAGGTCTGCGACCTCTTGTCGCAGCTGGGCATGATCCGTCAGGTCCGGATCGGCATCGAGAATGTCCTCGGCGGCCTGCCGCGCTTCGATCACGATCGCCTCGTCGCGCGGGATGCGGCCGAGCTTGAGGTCGCTGAACCCGGATTGCCGCTCGCCGAACACCTCACCCGCGCCGCGTATCTCCAGATCCTTCTCCGCGAGATCGAAGCCGTCGACGGATGCGGCCATCGCGAGCACTCGCTCCTCGCCCTCGGGCGTCGTGGGATCGGCGAACAGGAAGCAATGTGACGCGGCCTCGCCGCGCCCGACGCGGCCGCGCAGCTGGTGCAATTGGGAGAGGCCGAAGCGGTCGGCGTCCTCCACGAGCATCACGGTCGCGTTCGGCACGTCGACACCGACCTCGATCACGGTCGTCGCGACGAGCACCTGCACGGTGCCGGCGCGGAACGCCGCCATCGCCTCCTCCTTTTCCCTGGACTTCATCTGCCCGTGCAGCAAGGCGACGCGCAAGCCGCGCAGCTCTTCCGCCTGGAGACGCTCGTACTCGGCGGTCGCGGCCTTGGCCTCGACCTTGCCCCTGTCGTCCACCAACGGGCACACGACGTAGCCCTGGTACCCGTCGTCGACCTGGGCGCGGAGGTGCGCCCACGCGGCCGCGTGCTCCAGAGGGCTCGGGCCGACGACGGTCGTCGCGATCGGCGTGCGGCCGGGTGGCATCTCCCGCAGCTCGGACCGGTCCAAGTCGCCGTAGACGAGCATCGCCGCGGTGCGCGGGATCGGCGTCGCGGTCATCACGAGCACGTCGGGCTCGTCACCCTTGCCGCGCAACAGCGCGCGCTGCTCCACTCCGAATCGATGCTGCTCGTCGACCACCGCGAGCCCGAGACGTGAGAACTTCGCGTCGCCGTACAACAAGGCGTGGGTGCCGACGAGGATGTCGACCCCGCCTGCGTCCAGACCCGCCGCGATGCGCCGGCGTTCGGCCGCGGTCGTGCGGTTCGTCAACAGCTCGACGCGCACGGGCCGCTCGGCGAGCAGCGAACCGTCGGCCGGGACCTGCAGGCCCTCGAGCATCCGGAGCGAGCCGAGATAGTGCTGCTCGGCGAGGACCTCGGTGGGCGCCATGAATGCGCCCTGGTACCCGCCCTGCACCGCGATGAGGAGCGCCGCGAGCGCGACGACCGTCTTGCCCGAGCCGACATCGCCCTGCAACAGACGGTGCATAGGCGCCCTGCCGGCCATGTCGCGCGTGATTTCCTCGATCGTGCGTTGCTGGTCACCGGTGAGCGCGAACGGCAGCTGCCCGACGAACGCCTCGACCAACCGACCGTCGACGCGGTGGGAGATACCTGACTGCTCGGCCGCGAGCGCCCGCTTCCGGGCGACCAGGCCGACCTGCATGCGCACGAACTCGTCGAACTTCAACCGCCGTTCGGCGGCGCGCAACTCACCCATGTCATCGGGCGCATGGATGCCTCGATACGCGACATCCCGACGCACCAGGTCGAGGCGGTCGAGCAGTGCCTCGTCGAGCGGGTCGGCGAGACCACGCTTCGCGCAACGTCGCAGCGCCTCCACGACGATCTTGCGCAGCTGCCAGGTGAAGACCTCGGCCTTCCCCGATTGGGGATACACCGGGACGATGACGCCGGTCTTCTCGTCGGCCTCGCCGGCCCGGCCGACGACGTCGACGACAGGGTTCGTCATCTGACGCTTTCCGCGATACACGTCGAGCTTGCCGAAGAACGACGCCTCGGTGCCGACACTCAGCTGCTTCTCGCGCCACGCCTGATTGAAGAACGTGATGTTGAGCACCGACGTGCCGTCGTAGACCACGGCTTCGACGAGCGCACGACCCTGACGGGTCCGCCGGCCCCGGATCGTGCGCACTTCGGCGAACACCGTCGCCTCCTCCCCGACCGCGAGCGTCGCGATGTCGGCCTTGCGGCTCCGATCGACCCACCGCCGCGGGTAATGCTGCAGCACGTCGAGGACGGTTTCGATCCCCATGTCAGCGAGGCGCGGCTCCAGCTTGGGCCCGACGCTGGACAGCTCGCGAACCGGAAGGTCCGCGAGCTCGCGCAACGAGATGGGATTACTCAACCCCGACAAGGTACGGGTAGAGGGGTTGGCCGCCGTCGTGGAACTCCACCTCGACGTGCGGGAACCGGAACTCGATGTGCTCGCGAATGCGATCGGTCTCGTGCGCGGGTGCCTCACTCCCGACGAGCACGGTGACGATCTCGCTGTCCTCGTCGACGAGCTTCTCGAGCAGCCTGCAGACCGCGTCCGCCGGTGAGCCGGTCGCCGCAACGAGCCCATCGCGGGTCAGCGCGATCCAATCGCCGGCGCGCACCGTCTCGCCGTCGATCGCGGCGTCGCGCACCGCCTGGGTGACCTCTCCCGTGCGCACACGCTCGATCGCGGCGTCCATCGCCCGCGCGTTCGCCTCGCACGACGCGTTGGGGTCGTACTCCACGAGCGCGGCAAGCGCCTCGGGAATGCTGTGCGTCGCGATCACCTGCACGGTCTTGTCGGTGAGCTCGTCGACCTGCCCGGCGACGGCCACGATGTTCTTGTTGTTCGGCAGCACGATGACCGCTTTCGCGCTGCACGCCTCTACCGCCTCGAGGATCTGGGCGGTCGACGGATTCATCGACTGCCCACCCGCGACCACCTGCTGCACGCCGAGGCTGGTCAACAGGCGTCGGACACCCTCACCGACGCCGACCGCGACCACTCCGGTCGTGAGCGTCGTGGCGCCGGTCAGATCGGCCACGACTTCGGCTTCACGGACCCATGACTCCTCCTCGACCTGCATCAGCAGATCGGTGACACGGACGTTGCGCGGGCGTCCGGCGTCGAGGCCGGCTTCGATCGAACCGCCGATGTCGTTCGTGTGGATGTGGCAGTTCCACAGGCCGTCGCCCCCGACGACCACGATCGAGTCACCGATCGCGCCCCACGCGTCGCGAAACCCGGGGATCGTCGCGTCGTCGGCATCGAGCAGGTACATGACTTCGTAACGCAGGCCGGCAACGTCGTCGCCCGCGAGATGGGCGGCGACCGACGCGGGGGTGACGACGATGTCGGGTTCGGGGATCGGCCGCCCTGCGACCACCTCGAGCAGCGCGGCCAGCAGCAGGGTGAATCCCTTGCCGCCGGCGTCGACGACACCTGCTTCGCGTAGGACCGGCAATTGCTCGGGCGTCTTCTCGACCGCGCGGCATGCGGCATCGAACCCGCGCTCGAGCAGCTCGGCGAGCGAATCGTCGCCGGCCGCTTCGACGGCTTCCGCCGCCTCTCGCACCACGGTGAGGATCGTGCCCTCGACCGGGCGCATCACGGCCTGGTACGCGGCGTCGGCGCCGTTGCGGAGCCCGGCCGCGAAGGCCGCGCCGTCGATCTCGTCCAGCGTCGGGAAGTTGCCGACGAGGCCGCGGAGGATCTGCGAGGTGATGACGCCCGAGTTGCCGCGCGCACCCATCAACGAGCCTCGGCTGATCGCGTGGCACACCTCCGGCATCGAATCGGCCGTCGTCAGCTCGCTGCTCACGGATTCGAGCGTGAGCGCCATGTTGGTGCCGGTGTCGCCATCGGGCACGGGGTACACGTTCAGCCGGTTGAGCTCTTCTTGATGCGCGCGGAGCGCGTCCCGGAAGCGCAGCACCGCTTGGCGGAGGTCGGCCGCCGACAGCGAGGTGAGCATCAGCACTGATGGTAGCTAGTGCTAGCCTCTCCGGGTTCGGTTCTCGGCACTCGACCCCGAGGTGTTCGCGATGGCATCCGTCTGCGACGTGTGCGGCAAGAAGCCCATCTTCGGCATGCGCCTCAGCCACTCGCACCGCCGTACGAAGCGGCGGTGGAACCCGAATGTGCAGCGCGTACGCGCGGTCGTGAACGGCGCACCGAAGCGTCTGAACGTGTGCACGTCGTGCCTCAAGGCCGGCAAGGTCGTCAAGGCCTAGGCCGCCTTCCGCATGCAGGGCACCGTCAAGATGTTCGACCCGGCGACACGCGAGGGCATCGTCGTGCGCGACACCGACCGCGCCGAGATCGTGCTCGCCGCGGACGCGCTCGAAGGTTCGATCTTCCGCATGCTGCGCCAAGGTCAGCGGGTGGTCTTCGAGCTCGACACCGACGACCGGGCCACACACGTGCGCGCCGGTTCCGAACCGGATATGGGGCTCCCCACCGCAGAGGTATAGCGGCGCGGTGTAGCTAGTACCGCCGGGGAGAACGGCGGTGCCGGCCGGTTGCCAGGCCGACGATCATCAGCAGCACGACCGCACCCACGAACGCGACGAACATCGATCGCAAGCCGAAGTCGCCGATGCCCTCGTCGCCGGCGAGGTTGAACAGCATCCCACCGACGAGGCCGCCGGCGATGCCGACGAGGATCGTGCCGAAACAACCGAGGTTCCAGCCGCCCCCGGTGACCGCACGCGCCAGCGCGCCGGCGACGAACCCGACGACGATCCAGCCGATGAGGCCCATGCCGTCGACGCTACTGCGTGTGATCTCGGTTTCTCATTGCTCCCGTGGATACGGCGCATTCGCCGCCTGAGCTCCCGCGGCGTCGCGCAGCTGTATCGAGCGCAATCCGCCCTCGCGATCCAGGAGATGGACCTCGAGGTTCGGGAGATCGAGTGGCGAAGCGGCGACCCGCTCCCGACGGCGACGGGGATACCTCCGCCGGTTCGACGCGGCCGCGGTCGCAGGTTGTGGAACGGGTGCTGCCACGGGTTCCGGCGCCGGCGGGTGCGCGGGCGCGCTCTTCGGCGCGTCCGGGAGCGTAAGGGGGAGCCTCGCGCGCGTGAGGAACAGCGCATCGGCGGCCGCGAGCACGAGCACCAGGATGATCGCGGCCAGCGCGACGCGGCCGGCGGGCCGGTCGCCGGCGATCGTCTCCTCCTGCACCGTCGACACCTTGACCGTCCGGGGCGCCGATGACCTCTGGTCGAAGTTGGAGCGCGCGGCCGCCGTCGCGCGTACGAGCTCGGCGGCGTCGCGCACGCGGCCAACCGCGGTCTCGCGGCTCGAAGCAGTTGCGGTCAGGTGCGCGCGCAACACCTCGGAGCGCAGGACCGTATCGACGACGCGGCGCAAGGAATCGGGCCGCGTCACCTGCTGCGCGTCGTACTCCAGTGTCGTGACTGCCAATCCCCTGACGTCCGAAGGACCGACCTCCACGACCGCGCTCGCGCGGTAGCGATCGCCGGCGGGCAACAGCACGAGCGCACCGGCGCCGAGCGCCAAGAGCGCGGTCAGCGCCCACACGACTCGTCGATGACGCGCGCGTCGAACGGCCCGGGCCGCGACCACGCGTACAACTTCTTCCGGTGAGATTTGCCGAGACGTGCCCGCAACCTATCCGGCTCGTCCTCGGACGAACAGGGCAAATCGTGCGTTCAGCGATCGGTGAGGCGTTTCGCGAGCGCGTCGAGCTCGTCGTGCAACGCGGCCGGGAGGCGGTCACCGAATATCGCGTAGTGCTCCTCGATCAACGGAAGCTCGGCGCGCCAGTCGTCTTCGTCGACCGACAGCAGCTCGTCGAGCGCGCCGGGGGCCAGCTCCAACCCGTCGACCGGCAATGCGCCGGGGGCAGGGAGCCGGCCGATCGCAGTGTTCTTGGCCTCGGCGCGCCCGGCGCAACGCGCGAACACCCACGCGAGCACACGGCTGTTCTCGCCGTAGCCGGGCCACAGGAAATTTCCTTCGGTGTCCTTGCGGAACCAGTTGACGTAGAAGAGCTTCGGCAGCTCGGCCTCGTCGGCCGACGCACCGATTCGGATCCAATGCGCGAAGTAATCGCCCATGTGGTAGCCACAGAAAGGCAGCATCGCGAACGGGTCGCGGCGCAGGCTCCCGACCGCACCCGCGGCGGCGGCGGTCGTCTCGGATCCCATGATCGACCCGAGGAACACACCGTGGCGCCAGTTGTACGCCTCGGTCACGAGGGGGACGGTGCCGCGGCGCCGCCCGCCGAAGAGGATGGCCGAGATCGGCACACCGTTCGGGTCCTCCCATTCGGGCGCGACACACGGCACCTGCGACAACGGCGCCGTGAACCGGCTGTTCGGGTGGGCGGCCGGTGCGTCGGAGGCAGGCGTCCAGTCGCTGCCCTTCCAGTCCGTGAGGTGCGCGGGCTTCGTCTTGGTCAAACCCTCCCACCACACGTCGCGGTCGTCCGTCCACGCGACATTGGTGAACACGGTGTTGCGCGTCAGCGCCGCGACCGCGTTGGCGTTGGTGTCGGGCCCGGTACCCGGCGCGACACCGAACATCCCGTGCTCGGGGTTGATCGCGTAGAGCCGGCCATCGGTGCCGAACTTCATCCAGCAGATGTCGTCGCCAATCGTTTCGGCCTTCCAGCCGGGCAACGTCGGCACGAGCATTGCCAGGTTGGTCTTGCCGCACGCGCTCGGGAACGCGCCGGCGACGTAGCGCACCTCGCCCTGGGGGTCCGTGAGCTTCAGGATCAACATGTGCTCGGCGAGCCAGCCCTGGTCGCGCGCCATCACGCTCGCGATGCGCAACGCGAAGCATTTCTTGCCCAGCAGTGCGTTGCCGCCGTAGCCCGAACCGTACGACCAGATCTCGCGCGTCTCCGGGAAGTGCACGATGTACTTCTGCGCGTTGCACGGCCACGGCACGTCGGGTTGGCCCGGCTCGAGCGGCATGCCCACCGAGTGCACGCACGGCACGAACTCACCATCGGTGCCGAGCACGTCGAGCGCACCTTTGCCCATGCGGGTCATCGTGCGCATGCTCGCCGCCACGTACGCCGAGTCGGTGAGCTCCACCCCGATGTGCGCGATGCGAGAGCCCAGCGGACCCATCGAGAACGGGACGACGTACATCGTGCGGCCGCGCATCGCGCCGGTGTAGAGCGCGGTGAGCTCCGCGCGCATCTCGTCGGGCGCCCGCCAATTGTTCGTCGGCCCGGCGTCATCCTCGCGTTCGCTGCAGATGAACGTGCGGTCCTCGACACGTGCGACATCGCCGGGGTCGCTGCGCGCGTAGAAGCTGTTCGGGCGCTTGGCGGCGTCGAGCGGCGTGAACGTGCCGCTGCGCACCAGCCGCCGGCACAGCTCTGCGTACTCCTCCTCGGACCCGTCGCACCACTGGACATGGTCCGGTTGGAGCACCGCCGTCCAGCGCTCGACCCAGTCGAGGAGCTCCGCATGGGTCGTCGGCGGCGGCGCAGTGCTGGTCATCGCTTCGGATTCCTCCCAATGTGCGGCCCCCGAAGGGGTAGTGCATGGTATGCCCGCGACCGACCCGTGACCGAAACCTGACCGGTCGTTGACCGTCCACCTACGATGCCGCCGCCGTCACCCGCAGGAGCGTCCCCATGAGCGTGAGCGCGTACATCCTCATCCAGACCGAGGTCGGCAAGGCGTCGGCCGTCGTGGAGTCCTGCCGGAAGTTGCCGGGTGTCGTCCAGGCCGACGACGTGACGGGTCCGTACGACGTGATCCTGCGCACCGAAGCCGGGTCGATCGACGAGCTCGGCCGAATGGTCGTCTCGCAGGTCCAGCTGGTGGACGGGATCACCCGCACGCTCACCTGCCCGGTCGTCCACCTCTAGGGCGCCGTCGGCCGGGTCGTCGTCAGCGTTGTCGCCCGCGGCGCCGGCGCCGCCGTTCGTCGCGCGCGAGCGCGAGCTCGACGAGGCGGTCGAGCAGCATCGCGTAAGGCAGGCCCGACGCTTCCCACATCACGGGATACATCGAGCCGGGTGTGAAACCCGGAATCGTGTTCAGCTCGTTGACGAGGAACACCCCGTCGTCCCGCCGGAAGAAGTCGACCCGCGCCATCGCTTCGCATCGGCATGCTTCGAATGCCCGAGCCGCGAGGTGCCGGACCTCCGCGGTCTCCGCGTCCGGGAGCGGCGCAGGTGCGATCAGTTGCACCTTTCCGTCTTCGTACTTGTCGGCGTAGTCGTAGAAATCTGCGGCCGGGATCACCTCGCCCGGCAGCGACACCTCGGGCGGATCGTCGCCGAGCACGGCGACCTCGATCTCCCGGCCTCGTACGAACTCCTCGGCCAGCACCCACTCGTCGTAGGCGAGCGCGAGCGCGAGCGCGGCGTCGAGCTCGCGGCGGTCACGCACCTTGCTGACCCCGATCGACGACCCCATGTTCGACGGCTTGACGAAACACGGGAAGCCGAGCTCGCGCTCGACGCGCGTGCAGAACTCGTCGATGTCGTGACCGTCGCGGTGCGTGAGATGCCGGGCCGTGAGCAGATGCGCGGCCGCGAACATGCGCTTCATCGCGACCTTGTCCGACACGATCGCCGAGCCCAACACGCCGGCGCCGACATACGGCAGGCCGGCGAGCTCGAGGAGCCCTTGCACGGTGCCATCCTCGCCGTACGGCCCGTGCAACAGCGGGATGACGACGTCGACTGCAAGCTCGGTGCGGCTCGACATCGTCGGCACGGCGACGATGTCGCCTTGCACGTCGAACGCGGACGGCAGGGCATCACGATCGCCCGACGCCAGCATGTGCTGTGCGTCGGCTGCGAGCAGCCAGCTCCCGTCGGTGGTGATGCCGACGGGCAGGATCTCGTACTTGTCGGGGTCGAGGGCCTTCGCGACGGCGACGGCGGTGACGCGCGAGACATCGTGCTCGGCGGATTGACCACCGAACAGCAGCATGAGGCGCAGGCGGCGGTGACGGTTGCCGGGTCCGGTCACGCCCCCATTGTGGTCGAAGGAGCCTGCAGCCTCGGGCCATACACCCCTCATTTCGCGATTTCGCGATCGCTGAAAATGCAGCAATCGCCACCACGACAGCGACGACCGGCAGCACCACTCGCACGACGCGATCGCTGAAAACGCAGCAATCGCCACCACGGCAGCTCCGACCGGCAGCACCACTCGCACGACGCGATCGCTGAAAGCGCAGCAATCGCGACTTTCGAAATCGCGGAGGGTGTCTCACCGGCCTGCGATCATCCGCAGCATGCTGTCCGAACATCATCTCGATCTCGCCGAGGAACGCCTGCCCCGACGCCGCGGACGACGCCCGTACTTCGTCGAGCGACCGATCCCGCGCGAAGGGCCGCGCCAACCGCCGGAGCCCGGCGATCCCGCCATCGACGCCGCCGAGCTCCTCGCGGCGGCGGGCAGCCTGCTGTCGGCTCTGCGCAAACCCTTGCGCGAGGCGGGCATCGACCTTCGGCTGGCGCGATTGCTGCTCACGTTCCCACCCAACCGCGCGCCGCTGCGCATTGCGCAGATCGCGTGGCGGCTCGGCATCACCACCGGGGCCGCCACGCGCTTGGTCGACCGCGCAGACGCGCGCCTCCTCGTCGACCGGCACTACGGCTGCACCGATCGGCGCGGCACGTGGGTGCAGTTGACACGCAAAGGATGGGAGCTGCGCGCGGTGGTCGATCATCGCCTGCGCGCCGATCTCTCCACCAAGCGGCCGGCCGGGCGGGCATTCGGGATCCGGTACTACCTCGAGACCGAACGCGCGGTCAGGCGGCCTGCAAGACGGCGCGGATCCCCAACCCCATGATGAACAGACCACCGAGCCCGTACGCGAGCTCCAGCCAGCCGCGTGCCTTCCATACGTAGCGGTACGAGTACAACAGCCCGACGGTGATGAAGGCGACGAATCCGTAGAACATGTGAAAGCGCGGCGGCTTGAAGTCCTGCACGCTCACCAGCAACACGCCGAGCACGACCTGCACCATCATCATCGATTCGGCGACAATCGTCGGCCACCACAACCAGCGTGTGCGCAGGCGTGGCCATCGCCATGCGGCGAGCGTGTACGCGCCCGCGAGGAAGTTGGCCACGATCGCGGCGTAGCCCCACGTCCGGTGAACGTCGAGCAGCACTACAACGTTTGATCGTCGGCCGCCACGAACGACGACTCGCCGCCACGCAGCAGGCTCTTCAACACCTTGCCGGCCGGGTTGCGCGGCAACGGCTGATCGCGGATCTCGACGTACTCCGGCACCTTGAAGTTCGCGAGATGCAAGCGGCAGAACTCCCGCAGCTCCTCCTCGCCCGCCTGCGCGCCCGCCCGCAACTGCACGACAGCCTTGACCTCTTCACCCAGCGTCTTGTGCGGCACACCGACGACCGCGGCGTCGACCACGTCGGGATGGTCGAACAGCACATTCTCGACCTCGACGCAATACACGTTCTCGCCGGCGCGGATGATCATGTCCTTGGCACGGTCGACGAGGTAGAGGAAACCGTCCGCGTCCAGGTAGCCGATGTCACCCGTGTGGAACCAGCCGTCGCTGAACGATGCCGCATTCGCATCGGGACGGTTCCAGTAGCCGCGGTTCATCACCGTCGGCCCCTTGATCCAGATCTCGCCTCGCTCCCCTGCGGGGACGTCGACGCCGGTGTCGTCGACCACGCGCAGCTCGACGGTCGGCGCCGCGCGTCCCACCGAGCCCGGATGCGCGAAGTAGTCGTCTCCGCTGTGCGCAGTGGCGACCGAAGCCGTCTCCGTGAGCCCGTACGCGGTACTGAGCGTCTTGCGCATGTGCGGGAACACATGCTCGATCCGTTCGACGAGCTCGGGCGCGGCGGGCGCACCGCCGTACGACGCACGCTTCACCGAGGACAAGTCGTACTTGTGCAGGTTCGGGGACTCGAGGATGCGCCACATGATCGTCGGCACGCCGCCGATCGACGTCACCTGTTCACGCTCGATGACCTGCATCGCGACGTCGGGATCGAAGCGGCCGACCGGCATCAGCACGAGCTTGCCGCCGGTCGCGTAGTTGAGCGTCATCGTCGAGAGGCAGCCGGTGACATGGAACAGGGGCACGACCAGCAAGGCAGCCGACTGCATCCCCGCGTCGAGCGCGGGTGCGCGAGCCGGCGTCGCGGCGTTCAACGCGAGGATGTTCTGCAAGTTCGCGATCGTCTGGCGATGGGTGAGCGTCGCGCCCTTGGGCTGGCCGGTCGTGCCCGACGTGTAACAAATTGCGAGCAGATCATCCTCGTCGATCGGCGCGTCCGGCATTCCGGGATCGTCGCCGGCGAGCAGCTTCGAGAACGGCTCGCTGCCGATCTCGAAGACGTGCGCGAGCGCCGGGACCTCGGAGAGCCGGTCGGCGACGACAGCCAGGCGGCGAGCGTCGGCGATCAACACCTTCGCGCCGGAGTCGGCCAGACCGAAGGCGAGCTCTTCGGCCTTCCACCAAGCGTTGAGCGGCACGAGCGTGGCCCCGAGTATCGCGACCGCCCAGAACGTGATCACCCACTCCGGCACGTTGGCGGAGACCAATGCGACGCGGTCGCCGCGCTGCACACCCAGATCCGCAAGCGATCGCGCCAGGGCGCGCGCCTGACGGTCGTGCTCGCCGAACGTGAAGCGACGGTCCCCTTGGACGACCCAGTCGACATCCCGGCGCGCCACATTGCGCGCCATCAGCTCGCGCAGTGATCGCATCCGTTGCTTGTAGACCTGGGTCGGATGTCCGAGCACGTCCTCGACGGCGATCTCGAAGGGTCCGTTCGGGTCAGCCTCCGTCACGCGCGCTCCTCCTGCACGACGTCGAACGCGAGCACGTCGCTCCCCGTCCCGACCGGACCCTTCTCGGAATGGGCCTTGTGGCCGTGCTGGAACGCGGCACTGTGCAGCCAGCTCTCGAAATCCTCGGTGGAGCGCCAGCGCGTGTAGACGTAGAAGACGTCGCGGCCGTCGGTCGGGCGTAGCAGCTCGAACGCCTCGAACCCGGGCATCTTGGAAACCTCGCCCGCCCGGTTCGCGAACCGCTCGACGAGCTCGTCGGCGCGATCGGCCGGCACGGTGATGGCATTGATCCTGACGACAGACATGGGTCCCATTCTGGCGGGCGTGCAGGAGCCACGCCCAGCCGGGCGATCACTCGTCTTGTGACCGCAGGAACCGCTCGATCTCGGTGACCAGGTCGTCGGGCGACACCGTCTGCTCGCGATCGATCCGGTCGACGACCTCGCGGACGTCAGGGCGGGACGCGAGCCCGTCGTCGACGCGGGCGAGATACGCGTCGCAACGCGCGTCGAGCGGACGGAGATCGATCTCGAGCCGGGCGAGCTCGGCGAGGCGGCGCAGCACGGCGCGCACCGCCGGCGGTGACGGCGATCCGGCGACGTACTGCGGCACCTGCGCCCAGAGTCCTGCGCATGGCACGTCCGCGTCACCGAGCGCCCGCTGCACGATGGTCTGCATGCCGGTCGGCCCCGCGTACTCGTGGCGCAGGGGCGCGATCTCCTGCGCGAGCGAGCGGTGCGTTGCAGTCGCGAGGACCGGGATCGACCGCCGGTGCGACACGAGTGCCGGCATCCCCGCCAGCGTGTATGCCTGGCGTACTTTCAACGTTCGTGCGGTCTCGACGATGTCGGCGGCGACCTCCGGCCACCGCAGGGAGCTCTCGGGACCCGAGACGATCACGACGTCCCGTCCGAGGCGGCCCGCGACGAACGAGAGCTTCGGCCATTCGATGACACGCACTCCGTCGGCAGCCCAGCGCGCAGTGGGCCGCGTCTGCTGGAGGTCCATGAAATCGGTGAGGTCGAGCGATGCGAACTCGACTGCATCGTCGAGCTGCTCGGCGAGAACGGCAATCGCACCCGAGCCGGCGAGTCCCGCGTCGATCCAGCCGGTGAGAGACACGACCATCACGGGATCGTGCAACGCGGGCCACTGCTCGACGGAAAGCACTCCGGGCAGGTTATGCAGTTGTCCAAGTAGCGTCCGTCCGTATGCGATGCCGGATCTTCACGGAGCCGCAGCAGGGTGCGACGTACGACGACCTGCTCGCGGTCGCCCGTCTTGCCGAGGAGCTCGGCTTCGACGCGTTCTTCCGCTCGGATCACTACCAGCGCATCGGCGACGGACCGGCCGGGCCGGGCTCGACCGACGCGTGGGTCACCCTCGCCGCGATCGGCCGCGAAACCTCGCGCCTCCGACTGGGCACGCTCGTGACGCCGGTGACGTTCCGGTTCCCGGGCCCGCTCGCGATCCAGGTTGCCCAAGCCGACGCGATGAGCGGCGGCCGCGTCGAGCTCGGGCTCGGCGCAGGCTGGTACGACACCGAGCACGCGTCGTATGGGATCCCGTTCCCCGCGACCAGCGCGCGCTTCGAGATGCTCGAAGAGCAACTCGAGATCGTCACGGGACTATGGACCACACCGGTCGGTGAGACGTTCTCGTACGCGGGTGCACACCACCGGGTCGTCGCCTCGCCTGCGCTGCCGAAGCCGGTGCAACGCCCGCGGCCGCCGGTGATCCTCGGCGGGTGGGGCACGAAGCGCACGCCGAGGCTCGCGGCCCGGTTCGCGGACGAGTTCAACATGCCGTTCGCGCCGGTGACGTACTACCGCGAGGGTTGCGATCACGTGCGCCGCGCCTGTGAGGCGATCGGCCGTGATCCTGCATCGATGCGATTCACCGCTGCGGTCGTCGTCGCGGTCGGACGGGACGACGCGGAGTTCCGCCGCCGGGCGGAGGCGAGCGGACAGGACGCCGACCAAGCGCGCGCGAACGCGGCGGGCGGCACGCCGGCAGAAGTCGTCGAGCGCATCAGGGAGTACGAGAAGGCCGGCGCCGAGACGGTGTACCTCCAGTACCACACGCTCGACGAACCCGAACACATGCAGCTGATCGCAGCCGAAGTGCTGCCTCACCTCTGACGGAAGCGAGGGCGACGTGAACGTGAAGTTCGGGGTGCATGCGGGCTTGCAGCACACGTCGATCGCCGACCTGCGGGAGCTCTGGGCGCGCATCGAGGCGCTCGGCTTCGATTGGATCTCGATCTGGGACCACTTCTACGCGGCCGACAACAGCGGCGATCCCCACTGCCTCGAAGCGGTCACCTCGCACACTGCGCTCGCGGCGACGACCACGCGTGTCACGTGCGGATCGCTCGTCTACTCGGCCGGCTACCGGCACCCGGCCGTGCTCGCCAACGCGATCGCGACGATGGACCAGGTCGCCGACGGCCGCATCGTGCTCGGCCTCGGCGGGGGCTGGCTGCAACACGAGTACGACGCCTACGGCATGCACTTCGGGTCACCGGGCGAGCGGCTACGGATGCTCGAGGAGTACGTGCAATGCGTGCGCGGCCTCCTCACACAGGAGCACACGACCTTCGACGGCTCCTTCTTCCACATGCGTGACGCGCAGTGCGAGCCGAAGCCGGTGCAGGCACGGCTTCCGATCTGGATCGGCGGCGGTGGCGAGAAGGTGACGTTGCGTATCGCCGCCGAGCATGCCGACGGCTGGAACGTGCCGTTCATCCCGCCCGACGTGTGGGCACACAAGGCCCAGGTGCTCGACGCGCACTGCGACAAGGTCGGCCGCGACCCAGGGACGATCACGAAGTCGGTCAACGTCGGCATGGCGTTCACCGACGAAGAGCTCCGGCGGCAGTTCGGTCCGATGTCGGACTACGTGAAGCCCGGCGTGCTGTCAGGAACGGTGCAGGAGATGGTCGACAGGGTCGGCGGCTATGTCGAGGCGGGCGCGTCGTACGTCATCCTCGCGATGCGCGCCCCATTCGACCGCGACGGCCTCGAACACTTCGCCGCCGAGGTGATGCCCGCGGTCTCCGCCTGATGGACCTCGATGACCTCGTCCGGGACACGCTTCCCGTCAACCAGCCATACGACGGCTTGCTCGCCGAGGCATACGACGTCTGGCTGCCACCCGACGGGAACTACGGCGACGTCGACGACTTCCGGTGCGCGATCGAGGGCGGGAACGGTCCGGCGTTGGAGCTCGGGTGTGGCAACGGTCGGTTGCTGCTGGGATTCGTCGGGGGCGGCCTCGACGTCGAAGGCGTCGACGCGTCCGCCGACATGCTCGGAATCTGCGCCGCCCACGCCGCCGACGCCGGCATCGACGTCACCTTGCACCAGGCGGACTGGACGACGCTCGATCTCGAGAAGCAGTACGCCACCGTCTACAACCCGGCCGGTTCGTTCGCGCTGATCGACACCGACGACGCCGCGCGGGTCGCGCTCGTCGCGTGGCAACGCCATCTCCGGCCGGGTGGGCAACTGCTGATCTCGATGGACGTGCCGAGCGGTCCCGACCTCGATGCCAACTACGAGTGGCGTATCCGCCGCTGCGGCACCCGTCCGCGCGACGGTATGACATTCCTTGTGCACGAAGCGTTCCGGTACGACACCACCGCGCAGGTGCAGCACGTGCTCAACCGACACGAGGTCTGGGACGCCGGCGGTGCCCTCGTGTCGACCTTCTTGCGGCGTATGCAGATCCGGTGGTGGACCCGTCCACAGATGGAAGCGCTCCTGCGGGACTGCGATTTCGTCGACGTGCAGACAGAGGGAAGCGGCGACGGGTTCGTGACCGTCGGTCGTGCGCCATGAGCGGATCGGGCGAGCTTCGCTTCGATCCGCTCACCTGCGAGTGGGTGAACATCGTCGGCCACCGCCAAGCGCGCCCCAACCTGCCCGAGACCGGTTGCCCGTTCTGCGTCGGGGGCCTCGAGGCTCCCGAGCCCTACGACGTGCGCAGCTTCCCCAACCGCTGGCCGCCCTATGTGCCCGGGGAGCCGATCGATCTTGCGGCCGCCGAAGGCGCCGGTGTCAGGCGCCTTCCCGCGACGGGCGCGTCCGAGGTCGTGCTGTTCTCGCCCGAGCACGACCAGTCGCTCGCCACACTTCCGGCCGGCCAGCTTCGTCGGGTCGTCGATCTGTGGGCGACGCGTACACAGGCGCTGCTGGCCCGGCCCGAGATCGAGTACGTGCTCGTGTTCGAGAACCGGGGACGCGAGGTGGGTGCAACCATCGACCACCCGCACGGGCAGATCTACGCGTACTCGTTCGTCCCTCCGGCGGCCGCGCGCGAGGGTGTGGCCGCCACGGCCGGTCCGTGCCCGGTGTGCTGCGAGGTCGAAGCCGAGCTGGCTGCCGGCACGCGCGTCGTGACCGAAGCCGGAGACTGGGTGGCCTGGGTGCCGTACGCATCGCAGTACGCGTACGGGATGCGGCTTGCGCCGCGGAGGCACACCGGCTCGTTGCCCGCGCTCGACGACGGATCACGCGACGATCTCGCGCGCGTGCTCGCCGACGCGCTCCAGCGCTATGACCGGCTGTGGCCGGCACTGCAACTCGGTGCACCCTTTCCGTACCTGTTGTGGTTCCACCAGGCGCCGGCAAGCGGCGGCGACGAGTGGCACGTCCACGCGCACGTCGCGCCGCCGCTACGCGCGCCCGGAACACCGCGCTACGTCGCGTCGGGCGAGCTCGGCGGCGGCACGTTGTCGAACACGGTCGTACCCGAAGCGGCGGCCGCCGCGCTGCGAGACGCCTGATGCACGCCTACCGGGCGCCGGGACGCGTGAACCTGATCGGCGGGCAGGTCGACTACCACGAAGGCTGGGTCGTCTCGATGGCGATCGATCGCGACGTGCAGATCCTCGCGGCACGCCGCTCGGACGCACGCGTCACCGCCCGCTCGGGAGAGCTCGAAGGCAACGTCGATGTCGCCGCCGACGGCCGTGACGAGCCGCAGGCGATCCGACCCGCGTGGGGCCGCACGGTTGCGGGCATCGCGCGCGTGCTCGCCGAGCTGGGCCGTCCGCCGATCGGTGTGTCCCTCGAGATCGCCTCGGCGGTGCCGATCGGCGCCGGCTTGTCGTCGAGCGCGGCATTCGAGGTTGCATGCGCGCTCGCGCTGTGCGACGTCGCGCACTTCCCCCTCGCCGGCAACGAGCTGGCGCTCGCCGCGCAGCGCGCGGAGCACGTGGCGACCGGCGTCCCCTGCGGCATCCAGGACCAGATCGCATCGGTGCACGGGCGAGCCGGCCACGCGTTGTTCCTCGACTGTCGCACGCTCGAGATCGAGCATGTGCCCCTGCCGCGGGACGTGCGCGTGCTCGTCGTGCACTCGGGCGTGCCGCGCGTCCTCGAAGACACGCCATATGCCGAGCGGCGAGCCGACAGCCTCGACGCCGCGGCGAATCTCGGATTGCGCGTGCTACGCGACGCGACGCCGGAACAGGTGCGCGACGTCCCGCGCGGCCGCCATGCCGTCACCGAGATGCAGCGCGTCCGAGCCTTCGCCGACGCGCTCCGTGCAGGTGACATCGACGAGCTCGGCCGGTTGATGCTCGCGAGCCACGCGTCTTCGCGTGACGACATGGGTGTCTCCACCCCCGAGCTCGACACACTGGTCGAGTGCCTCTGTGACGCCGGCGCGCTCGGGGCGCGGCTCACCGGCGCCGGCTTCGGCGGGTGCGTCGTCGCGCTCGTGCCCGACGCGCTCGCGGACAAGGTCGCGTCGCAAGCGATGGCCACGTACCGCGAGCGGACGGAACGGGCCCCGACCGCCTGGCTCGTGGACGCAACCGAGGGCGCGGCCCGCGTCAGCTGATCAGTTCCACAACCCGCGGCGAGTGCGCGTCCGGAACGTGCCGCGCAGCTGGTCCGTGTCGAAACCGGGCACCTGCGCCTCGGTCGCGAAGCGGTAGAGCGCCACCTGCAGGATGCCTGTGAGCGTCGCCGACACGAGCGAGACCGCGATCACCCACAGCACGAGCGCGACGACACCGATCACCGCGATCGGGCCGCCGACCATGATCAGCAGCACGAGCGGGATCGCCCCCGCCAATGTCGCGGCCATCGCGACGATGCCGATGCCGGCGTTGGTCATGAGATTCTCGCCCCAGGTCCGCTTGAACAGCTCGCCGGAGCGCTTCACCGCGGCCATCGGGCCGATGCCTTCGATGACGAGGATCGGCAGCACGAGGAACGTCACCACCGACCACGCCACCCCGGCGATCGTGCCGACGATCCGACCGAGCACGCCGGCGCGTTCCTCGAGCGCGCGTAGGACGATCGACACCGTCGCGCTCACGACGACCCAGGGCAGCAGCACGTGAGTGCGAGCGCGCGCGGCCTGGATCGCCTCGCCCGGCGTCACCCGCTCCCCCGCCAGATGCCGGTCCGCGGCGTACACGAGCGCGGCGTTGAAGAAGACCACCACGAACGTGAGCACGAGATAGGCACAGAACCCGAGCACCCACACGAGCGGCTTGGACGCCGTGTAGCCGTCCGTGCCGTTCCGGGCGATGAGACCGATCGGCAACAGGAACGACACCGCGATCACGACGGTCGCGACCATCGACAGCAACGGCAGCAACGTCAGCTGCTTGTCCTCGCGCAGCACCCGCCACGAGGCCTTCGCCAAGGCCAACGAATTCTGGAACCGTCCCATCGAGCCCTCCCGCAGAGTTACCGGTGCCCAGGGTATCGGCACCGGACCGTAGATTCCTTCACGTGCCCGTCGTACGCGCGCCCGGCCGGGTGAACCTCATCGGCGACCACACCGACTATCAAGACGGTCTGTGCCTCCCGATGGCGATCGACCGAGACGTCCGTGTGCACTTCGAGGGCCGGTCGGACGGGCGCGTACGTGTGTGCTCGCGCGAGATCGAAGGCACGGTCGAGTTGGCGGCCGACGGACACGGCGATCCCGCGAGCTCCTCCCCCGCGTGGGGGCGCACCGTCGCGGCCGTGCTCGCCGTGCTCGGCGCGCGCGGCCGCGCACCCATGGGCCTCGACGCCGAAGTCGCGTCGGACGTGCCGGTGGGGTCCGGCCTGTCGTCGAGCGCCGCGTTCGCGGTCGCGCTCGCGCTCGCGTGCGCGCACGTCGCGCGGATGCCACTCGACGCAATCGACCTCGCGCTCGCAGCTCGCGACGTCGAGCATGCCGCGACCGGGGTCCCGTGTGGCGTGATGGATCAGATCGCTTCGGTGTTCGGACGAGCAGGCCACGCGTTGCTGCTCGACTGTCGCACGCTGGACATCACACCGGTGGCGCTCCCCGACGCCGTCGCGGTCGTCGTCGCGCACAGTGGCGTGGCACGCCGGCTCGAACAGAGCGCCTACGCGCAGCGACGAGCTGCGTGCGAGGCGGCCGCGGCCCGGCTGGGCGTGGCGACGTTGCGCGACGCGCGCTCGGAGCAGGTGGCCGGCGACCCGATCGCCCGACACGTCGTGTCCGAGAACGAACGCGTCCGCGCCTTTGCCGACGCCTTGGGACGCGGCAACGTCGAGCGATGTGGGGAGCTCATGCTGGCGAGCCACGCCTCACTCCGCGACGACTTCGGTGTGTCGACCGTCGAGCTCGACGCGCTTGTCGAAACTCTCGTCGAAGCCGGCGCGTACGGCGCCCGGCTGACGGGTGCGGGCTTCGGCGGTTGTGCAGTCGCGCTTTGCGCAGCCGATCGCGCGATCGAGGTCGCACGAGATACGAACGGCTGGATCATGCACGCCGCAGGCGGTGCAGGCGTCGTCCAATGAAGGGAACCTCATGCCGAGCATCTTCAGTCGGATCATCGCGGGCGAGCTCCCCGGCCGCTTCGTGTGGAAGGACGACCGCGCGGTGGCGTTCTTGTCGATCGCGCCGATGATGCCGGGCCACACGCTCGTGGTGCCGCGCGACGAGGTCGACCACTGGATCGACCTCGAACCACCGCTCGCCGGGCACCTGTTCACGGTCGCCCAGGCGATCGGTCGCGCGCAGCAAGCCGAGTGGCAACCGCGGCGCATCGGAATGCTCATCGTCGGCGAAGAGGTGCCGCACACACATCTTCACGTCGTGCCGATCAATCATCCCGACGAGCTCTCGTTCGCGCACGTCGACCCATCGCCCGATCCCGCCGTGCTCGACGACACCGCGACGCGCATCCGGGCCCGGCTGCGCGCGCAGGGCGCGGTGCACGTCAGCGACTGACCCGTGCCAACCGAGTCACGGCGGCCGGCGTGCGGATGCCCCACCAGAACAAATCACGCCCGTCGATGATGCTGACGCGCGCGGCGGGGATCGCCCGCTCCACCTCCGGGATGTGACGCGCTGCGAACGCGTACGGCTCGTCGGGAAGCAACACGAGCTGCGGGTGGCGCGCCGCCGCGTCGGCGAGCGTGACCTCGGGATAGCGCTCGTCGGAGGCGCCGAAGACGTTGTCGACACCGACGCACGCGAGCAGCGACGACCCGTACGTGTCGCCGTTCATCGTCATGTAGGGGCGGCGCCACGTTGCGACGAACGCGGAGACATGAGCGGGAGCCTGCGCGCGAGCGCACCAGGCGTCCCACTCTTCGAAGGGCGCCGGTGCGGGAACACCAAGTGCCGCGGCAAGCGCAACCACTGCCGGACCGACCTCGGCGACCGATCTCGGCGACATCGAATGCAGCGTGATACCCGCGGCGCGCAGCGCGTCGGCGTCGGCGATCCGATTCTCCTCATCGTTCACGACGACGACGTCCGGCTGCAGGTCGATGATCGCGGCGACGTCCGGGTTCTTCGTGCCCCCGACCGTCGGGACGCCCGGGAGATCGCAGAAGCGGGTGCAGGCCACCGGCGCCACGCCGAGCGCAACGAGCGTCTCGGTCGCGCTCGGTACGAGCGACACGACACGTATCACGCGCCGCGCGTTCACATGCGTTCGAGGAGCTGGGCCTTCTTCGCGTCGAATTCGGCTGCGGAGATCACACCTCGATCACGCAGCTCCGCGAGCTGGCGCAACTGCTCCGGGATGCCGGCGCCGGTGGTGACGGCCGCCGGCGGCGCCGCGGTGGGGTTCGACCACGACGCCCGCTTCCTCGCGTAGCCCTCCATCTGGCGGTACAGCTCCTGCTGCACACCGTCCGGGTGCCACACGTCCTCGAACTGCGACTGCCCGTCCTTGCCGGCCGACTCGATCTCGAGGTCGCCGGCGCCGATGACGCGTTCGAAGATGTTCTGGTTGAAGTTGATGTTGTTGATTCGGTCCATGGGGATCTCCACCCCACGCTTGGACAACACGCCGGTCCGGTAGACGACGCGATCGGACGTGACCACGAAATGCGTGAAGTTCCACTGGAGGTACTTGAGCCCCAGCCACACCGCCCACACCAGGGCAACGATGCCCCAGACGACCATCAGCCACTTCCGGGTGTCGCCTGTCGTCTTGGCGAGGATCACGATCAGCGCGAGGAACAGCGGGATGCCCGTAAGGATGTGCTTCGAGAAGAACCACCAGTGCGGACGCAGGTCGAGCGCGAGATCCTCGCCGTCGTTGAGCAGCCTCTTCGGGTACGGCACCGAAATCGCTCCCTCGTTGGCGTGCGTACGACCCCGATGCTAGGCCGGGACTCGGGTCTAGGGCCGGACGTCGCCCGGCGAGATCGGCCAGCCGTCGGCGTCGCCGTCGTCGGGGTCGAGATCCATCGCGATGAGAAAGCCCCGTGCCCGCTCGGCGTACGGGTAACGGTCGACGAGGGCGTCGTGCGCGGGGCCGTGACTCGCGACGTGCAGGTGCGCGAGCTCGTGCACCAACACGTAGTCGAGCGTCCACGCCGGATACGCGGCGAGTCGGGACGACACGCGGATCGCACCGTCGTCGGGTGTGCAGGATCCCCACCGCTGACGCATGTTGTCGACCCAGCGAACGGTCTTCGGCCGGGGCAACCCGTACTGCTTGGCGAGCTTACGGGCGCGTGCAGCGATGTCGATCGAGCCGGGATCGAGCCGTCGCCGCATCCGTTCGGCGAGCTCCTCCGCGGTGCGCTGCGCCTCGGCGAGTGACATCCAACGAGGAAACGACACTCGCAGGCGGTCTCCGACGAGCACCGCCTCGACATGCTTGCGGCGGCGCGTCCCGCGCACGAACTCGATCTCCATCCCAAATTCATATCGCGTCCGAGAGACATGTTGAACGGCTGTGCGCGAAGACCTTGTGAATGTCACGTTGCGGGTGCGCTGGGCACCCACTCCGCCTCCCTTTCCGCTTGACGATCAATGGGCGCGGTCGTAATGTCCGGAGGCCGGTTCGCCGATGCCTCGGACTCCGAGCGACATCCCACCCGGGGTGCGCACGGAACGGATGCACGAGCGTGCCGGCCGCACGCCGGCTCTCGGGCCGGAGTGCGAACCGACGCAGTGGCTGTCGGGCGCCCGCAAGGGCCGCCCTTCAGCGGCACGTCGGAACGGAGAGTGCCCCGAGAAGATCGGAGCTGCGACGCAGCGAAGACTACTCGGGGCCTTTCCGCGTGCTCCCGTGAGCCGCTCCTCCCGTGAAATGGCGCAGCCCTTCACTACGGTCGCCGCGTGCGCGATCGACTCCTCGACGACCTGGACCCGCAACAGCGGGCCGCCGTCGTCGCGCCGCATCCGCTGCTGGCGATCATCGCGCCGGCCGGATCGGGGAAGACGCGGGTGCTCACCCGCCGGGTCGCGTACCGGATACGCGAGCACGCAGCCGAGACCAGACATGTCCTCGCGCTCACGTTCACTCGGAAGGCCGCCGCCGAATTGACCCGCCGGTTGCGCCGGCTCGGCGTCGACGGCTCCCTGACCGGCGGGACGTTCCACGCCGTCGCCCTCGCGCAACTGCGCCGGCAGGCCACCGAACGGGGATGGGAGCAGCCGCGGGTGCTCGACCGCAAGGGCCGCCTGCTGGGACCGCTCCTCGGTGGGCGCGGCCCGGCCGCCTCGGTCGGGGTCAACGAGATCGCTGCCGAGATCGAGTGGGCCAAGGCGCGACTGCTCACTCCCGACGAGTTCGTCGATGCGGCGCGCGCCGAGTCCCGGCGACTCCCGCGCCCGGGAGCCGAGATCGCCGCGCTGTACGCCCGCTACGAGACGGAGAAACGCAAACGGCGTCTCCTCGACTTCGACGATGTGCTGCATCGTTGCGCCGACGGCATCGCGCGCAACGACGAGTTCGCGGCGGGCCAACGCTGGCGCTTCCGGCACTTCTTCGTCGACGAGTTCCAGGACGCCACGCCGTTGCAGGTACGGCTGCTGCGCGCGTGGCTCGGTCACGGCCGCGACCTCTCGGTGGTGGGTGATCCTGCGCAGGCGATCTACGGGTTCGCGGGTGCGGACGCTTCGCCGCTCGGAGAGTTCGCGCAGGTCTTCGGCGGCGAGACGGTCGCGTTGGCGCGCAATTACCGCAGCACCCCCGCCGTGGTCGCGATCGCCGAGGTTGGGCTCGGCGCGGCCGCGCACCCGGCTCGCCGGCCGCCGCGTGCGGTGCGCGCCGACGGCGACCGGCCGACGATCGTCGCCTACGACACCGGCGAAGTGGAAGCGGCCGCGATCGCCGATCGCTGTTGGCGCTCGTTCACTGCAGGCGTGCCGTGGCAGGGCATGGCGGTGCTCTTCCGCACGAACGCGCAGTCGTCGCTTTTCGAGGCGGCATTCACCCGGCGCGGCGTGCCGTTCCGCGTCGCGGACGCGCAGCGGTTCGCGGCCCGACCGGCGGTGCGCGCGCTGATCGACCGTTTGCGCGAGGCCGAGCGCAGCGCGCCCGGCCGGCGATTCGCCGATCATCTCGCGGACCTCGCGGCCGACGACAACGGTCACGACGAGCACGCCGGGCACGACGGACTCGTCGACGACGGTGTCGGGCCGGGCGAGCTCGAGGAGACGCGCGCGCATCGAAACGCGCTCGTCGACCTGGCGCGTGAGTATCTCGCGGGGGTTGGAGGGTTCGGAAGCGTTGCCGGCTTCGTGGGCTGGCTCGACGCCTCGACACGTGGAGAGGACGCGCACGGCGAGGGCATCGATCTCGCGACCTTCCATCGGGCGAAAGGCCTCGAGTGGCCCGTCGTGTTCGTCACCGGTCTCGAACGGGGTCTCGTGCCGGTCTCGTGGGCAACGTCCGACGCGTCGCTCGACGAAGAGCGGCGACTTCTTCATGTGGCACTCAGTCGCGCGCAGGACGAGCTGCACTGTTCCTGGGCGTGCGCGCGCTCGGTGGGCGCTCGTCGTTCGGCGCGGGAGCCGTCGCCGTGGTTGGGTGCGCTCGAAGACGCTCTGCACACCGTCCCGGGCTCACCGGCGAACCCCGCGAGTTACGTCGCCGAGATCCGAAACACGCTCGCCACGGCATCACCCGCCGCGCCGAAGCCACGCACGGCGCGCCGCCGCGTCCGTTGACGGTGGCGTGAGACGAGACGAGGATGAGGATGCCGCGACCCCGAAGCGGAGGAATTCATGAGCTCGACGCTCCCACTGTTTCCCACCGACGACGGCTGGCCCTACCCCGACGTCACCGTCGCCGAGTTCGTCGCCGACGCACCCGACTTCGACGCGCTCGAGATGCTCGGTCCCCACGCGTTCGACGCGCTCACGTCAGGGGAACGAGAAGCGTTGTTCTCGCACTTCGGATTGCGCGGTCGCGATCCGCTCCCGATGAAACTGCTCGCACCCGCCCTCGGTTGCACACGTGCGGAAGCGGCTGCGTTGATCGGCAGCGCCGTCGACAAGATGCGCGTCCAGCTCCTCCGCGAATAGCGGTCGATCGCGCGGCAATCAGCTCAGTCCAGAAACAAGCAGAATGGATGCCCGGCGGGATCGAGCATCACACGCACTCGCGCTTGCGGCTGGTGCTCGGCGAGGCGCGCACCTGACGCGAGCGCATGGTCGACGGCCGACTCCAGGTCGTCCACCTCGATGTCGAGGTGGAGCATCTTGTCCTGAGCCGTCGGGTGCTCGGGCCACGTCGGCGCCCTATACGCGGACTCGGCCTGGAACGACAACCCGGTGCCTCCCGCCGGGTCACGCATCAACACCCACTCGGGCTCGCGAAACGTCACGTCCCACCCGAGCAGTCGACCGTAGAAGTCCGCCATCGCGTCGACGTCCGCGCAGTCGATGCAAATCGTCGCCAGTCGCAGGGAGGGCCGCGATCCCTTCGGTGTGTTCGCCACTGTTTCTCCTGCCTCGACGTGCGCCCGCTCATACTCACTGGCAGATCTGGCGCGCGGCTGCGAGTGCGACTATGACGCGAGCTGGGCGCAAAGGTTGACGAGCTTGCCCGACGAGTGGAGCGACGTTGGATTACCGGCCGCGTCGAACCTGGCAATTAGCCGACCGCTCAAGTACCAGATGCCTGGCTCTCCGGTGATGGGATGAGGAAGAGAAGGCCCGTGTCCCGTCACCAGGATGAATCCCGTGCCGTCCCGCTTCAGCTGCGCGTGGAATTGGCCAGTGGCGACGAGAGTGATCGACTTGCCCGTATCGAGGTTGGTCAACGTCAGCGTGTTGCCGGGGAAGACCCCGATCTGTTTGACGACGTTGCCCGCCTTGTCGGTAAAGGTCGTGTCGATCTCGACGCCTTCGATATGGCCCAGCACTGGAAAAGCGCATTGGCCGGTGATGACCGTGTCATCTGGAGCCGGGATGATCTCCCGCGTCGGCTGATTGGCGGACGCAGCGGGCGCACCGACTATCACGCTCGCCACTGCGAGCGCAGACACCGCGAGAGTCCTGAGATAGCGCATCATTCCCCCTTCGTTTCCCCTTCGTCGCATCATCGCCCGAAGGAGGCGCTTCGTCAGCCGTGCTGGCCACCTGTGGCAAGGGGTGTTACCTCCCCGTGTCCAAAGATGGACTGTGAGCGACCTGGGCCACTCGCGTTCTGTCGCGGTCGTGTTGCCTGAGGCGAGGACGTCATCGCGTGGGGTGCGTCGCGACAAACGCGAGGCATTGCCCCTGATTGCGGAAGGGTCTTCCGTCGTCGTCGACGAGATGTTGCCAGCCGCCGCGGTGGCACTGCCGCTTTGATGTGGGGACGACGGCATCGTGGACGACGAGATCGCCCAAGACGAGTGGTCCGCCGTGTAGACCCGGGGGGACTTCGGCGCAGTTTGTTGAGGGTGAGATCGGATCGGAGAAGAACTCGTCGGGTCGCGATCGCGAGGAGCCATTGTCGATCACGTGGACCACCACCGGCCCGAAGCTCGACGTCACGTCGTTGAAACCGATCATCGCGTCGCTCCCGCTCACCGCGAGACACGTGACCGGACCGCCGATCGTAAAGAGCACTGACGACGTAGAGGACTCGACCAAGGCGAACTCGAACGAGACCGTCCCGCGAGCGTTCGCGCCCGACGGGTCACTATGCGCGTCAACAACGATGTTCTGGTATCTGAAAAGTCCCTCGACGATTACGTAGGGGAAGGTGACTGTCGTGCCACCTCCGAGAACGAAATCACCCGTCGGCGCGGCAGCGGTCGCCGCACGCGCAGACCGCGCCGGTACAGCGACGACCGCAAGCGTCAACAGCAGCGGGAGCCAGCGTCGCCCCATGTGCTTCCCCCTCTTCGACGTACTCGCAGGCTATGACCGAGCATCGGCCGGAACAATGGCCGAGCCCAGCACCGTCGACAGATCTCGTCGGCGCGGGCTTCGCGTCGTCAACACGCGCCCCACAATCCATGACGCGTCGCGCGGGCGGCAAGCTCCGCTTCGAGCATCGGTCGTGCATACTTGCCGTTCGGCGGGATGATCAACACCCGCGCATACCCGAGCCGCAGCAGCTCATCGTCGAAGCGCTCACCCTCGACGTACACGTACGCGAGCAGGCGTCCGTACTTGTCGCGCACCTCGCTGTCGGTTTCGAGCGACACCTGCCGGCCGCCGAGGCGGGCGTGCGTGTACGCGCTCGCTTCGGGACCGAAGCACTGCACCGGCTTGCGGCGATCCTTCGTCTCGGGAGTATCCGCACCGAGGATGCGCACCCGCTCCACGCGCCCGTCGTCGAGGCGCACGTCGATCGTGTCGCCGTCGATCGTGGCGACCACGGATGCGTCGAATCTCGCCGCGCCACGACCGCCCGACCACCAGCCCCACCCGGCGCTCCCGAGCAGGGCGATGGCGAGCACCGCGCACGCGGCCCGGGAGCGGGCCATGGATGGAACCTATCAACGGCGTGCGACAGACCGCGGACGACTGTCAAGAGCGCACCGCGTCGAGCTCCGCGAGCGCGAACGAAAACACCTCCTCGAAGCTCATCGCGGCGCCGCGAGCGCGGGCAACGGCAACCTTGTCGGCCGGGAGCCCTGCCATGATTGCCTCGAGATCGTTGTGGTCGTACGTCGCGAGCGCCAAGACCCCCATCCTGGCGTAGCAACCGTCGAGTACCGCTCCGAGGATCACCATGGCGCTCTCCAGCCAACCGAACTGCACGAGCGCGCGTACGACGATGAGAAGCGCACCGGCCGCCGGCGGACGATCACCGGTCGCGTCGTACAGCTCGATTGCCGCACCCGCGTGCGCGATCACGCCTGCGACGTCCGACGCGTCGGCACACAGGGCGGCGAGCGCCATCTCGGCATTGGCACGAACGACGTCGCTCGCGCCCTGCTCTACGAGCGCGAGGCTCGCTTCGTAGTCGCGTCGGGCTGCCGTCGGATCCGTTTGCGCCCGACTCATTCCGTGGGCGTAGTGCGCAAGCGCGAGCGCGGAAGGCTGTCCCACGGCTCTCGCGATCTCGATGGCCTGCACCGCCGCGGCTTCGGCATCAACGTGTCGACCCGCCACGGCGCGGTAGATCGCAAGGATGCCGTACACCGTGTGGGCGTCGTACGGCTCCAACCGCGGTCGCTGCGCCGTCTCTTCGACGAGCATGATGGCCTCCTCGAGGCCGCCCCTGCTGGCGGTCACGTTCGAGAGCGCGAGCGCGGCCCACGACGCCTCCGGGTCGCCGGCGAGCACCTCCCGAGCGAACGATTCGGCGATGTCGAAGTCGCCGCGGTGGAACGCGCCGTACGTCGCGACGAGCGTCACCTGCGCTCGGTATGGCGACGCGTGATCGACGCGAAGCTCGAGCGCGCGTTCTGCCCAAGCGCCGATTCCGAACGCACGCGAGAGCACCGTCTCACGGGCGATGCCGGCAAGCAGCCGGAACGCGAGCTCGACGTCAGCGGCGTCGTCCCGCTCGAGCGCCCACCCGACCGCGAGCCGGAGATTGTCGACCTCGGCCGCGAGGCGGGGCCGCCAATGCAGTTCGTCCGGACCGAGCAGCAGCGGCCCGATCCGCTCGGCGAAAGCTGCATAGTGCACCGCGTGCCGGCGCCGGTAGTGGTCGGCATCGGCACGCGCCATCAGTTGCTCGAGCGCATACTGCCGGAGCGTCTCCAGCAACGAATAGCGGGTCGACTCACCGACCGGCTCGGCAACCAGCATCGACTTCGCGACGAGCTCACCCAGCGCATCGAGCGCGTCGAACGGTTCGATGCCCTCATCAGCCGCGACCGCCTGCGCCGCTTCCGCATCGAAGGTTCCGGCGAACACTCCGACGCGGTCGAACACGGAGCGTTCGACGTCCGACAACAGCGCGTACGACCAGTCGACGGTCGCCCGAAGCGTGTGGTGTCGCTCGACGGCACGGCGGCGGCCACCGGTGAGGAGACGGAACCGCTCGTCGAGTAGCGCGGCGATGTCGCCCGGTGACATCGATGCCACCCGCGCCGCGGCGAGCTCGATCGCGAGCGGAATGCCGTCGAGGCGACGACAGATCTCGAGCACGGCATCGGCGTTCGTTCGGTCGAGCCCGAAGCGCGACGCCGCGAGCTGCGCTCGATCGACGAACAACCGCACGGCGTCAGCCGAGCCGATGTCGGCGAGCTGTGCACCACGTGCCGGCGTCGTCAGCGATCGAACGGCCGAGACCTTCTCGCCGGGTATCCCGAGCCCCTCGCGGCTCGTCGCCAGCACGTGTACGGCTGGACAACCACCGAGTACCGCGCCGACGACCTCGCTGGCACGGTCGATCACGTGCTCGCAGTTGTCGACGACGAGGAGAAGGTCCTTGTTTCGGAGCAACTCGACGATGCTCTCGAGTAGGGACATCCCGGAGCGGGGCCGGGCGCCGAGCACGGTCGCGACGATTTCGACGACCGCGTCCTCCTCTTCGGCCGCCGCGAGCTCGCAGAGCCACGCGCCGTCGTCGAACTCGGGGAGCATCTCGGCCGCGACCTGTACTGCGAGCCGCGTCTTTCCGACACCGCCGACCCCGGTCAGCGTCAACAGGCGGTGCTCCCTCACGAGCCCTTCGACGACCTTCACGTTGTCGTCGCGACCGATGAAGGTCGTCAGCTGCGTCGGCAGATTCGTCGGCCGGGCGTCGAGGGATCGGAGCTCCGGGAACTCGTCGCGCAGCCCGTCGACGACGAGCTGATGCACTCGTTCCGGCCGAGACAGATCGCGCAAGCGATGCTCGCCGAGATCGCGAAGCACGACATCTTCGACGAGCGGCGCCACCGCGCCCGAGACGACGACCTGCCCGCCGTGCGCAACCGCCATGAGGCGCGCCGTTCGGTTCACCGCGGGACCGAAGTAATCGCCGTCGCGCTCCACCGCTTCGCCCGTGTGGACGCCCATACGGACGGCCGGCAATTCCTGCGCCTGCAACCCCCGCTGCGCGTCGGCGGCGGCCGCGACGGCGTCGGCGGCGCGATGGAACGCCACCGCGAACCCGTCGCCGCCGGTCGCGAATACGACACCACCGCGCGCCTCGATCGCGTTCCGCAGGATCTGGTCGTGACGGACGAGTGCGCTTCGCATCGCGTCCGGGTCGGACTCCCACAGGCGCGTCGAACCCTCGATGTCGGTGAACAGGAACGTCACCGTGCCCGAGGGCGCCGCCGCCACGGCCGGACTTTACCGAGGCAGGAAGTCGACCAGCAGTGCGCTCACCTTGTCGGGTGCTTCCCATTGCATCCAGTGCCCCGGGCCCTCGATCCGCTCGTAGCGAAACGTGTTCGATACGAACTTCCCGGAGCCGCTCATCTGCCCCTCGAGCAACGCGAAGTCACCCGTGCTCCAGATGCCCATGGTCGGTGCCTGGATCGGCGGGAGCTCGAGCGGCGGGCCGGTCAGCGCTTCGGGGGTGATCGACGCGCGGTAGTAGTTCAGGCCGGGCGTGAGCGAGCCGGTGCGCTCGAGGTCGGCGATCACTCCGTCGGCGTCGGGATGATGGGACCACTCGCGGAAGTTCGCCCAATCGTCTTTCGTGAGCCAGTCCTCGGCGACCCCCACGAACTGGAACAGCAGCATGTACCAGGACTTCTCGCGCTGCTCCATGCTCATGTTCGCGAACGCCGTGGGGTGCCCGACCGACATCGGCACCAGGTGGTCGACGCGGTCGGGCGCGAACGCCGCGGTTGCCCACACCGTTGCCGAACCCCAGTCGTGACCCACGAGGTGGGCGCGGTCGATGCCGAGATGATCCAGGATCCCGACGACATCGATCGCGAGCATCGGTATCGAATACGCGTCCAGCTCCTCTGGCTTGGTGCTCTCGCCATAGCCGCGCATGTCGGGCACGATCACCTGGAAACCGGCGTCGCGCAGCGCCGGCACCATCTTCGACCACAAGCGTTTGGTGTCGGGGAAGCCGTGTACGAGCACCAGCGGCCGGCCCTCGCCTTCGACCTGCACGTCGAGCGTCACACCGTTGGTGTCGATCTTCATCGGTTCCCTTCCGTCGTTACGCGGCAACGATCGTAAGAAGCTGCTCGCGATTCGGCGCGGGCATCTCGGCCTGCGCCGCCCGCCAGCCCGCGCCGAGCTCGACCACTTTCTCGAAGATGCCCGGCGCCGCGAGCACATCGGCCGGCAGCTCGAGCACACCGGCGACCCTCAGAAACGCCCGGAGGACCTCGGGGTCTTGCAACGCCGCATGCTGCAGCGCCTGCGTGATCTCGAACTCGGGATCGCCGGGGTCGTACTCCTTGCCTTCGATTCCCGCATCGATCTCGGCAAGGCGGTGACGGTCGAACGCGAGCGTCGCGCGGTAGTACGGCTCGACGGTCTGTTGGGTCGCGTCGTGCCAGCCGGACGCGAGGCCGATCGGGTCGTCGAGGGACGAGTCGCGCAGCAGATCGCGGAGCGCGACCGCGTGCATGAAGCCGATCGAGCAACCACGGCCGAGCGACGGGTTCGTGCACGCCCACGAGTCGGCGACCGCGACCACACCGGTCGCGACAGGCGTCCCGTCGACGACGAAGTCGCGGTGCCGGTCCGCGATCTTCGCCATGATCGCCACCTCGCCTCCGTCGACCGGCTCGGCGTCGACCCAGTGCGCGACCAGCGGGTACGAGCGCCACGTGCGCATCCAGGTGTCGACGTCCTTGAGCGGCCGCAACGCCGCGTCCTTCGCGCTCGTGATGATGCCAAGGCCCCACGTGCCGTTGTCGCAAGGCAGTGTGAGCGTGGACACGGTTCCCCAGGGCGTGAGGAGTCCGCACATCGCCGGCGGGATCTCGCCGTCAGCCGCGCGGAAGTGACGGCCGTAGTACATGAAGCCGCTGTCCTCGAGCTCTTCCTCGGGAGGGCGTGCGCCGATCTCGGCGAGCAGCGACGGCAACGACGAGCGGCGACCGGTTGCGTCGATCACGAGGTCCGCGTCGAGGTCCTCCCCGGTGTCTGTCCGCACACCGACGACGTGCGGCACGCCGTCCGCCGCGCTCGTTCCGGTACGAAGTGCGGCAACGGCCACACCGCGCCGTATCCGCAGTCGTTCGGATGCCTCCGCCGCACGCACGAGCGCGGTCTCGGCGACCGGACGCCGCGCCGTGAGTGCTTCGAGCTGCTCGTCACCGGGCCGCATCCCGCCCGTCATCTCGGCGGGGACCACCGCGAGCGGGTTGTAGCGGATCGCCCCGATGTTCTCGAATTCGCGTGCCGCGTGGGGCAGCTCGGCTTCGAGCAACGCGCGGAACCGCGGGAGGAACATGTGGATCATGCGGAACTGGTTCACGCCGCGTCGTTCCCAGTGCTCCCACGCCTCGTCGGCGTCTCCGGGGGGTGGCGCGGGATCGCGCTCCACGACCGTGACGTCATGGCCGTCGCGCGCGAGCAACATCGCGCTGGTGAGTCCCCCGACACCGGCACCGACCACAATGATGCGAGCCATCGTCCAGTCTCCTCCCGGCAGCCGAAGCGACCTTATCGTGCAGGGCGTCGTGCAGGGCATTCGTCGATCGACGGTCCCTGGATCAACTCTTGCGCGCGCCACGACTAGGGTGAAGCCGTCATGCGTGCATGGCGCGTGCTGCGCGTCCTTCTCCCCTTGGTGATCGTGGTCGTCGTCGTCGCCGGCGTCGTGGCCGTGCTGAGCGCCCGGCCCGACCAGCAGGACGCGAAGCGCAAGGTGGAACGCGCCTGGGCACCGCTGTCGAAGGACCTGACGGCCCACTACGTGCTGCTCACCGCCGCCGACCAGAAGGTGCTCGACCTCTCGGGACCAGTGCGCGAGCTCGCCGCCGACGTGCGCACGGCGCTCGACAGGTGGCAGGCGGCAGCATCTCGCAAGAGCGTCGAAGCGCAAGTGCGCGCCGCGAACGCGCTCGAGGCCGTCGGGCGGCGATTGGTCGCCGCGGCGCGCGTCTCGAATCGCGTGAAGGCGGACGCCGCCGCGAAGGCCGCCGTCGACGCGTTCGCAGGGGACGCGACGTCCGGCGATCGCGTGAAAGCCTTCAACGACGCCGTTCGGAAGTACGCGCGTGAACGGCGCGGTCCCGTACGCGGCGCGGTCGCGTCACTGCTCGGCAACCACGACATCCCGGCGTTCGAGCCGGCGCCGGCGTAGCTGTCACACCCGACCGCTACGGTCGACACCATGATCCTCGGCATCGTGGTGGGCGGCCTGGTCGGTGTGTTGCTGATCGCGCTCATCGTCGTCGCCGTGGTCATCGGGTGGCTGCGGCGGGAGCGCGTGCCCGTGCCCGATCCGGGCGACCTCCTGACACGCGTGCTCGACCATCAACTCGCGTCCATGACCGACGAGCTGGGCAAGGTCGGCGACCTCGTGCGCAGTCTGGAACGCGACCGCCAGCGGGCGTTCGGTGAGCTCGCCAACGAGCTCAGCCGTCAGCACGAAGGCCTGAACGCCCTGACCGAGCACACGCACCAGTTGCGCGAGGTGCTCTCGAGCTCGCAGGCACGCGGGCAGTGGGGCGAGCGCATGGCAGAGGACGTGTTGCGGCTCGCCGGCTTTCTGGAAGGCGTCAACTACCGCAAGCAGGCGTCGCTGCCCGGCAGCGGTCGCCCCGATTACACGTTCTTCATGCCCAACGGGCTGCTGCTGCACATGGACGTGAAGTTCCCGCTCGACAACTACGCGCGGTACCTCGAAGCCGGCAACGACATCGAACGGGTGGCACGACGCGATCAGTTCATGCGTGATGTCCGAGATCGCGTCAAGGAGGTGACGACGCGGGGCTATCTCGACGCGCCGACGACACCGTCGACTGCTTGCTGCTGTTCATCCCGAATGAATCGGTGTATGCGTTCGTGCAGGAGCACGATCGCGAGATCCTCGACGACGCGCTTCGCAACAAGGTTGTGCTGTGCTCGCCGCTCACGCTCTATGCAGTGCTCGCGGTGGTCCGCCGGGCGGTCGACAACTTCTGCCTGGAGCGCACGTCGAACGAGATCCTCTCGTTGCTCGGCGAGTTCGCGCGGCAGTGGGAGAAGTACGCGATCCAGCTCGACAGGGTGCAGCAGCGCTTCGAGGGAGTTTCGAAGGAGTACGCCGCGCTGATGACGACCCGGCATCGCGCGCTGCAGCGCCCGCTCGACAAGATCGAGTCCTTGCGTCAGGGCGAGCGCTCGCGCGGCGGTCATCCCGATGCCGAGCTCTCCCCTTTGGCGCTCGACGCATAGCCTGCGCGGCGTGACCCATGTTGCGGTGTTGGGCGGTGGGCAGCTCGGGCGGATGCTCGGGCTGGCAGGAATCCCGCTCGGCTGTTCGTTCACCTTTCTCGACCCGGTCGAAGGCGCGCCGGCAAGCGCGGTCGGCGAACTGGTGGTCGGCGCACTCGACGACGTGGGCGCCGCGGAACGCGCCGCCAAGGGCGCCTCGGTGGTCACCTACGAGTGGGAGGGCGTGCCCGCGGCCACCGCCCGGGCCCTGGAACCGATGGCGCCCGTGCGGCCCGGCCCTCGTGCGCTCGTCGTCTCGCAGGATCGCCTCGTTGAAAAGGAGATGCTGCGGGCACTCGGCATCGCCACCGCGCGCTTCCGACCGGCCGACGACCTCGAAGGGCTGCGCGCGGCGGTCGCCGCGCTCGGGTTGCCGGCAGTGCTGAAGACGCGACATGGCGGCTACGACGGCAAGGGGCAGGCCGTGCTCAGGGAAGCGGCCGACATCGACGCGGCGTGGGCCCGGCTCGGCGGCGTGCCACTCCTCCTCGAAGCCTTCGTGCCGTTCGACCGTGAACTGTCGATCGTCGGCGTGCGCGCCCGGAACGGCGAGGTCCGCTGCTGGCCGGTGGTCCAGAACGAGCACCGCGACGGCATCCTGCGCGTGACACGAGCGCCGGCGACCGGGCTCGACGATGCGCTCCAGACGGCGGCCGAGGACTGTATCCGGCCCTTGCTCGACGACCTCGCCTACGTGGGCGTGGCGTGCGTCGAGCTGTTCGACGTGGCCGGCGAGCTCCTCGCCAACGAGATCGCGCCGCGCGTCCACAACTCCGGGCACTGGACGATCGAAGGCGCCGAAACGAGCCAGTTCGAGAACCACATCCGCGCGGTCGTCGACATGCCGCTGGGATCGACGGCGGCACGCGGACCGGCGGCGATGGTCAACTGCATCGGCGCGATGCCCGACATCGACGCGGTACTGCGCGTGCCGGGCGCGCACTTGCACGACTACGGCAAGGAACCGCGCCCGGGACGCAAGCTGGGCCACGTCACGGTGACCGCGCCGGATGCGCGCACCCTCGAAGAACGGCTCGCGCAGCTGCAGTCAAGCGATGGCGCCGGCCTCTCGTAATTTCGCCACGTCTCCTTCACCGAGGCCCCAGTCGCGCAGTGCCTCGTCGGTGTGCTGGCCCGGCCATGGGGCCGAGCGCTGCACCTCGGGCTCGGTCCGCGAAAACCGGGGCGCCGGTGCAGGCTGTGGCACGCCGTCGCGTTCGATGATCGTCTGGCGGGCCTTGATGTGCTCGTCGTCGGCGGCTTCGCTCATCGTGAGCACCGGGGCGTAGCACGCGTCAGTGCCGCGCAAGATGTCGTCCCACTCGTCGCGCGTCTTCGACCTGAACACCTTCGTGAAGCGCTCGCGCAGCGTGTCCCAGCCCGCGCGGTCCATCTGGGCGGGCAGCCCGTCGTCGGCCAGGCCCAGCCGCTGCACCAGCTCCGCGTAGAACTGCGGCTCGAGCGAGCCGAGTGCGACGAACTTGCCGTCGGCGGTCTCGTACGTGTCGTAGAACGGCGCGCCCGTGTCGAGCACGTTGACGCCGAGCTCCTCGTTCCAGAACCCGATCTGCTTCAGACCCCACATCATCGTCATGAGGGTCGCGCTGCCGTCGACCATTGCGACGTCGAGCACCTGGCCCTTGCCGGAGCCCCGTGCTTCCAGGATCCCGCACACCACACCGAAGGCCATGAACATCCCGCCGCCGCCGAAGTCGCCGACGAGGTTGATCGGCGGTGTGGGCTTGCCGCCCTCGCGGCCGAAGTGCGCGAGCGCGCCGGCGAGCCCGATGTAGTTGATGTCGTGGCCGGCGGCCTGTGCCATCGGACCGTCCTGTCCCCATCCCGTCATGCGGCCGTACACGAGCTTGGGATTGCGGGCGAGACACGCGTCGGGCCCGAGCCCGAGCCGCTCGGTCACGCCCGGCCGGTAGCCCTCGATCAGCGCATCGGCGTGCTCGACGAGGCGCAGCACGAGCTCGACGCCCTCGGGATGCTTGAGGTCGACGCCGATCGACCGCCGGCCGCGGTACAGCGGTTCGAGGTTGGGCTTGTCGAAGGTCGCCGGGTTGACCTGTTGCGCGCGGTCGACGCGCACGATGTCGGCGCCCATGTCGGACAACAGCATGCCGGCGAACGGCCCCGGCCCGATACCGGCGAGCTCGACGATCCTCACACCCGAAAGCGGTCCCATAGGAGGTGCAACCTACGCGGGCCGCTCCCGCCCTCGCACACCGTAGCGTCAGAAGTGCAGCTTCAGTCCCGGTCGCGGCCACGGCATCGAGATCAGCCGACCCGTTCCCGAACACGTTACGTACGCGGTGCGGAGGTCGTCACCCCCGAACGCCACATTCGTGGTCAGTGGGTCGCCGGTGATCGCCTGATCCAGCACCTCGCCGTTCGGCGAGATCACGGTCAATGCGCCGGTGACGAGCGTCGCCACCACGACGTTGCCGTCGCTGTCGATGCCGAGCGAGTCGAACAGCTGCATTCCGGGCAACCCGCACAACAGCGCGCCCATTGCGCCGCCGGCGTTCGTCTCGACCTCGCCGGGTCCGGTCACGTTCCATGCGAACACGCGGCCGGTGTGCGTCTCCGCGGCGTACAAGCGCGAACCGTCGGGCGACAGGCCGATGCCGTTCGGGGAATCACTCGGAAAGATCACTTCGCGGATCGAACTGCCGTCAGGCTGCGCGTAGTAGATCGCGCCGAGATGGTGCACCCGACCTTGCCGGCGCGCGTGGTCGGTGAACCACATCCCACCCTGCGCGTCGAACACGAGGTCGTTCGGGCCGATGAGCCGGTGGCCGTCGCACTCGGTGTAGAGCACCTTGACGTCGCCGCTGTCCAAATCGACGCGTTCGATGCGGCCGCCGCTGTGGTCGGACGGGAGCTCGGTATCGGGGACCGTGATGCCGACCAGGCTCCGGAACGACCAGCCGCCGCTGTTGCAGAGGTACAGCGCGCCGTCCGGGCCGATCGCCGCGCCGTTCGGGCTGCCGCCGGGTGTCGCGACGGTCTCCTTCTTCCCGTCGGGATGTACCCGGGTGACACACGCGCCCATGAGCTCGACGACGAGCACCGTGCCGTCCGGCATCGCGACGGGACCCTCGGGGAATTGCAAGCCGTCGGTGATCTCGGTGATCTCAGGAGTGCTCATGCCGCGCAGTCGAGCACTCGCTTGACCAGTGGGTCAAGCATCGAGTGCCATACCGCTCATGGGAGTGACGCCGTCATGAAGATTCGCATGGAACCGCAGGACGAGTACATGCACGCGTTGGAGTCCGCGACGAACTTCAACGAGTCCATGTACTTCAACGTGTACGACCCGAGCGCGCGCATCGGCGGGTTCCTCCGCCTCGGCAACCGCGCCAACGAGGGCTACGCCGAGCTGACGACATGCCTCTACCTGCCGGACGGCCGCGTCGCGTTCATGTTCAACCGCCCGAAGATCTCCGACAACGAGGCGTTCGATGCCGGTGGCACGCGCTTCGAGGTGATCACACCGTTCGAGGAGCTCCGCACGACGTACGACGGGAAGGCGGCGCTGCTCACCGATCCGTTGCAGATGGCCAACCCGCGCCAGGCGTTCACCGAGAACCCGTGGGTCGAGGCGCACGTCGATCTCACGCACCGGGGCGTGTCACCGATGTACGGCGGCGAGCCCGTCAACGACGACGGCTCGCCGTTGACCAAGGACTACTCCGGCGGGTTTGCTCGCGGCCACTACGAACAGCACATGGCGGTGACCGGGACGATCAGGGTCGGCGACGAGGAATGGCCGGTGAGCGGTTTCGGCCTGCGCGATCACTCGTGGGGTCCGCGCTACTGGCAGGCGCCCTGGTGGTATCGCTGGCTCACCGCGAACTTCGGCGATGACTTCGGCTTCGTGGTGTCGATCATCGCATCACGCGACGGCGGCCGGCGCTACGGCGGCATGGTGTTGCGCGACGGCGAGTACGAGCACATAACCGCCGCGACGATCGAGACCGATTGGGAGGGCGACGACCAGTATCACCGGCAACTGCGCGCGACCGCCACGACCGCGAACAACACGTACAAGATCACCGGCCGCGTGCTGAACCTCATCCCACTGCGCAATCGTCGCGAGACCCCCGAAGGCGAACAGCTCGTCACGCGCATCTCGGAGGGGATGACCGAGTGGTCGTGCGCCGGCCGCACCGGCTACGGGCTGTCCGAGTATCTCGACCAGATCGTCGACGGCCATCCGGTCGGAGCCGTTGAGGAGCGTTGATCTCCGTCAGAGCAGGAGGGCGCGACGCGCGCCGGCCGCCGTGCCCGCGCCTTTGCGATACTCGACGAGCTGCGCGACCGACACCATCGCGATGCGATGCTCTTCCGCGAACATCGTGAGATACGGGAACCGCGCCGGTGAACCGTCGTCGTGCAGCACCTCGCAGATGACTGCGACCGGCGCGCATCCGGCAAGCCGGGCGAGGTCGACCGCCGCTTCGGTGTGGCCGCGGCGCTCGAGGACACCCCCGTCACGCGCGCGCAACGGGAACACGTGGCCCGGGCGCACGAAGTGCTCGGGACGTGCGTCACCGGCGAGCACCCGCCGGATGGTCAGCGCACGATCCTGGGCGCCGATGCCGCTGCCCGCGTCGCGGTGGTCGATCGACACGGTGAACGCGGTGTCGCAGCCGGCATGACCGGCGGGGACCATCGGACCGATCTCGAGCTCGCGAAGTCGTTCTGCGTCGCACGGCATGCAGACGAGGCCGCGTGCCCAGCGCAGCATGAAGTTGATGGCTTCGGGTGTCACCCACTCGGCCGCGAGAGTGAGGTCGCCCTCGTTCTCGCGGTCTTCGTCGTCGACGACGAGAACCATTTCGCCTCGCCGGATACGACGCAGGGCATCGTCGATGAACGTCAAGGACACCGTCACCGTCCTTCGTTGATGAGCTGGGGGAGATGGGGGCGAAGGTCGACCCGGCCCGGGATCGTCGCGACCATGCGACACCCGTGCGGCTCGTTGCGCTCGACGTGGATCTCGCCGCCGTGCAGCTCCACGATCCAGCGCGCGATCGCGAGACCGAGGCCGGCGCCGCCGGCACTCGAGGAACGCGCGGTGTCGGACCGATAGAAACGCTCGAACACACGGGCCACTTCTTCGTCGGCGATGCCCGGACCCTCGTCGACGACCTCGAGTCGTGCACCGCCGGAAGCCGCGACGACGCGCACGAGCACGGTGCCTTGGGGCGGCGAGTGTCGTACCGCGTTCTCGACGAGGTTGGCAACCACCTGGTGCAGACGCTCGGCATCGGCTTCGAGCCCGAATCCTTGCGGCACTGCTTCGATCTCGAACCGCACCGCGTCGGTTTGCAGACGCGACTCACGGATCGCGTGCTCGAGCATCGGCTCGACGTCGAACACCCGACGGTCGAGCGGGAGTGAGCCCGACTCGAGGCGCGACAGGTCGAGCAGCTGCTGCACGAGTCGTCCGAGGCGTTCGACCTGGGCGAGCATCGTCCGCAACGTCTCGGGGTCGGGCGGGGCGACACCGTCGACCAGATTCTCGAGCACGGCCTGGAGGGCGGTGATCGGGGTGCGCAGCTCGTGGCTGACGTTCGCGACGAGGTCCCGGCGCAACCGATCGGTCTCGGCGAGCTCGGCGGCCATCTGGTTGAACGAGCGCGCGAGCGTGCCGATCTCATCGTGCGAAGTGTCGGTGACGCGTGCGGAGAAATCACCGCGCGCCATTGCCTCGGTGGCATTGACCATCTCGCGCACCGGGTGGGTCAGGCCGCGCGCGAGGACCCACACCACGCCCAATGCGACGAGGCCCGCGAGCACACCCGCGACCGACGGCCACAGCCTTATATGCACGCCGATGTAGAACACGACCACGGTGACCGCGACCGCAGCCAGGATGACCACGCTCAGCTTGAGCTTGAGCGTCGGCAGCGGATCGAGCGGGCGTTCGGGTGGATGCGGGCGCCTCAACTCCATACCGGCGACTCCTCGACCGCGTATCCGACGCCGTGCACCGTGCGGATGAGGTCGGCGCCGAGCTTGCGCCGGATCGAGCGAATGTGAGAATCGACGGTGCGCGCGCCCGACGGCACGTCGTAGCCCCAGACCTGCCCGAGCAGCTCCTCGCGCGTCGCGACGCGACCGGGCCGCGCCGCGAGGTAGTGCAGGAGATCGAACTCGGTAGGTGTGAGGTGCACCGACTCACCGTCGTGCCGTACGCGTCGCGACTCGGCGTCGAGCTCGATCGGACCGATGCGCACGGGCGCCACGTCGGTATCGGCCGCGTTGCGGTCGACGCGCCGCAGCAACGCGTGCACACGCGCGATCAGCTCGCGCATGCTGAACGGCTTCGCCATGTAGTCGTCGGCACCGACGGCCAATCCGACGAGGAGATCCGCCTCGCTGTCGCGAGCGGTCAGCATGAGGATGGGAACGGCGCGGTCGCGCTGGACGCGCTTGCACACCTCGATGCCGTCGAGGCCGGGCAGCATGAGATCGAGCACCACGAGGTCGGGCCGCGCCCGTTCGCAGAGATCGACGCCGCCCGGGCCGTCGCTCGCCACCTCGACCTCGTATCCCTCGCTGCGCAGCCGGGCGGCAACGGCCTGGGCAATCGACGACTCGTCCTCGATCACCACCACCCTCCGCGCGGACCCCTCTCGCGCGCGGGGTGCCAGGGACGTCACACCTGGAGCCTACGGAAGCGACGTGTACGAGTCCGCACGGGCCTGTGGAGAAATCGTGGAGATAGGAGGGGATTAGCTTCCCGTCTCGTGACAGGTGGTGCACCCGATCCCGTCGCGCTCGCGCGTGTCGTGGCACCCGTCTGCGGGCCGGGGACCGTAGAAGGGCTGCGCCGTCTCTCCGGTGGCGCATCGCGCGAGACATGGACGTTCGAGCTGGCCGCACCGGACGGTGCCCGGCACGGGCTGGTGCTGCGGCGGGATCCCGGGAGCCACACCGGGTGGTCGGAACGGGCGACGGAGTACATGCTGCTCGAGGCGACGGCCGCGGCCGGCGTGCCCGTCCCGCGGGTGCGCGTCCTGCTCGGCCCCGACGACGACCTCGGGCACGGGTTCGTGATGGACCGTGTCGACGGCGAGACGATCCCGCGCCGCATCCTGCGCGACGACGTGTACGCGGACGCGCGACCGCTGCTGGCCGGGCAGTGCGGTGAGATCGCGGCACGCATCCACGCGACCGACGCGGCGACACTTCCCGACCTCCCGGTACAGAGTGCCGCGTTCCAGATCGCGCAATACCGCGAGAACCTCGACGGCTTCGGCGAGCCGCATCCCGCGTTCGAGCTCGGGTTGCGGTGGCTCGCCGACAATGCGCCGCCCGAAGCGGCGAAGCCGACGCTGGTCCACGGCGACTTCCGCAACGGCAACCTCATCGTCGGTCCCGAAGGCGTGCGCGCCGTGCTCGATTGGGAGCTCGCGCATCTCGGTGACCCGGCCGAGGACCTCGGTTGGCTGTGCGTGAAATCGTGGCGTTTCGGCGTCGTCGACAAGCTCGTCGGCGGGTTCGGCGATGTTCCACAATTGCTCGACGCGTACGAACGCAGAAGTGGCCGGCGAGTCGACGAAGACACCCTGCGATGGTGGGTCGCGCTCGGCACCCTCAAGTGGGGTGTGATCTGCATCGCGCAGGCCTTCACCCACCTCACCGGCGTGTTGCGCTCCGTCGAGCTCGCCACGCTCGGCCGGCGTGTCGCCGAGATGGAGTGGGACCTGCTCGACATCCTCGACGGCGGCTGGTGAACCTCGTCACCGCGCCGTCGCGCACCTGCCGATCGCGACCTTCACGGTCTCGACATCGGGCGTCGTGATCTCGACGCCGTCGGGCGCGTCGCCTGCCCGGAGGAAGGTCTCGTGGATCCCCAGCGCGAACATCGACAACTGTGTCGCATTCGGCACCGATCCCCGCGGGAAGCATTCGGGATGCGCCTGCAGAAACGCAGCAGCAGCCTCCACCGCGGCATGCTGCGCGGCATCTCGCGCGGTGGGGAAGCTGAACTTCCAACGGCGCACCTGCGCGGTGACGAGCGCCTTGCCGTCCTCGTCCGGCGCGACCCCGGCCGCCGGGAACACCCGGCAGTCGAAGTTGCGACACGTGCGCGGACGATCCTCGTAGATCGAGCACCCGTCCTCGACGAGCATCGGGCAATGCCCGTGCTCGTCGTACCCGAGCACGACATGTCCCTCGGGAAGACCGGGCGCCGGAAACAGCAGCTCGCGAGGCACTCGGCGAAGTGTGTCCGTCTCGTCGGGTGCGATGTGGACGAAGTACGACGAGCGACAGCACGCGGTGCACCCCCCGCACGGCACCTCGGCGTCCTCGTCGCTCACCTGGGCGCGCAGCGTCCGAAAGGCCCACGACGAGAACGCGCCGGCCGGGAGATCCTGCGGGTCGGTCATGGCCACGCGGACGGGCGGTCCGCGCGGGCGTTCATGCCTGGCCGCCCGAGGGATTGTCGGGAACGGTGCCGCCGCGCGCCTTGATGTCGGCGAACCGCTCGGCGAAGTGCCACCGGTGACCTTCGAGATCGGTGGCCTCGTACCGGCGTTCGCCGTAGAACGCGTCCTGAACCGGCATCGTGATGTCGGCGCCCTCGGCGACCGCGTGCGCAAAGTGCGCGTCGACGTCGTGCACGTAGACCATCATCTGCACCGTGGTGTTGCCGAGCGAATGCGGGCTGTGGATCCGGTGGATCTCGGCGTTGGCGTGCCCGATCATCACGACGCCGTCGCCGACGCGCAGCCAGGCGAGCAAGCTGTCGCCCATGTCGGTGCGCGCTTCGCGGATCTCCGCGAGCTGGAAGACACGGACCAGGTAGGCGAGCGCGGCACGCTCGTCCTCGTAGGCGAGGCGCGCATAGATGTCCGGCATGCGCAGCTCCCTCGAAACCTGCTGCGTGGTGTCACCGATCGTCGACATCAAGCGCTCCTTCTCTCGTGCGAAGATCGTCGGCTCGGCGGGATCGTCGGGCCGGACCCGGTCCGGGCGCAACGCCCGGAGCGGATCGAAGTCGTCGCTCACTGTTGTCTCCCGATCGACGCACGGAGTTCGCGCAAACTCATCCGCGCCCGGTTCAATCGCGAGCGCACGGTACCCAGCGGGACGTCCAGCGCGCTCGCGATCTCCTCGTAGCTCAGCTCCTCCCAGACGTAGAGGATCAACGCGTCCCGCTCCTCGATGGGCAGCCGGGCCACGGCATCGGCCACATGCGGCCACAGCACCGCGGCATCGAGCGTCGTGGCGATGTGATCGGTCGGGTCCTCGGCCGGTGCTTGGCGCCCGAGCAGACGAGCAGTCGCGTGGATCCGGCGCGCCTCACTGCGCCGGTGTCTCGCCAGCAGGTGGGTTGCGATCCCGTAGAGCCACGGACGCGCGTTCGGTCGTGCACCGTCATAGGTGGCGCGCTTCTCGAAGCCGACCCGGAACACCTCACCCAGCAGCGCCTCCGCGTCGTCGACACCCACCCGGCGCACCAGGTACCGGAACAGGACAGTCGCGTGCCGGTCGAACAACGCGCCGAAGCGTCCGGGCTCCTCGAGCGACGCCCGGATGACCGCCGCGTCCGACTCAGACGTCATCATCCAATGTTCCCCGATCCAGGGTCGCGGTTCGCGGCGCCGCTCGACTAGAACCGTGCCATGCAGGACCGTCCGACCGCGGCCGAGCTCGTCCAAGCGGTGCGCGAATTCCTCGAGCGGGACGTGATGACCGCCACGGAGGGTCGGGTGCGTTTCCACACGCGCGTCGCGATCAACGCGCTGGGAATGGTCGAGCGCGAGCTCCGGCAGGGCCCCGTCGTCGAGGCCTTCGAACGCGAGCGCGCGGCCGAGCGGGTGCTGGCGGCGCGCATTCGGGACGGATCGCTCGACGACCGCCTCGAGCAGGTCCGCACCGAGGTGCGCGGATCCGTGCGGGAGAAACTCCTGGTCGCGAACCCGGCCTATCTGGGGGAAGTGGACGGGTAGGGTGCGCGGCGCATGCGCATGGCAACGTGGAACGTCAATTCGCTGAAGATGCGGCTCCCGCGGATCGAGGAATTCCTCGGCTACGCCGACGTCGACGTGTTGTGCCTCCAGGAGACGAAGACCGCCGACAAGTCCTTTCCCGCCCTCGCGTTCTCGACGCTCGGCTACGAGGCCGTGCACCACAGCCAGGGTCAGTGGAACGGCGTCGCGATCCTGTCCCGCGTCGGGATCGACGATCCGTCGCACGGCTTCGGTCCTGAGGTGGCAGACCCGTACGAGGGTGACGCGCGCGTGCTCGCCGCGACGTGTGGTGGCATCCGTTTCATCACGGTCTACGTGCCGAACGGGCGTGAGGTGGGCACCGACTTCTACGAGCGCAAGCTGCACTGGCTCTCGACGATGGACGAGTGGATCACCGACCGGTACTCCCCCTCGGATCCGCTCGTCGTGTGCGGCGACTTCAACGTCGCCCCGGCCGATCGCGACGTGTGGGACCCGAAGGCGTTCGTCGGTTCGACGCACGTCACCGAGGCGGAACGCAAGGCGATCACGCGTCTTCAGGAATGGGGGTTCGAGGACACCTTCCGGCGCGTATATCCGGACCAAGACCGTCTCTACACCTACTGGGACTACCGCGCCGGCGACTTCCACCAGCACCGTGGCATGCGCATCGATCACGTGCTCGCCACGAGGCCGGTGGCCGAGCGGGTGACGTGGGCCGTCGTCGACCGGAACGCGCGCAAGGGCTCGGGGCCGTCCGATCACGCACCGCTGATCGTCGACCTGGAGGACTAGTTGCCGTCCGCGAATTGCAGCGCGCGGCGCGCGAGTCCGGGCACGCCCTGTTCGAGCGACGCGAAGTACGCATCATCGCTCGTGCCCGCCTTGAAGCGCGCGTAGGAACCCTCCATCACGCACGCCAGCTTGAACAGGGCGAGCACGCAATAGAACGCGAGATGCGTGAGGTCGCGGTCGGTGTGGTCTCCGTATCGCGTGATGAGCTCGGCGCGCGTCGGCACGTCGGCCGACGGGTCGAACGGCGACACTCCGGAAGGCGACGACGCCTCCCCGGCTTCGGCCCAGAGACCGATCACCCATCCGAGGTCGACGAGCGGGTCGCCGATCGTGGACTGCTCCCAGTCGACCACGGCCACGAGCTCGACGGGCAGACGCGGTGCGAACATCACGTTGTCGAGCTTGTAGTCGCCGTGGATGACCGCCGGCGGCTGCATCGGCGGCGTATGCGCTTCGAGCCAGCGGCCGGCCTCGTCGACCTCGGGCAGCGGGCGTGACTTGTAACGCTCGAGCTGGCCGAGCCACCGCGGCACCTGCCGTTCGAGGTAGCCGTCCGGCTTGCCGAATCCATCGAGACCGCCGTGCTTCCAGTCGAACGCGTGGATCCCGGCAAGCGCATCCATCAATGCATACGCGCACGCACGTGGCGCGCCGGGATCGTTGTCGAGCGGTGGGGGGACCCGCTCCCGCACGACGACACCGTCGATCGGATCCATGAGATAGAAGGGGGCCCCGATCACTTCGCGATCCGTGCAGAGCGCGACGGGACGAGGCACGGGAACCGGTGACCGGCCGTGGAACGCGTGCAACAGCCGAAACTCGCGGGCCATGTCGTGTGCGGTGGGCGACAACGGTGTGCGGGGCGGGCGCCGCAACACGTACACGCGGTGCCCACGTGTGACGCGAAAGACCTCGTTCGAATGGCCGGTCGTGATGCGCTCGACATCGATGCCCGCACCGGACTCGAGCCCCTGCTCGTCCATCCACGTCGTCAGCCGGTCGGGATCGACGAGCAGCGGCAGGTTCATGGGTCGAGTCTTCCACTCATCCAACTGCACGGGCTGCTTCGAAGAAGCCTCGACCGTCAAGAGTGCTGGAGAACGAAGGAGATCACCGTGTCGCTCGTGCGTGTGCTTCCGGCGTGGTTCCACGCCATCGCCGACTACGCAGTCGGCTTCGCCCTGATCATCGTGGCAATTGCTTCCGGCGCGAGCGGCAAGGCCGTCGCCGTCGGTGTGGTCGTCGGCGCCGTCGTGCTCATCGTGAGCATGCTCACGAAATACCCGCTCGGCGTGAAGAAGGTGCTGCCGTTCACCGTACACAGCGGTGGCGACTATCTGGCTGCCGCGCTGTTGCTCGTGTCGTCGTTCGCGCTCGGCTTCCGCGACAGCGACAGCGGACTGGCCGTGTTCTACATCGTGGCCGGCATCGCCGTCCTCGCGGTGAGCCTGCTCACGAACTACCAGTACAGCGAGAAGCGGACCTGGAACCGCGCAGTTCCCGCCACCGTGTGAATCGGGGGAGGCGTGGGGGGGGGGGGGGGGGGGGGCCGGGGGGGGCCGGACCGCGGGGGGGGGGGGGGGGGGGGGGGTGTGGGGCCCCCAGGGGCGGCCACCCGCGGACCAACCGAGCCC
>JBBQXS010000028.1:0-58029 GCA_038209365.1 Acidimicrobiia bacterium | reverse complement strand
TGTCCCTCCCCCCCCCCCCCCCCCCGCCCCCTTCGCGGCCGTCACTCCTCGGTGATGCCGTAGTGCGCGACGTAGTGCGTGAAGGTCGTCCGCACCGATGCTTCGTCGAGGCCGACGTCGGCGAGGGAGTACGTGTGCGTGCCGTGCTTTCCCTTGGGCTTGTCGGCCAGGTACCTCGTGATCACCGTGTCGTGGCCGGCGGGCCAGTCGAGCGCCAGCTGCTCGTACGTGCGTCGCAGCGACGCGACCGGGTCGCGCATGAGATCGACGAAGTGGGAATCGACGATCCGGTCGTTCGGGATCGTGCCGTCGGCCCGCTCCGCGATCGTGTTGTCGAGGAACATCTGATAAGTGGCCTGCATGATCAGCGCGAGCGTCGCAACGTCCACCGCGTCGCTCCGCATGAACCGCACGGCGGAGAGAATGCTCACCAACGACGCAAGGAACTTGCGCGGGTCTCGATGTGTGTGGATGACGCGCGCGTCGGGATACTCGGCGAAGAGTGCGGGCAGCGTCGAGACGTGAAACGGCGACTTCAACAGCCACGTACGCGGCGACGCCTGGGGCGCCTCGTGGGCGAATGTCTGCAGCATGCGCCGGTGGAGCCGGTACACGCGACCGAGGGTTTCGAGGTGCTCGAGCTGCCAGCCCGTGAAGGTGGGTGTCTCGTAGATCATCCCCCAGTACGGACCCGAGAAGTCGTACATCAAGAAGTGCACGCACTCGCATGGCAGGTTGCTCGCGAGCTCGTGCATCGTCAGGAACCCGGGATGGATGTCGGCCCAGAGCTCCTGTTCCGATTCCGACAGCGCGAGCCGCCGGTCGACCGTGCCCATCGACCTCAGCGGGTACAGCGCTTCGTATGCGATCGGCGCGCGCAGCTGCGGGTCGAGCGCGAGCAGCTCGAGCAGGATCGTCGTCCCGGTACGGGGTGGACCGACCACGAACAAGGGCGCGTCGACCGGGGTGGTGACGACCGAGGGGGTCGTCCGCCAGGCCTGTTGGAGCCGCAGCCACGTCTGCAGGACGCGTAGGACTTCGCTGCGTGTGAGCACGCGCCCGAGCAGGTGCAAGTTCGACTCGGCGTCGATCGACGCGAGCTGACGAACGTAGGTCTCGGTCCAGCCCGGCCACTCGCCCTCGCCGAGGTCGTCCAAACCGGTGGTCGACCGGGCGACCGCGAGCAGCTCTTCCGCATCGAGGCCGACGACATGCCGAGGATGGCCGACCGCGTCGCCGAACAGGTTCAACCGCCGGACCCAGTCGGGATGCGCCAGCGCCTTCATCCTCGCGGTCATCGACGTCGACCCTACGACGGCGGCGCACGCGCGTGCGAAGATCGCGCCCGCATGATCTCCCGGATCCGCAGCGCGCCCGTGGCGCAGTTCTTCGGTCTACTCGCGCGCGCGGACCGACGACTCGCGATCGCGTGGTGGGGGCTCGTCGCGCTGCGCAGCGCGCTCCCCGCCCTGTTCGTCGTCGCGATGGGCGTGACGGTGTCGGCGGTGCAGCAGCACGATTCGCTCGCGCTGCCGCTGACCGCGATCGGCGTGACGTTCGTCGCAATGCAGGCCGTCGGCCCGGTACACGACGCGCTCTCGTCGAACCTCGGCGCCAAGGTCTCGGTGTACCTCCACGATCGCTTGATGCTCGCCTGTGTAGGGCCACCCGGTCTCGGTCATCTCGAGAACCCCGAGCTCGCCGACGAGCTGTCCTCCGCCCGGGAGTTCGATCTCGGTCTCACGGGCCCCAGCATCGTCGTGTCGATGCCGAACATCGGCGGGGGCTTCGCGCAGTTCGGTGGGGGCATTGCCCAGGTGTTGCTGCTGTTCGCCTATCGCTGGTGGGCGCCCCTGCTGCTGGCCGCAGCGTGGGGGAGCACGCACCACTTCCTGAAGTCGGCGGCGATCTGGCACGCACGGATGTCGGACGACACGGTCGAGAAGCAACGGCGCGCCGGCTACGCCTACAAGCTCACCGTCGAGTCGCCGGCCGCGAAGGAAGTGCGTCTGTTCGGGCTGGCCGACTGGATCGTCGGCGGCTTCACGTCGCTGCGGCGTCAGCTGCTCGACAGGTCGTGGGCCGAACGAAAGATGGGTGCCTGGCCGACCGCCTATGCCGTCCTCATCGTCACTGTTGCCAACGTCCTGTTCTTCTGGTCGTTGGGTCGCGACGCGACTGACGGGCGTGTGTCGTTGGGATCAGTCGTGGTCTTCGCGCAGGCCGCGATCGGCGCGAGCACGCTCGCGTTCGGCGATTGGGACTGGTGGTTGCGCACGAGCGCGCAACCGGTACCGCTGGTGCTCGGCCTGCTCGACCGCATGGGGCCGGCCGGTGCGCTGCGCTCCGGCACGCGGGAAGCGGCGGGACTGCCGCAACGGGAGATACGGCTCGAGAATGTTCGGTTCGCGTATCCGACCAGCAGCCGTCTCGTGCTGGACGGCCTGGACCTCACGATCCCTGCGGGGAAGTCACTTGCGATCGTCGGACAGAACGGCGCGGGGAAGACCACGCTCGCGAAGTTGCTGTGCCGCATGTATGACCCGACCGAGGGCACGATCAGCGTCGACGGCGTCGACCTGCGGGAGTTCGACCTCGCGTCATGGAGGGCGCGCATCGCGGCCGTGTTCCAGGACTACGTGCGTTACGAGCTGACGCTGCGCGACAACGTCGCACCCGCCGGGGCATCCGACGAGGACGTCCTGGCCGCGCTCATGCAAGCACGCGCCGCCAACCTCGCCGACCTCGACACCGTGCTCTCTCGCGCCTACGTCAACGGCCGTGACCTCTCGGGCGGCCAGTGGCAGCGGGTCGCGCTCGCGCGGGCATTGTGTGCGGTGCGGCTCGGCGCGGGCGTGGTCCTCCTCGACGAGCCCACCGCACAGCTCGACGTGCGGGGCGAGCTCGAGATCTTCGACCGGCTCATCGACGCAACCCGCGGCACCACGACGATCCTCGTCTCGCACCGGTTCTCCACCGTGCGGCGGGCAGATCTCATCTGTGTGGTCGAACGCGGGCGCGTCATAGAGCTCGGTTCACACGATGAGCTCGTCGCACAGCGCAGCCGGTACAAGGAGATGTTCGAGCTGCAGGCGTCGCGCTTCGACGATCCCGAAGAAGAAGCATTGGACAGATTGTGAGACTGCCGCGCAAGGCGTCCGATACCGATCTCCCGCCGGTATGGCGTGCCCTGGCGCGCTCGATGAAGCTCGCGTATCGCGCCGAGCCACGGCTGCTCGTCGTGTCGTTCGTGTTCATCACCGCGGCGTGGCTGCCGGACGCGTTCGGGGCGCTGTGGCTGAAGCTCCTCGCGAACGGCGTGACCGAAGGGCGGCGCTCGCTGATCATGTGGTCGGCCTTCGGCCTCGCGACGGCAGCGGCGGCAGGTTGGTTGCTGCGCACGGTCGGCAACCGCATCCAGATGCGCTTCCGCGACCGGGCCACGATCGAGATCGAGGCGCATGTCGCGCACTTGCAGGCCTCGGTCGCGAGCATCGAGCACCACGAACGACCGGCATACCTCGACCGTCTGCAGCTCTTGCGGGAGCAAGTGTTCCTGCTGAACCACTTCTACGACTCGTTCTTCAGCTCGATCGGCTCGGTAGGACGGATCCTCATCACGGTCGCGTTGCTCATGTCGATCCACCCGGCATTGGTGCTGCTCATCGTGTTCGCGCTGCCGGCAGTCTTCGTGTCCTCGTGGCGAGCAAGTGTCGAGCGCCGCACCGAGGAAGCGGCGGCGCCGAGCTCGCGGCTGGCCCGACACCTGTTCGACATCGGGACCATGGCCGGATCCGGCAAGGAGATCCGCGTCGACGGCACCAACGATCTCATCGTGCAACGGCGGAACGACGCGTGGCGCACCTGGTACGGAGCCGTCGCGCACGAACGATGGGTGAGCACGTGGTGGCACACCGCTGCGTGGACGTTGTTCGGGCTCGCGTACGTCGGCGCGGTGGTGTTCGTTGCGTCCGGGCTCGATGAGACGCCGGGCAACGTCCTCCTCGCGCTTGCCGCGGGAGCGAACCTGTCGCGTTTCCTCGGCGTCACGGTCGGCCAGGCCGAGTTCCTACGCTGGACGCTCGACGCCGCCCAGCGCCTTGCATGGCTCGAGGACTACGCAGTCGCTCATGCCGGCACGCCCGATCAACCGGTGCCGGCGCGCCTCACGAGCGGTCTGCGCTTCGAAGACGTCTCGTTCCGGTACCCCGGCACCGACGCGTGGGTGTTGCGGAACGTGAACCTGGAGCTCCGGGCCGGTTCGGTGGCGGCGCTCGTCGGAGAGAACGGCGCCGGGAAGACCACACTCGTGAAGCTTCTCTGCAAGTTCTACGAGCCGACCGAGGGCCGCATCACCGTCGACGGCATCGATCTCCGCCGGCTCGACGCCGAGAAGTGGCGGGAACGCTTGTCGGGCGCGTTCCAGGACTTCTTCCGTTTCGAGTACGCGGCGCTCGCGGCCATCGGGGTCGGCGACCTCGCACACGTCGACGACGCGCCCGCGGTGCTCGCCGCGGTCGGTCGCGCCGGCGCGTCCGACGTCGTCGAGCGCATGCCGCAGGGGCTCGAGACCCAACTGGGGCCCACCTGGCACGACGGCGTCGAGCTGTCGATCGGGCAGTGGCAGAAGCTCGCGCTGGCACGCGGATTCATGCGCGACGCGCCATTGCTCTGCGTGCTCGACGAACCGACCGCCGCGCTCGACGCCGAGACCGAGCACATGTTGTTCGAGCGCTTCGCGGCGGCGTCCCGCCAGGCGAGCGACGACGGCCGCGTCACGGTGCTTGTCTCGCACCGCTTCTCGACGGTCCGCATGGCGGATCAGATCATCGTGCTCGACGGCGCGCACGTCGCCGAGGCCGGCACCCACGAGCAGCTCATCGCCCGCGCCGGGTTGTACGCCGAGCTCTACAGCATGCAGGCCAGCGCCTACCGCTAGGCGACGGCGACGCTCCGAGTCGCGAGGTCGAGGACATCGCCGAGCTGCTCGACGGCGAACGCGAGGTCACGTTCGGCGATCACGATCGGCGGTGCAAGGCGCACGGTGTGCTCGTGCGCGTCCCTCGCGAGCACGCCGCGGTCGAGGAGCATCTCGCAGATCCGTCGCGCGGGGACTGCCGGGTCGGCCACGTCGATGCCCGCCCACAAGCCGTGCACCCGCGTCGCGCGTGCGCCGCGTCCTACGAGCGCGCCGAGCGACCCGGCGAGGTCGCCCCCGAGTCGCGCGGCGCGCTCTTGGTACTCGCCGGTGCGCAGCATCGCGATCACCTCGCGACCGACCGCGCACGCGAATGGGTTGCCGCCGAATGTGCTGCCGTGCGTCCCCGCGGTCAGCAGACCGAGCACGTCGCCGTCGGCGACGACGGCCGACAACGGCACGATGCCGCCGCCGAGCGCCTTGCCGAGGATGTACATGTCCGGCGTCACGCTCTCGTGATCGCACGCGAACGTGCGTCCCGTACGTGCGAGGCCCGACTGGATCTCGTCGGCGATCATCAGGATCCCGGCGTCATTGCATGCGCGCCGGACATCGGAGAGATATCCCGCCTGCGGCACGATCACGCCCGCCTCGCCCTGCACGGGCTCGAACAGGAACGCGACCGTGTGCTCGTTGATCGCGGCGCGCAACGCCGCCGCGTCACCGAACGGCACCCGCACGAAGCCCGGCGCGAACGGCCCGAAGCCGTCGCGCGCGTCGGGGTCCGAGGAGAAGCCGACGATCGTCGTCGTACGACCGTGGAAGTTGCCGTCGCAGACGACGATCTCGGCGTGGTCGCGCGGGACGCCCTTCACGAGAGCGCCCCAGCGGCGGGCGGCCTTGATCGCGGTCTCGACGCCCTCGGCGCCGGTGTTCATCGGCAGCACCATCTCCTTGCCGCACAGCTCGGCCAGCTCGGCGCAGAACGGATCGAGCTGGTCGTTCCCGAACGCCCGGCTCGTCAGCGTCAGCCGTTCCAGCTGGGCGTGGGCGGCCGCGACCAGCCGCGGGTGGCGATGTCCGAAGTTCAGCGCCGAGTACGCGGACAGGCAGTCGAGATAACGGCGCCCGTCTTCGTCGACGACCCACGCGCCGTCACCGCTGACGAGCGTGACCGCCAACGGCGCGTAGTTCGGAGCGGTGTGTCGGCTCATTCCTCGTCTCCGATCCCTCGCAGGTCCAGCGTGCAGCACTTCACGCTGCCGCCCGCCTTGGCGAGCTCCGACAGGTCGATCGTGATCGGTTCGAAGCCCCGCGCCTCGAGCGTCGCGGCGAGGCCGTCGGCGCCGGCGGGCATGAACACATGACGGCCGTCGCTCATCGCGTTGCAGCCGAACATCGTGGCGTCACGTTCGTCGACGACGATCGCGTCCGGATAGCGGCGCTGCAGCACCGCGCGACTGGCGTCGGAGAACGCCCCGGGGAAGTACACGATCTGCTCGTCGTCGAGCGCGAACAATGCAGTGTCGAGGTGGTAGAAGCGGGGGTCGGTCAGCTCGAGCGTCACGACCTCGCGCCCGAACACGTGCGCCACCTCGCCGTGCGCGTCGACGTCGGTGCGAAAGCCGGTCCCGGCGAGGATGACCTCGCCGCTGAGCACGAAGTCGCCCTCACCTTCGTGACGGTGCTCGGCCCGCCGGACGGTGAGACCGCGGGCGCGGAACCAACGCTCGTAGGGCCGCTCCTCACCGACGCGTTGCGGATGCCGGAAACGCGCGAGCAGCGCCACACCGTCGATGACGAGCGCGCTGTTGGCGGCGAAGACCATGTCCGGAAGGCCCCGTTTGGCGGTGATCGTCTCGACGACGTGCCCGGCCCGGGCGTAGGCGGTCCGGAGCTGCTCCCACTGCGCCATGGCATGGGCCGGGTCGGCCGGCAGCTCGGGGTGCATCCAGGGATTGATCGAATAGACGACGGCGAAATGGGCGGGCGGGCACATCAGGAAACGCCGCGTCTTGGTGGAAATGGTCGACCGCTCCATGGAGAGATGGTACGGCCTCCGGAAGCGCGCGATAGTGTGCCGCTGCTGCGTGTGAGGAGCGATTTGTTGCTTCGAGACGACCTAGATCGGCAGATCATTGCAGAACTGATCACGAATGCGCGTGCTTCCTACGGGGCGATCGGGAGCCGGGTCGGCCTGTCGGCGCCGGCCGTGAAACGGCGGGTCGACCGCCTGGTCGCCGACGGGGTCATCACCGGCTTCACCGCCCGCCTCGACGACGAGGCGATCGGTGCCACCACCGAGGCCTTCGTAGAGCTCTACTGCCGGAGCCGCACGAACCCGGCCGACATCGCCGAGATGGTCTCGGGGCTGGCGGACGTCGTCGAGGCCTACACCGTCACCGGTGAAGCCGACGCGCTCCTGCACGTGAAGACCGCGAGTCCCGCCGACCTCGAAGCTGTGGTCGAGCAGGTGCGCGCCCATCAGAACGCCGAGCGCACGAAGACCACGATCGTGCTCTCGCGCATCGTCGCGCGCGGCTCGGCGTGAGTCAGGCGAGCGCGACGCGCCCGTGGCGGTGCATCGTGCGCGAGATCGCCTGCTCGCGCAGATAGCGCGGGAGCTCGACGCGCGCGTCGCCGGTGACCGCGGTGTCGTCGATGGTGATGCCCGCGGTGTGGCAGGCGCGCGCCAACACATCGGACACCGGGCCGAGCGTGCGGAGCCGTTGCGCGCCGCTCGCGCCGATCCGGCGCGCGAGCGCGTCGTCGGGCTCCCGGGCGTCGACGATCTCCACGCCGACACCGGTGAGACGGGCCGCCTGCGCGACGATTCGTCTCTCGTGTTCTGTCGTCGTTGCCGTCGCGCGTACTACGACCCTGTCGAGCGGTCGGACACGAAGCAGGTTCTGCTCGGCGCGCAATCCCGCGAGGTCGCGAGCGGCAATGGATGAGGAGTCGCGGCCCGGGACGGGGGCGAAGCCGTCCTCCGCGGTGGCGAAACCGACCATGGAGATTGCGTCGCGGCCCGGGACGGGGGCGAGGCCGCCCTCCGCGGTGGCGAATCCGACCATGGAGATTGAGTCGACGGGCGCGAAGCGCACGAAGCGCAGGATGTCGTTCGGACCGCCCGTCTTTGCGCCCGGGCCGATCGACGAGTGCTTCCAACCGCCGAACGGCTGGCGCTGCACGATCGCGCCGGTGGTGTGCCGGTTCACATAGGCGTTCCCGACCTCGACGCGCTCGGTCCAATGCGCGATCTCGTCCGGGTCGAGGCTGTGAAGGCCCCCGGTGAGACCGAATTCGGGAGCGTTCTGGAGCGCCAGCGCGTCGTCGAGGTCGCGTGCCCGCATCACACCGAGCACGGGCCCGAAGCATTCGGTGCGATGGAACCAGGAGCCCGGCCGCACACCGAGTTTCACCCCCGGGGTCCACAACGCGCCGTCGTCGAGCAGCTTCGGCTCGACGAGCCAGCGTTCACCGGGATCGAGCGTGGTGAGCGCCCGCCGCAGCTTGCCGGCGGGGGGCTGAATGACCGGCCCCATCATTGTCGCCAGGTCCGCCGGCCGTCCGACGCGCACGCTGCGCACGGCGTCGGCGAGGCGCGTGAGGAACCGCTCGTCGTCGTGCACCGACGCTTCGATGATCGCCAGGCTTGCGGCCGAGCACTTCTGCCCGCCGTGACCGAACGCGGAGCGTACGAGGTCGCGGATCGCGAGGTCCACATCCGCCCCGCCGGTGATCACGAGCGCGTTCTTGCCGCTGGTCTCCGCGATCAGGCGCAGTTGCGGCTTCCAATCGAGGAACATCCGGGCGGTGTCGTACGCACCGGTCAGCACGACGGTGTCGACGCCGTCATGCGTCACGAGATGACGGCCGACCTCGTTGTCCGGGCAACGTACGAGCTGCACGATGTCACGCGGGACGCCGGCGTCGTGCAGATGACGAACGAGCTCGGCCGCGGTCGCAACGGCTTCGGGCGCGGGCTTGAGCAGCACGGCGTTCCCGGCCGCGAGCGCGGACACCACACCGTTTGCCGGGATGGCGTACGGAAAGTTCCACGGCGCTGCGACCACGACGGTGCCGAGCGGCGTGCAGCCCACGCCCTCGCGTGCGAGCGCGTCCAGCACCCGGGTCTGCGATGCCGCCCAGCGCGCCATGTCGATCGCTTCCGACACCTCCGGATCACCCTCGCGGACGGTTTTCGCGGTCTCGTGCGCCATGACTGCGATCGTTCGGCCCCGGGCGGCGGCCATCACTTCCGCGACCCGAGTCAGCACGCGGCGCCGCTCGGCCGTCGTGGTCGCCGCCCAGTGGCGGGCACCTTCGTGTGCGCGCGCGACCGCGGCATCGACGTCGTCGGTGTGCGCGAGCACCGGCGGGAGCGTCGGCGGTACATCAGCGTCGAGATGGTGCGCGATCCACCGCCGGTTCGCCGGCAGCGTGAAATCGGTGTCGGGTTCGTTGGCGAACGGGGCCTCCGGGTCGAAGGCGCGTCGCTCGGTCCGTCGGTCCTGCAGCCGGCGCGGCATCGTGGACACCGTGCGCCGGGCGCTGACCGCGGCCTCGAAGCGGGCGCGCTCGTCGTCCCAGCGCGGCGACGCGGGCGTGATCGAGAACAACGCCCGCAGGAAGTTCTCCTCCGAGGCGTTCTCGTCGAGCCGGCGCGAGAGGTACGCGATCGCGGCCGCGAACTCCGAGTCGTCGACGACGGGCGTGTACAGCAACAGTGCGCCCGCGACGTCGCGAACGGCGCGAGCCTGGGCGGGCGCCATGCCTTCCAACATCTCGACCTCGACGGTGTCGTTCGTCAGGCCCAGCTCGTCCCGCAGCGCGAGCGCCCACGCGATGTCGAAGAGATTGTGGCTCGCCACACCGACGTGAAGGTCGCCGCGCGCCGCCGCGGCCAGCGCGCGATCGAGCATGCGCTTGTAGTGCGCGTCGACCTCGGCCTTGGTGTCGTACGGCGCCTGGGGCCAGCCCATGAGCTCGGCTTCGACCTGCTCCATCGCGAGGTTCGCGCCCTTGACGATGCGGACGCGCGCGGGTGCGCCCCCAATGTCCCGGCGTGCCGCGGCCCATTCGCAGAGCTCGTCGAGCACGGCGTACGAGTCGGGCAGATACGCCTGCAGCGCGATGCCGCCGGGCAGTGATCGGAACTCGGGCTCGTCCAGGGCGGTGCGGAAAGCGGCGACGGTGAGGTGGAGGTCCCGGTACTCCTCCATATCGAGGTAGACGAGCTTCGGCGGTGTGGCCGACGCGGCGATCCGGTAGACGCGCTGCAACCGGTCGACGACGCGCGCCAACGAGTGATCGAATGCGAGCACATCGAGGTTCGCGCACAGCGCCGACACCTTCACCGACACGCACCGCACGTCGGGACGGCGCAGCCGGCTGCACACCGCGTCGAGGCGCGTGTCGGCCTCGTCGTCACCCAGGATCGCTTCGCCGAGCAGATTGACGTTGCACTCGACACCCGCGCGGCGGCGGCGGGCCACATGATTCGCGAACCCGGGATCGCCGGCGGCCAGGATCACACCCCGGGTCTCGGCCTTGACGCGTGCTCGCACCACCGGTGCGACGGCCGCCGGCAGCACCGCGCCACCGAGCGCCGCCAGCTTGAGGCCGGCTCGATCGAGCGGCCCGAACGAGCGGGGGATGCCGCCCGCGATCAGCCGACGGAGCCGCCCGACGGCGCGGGTGTCGTCGTCGGTGCGCAGCACCTCGTCGGTGAGCGTGAACAACAGCTCGCGCCCGGCGGGATCGGCGAGCAACCGCCCCAGCCGGCGCGCGCGGCGGGCCTCGGCGCGCGTTGTTTGCGCGGACGCGCGGCGCAACAACGCGTCCGCGAGCGATGTCGCCGTCGTCAGTTCCGGCGCGTCGGGCACGCGTCCATTGAAGCCGGTGCCGGGACGGGTCCCGTGCACGCCTCGGTGGGGATCAGGCGCGTGAGAGCTCGAGCAGGACCTCGAGCTCCCCGTGGTCCTCGGTGGTGATCGACGCGAAGCTCGGGTTGGGGATCTGGTAGTCCGCGAAGACGATCGGGATGGTTCCCTGCACCTCGATCGAGTTGCCGGTGCGCTGCGCCTTGAGGTTGACGGTGACGGTCCTGGTCGCTCCGTGCAACGTCAGATCACCGGTCGCCGGGACGGTGATCGGGGTCCCGTCCTTTGGGTCGGCTCCGAGCGCGATCGGTTGGGTGAGCTTGAACGTCGCGTGCGGAAACTTCGCGGTGTTCATGATGCGCCCCTGGAATTGGGAGTCTCGCCGGTCCTCGTCACTCTTCACGGTCGTGAGGTCGACGGTGATGTCGGTCGCCGTGACGGTCGTGCCCGCGATCGTCACGGTGCCGGTGACGTCGGACGTGGATCCGGTCGCGGTGTTGTTCTGACCGAAGAGCACCTCGTTCACCCGGTATTGCGCCTTCGAGCCGCTGCCGGCACGCCACGTGCCTGCCAGCGCGACTCGGGTGCCGCCCGCGACCTCGGTCGAGGACGGAGTGGAGAGCGTGAGGCGCGGTGCAGGGTCGGCCTCGATGAAGTGGATGTAGACGAACGGGACCGCCACCACTGCGACCGCGATCAGCGCGATCGCGCCGGCGAGGAACCACAACCACTTGCGTGATCTGGACGATGCCATTGGCGCACCCTCGGGCCTGTGCTTGTGAGTCGGCTGAGAGAAGGCGTCGGGCGGGAGGCCTTCTTCAGCGCTTCTTACTCGTTCCCGACGCCGGCCCCAACCTCGGCCGCGAATCTCGGGGTCATGACCGAGACGAGCGCGCCGTTGCATTGGCCCGAGCACGAAGGGCCCGAGCACGAAGGGCCCGAGCACGAAGGGTTCGGGCACGAGGGGTTCGAGCGCGAGGGGTTCGAGCACGGGGAACCGGTCCGACCCCCCGTCGTCGACGTGGTGCTGCCGGTGTACAACGAGTCCGCTGTGCTGCGCGCCAGCGTGCGCCGGTTGCATGCGTACCTGACGAGCAGTTTTCCGTTCTCGTGGCGCATCACGATCGTCGACAACGGCTCGGCGGACGGGACATGGTTCGAGGCGGCCGCGGTGGCCCGCGACTTCGCCAGGGTCGGTGCGATCCATCTCGACGAGAAGGGTCGCGGTGGCGCGTTGCGCGAGGCATGGAGTGCCAGCGACGCGCAGATCGTCGCGTACATGGATGTCGACCTGTCGACCGATCTGGACGCGCTGCTCCCGTTGGTAGCCCCGCTCGTGTCGGGACACTCTGATCTCGCGATCGGCTCGCGGCTTGCGGCGGGCGCCTCGGTCGCCAGACGCCCGAAACGAGAGCTGATCTCGCGCGCCTACAACCTGATGCTGCGCGTCGCGTTCGCGACCAAGGTTCGAGACGCCCAGTGTGGCTTCAAGGCGGTGCGCGCCGACGTGGCACGCGTGCTCCTCCCGCAGATCGCGGACGACGGCTGGTTCTTCGACACCGAGCTGCTGCTGCTCGCCCAGCACAACGGATTACGGATCCACGAGGTCCCGGTGGACTGGGTCGAGGACGCCGACAGTCGCGTACGTGTCATCCGCACCGCGCTCGGCGACCTCGCGGGATCGGCGCGCATGGCGAAGAGATTCTTGTCGGGACGCGGGCGGATCGAGCTGGGCGCGGTCGCCCGCCACGGTGTTCGCGATCTCGTGTCGCAAAGGAGCGCACGGTGACCGCCACGACGACCCCCAACCCCCCATACGAATATCCGCCGGCTTCCCCGCCCCCGAGCGCGGAAGCGACGCATGTTCCCCGGGAGGAACGGGCGAGATGGGAGCGGCCTGCGCTCATCGCATTGCTCGCGGCGACCGGCGCGCTGTATCTGTGGGGGCTCGGATCGTCGGGGTGGGCGAACTCCTACTACTCGATGGCGGTCCAGGCCTCGACGAAGAGCTGGAAGGCCTTCTTCTTCGGCTCGCTCGATGCCGGGAACTCGATCACCGTCGACAAATCGCCGGCGGCGTTGTGGGTGATGGACGCGTTCGCGCGCGTCTTCGGGGTCAACGCGTGGAGCATCCTCGTGCCCCAAGCCCTCGAAGGCGTTGCCGCGGTAGGTGTGCTGTACGCGACCGTCAGGCGGTGGTTCGGTGCCGGTGCGGCGCTGATCGCGGGCGCGGTGATGGCGTTGACACCGGTCGCGGCATTGATGTTCCGGTTCAACAATCCCGACGCGCTGTTGGTGCTGTTGCTGGTCGCAGGTGCCTACGCGCTGACGCGTGCGCTCGAACGCGGGAGCACCATGTGGTTGATGCTCGCGTTCTCGTGCGTGGGGTTCGGCTTTCTCGCCAAGATGCTGCAGGCGCTCATCGTCGTGCCGGTCTTCGCGCTCGTGTATCTCCTCGCGGGGCCGCCCCAGCTCGGCCGCCGCATCTGGCAGCTCGCCGCGGGCGGGGCCGCGTTGCTCGTATCGGCCGGCTGGTGGATCGCGATCGTCCAGCTCTGGCCGGCGGGCTCCCGCCCGTACATCGGCGGTTCGCAGAACAACAGCCTCTGGAACGTGATCTTCGGGTACAACGGCTTCGGGCGGCTGACCGGGAACGAGACCGGCAGCGTGGGCGGCGGCGCGCAGGGGACAACGGGCCGCTGGGGACCCACCGGCCTGACGCGAATGTTCAACGCACAGTTCGGCACCCAAGCATCGTGGCTGTTGCCCGCGGCGTTGATCGTGCTCCTCGCCGGGCTCGCGTTCACGATGCGCATGCCGCGCACCGACCGCACCCGTGCCGCACTGTTGTTGTGGGGCGGTTGGTTGCTGATCACCGGCGCGGCGTTCAGCCTGGGTCAGGGGATCATCCACCCGTACTACACGGTCGCGCTCGCGCCCGCGATCGGCGCCATTCTCGGGATCGGCGCGACCCGACTGTGGAACGGTCGGCGGCATCCGGCGGCCCGTGCCGTGCTCGCCGTCGCGCTCGGGACAACGGTGTGGTGGTCGTACGCATTGCTCGATCGCACCCCGACGTGGCATCCGGCGCTGCGCAGCGCGGTAGTCGTCGTCGGGATCGCCGTCACTGCATTGCTCGTCGTGAGCTCGACGACCCTGCTGCGCAGGGCCGCGGGTGTGCTCGCGGCGAGCGCGTTGCTCGTTGCGCTCGCCGGACCGGCCGCATACACGTTGTCGACGGTCACCACGGCCCACGCCGGCGCGATTCCCGCGGCAGGCCCGGTCGGTGCGAACGGTCCCGCGGGCGCCGGCGGCGGGCCGCGCAACTTCGCCGGTGGCGGGTTCCGTGGCGGCCAGTTCCAGCCCGGCAACGGCGCGCCGCCGTCGTTCGGCAACGGCGCGCCACCGTCGTTCGGCAACGGCGCGCCGCCGTCGGTCGGCAACCCCGGCGGGCGGACCGGTGGTGGCGCGGCCCGCGGCGGACTGGGCGGCGTGTTGAACGGCTCGGCCCCTTCGGCCGAGATCACCGCGCTGCTCGAGCAAGGCGCGAGCTCGTACACCTGGGTCGCGGCGACGGCCGGCGCGAACAACGCGGCCGGCTACCAGCTCGCGACCGGTGACCCCGTGATGGCGATCGGCGGATTCAACGGCACCGACCCGTCACCGACGCTCGCGCAGTTCCAGCAGTACGTCGCGGGGCACAAGATCCACTTCTTCATCGGTGGCGGCGGTGGACCGGGCGGCGGCTTCGGCGGTGGTCCGCAGAGCTCGTCGAGCACCAGCGCGATCGCGCAGTGGGTCGCGAGCAACTTCACGGCGCAAACCGTCGGCGGCGTGACCGTCTACGACCTCACGCCGGGAGCGTGAGCCGTACGACGCTTCCGCCCCCGACGCGCGGAAGGATCTCGACGCTGGCGCCGTGCCGATCGGCAATCTGCTTCACGATCGACAGCCCGAGCCCCGAGCCCGGCATCGTGCGCGCCGCGGGCGCGCGGTAGAAGCGGTCGAAGACGTGATCACGATCGGACGGCGCGATGCCCGGCCCGCGGTCTGCCACCTCGACCTGAGAGCCGGCGACGGTGACGTCGATAGGTGTCCCGGCGCCACTGAACTTGCAGGCGTTGTCGATCAGGTTCGACAGCGCGCGTTCGATGGCCGCGGCTTGCACACTGACCGTTGCGTCGGGCCCGACGGTCAGCGTGATCTCGCGGCCGGTAAGTCGTCGCATCCGAGCGATGACCCGCTCCGTGAGCTCACCGAGGTCCGCGGGCTGCGGCGGCTCGTCGGCGCGGGCGTCCGTGGCGAGATCGACGAGCTCGGTGACCAGCTCGGTGAGCTCCGAGAGCTCGAGATCGACGGCGTCGAGCACTTGCGCCCGCTGTGCGTCGTCCATTGTCGACGCGCGCTGCAACACTTCGACATTCGTCCGCAACGCGGTGAGCGGAGTGCGGAGCTCGTGGCTCGCGTCCATCACCAACCGCCGCTGCTGGGCACGGGAAGTGCGCAGCGCGACGAGCATCGTGTTGAAGCTCATGGCGAGCCGGCCGAGCTCGTCACGCCGGCTCAGCTCGATCTCGCTCTCGAGGTCCTGCGTCTGCGCGACGCGCTCCGTCGCGCTCGTCAGCTGCTCGACAGGCCGTACGATGCGCCGGGCGATGATCCATGCCAGCAGCGCGGCGACGCCGGTGCCGATCACCGCGATGAGCAAGAGCCGGATGTCGAGCGACGAGAGCACGTCGTTGGTCTCTTTCACGCTGCGTGCGATCTGGGCGGCGCCGCCCGGCACGCTGACCGTGAGGATGCGGTAGGGCGTGCCGTCGATCGTGACCGTGCGGAACCGTGGCGCTTGGTTCTTGCTCGCGATGTTGCGATCCTGTGCGTCGACGGGCAGCGGTATGGCCGCGGGCTTCTTGACCGTGCCGTCTGCACCGAGCAGCTGCACGTACGCGTCGGGCTCGGCGAACGGCGGCGGCTCATTGGGTCGCGCCGGGCCGCCGCGGGAGTTGCCGAGGCCCTCCAGGCCCTGTTGTATGCGCCCGTCCCGCGAGCGTTGCAGCAGGAACCGGTCGGTCTGGGCGCGCAGCTCGTGGCTCGCGCTGACGTGCGCGGCGTAGACGCATCCCACGACGACGACCGCGAATGTGATCGCGACGATGGCCAGCAAGCGGACGCGCAGGCTCATGTCACCCGGGCGGTGTACCCGACGCCGCGCACCGTGTGCACGATCCGCGGCTCGCCGTTCGCTTCGGTCTTGCGCCGGATGTAGCCGATGTAGACGTCGAGCGACTTCGAAGACGTCTCGAAGTCGTATCCCCAGATGCGTTCGTAGATCGTGTCGCGGCTGAGAACGATGCCGGCGTTGAACATCAACAACTCGAGGAGATCGAACTCGGTCTTCGTGAGATCGAGCTCGCGATCCGCACGCCACGCCTGTCGCCGCTGTGGATCGAGCACGAGGTCACCCACGCGCAGCTCTTCCTCGCCACCGGTCACGCTCGCCCGCCGCAACAGCGCGCGCAACCGTGCGAGCAACTCGTCGAGCGCGAACGGCTTCACGAGATAGTCGTCGGCGCCGGCGTCGAGGCCCGCCACACGGTCGGAGACCTCGTGACGGGCCGTCAGCATCAGCACAGGTGTGTGGTTGCCCCGCTCGCGCAGGATGCGGCAGACCGCGAGCCCGTCGGTGCCGGGCATCAACACGTCGAGGACGACTACGTCGGGAGCAAGCTCCTCGAAGCGAAGCAACCCGTCGTTCCCGTCGATCGCGGTGTGCACGTCATAGCCCTCGAAGCGCAACGCCCGTGCCACGGCGTCGCGCACATGCGCGTCGTCCTCGACCACCAAGACGCGGTCGTATTCCATGTTCGGAGCATCGCACATCCGAGTAAGAGCTTCGAAAGAAACGGGCGAGCGCCGTGGAGCGCGCCGGTGAGAGGATCGGGGTGTGACGACCTTCGACGTGCAAGAGACGGATCGCCTGCTGACGACGACACGCGCGGTGCGCAAGCGCCTCGATCTCGAACGGCCCGTGCCGCGCGAGGTCGTGCTCGAAGCGTTACGCGTCGCGGTGCAGGCGCCGACCGGCGGCAACTCGCAACGCTGGCGCTGGGTCGTGGTGGAGGATCCCGATCTCCGGGCCGGCGTCGCGGCGCTGTACCGCAAGCGCGCCGACCCGTACATGAATGCCCCCGGCGTGAGTCCGAGCCGCGTCCTCGACTCGTCGCGCTATCTGACCGCCCGTATGCACGAGGTGCCCGTGCTCGTGATCCCGTGCATCCTCGATCGTTTGCCCGAGCACGCGTCCAACGAGGCGATCGCGGGGTTCTACGGCTCGATCCTTCCCGCGGTCTGGAGCTTCCAGCTCGCGCTGCACAGCCGCGGCCTCGGCTCGGTGTTCACGACGTTGCACCTCGCGCACGAAGCGGAAGCAGGCCGGCTCCTCGGCATCCCCGACACGGTCACGCAGGCCGCGCTCATCCCGGTTGCGTACACGACCGGGGACGGCTTCAAGCCGGCACAACGCAGACCCGTCGAGGAGGTCACGTACTTCGACGGCTGGAAGAGGTAGGCCCCACGAGGCGTATCCTCTTCGACGAGTCGTCTCACCGAGAGCGAAGGGTGCAGCAGTGCCCGACATCAAGGCGTTCGGTCAGCCCGCGTTCGCGTCGCCCGAAGAAGAGCGGTTGCACCGCAAGCAGCGTCTCGCCGCCGCATTCCGGCTGTTTGCACGCTGCGGCTTCGACGAGGGCGTCGCCGGACACATCACTGCACGCGATCCCGAACACCTCGACCACTTCTGGGTCAATCCGTTCGGTGTGCACTTCTCCCGGATCCGAGTGTCCGATCTCATCCTCGTCGACCACAACGGCAAGGTCGTCGAGGGCAACCGGCCGGTCAACGGCGCCGCGTTTGCGATCCACTCGCAGCTTCATGCCGCGCGTCCGGATGTCGTCGGGGCTGCCCACAGCCATTCGCTCCACGGCAAGGCCTGGTCGACGCTGGGCCGTCTGCTCGATCCGATCACACAGGACGCCTGCGCGTTCTACGGTGATCACCGGTTGTTCGACGACTACACCGGCGTGGTGCTCGACCTCGACGAGGCCAAACGCATCGCGGCCGCGCTCGGCGACTCCAAGGCGGTGATCCTCCGCAACCACGGCCTGTTGACCGTCGGCCATTCGGTCGACGAGGCCGCGTTCTGGTTCTTCGCGATGGATCGCACGTGTCATGCGCAGCTGCTGGCCGAGGCCGCGGGTATTCCGCTCCACATCGACGCCGACATGGCCGCGCTCACCGCCTCGCAGGTCGGCAGCCACGACGCGGGATGGTTCGGCTTCCAGCCGCTCTTCGACATGCTCACCGTGGAAGAGCCCGACCTGTTGGAGTAGCTTCCGCGGCCGTGGTGGCGGCCGGGGCGCCAGACGCGACGGACTCGTCGTTCGGGTACACGATGAACCGCCAGGGCATGGCCGTGGGCCTCGACGCTCGGGGCCAGGCGCTCGTCGATGCCGCGTACATCGTGCTCGGTGCCGGCGGGCTCGAGCGGGGCGGCAGCTGGTACGGGTAGGCGGGAATGGCAGGCCCGCGACGCGCGTTGATCCTTCGGCTATGCCTCGTTTGAAGACTGTCCCCGTACGCACCGACTGGTTCGACGACGCGGCGTGTCGCGACACCGACACGACCGTGTTCTTCCCGACGTCGGATGCGCACGCGGCCGAGGCGAAGGCGATCTGCGCATCGTGCCCGGTGCGTGAGGAATGCCTCGAGCACGCGCTCGAGACCCGTCCCGCCGACGGTGTCTGGGGCGGCCTCACTGCGATCGAGCGTCACCGCGTGCTCCGCCGTCGCCAGAAGGCCGCGAGAAAAGCGCGCACCGCCGCCTGAGGGCGTCACCGATCGCGTCACGCGCCCCCGGCCGCTTCGTCAGGCGCCGCCGGGCGCTTTCCTAGGCTTGCGCGGTCACAGCGTGCGTGGTCTCGAGCGGGCGCTCCGAGACACGGTCGCGCGGGCTCGAGCCCGCGGCAACCGCCGCGTAGTACGCGGCCTTGCGGCGCGCGACCCGACCGTTCGGGCGTGGCTCCTCCGGGAGCGCCTCGGGCTCGAGCTGCGAGCTGATGCCGTCCTTCAACAACAGCAGCGCCTCGGCGCGGAGCTGCGAGATACGCGACTCGCTGACTCCGAGCTCGTCGGCCAGGTCCTGCATCGACCGCTCCTCGAAGAAGTAGCCGATGACGACGCGCTGCAGACGCTCGGGCAGCGCCTGCACCGCATCCATGAGGTACGCCTTGCGCTCACGATCGAGCATCGTCATCTCGGGTGTGGCGTCGTCGCTCGCGATGAACGACTCCGCGTCGCCTTCCAGCACCAGGGAGTCGTAGTTCAACACCGTGGCGCGGTGGACGTCGTCGACGAGCTTGTGCACGATCTCGGTGGGCACGTCGAGCGTCGCGGCGACCTCGTCGGAGGTCGGTGCCCGGCCGAGCTTGTTCATCAGCTCTTCGTGGGCCGCCTGCAGCCCCCGGGCCCGGGCGCGCACCGAGCGGCTCGCCCAGTCACGGCCGCGGAGCTCGTCGAGCAGCGCGCCGCGGATACGGGTCGATGCGAACCGCTCGAAGGCGATTCCCCGCTCGGGGTCGTAGCTTCGGGCCGCTTGCGCGAGGCCGAGCATGCCGGCTGAGACCAGGTCGTTGCGGGTGACATGGCTGGGCACGCGGTGGGCGACCTCGGAGACCACGTACTGCACGAGCGGGAGGTGCTGGCGCACGAGCTGGTCCTCGTGGGTCGCCCGCTCGATGTCGATCATCACTGGCTGCGTCGGCTTCACGGTCCCCCGTCCCCCGGCTCGCCCTGTGCGTTGGGCGTTGTGAATGTCGAGGAAATTTCGGCTCGTGGCGTACGCCCCCTTGATAGACCGCAGGGTGGAAAGATCCGCGCACTTTGCGTCGAACACAGCCGCGCGGAGGGTAGTATCCCAGGTCACGACGGCTCGGGAGGCCTCGCCGTGCAAGATGCGGACAAGCGGACGGCCGAAACGGCCGTCGTCGCCGACGAGCTCGCGCTCGTACGGGCGGGCATCACAGCCGTGCTCCAGGGCCGCGGGCTGGAGGTCGTCGCCCAGACCCGATCCGGGCGCGAGCTGCTGAGCCTCTCGGAATCCCTCCGGCCCGACGTCGTGGTGGTGGGCACGCCCGCCGACCTCGCCCTCGAGGAGTTCGTCCGGCGTCTCGTCCGGCTCCGGCCGCATCCGGCGATCGTGGCGCTGCTGCCCGTCGCCCAGGACCACGTCCTGGGGTACCTCCTTGCCCTCGGTGCCACAGCGGTCGTCATGCGGACGAGCGACGTCGACGAGCTGGGCACGGCCGTCGATGCCGCGTGCAAGGGCGGGCAATACGTCGCGCCCGCCCTCCACGGCGCCCTCGTGGGGACCGTCCGGTTGCCGCCCCTGGGCGAGCGCACCGACGAGCTTCTCTCCGCGCGCGAGCGCGAGGTCCTAATCCTTCTGGCCGAAGGTCGCTCCAACCGTGAGATCGCCAATGACCTCTCGGTCACCCTCGCAACCGTGAAGTCCCACCTCGTGCGCATCTACGCCAAGCTCGGCGCCAAGAACCGAAACGAGGCGCTCGGACGTGCCGTAGCCCTCGGGGTCCTGCGCTAGCGGAGCCGGGACGTACCTGCGGCCGGATCTCACGGTCCGCAGCGAGCGGCACCCCTTGGACACGGGACGCGCGCGCATTGGCTCCCGCATTGGCTCCCGGTTCATTCATCTCCTGGGGCGAACCCGCCGATGGAACGATGCACCACTGGGGCCGTGAGGGTGGAGTGATGGCGCTGAGCGACGCCTCGAACATCTTGTGGAGAGAGCGGCAGCTCGTCGAGCTCCTCGTCTTCAAGCTCGAGGAGGAGCAGCTCATCTTTGCGGCCGGCCGCGGTCGCTGGCTCGCGCGTGCAACGCGTGAAGTCGAGAGCGTGGTCGGCGAGATCAGGCGCGTCGAGCTCGAGTGGGCAGTGCACGTCGCCGATGCGGGACGCGAGCTCGGCATCTCCGACGCACCGACGCTGCGCGAGCTTGCCTCGCTGACGCCCACACCCTGGGACGGGATCTTCACGGAACACCGCCGCGCATTGCTCGGTCTTGCCGAGGAGATCGACGCGATCACGAAGTCGAACCGCGAGCTGTCGCAAGGCGCACGCGAGGGGACTCGCGGGACACCCGGCGTGATGGGCGCCATCGACCTCGATGTCGACGCGTACGACAAGCACGCCACACTCCCCGAGCGGACTCTCGTGTTGCGCATCGTGGACGAGGCGATCTGACCGATGCCATACAGCTCCCAGAACAGGGCGGACACGCTGAAGATGAAGAAGAAGCCGTCGAATCTCGAAGACATCGACCTCACGGAAGGGACGATGCAGCTCCGAGCCCATCACGTCCAACACCACGCGGCATCCCAGGTGACCGCGAACACATCTCAACCGTCCCTCGCGGACCTCTCCCGGTAGGAATCGATGCTCGAGACACAGCTCACCACCGATGTCGTCGGGATCAACTTCCCCGCCGGGATGCCCGGGTTCCCGAACGCGCACCGATTCGACCTGGTGCCGTGGGGTCCGGCGGGAAGTCCGTTCTTGTTGTTGACGTCCGCGGACAGCTCGGAGGTGGGCTTCGTCGTCGTGCCGCCGTGGGTCTTCTATCCGGACTACGAGTTCGAGCTCGACGCGGGATCAGCGGAACGCCTGAGGCTTACTGCTGCCGAGGACGCGGTGGTCTTCGCGGTGGTGACGTTGCGCGATCGCCCCGAGGACTCGACGCTGAACCTCCTTGGTCCGATCGTCGTCAACCGCGTCACGTGCGAGGCCGCCCAGGTCGTGCTGCCGAGCGCGGGCTACAGCGTGAGAGCACCGCTCGCCATCGCGAGCTGATTGATCGCGCCGCGCGTATCGCTTGCTACCGCCACCGAACGTGAATGCGGAGGGTGCACAGGACCCACGCACGCGGTGACGCGAGTGCGTATGCTCGCGGTCGGGCGCGCTGCCGCGGCCGCCATGGAGGGGAGGATCCCGTGCTCGTGCTCACACGACGTGCGAATCAGAGCATCATGATCGGGCACGAGATCGTGGTGACGGTTCTCGAAGTTCGCGGTGATCAGGTACGCCTCGGCATCAAGGCGCCGCGCTCGATCGACGTGCACCGCGAAGAGATCTTCGCCCAGCTGCAGCAGGCGAATCGCGATGCGGTGAAACCATCGAAGCATGCGCTCGAGTCGCTGCAGAACATCAAGACCCGCACCGACGAGCACGACGCCCGGTAGTCGCGCCCGGGAACTCGCGGGGCCGCTCGTCGCACCCTACGTGGCGTCGCGTGACGTCGTCGCAGGGGAGTCGCGCCGTGCGAACCGGTCGGAGAACCACGCGACGGTCGCGCGCAGCCCGTCCTCGAAGCCGATCGCGCACCGGAAGTCCAGGTCGCGCTCGGCAGCGGTGACGTCGGCACGGCTGAGACGCACGTCGCCCACCCGCGGCGGCGCGAACGACGGCTGTGGGCGGACGTCGAGGATCCGGCCGAGGACGCCGAGAAGATCGAGCAGCGAATACGAGGCGCCACCCGCGATGTTGTACGCCTTTCCGGCACACGCTTGCGCGGGCGCCGCGGCCGCAGCGAGATTGGCCGCGATCACGTCGTCGATGAACGTGAAATCGCGGCTTTGCGTGCCGTCACCGTGCACCACCGGCCTGTTTCCGTGCGCCAGGGCATCGATGAACAGTGGGATGACTGCCGCGTAGGTCGCGTCCGGGCGCTGGCGCGGGCCGTACACGTTGAAGTATCGGAGCGCGATCGTCTCGAGCCCGTACAGCTCGGTGAACACCCGGCAATAGTGTTCGGCGGCGAGCTTGGTGACCGCATATGGCGAGCGCGGCGACTGCGGCTCGTCCTCTCGGGTCGGCACGTGCGCGGCACCTCCGTAGACGCTGCTCGACGAGGCGTGCACGAAGCGCCGTACGCCTTCGTCGCTCGCGCATTTCAGCATCGTGAGCGTGCCGTGGGTGTTGGCAAGGTCGGTGGGCAACGGCTGTTCCACCGAGCGCATCACTGCCTTGTGCGCGGCCTGGTGGAAGACCAACTCACATCCGCGCATTGCCGTGCGAACGGTCGCTTCGTCCACGACCGAACCTTCCACGAGCACGGACGCCGCGTCGACGTTCTCTCGGTAGCCGGTGCTGAAGTCGTCCAGCACCACGACGTCGTCGCCCCGCGAGATCAGCGCATCGACGAGGTGGGAGCCGATGAAGCCGGCTCCGCCGCTGACCAGGACTCTCATGAGATCGCAAATGCTAACGAGTCGGGATCGAAGAGATCGATCCCGAAGGCTCGACTCCTCGGCGTCAGCCGAATTCAGCGGCTTCGACGGGAGACGCGGGGACGCCGAGCGCTTCCGCGACGGCCGGGTTCACCACGCGACCATGCATCGTGTTCACGCCCGCCGCGAGCGCGGGGTCCGCGCGCACCGCCTCGGCAATGCCTTTGGTCGCGAGCTCGACCGCGTACGGAAGCGTCGCGTTCGTGAGCGCGTATGTCGAGGTGTTCGGCACCGCGCCCGGCACGTTGCCGACCGCGTAGTGCAACACGTGATGACGCTCGAAGACGGGGTCGCTGTGCGTCGTCTCGTGGATCCCCTCGATGCAACCGCCCTGGTCGATCGCACAGTCGACGATGACCGCGCGCGGCTTCATCTCTTGGACCATGTCGTCGGTCACGAGCACCGGGGCACGGCCTCCCGGCACGAGCACGGCACCGATCACGAGATCCGCGTCCCGCACGGCACGCGCGACCGCCGCCCGGTTGCTCGCGAGCGTTTGTATGCGGCCCTTGTGGATCTGGTCGACCCATCGGAGGCGATCGAGGTTCTTGTCGAGGAGAAGCACCTCTGCTTCCATGCCTTGCGCGATCCACGCCGCGTTCCACCCGACGTTCCCGGCGCCGAGCACCACGACGCGCGCGGGCCGCACGCCCGGCGCCCCACCCAGCAGGACGCCACGCCCGCCCTGGCGGCGCTCCAGGAAGTGCGCGCCGATCTGCGGTGCCATGCGCCCCGCGACCTCGCTCATCGGCGCGAGCAGCGGCAGCTGCCCGTTCAGCTGGACGGTCTCGTACGCGATCGCAGTGGTGCCGGTGTCGATCAGCTTGCGGCCGAGGTCCGGATACGCCGCGAGGTGGAGATACGTGAACAGCACGAGGTTCTCGCGCAAGAAGCCGAGCTACGAGGGCTGCGGCTCCTTCACCTTCAGCACGAGGTCGGCATCGCCCCACGCGTCCTGCGCGCTCGCCACGATCGTCGCCCCGACAGCGCGATAGTCCTCGTCGGTGATGCCCGAGTCGACGCCCGCGCCACTCTCGATGACGACGGTCACGCGGTGGTGGGACATCTCGAGCACGCCGTCGGGAGTGATCGCGACGCGATGTTCGTCGGTCTTCACCTCGCGCGGGACGCCGACGACCAGCGGTGGGTTCACGTGCGAAATCTAGATGCCACGTCGGTCATGAAGCGCTCGATCGTGCCCTGCGTGCCGAAATCCCCGAACTGGCACACGAAACCCTCGACGCCGCGTGCGACCTCTCGGGCGAGCGCGTCCGCGACCTCGTCGGCGGTTCCTGCGACGACGCCACCCCACGAGCCGAACCGGCGCTTCACCGTCGCTGTGACCTCGTCGCGGTCTGCGAAATTCGCAGCCAGGCCGATCGGGTGCTGCGCCGAGATGCGCGCGTGTCCCGCCAGCGGTCGGAGCTCGTCGAGTCGCTCGAGCGCGTAGCCCGGACAGTTCCACCAGTCGGCGTGATCGCGCACCAGCGGCATCGTGTGGAGCGCGCCCCCGCCGCCGATGTGAACCGGGACGCGCGCCTGCACGGGCACGGGCCGCCCTTGCGCCCCGCGCAGTGTGTAGTGCGTCCCCACGTGATCGAAGGGCTCTCCGGCGAACATCAGGTCCAGGATCTCGAGTGTCTCGCGCAGCTTGGCCGCGCGCGTCGCGGCCGGCTCGTCGCCGAAGCCGTACGTTCGGAGCTCGGCCGGTACCGATCCCCAGCCGATGCCGAGCTCCAATCGCCCGTTCGAGATCACGTCGAGCGTCGCGGCCATCTTGGCGAGCAGCGCCGGATGCCGGAACGGGTCGCACAGCACGAGATGGCCGATGCGGATGCGCGTGGTGCGCGCCGCGAGCGCGCTCGCAATCGTCCAGCCCTCGAAGGTGTCGACGTCGGGTGCCATCGGCGCGGCGATGTGGTCCATCAGCCATACGGAGTCGAAGCCGGCCTCTTCGGCGACGAGCGTGCGCTCGAGGATGCGATCGAAGCTCATCCGCAGCTGCGGCAGATACAACCCGAACCACGGTGACGCCACGGCTGCGGACGCTAGCGTCGCACCATCATGGAACTGCAAGGCGCGACTGCGATCGTCACCGGTGGCGCCAGTGGGATCGGTGCTGCCTGCGTCACGCGTTTGCGCAATGCAGGCGCACGGGTGGCGGTGCTCGACGTGGTGGACGCGCCGGACGCAGACGTCGCGGTGCCGGTTGACGTCGCGACGGAGCAAGAGGTGGTGGACGGCATCGCACGAGCGGTGCGCGACCTCGGCCGCCTCGACGTCGCGGTGCTGAGCGCGGGCGTGGGCGGCAGCGCGCCGCTGTTGGGGATGACGACCGACGAGTGGGATCGTGTGATGAACGTGAACCTGCGGGGCGCGTTCGTGTGTCTGCGCGAATGCGCCCGGGCCATGGACCACGGCGGCTCGATCGTCGCGGTCACGAGCATCTCGGGATTCCTCGCCGATCGCGCGATGGCCCACTACGCGGCCTCGAAGGCGGCGCTGGCCCAGCTCGTACGGTCCGCGGCGCGTGAGCTCGGTGCGAACGGCATTCGCGTCAACGCGGTCGCGCCGGGCACCACGGACACGCCGATGTTCGCGCCGACCGAGAGACTCCCGGGGTACCGCGACATGGTCACCCGGCGATCCGCCCTCGGCCGGATGGGAACCGCGGATGAAGTCGCGCAGGCGATCGTTGCCTTGTGCACGCTCGATTGGGTCACCGGGCAGGTTCTCGCGGCAGACGGTGGTGTGTCGTTGCACAGCCCGATCGACCCGCGGGAGTCACTGGACCGGTGAGTGCGCGTCCCATGGTCCGGGCCGTCGTCTTCGACTTCGACGGGCTGATCCTCGACACCGAAGGCCCGGTGTTCACCGCGTGGCAAGAAGCGTTCGCCGCGCATGGTTGCCCCCCGCTGACGATCGAGGAGTGGGCAGAAGAGATCGGCACGGCCGGCGCTCTCGACCTGGTGGCGCTCCTGCAGGAGCGCGCCAAACGAACCGTTGACCTCGACGAGATGCACCTACAACGCCGGGCGCGCCGCGACGAGCTGCTCACCGCCGAGCTCGTGCGTCCCGGAGTGCACGAATGGCTCGACGAGGCCGATGCCCTCGGCCTCGCGCTGGCGATCGCGTCGAGCTCGCCGCCGGAGTGGGTCGAGCCCCATCTGGAACGGCTCGCGCTGCGTCACCGCTTCGCGACGGTGGTGTGCTGCTCCGGTGGGATCGCGGCCAAGCCCGCACCCGATACGTATCTCACCGCGTGCGCGGCGATCGACGTCCCGCCCGGTGAATCGCTCGCCGTCGAAGATTCACCGCACGGTGTGACGGCTGCCAAGCGCGCCGGACTGCGATGTGTCGCAGTACCGCACGCAATCACCGAGCAGCTCGATCTCTCGCACGCGGACCTTCGGCTGGCGTCACTCGCCGACGTGCCCTTGCGCGAGGTCATCGCCCGGGTCGCCGCCGCCGCGAGCGATTAGCAGCGGCCACCCCACGGGCTGTTCCCCTGCCACTGGTAGAGCGCCCATGCCATCTCGTCCTGGTCGTACGCCGACGCGCGCGACGGCAGCACACCGACGAGATCCATGCGACCAGCGTGCGCGGCAGTTGCGTTCCATGTCGACGGCAGGAACTGGTACGCGCCGTGGTACGTGCCGCCGGAGCTGACGATGCCGTAGTTGCCACCACTTTCACGTCCGCGGGTGCACACGAGGAACGGGTCGTTGTGATGGGGACTCGACCCACCGCCCGGAGGTGGCGCGCTGGTGGTGGGTTGGTTGACGGAGACCGCCGGAACCGGCGCGGTGGGTGCGGCGGTCGCAGGCGCGGGCCGCGGAGCCGACGCGGTGCTCCGTACGCGGCCGGCGGCAGATCTCCCGGCCGCCTGGGACTCTTGTGCCGCTTGGTCCTGCAGAGAGGTGAGTTGGGTGTCGAGCGCGTCCCGTTCTGACGCGACGACCTGCAGGACCTTGTCCAGTCGGGCACGCGAGTCGACGAGGTCGGCGTGTTGCGCATGCAAGTCCTTCAACGACGCAGTGAGCTCGTCGATCGCGGCAACGTTTTGGGCGTTGGCGTGATCGATGAGCTCTGCGCGTCGCGCCGACTCGATCACCGTCGTTCCGAAGACGCTCGCGTACTCCAGCGACGCGCCCTTGTACATCAATAGGGCACGCGCCCTCGCGACCTTGCGTGCGGTCGCGACCCGCGCCTCCATACCCGTGATGTTTTCCTCGAGGTCGGCGATGCGTGTGTCGAGAGTTGCCGCGTCGCGGTGTGCGTCGAACCAACGTTGCGCGGTGGCGTCGATCGACTTGCGGGTTTCCGCGAGCTGGTCCTGCGTCGACTGCGCGTGCGCGACCCCGGGGAGACACACGAGCGCGATCAAGCATGCGAGTGCGATGAGCCGCGTCACATTGGGTCGCGTCAGACCGGTGTCATCGTGGTGATTCACCACACCGATGCTGCGCCCCAAGCTCCGCCGGCGGCGAGGGGGCCGGTGCATGTACGACGACGATAACGAACGATGTGCGCTCATGAGAAACCAACGCTTCACGCTTCGTGGCTGAGGACATACCTCTTGCGAGTACCTGCAGATCAGCGGGCGTGAATTCCCCCGATGACATTCACACGAAACCTTTGTGATTCAGGCGACGGTTGCGCCGCCCTCGACGGGAAGTGTCTGCCCGGTGATATAGCGCGCGTCGTCCGAAAGCAGGAACACCGCGACATCGGCAATGTCTTCGGCTTGGGCGTATCGACCGATGGGCACCCGTTGCTTCGCGCGCGCCTTTGCTTCGTCGGTCGCGAACGTGCCGGCGGTCATCGGCGTGTCGACGCCGCCCGGGCAGATGCAGTTCGCGCGAACGCCGAGCGGGCCGTACTGCACGGCCAGGAGTCGTGTGAGTGCGTCGACGCCGCCCTTGCTCGCCGTGTATCCGGCACCGAAACCGTGACCACGAATCGCGGCGGTGGACGCGATCGTCACGATCGCGCCGCCACCATCGATCAACATGGGAAGCGCGTGCTTGATGACCGCGAAGGTCCCGACGAGGTTGACGCGCAGAACGTGCACGAAGTCCTCGACACTGACCTCGTGGGCGGGCCGCAGGTCACCCGGCGGGAAGACGCCTGCGGCGGTGACCACCCCGGCGACGTGTCCGAGGTCGCGTGCGGTCTGCGCGACCGCCGTGGCGACCGCGGCCTCGTCGCCGACGTCACACGCGTACGCCCGCGCCTGATCGCCGATCGCTTCGGCGGTGGCGCGACCGTTGTCGGCGTCGCGATCGATGACCGCGACGTTGGCGCCTTCTCGAGCGGCGCGTTGCGCGGTTGCGCGTCCGATGCCACTCCCGCCTCCCGACACGATCACCGTTCCCGTCAGCATGACGTCGACGCTACGCCGCACCTATCGTGAGCCGCATGTCCGGTGCCCGCGCGATGCACTCCCTCGACGGCAAGGTGATCATCGTCACCGGCGCAGGTCGGGGCGTCGGCAAGGGTATGGCGCTGCACATGGGCAAGGGCGGCGCGCGCATCGTGGTCGCGGAGTGGAAGCAGCACCTGCTCGAGGAGACGTGCGGAGAGCTCGACGCGCTCGGTGTCGAGCACCTCGGCGTCGTCTGCGACATTCAGGTCAAAGACGCAATCGACGGGATGGTTGCGCAGGCGGTCGAGCGATTCGGGCGTGTCGACGCCCTCGTCAACAACGCGCAGACGTTCCGGCCGATGGCCCCCGTTGCGGACGTCAGCGAGAGCGACGTCGACGTCTTCTACACCTCGGGCGTCAAGGGCACGCTCTGGGCGATGCAGGCGGTGTACCCGCACATGAAGTCACAGCATTGGGGACGCATCGTCAACTTCGCGTCTTCGATGGGCATCACCGGCGGCCGTGGCTTCGCCGCGTACAACGCGTCGAAGGAGGCGGTCCGCGCGTTGACGCGTACCGCGGCGCGCGAGTGGGCGGGCGACGGCATCGTCGTCAACGCCATCGCTCCCGCTGCCGCGACGCACCACGGCGACGCGGCCAAGCAGAGCGAGGGCTACCGAACCTTCATCGAGAACTGCCCGATGGGCCGCCAGGGTGACCCCGAGCTCGACATCGGTCCGATCGCATGGTTCCTGTGCTCCGACGCCTGTCGCTACCTGACCGGCCACACGTTCATGGCCGACGGCGGCGCCTTCATGTGGGCGTGATGCTTTGTCGCCCTCGCTGCTCGGCGGGATACCCGCCTCGCGGCCGCTCGGGACTCCGGCGAGCTCGCTGCGCGCCACCGGCGCTTCGCTCGCCGCATCGTGCGCGCCTTCCGGTGCTTCGCTCGCTGCATCGTGCGAGGATTGCGGCGTGACGGGGACCGGGGACTGGACACCACCACCGCCGCCCGGCGCGCCGCCGGGCCCGTATCCCGGAGCGCCGGCCCCCGGCGCTTGGGACGTGCCGCCGTACACACCGCCACCGCGCACGAACGCGCTCGCGATCATCTCGCTCGTCGCGGGATGCGCGCAGTTCTTCATCTGCATCGTCGGTTCGATCGTGGCGATCGTCACCGGTCACATCGCCCGGCGACAGATCAAGCGGAGCGGCGAACAGGGTGCCGGCCTCGCGCTCGCGGGTCTCATCCTGGGATACATCGGGCTGGTGCTCGCCGTGCTCGGCGCCGCGGCGTTCGCGGTCTTCGTGTTCGCGTTCTCGGGCGACGTTGCCGAGCGAGCGGCGCGGGACGATGCTCGCGACTTCGGGAACCAGCTCGTGCGTGAAGCGGTGCTCGCGAATCGTCAACCCCGTGATCCGGATCTGATCCGCGCTGTGTACACGCAACAGCATGACCTGAGCAGCGGCTGCTGCCACGACGACGACATTCTCCTCGCGGATGGCTCGACGATCGGAGCGGCGACGGGCCTCGATTGGCTGCGCGTCAGCTGGCGGATCGAGTTTTCCCGGTCGATCATCTACACGGGCTACGCGTGCTTGACGATTCCCGCCCGCACGCTCGAGTCGCCCGCGGTCGTCGACGGGCGTTGCAGGAATTCCGGTTAGGCGTCGAGCTCGGTCAGCAACGCGTCGAGGTTGCGGACCGCACGAGGGACCGCGTGCGCGTACCCCTCATCCACGATCGCGTCGCCGATCAGCTCGAGCTCGAACGCTCCCGTGTAACCGGCCGCAAGGAGCACCGCGAGGATGCGGCGCAACGGAATGTCGCCGTCTCCGGGCACGAGCCGCTGGGAGGACGCGATCGTGCCGACGCGGAAGTCGCTGACCTGCACGAGTCGAATGCGGTCGATCCCTGAGCGGATCGCGTCATCGAGGCCGCGCTCGGCCCAGCAGGCGTTCGTTTCCATGCATACGCCCGCGTCGAGCCGGCGCGCGAGATCGACCGCGTCGCGAAATGTGTGGACGAAGCCGACGTCGACCCGCAACGAGTTGGTGTGCTCGATGGCCACATCGATGTTTCGGTGCCGCGCCTCCTGCAGCACGGGTGCGAGGGCGTCCTGCAGCGCGTCGGCGGCCTCGTCCCACGTGAGCGGCGCGAACGGACCGGTCGTGAACACGACCCGTGGCGCCCCAACGGCCGCGGCGGTCTCGAGGGAGTGGATCAGACGCGCGCGTTGCGAATCCCACTGTTGCGGTTTCGCCAGATGGAACGGGCTGAGCCCGATCAGGTCTACGACGTGCAAACCCCGCTCCACCGCGTCCGCAACGAGGCGGGTGCCTGCCTCCCAACCGAACGCCTCGAGCTTGGCAACCGACACGCCGACGTTCCGGATCTCGTGGCGCTCCCAGAAGGCAAGGTCTTCGGCGAGCGACAGGCGGAACGTCGAGATCGCGCTCACGCAGATCCGCGGGTGCACGCCGCCGCTACCCGAGTGTGAGACCGCGGGCGATACTGCTCCCACCGTCGAGCTGCAGGTTGATCCCGGTGACGAACGTCGACTCGCGGCTCGCGAGGTAGACGGCAGCCTGCGCGACGTCGTCGGCGACGCCGAGACGCGTCAGGTGCATGCCCTCGAAGCGCGCGCGTCGCTCCGCCGAGAGCTCGGCGTCGCGGCGTTCGTTCACCACGTAACCCGGGCTGATCGTGTTGCAGCGAATGTGATGGGCTGCTTCTTCGACGGCGATCGCGCGCGTCAAGCCGTTCAATCCCGACTTGGCCGCGACGTAGGCGGCAAGGCCGGCGCTCGCCCGTTCGGCCTGCCGGGAGGAGACGTTGAGGATCGCGCCGTGACCGGCGCGACGCATGTGCGGGATCGCCGCCCGCGCGCACCACATCGGCGCGGTGAGGTCGACGCGCAGGATCGCGTCCCACGCGTCGGTGACGAGCTCGGCGACCGCCGCATCGGGCGCGTCGCCGCCGGCCGCATTGTTGACGAGCACCGTGAGGCCGCCGAGCCGGTCCGCGGCCTCGTCGACGAGTGACGTACATGCCGTCTCGTGGTGAAGATCCACCGGCACGAAGTGCGCCGTCCCGTGGGTTCCCGCGATCTCGGCCGCCACCGCCTCGCCCCGCTCACGGTCGCGGCCGGTTACGACGACGACAGCACCTTCTGCCGCGAATGCGACGGCGATCGCGCGGCCGATCCCGGAGGTCGATCCCGTCACGAGCGCCCGTTCGCCCGCCATCCGGCCGGTCAAGGTGCGGTCAGCTTCCGTGCGGCTCGCCGGGGAGCAGCGTGCACACTTCGACGCCTGTCGTCGTGACGAGCAAGGTGTGCTCGAACTGCGCAGAACGCGACCCGTCGCGCGTCGGCGCGGTCCATCCGTCGGGCCAGATGCGTCCCAGCTCCCACCCGCCCTCGTTGATCATCGGCTCGATCGTGAACGTCATGCCGGGCGCGAGCACGTCGTCGAGGCCGGGGTCGTAGTAGTGCGGGACGGCCGGCCACGTGTGGAACTCCTCACCCACGCCGTGGCCCACGAACGCGCGCACCACCGAGAAGCCCGCGGCCTCGGCGTGCATCTCGATCGCCCGGCCGATGTCGTTGAGGCGGGCGCCCGGACGCACCTTGTCGATCGCCTTCCACAACGCTTCCTTCGTCACCTGCACCAGCCGCCGTCCCTCGTCGTCGACGTCACCGACCAGGAACGTCGCGTTGGTGTCACCGTGCACCCCGTGGAGATAGATCGTGACGTCGCAGTTGACGATGTCACCGTCTTGGAGGACTCGATCGTCGGGGATGCCGTGGCAGATGACGTCGTTCACCGAGGTGCACAATGACTTCGGGAAGCCCTTGTAGAACAGCGGGCTCGGATAGCCGCCGCGCGCGATGCATGCCTCGTGGCAGATGCGATCGAGCTCGTCGGTCGTGATGCCGGCGCCGACCGCGTCCCGCAGCTCGAGCAGCACCTCCCGGCCCGCGCGGCCGGCCGCGCGCATGCGGTCGGCGAACTCGTCGGGTGGGACCGCCGGGCGGAGCGCCGGCGCGTCCGGCGCGTACGGCGGACGCGGTATCGAAGCCGGCACCTTCCGGTCGGGCGACAGCCGGCCCGGCCGCACCGGCGTGCGGTGCCGCATCTCGCCGCGGCGGACCGATGCGACACGGCGTCGCGCCAGCCTGTCCTTCTCCCGTCGCCGGCTCATTCGTCCATTCTCGCGCTGCCACCGGTGGTGTTCGGCTCCGTCGCCCGTGCGGTCGGCGACTCCTGCTCCTGGAAACGGTTGATCATCGCCGTGGACGCCATCGTGAAGTACTCGGCCAGTCTTTCCCGCGCGATTGCGGGTGCATCGGCTTCGTCGACCGACGCCAGCATTGCCGACAGCCAGGCGTCCCTCGCCCGCGCGTCGATCGCGAACGGCGCGTGCCGCATACGAAGACGAGGATGACCCTTCTCGGCGCTGTACGCAGCCGGTCCGCCCCAGTACTGGCCGAGGAACAGCGCGAGCGCCCGCATGCCCGGCTCGAGGTCGGCGGGGTACAGCGGGCGGAGCACCCGGTCGGCTTCGACCCGCTGGGCGAAGCGGTCGACGAGCGCGTCGAAGAACCACTGCCCACCGACCAGCTCGAACATGGTGGTGCCCTCATTCTTCATGTTGACATGGCTCCCTCGCCGCGCCCGATCTGACTCCGCTGCTTCCGTGTGGATTCGCTAGTTTGCCCAATCGTGCGTCAATCGTGGCTCAGTCCCTCCGCCGAACCGCGCCCCGCCGATGCCAAGGGCATGGGGGTCTTCGCGACGGAAGACATCGAAGCCGGCACGACGGTGGCCGCGTTCGGCGGCCTCGTCGTCGACGGCGCCGAGTTGCGGGCGCTGGGCGAGCGCGTATGCGCGCACGCACTCCAGATCGACGGAGATCTGTTCCTCGCGAGCGTGCCGCCGTTCGACGCGGCCGACTACGTCAACCATTCGTGCGATCCGAACTGCGGGATGGTCGGGTCAGTGTTGATGGTCACGCGCCGCGCGGTCGACGCGGGCGAAGAGCTCTGCTTCGACTATGCGATGACCGACTCCGACGACTACGACGAGTTCACGTGTCGTTGCGAGACGGCGGACTGTCGCGGCGTCGTACGCGGTACCGACTGGAAGCGGTCCGACCTGCAGGAGCGGTACGCAGGCTGGTTCTCGTCGTACCTCGCGCGCCAGATCGGCTAGCCGCGACCCGTCTCACACGCGCGACCGTTTCGTGCACACCCGCGGTACGAGCGCGCGCAGCCATCGCCGCGCGGAGCACGCGGTAGGTTCGCCGACGATGGACGCCACGGAGCCGGCTCGCCGCCGGGCACGCGAGATCGCGCGTAAGCGGTTCGAGGCAACGGTCGCGAGGCCGGCGGAGGAAGTTCGTCTGGACGTTGCCGCGTTCTGCATCGCGGCGCACGCGCATCCCGGCATCGATGTCGACGCGTGGTGCGCTCGTCTGGACGACCTCGCCGCCGCTTGTTCCACGCCGACCTTCGAGGGTGTGCGTGCATACCTCTTCGAGGAAGAGGCAATCACGGGGAATGGCCGTGACTACACCGATCCCGAGAACTCCTTCCTCGACTCGGTGCTCACGCGTCGCATGGGGATTCCCATCACGCTTTCGGTGCTGATGATGGAAGTCGGTCGTCGCCTCGGCATTGACGTGCGAGGCGTGGGAATGCCCGGACACTTCCTCGTGCAAGACGGCGCGAGCGCAGAAGGCCTCTGGTGCGATCCCTTTCACGGTGGTGCGCGGTGCGACGTCGAAGATTGCCGCGCCCTGTTCGCGCGCGTGCACGGGAGCGCACGCGGCTTCCATCCGGCGTTCCTCGCCCCGACGTCGGCGCACGAGATCCTCGGCCGCATGTTGGCCAACCTCGAGCACGGCCGCATGGCCAAGGACCCGTTGCAGCTGGCGTGGATGTGCGGGCTACACCGCGCGTTGCCCGGGCTCGGAGACCCGGAACGCGCGAGGCTCGACGCTGCCGTCCGATCCGTGCACGCGCGTTGGAATTGATGCGAGGGAATTGATGCGAGGGAATTGATGCGAGGACTCGCACGATGACCGAGAGCCGGATCATGCCGATGTTCCCATTGGGAACCGCGCTGTTTCCGTACGGGTTGTTGCCGTTGCACGTGTTCGAGCCGCGTTATCGCGTGATGATGCGGCACGTGCTGGACGGTGATCACGAGTTCGGCGTCGTGCTCATCGAGCGGGGCAGTGAGGTCGGCGGGGGCGACGTGCGGTTCGACACGGGAACCATCGCCCGGGTCGTGCAGGCCGCCGAGCTTCCGGACGGCGGATACGCGCTCGCCACGGTGGGGATGAGCCGCGTGAGGGTCACGCGCTGGTTGCCCGACGATCCCTATCCGCACGCCGAAGTCGTCGCCCTTGCCGACGAACCGGCCCACGGCACGGCTGATCGTGAAGCGCGCGACCGTGTCGTTGCTGCGCTCGCAGTGGTGGCGGCCCTGGTCCAGCGTCTCGACCCGCGGGTCCACGAGGTGCCGGCCCTCGATGCCGACCCGGTTCGCGCGTCGTACGAAGCCGCTGCCCTCGCGCCGATCGGTCCACTCGACGCGCAGCGTGTGCTCGAGGCCGCGAACGCGGCGACGCGACTCGAAATGCTCACGACGCTGCTCGGCGAGCGCGCCGACGAGTTCCGCGCGCGTCTCGACCTCGACGAACCCGGCGAGTGACGGCGTCGGGCGCGGCTGGGTACCCTCGCGCGTCATGACGCAGGCATATGACGCATCGCAGGCGCGTGAGCGTCTCGCCCACGAGCGGGACAGGGTCACGGATCTGATTGCAGGGTTGCGTAGCGAGGGCCTCGACCAGGAAGAGTCCGAACAGACTGGTGAGCTCACGCACTACGACCAGCACCCGGCCGACCAGGCGTCGGAGACCTTCGAACGAGAAAAGGACCTGTCGATCCTCGAGCGGCTCGAATCAGAGCTGGCCGAGATCGAGGCGGCGCTCCAACGCGTGGACGACGGCACCTACGGTCTCGACGAGGTCACCGGCGAGCCGATCGATCCCGAACGGCTCGAGGCGTTGCCGGCCGCCCGCACCAACGTCGACCGCCGCCAGTCGTGACGCTCAGGCTGCGGCTGTTTGCCGCGGCCCGCCAGGCCGCAGGCCTCGGCAGCGACGAGTTCGACCTGCCGGACGGCACGAGCCTGCGCGAGATGCTCGCGGCCGCCTGCGATCGGTACGGGCCGGAGTTCGGGAACGTCCTGTCGGGCGCCCGGGTCTGGGTGGATGGCGACGAACCGGCGCGGGGCGCAGAGACGGTCCTTGCCGATGGCAACGAGGTCGCGGTCCTCCCGCCGGTCAGTGGCGGCGCCGTTCCTGCCGATACCTGACTCGTGGCCGACGCCGTGTCAGAGATGGCGTGACCTTTTCCCAACACTGGTAGCGTTTTTCCGTTCGTGCGCATCTCCGTAAGGTCCTCACTCCTGCGCCGCGCCGTCCTCGGCCTGGTCGTGTCCCTCGCGCTGCTGGTCCTTCCCCGCACCGCGCAGGCGGCTGATCCGTTGGCAGCGGCACAGGCGCGCGTGACCGACGCGATCAAGGCCGCGAACAAGACCGTGGCCGATCTGAAGGATGCCGAGGCCCGGTATTTCCATCTCGAGGATCAGATCGCGGAGACGGGGAACGCGATCGACCACCTGCGCGTCGACCAGCAACGCCTGGCGAAGCTCGCTCGCCTGCGTGCCGTGGCGGCGTACCGAGGCGGGACGGTGATGATCGAGGACCTCATCGGTGGCGACGGCGACGTCATGGACGCGGCGCGCCGGGCGACGATGTTGGACCGTGTCAACGCGCGCGGCAACGAGGCGATCGATCAGTTGGCCGGGATCACGAGCGAGCTGCAGCGACGCGGCACGTCATTGCGCAACGCGATCAAGCGCCAGGAGAAGACGCTTCGAGACCTGAAGAAGCGCGAAGCGCGCACGACGCGTGCGGTCGATGAGGCCCAACGAGCCGAGCAGGCACTGCGCGCAAGGCTCGTGGCCGAGAAGCGCGAGTCCGAGTTCGCGGTGCGCGTCACGCAGGCGCGCGCGGAAGCTCGTGCGCAGCTCGGCGACACGGGTGGCGGCGCAAGCGCGGGCCAGATCATCGTGGGAGGCACGTGGGTCTGCCCGGTCCAAGGCGCGCTGTCGTTCCGAGACGACTTCGGTGAGCCGAGAAGCGGAGGCCGCTCGCACAAGGGCAACGACGTGTTCGCTGCCTCGGGTACGCCGCTCGTCGCGGTGACCAATGGGTCGGTGTTCTTCCAGAGCGATCCACTCGGCGGCAATGCCGCGTACGTCAACGGCAGCGACGGAAACACGTACTACTACGCGCACCTCGATGACTACGTCGGCGGCGCACGCGCCGTGCAAGCCGGGGAGCTGATCGGCCATGTGGGCAGCAGCGGAAACGCCGACGGCGGCGCGTCCCACTTGCACTTCGAGATCCGGGTCGGCGGACCGAACGGCAGGCAGATCGACCCGTATCCGACCCTGACCGCACACTGTTGATCGATACAGGGTTGATCGATATCGGGTTGGCCGAGGTCGTGCCGGCCCGGCACTAGCCTGGCGCGGCCAGTCTCCCCCGTTGCAAAGAGGGTGATTCCGACGGAACGCATTCACCGACTCCTCGAACCGCAATTCGCGTCGGATCTCGACGCGCGCGCACTCGACGAGTTGCGCGAGATGAAAGGCGAGTGCGTGGACGTGGAGAACGCGCTCTCATATCTTCGCCGGCTGGCGCAGGGTCGCATCGAGATCCTCGGCGCGGAACGCGACCGTCGTGAGCGGGGTGGCAGCGTGGGTGACCTCGTCAAGGACCTCCCGCGCATCCTGAGCGGCGACTCCGCGCGTCCGGCGATCGCCGACACGCGCCTTCCTCCCCCGGACGCGCCCGCGCTCGAGCTGCGGTGGCCCGACGGACGCGAGAACCTCCTCGCGGACACGATGCTGGGAAACCTGCCGCACGTGAGCGATGCCGAGCTGGCCGACACTCTGGACCGCCTCGGAACGTTCGAACACGAGCTCTCGGGGCTGCGGCACGACATGCACGGTGTGATCGACGCGCTCGAGCACGAGATCGCGGCGAGGAAGGTCGCCGGAACCGCGGGATGACGCCGGAGTCGATCGACACGATTGAGACGCGCTTGCACGATCTCGGAGAGTTCATCCGGGATCAACGCCGCAACGCGCGCCTGTCCTTGCGGAAGCTGAGCGAGCTCGCCGGCATCTCGAACCCGTATCTGAGCCAGATCGAGCGCGGGCTGCGCAAGCCTTCGGCCGACATTCTCCAGGCGATCGCGCGCGGGCTGTCGATCTCGGCCGAGACGTTGTACGTGCGCGCCGGAATCCTCGACGATCGGGGCGCCGGCCAGGAGACGATCGACCTCGTCGCGGCGATCGTCGGCGACCCGATGATCAGCGACCGGCAAAAACAGGTCTTGATCGAGATCTACCGATCGTTCCAGGCCGAACACTCCGACCACAACGCCGAAGCGGGCTGATCTACGAGACGACCTCGGTTCCAGCGCACTTGGCTAACCTCCGACCCGATGTCAGCGCGCCGCATCGCCGTGTTCTCGATGCACACGTCCCCGCTCGCCCAACCGGGCGCGGGCGACGGGGGTGGCATGAACGTGTATGTACGAGCGCTCGCCTCGGCGCTTGCGCGCGCGGGCGTGGAATGCGACGTGTACACGCGTGCCGAGTCACTCACCCAGCCTGCGATCGTGCAGGTCGAACCCGGCTTCCGCGTGCTGCACGTGGATGCCGGCCCGCGCTTTCCGGTTCCGAAGCACGCGCTGCACGAGCTCGTCGAGCCGTTCGTCGACGCGGCCCTTTCACGCATGCTCGAGCAGGATCCGGTGGAGGTCTTGCACGGCAACTACTGGCTCTCGGGAGCCGTCGCGCATCGGCTGAAGCACTTGCTGGATCTGCCACTGGTGGCGACGTTCCACACGCTCGCGCGAGTCAAGGCCGACGCCGGAATCGACGACGATCCCGACCACCGCTCACGTGTCGAGCACGAGGTCGTTGCGTGTGCGGACCTGATGCTCGCCTCGACCGGGGACGAGTGCGCGCAGCTCTCGGGCCTGTACGACGCGGAACCACGGCGCATCGAGGTCGTGCCGCCCGGTGTCGACCATCTCGTGTTCTCGCCCGGTGATCGCGAAGCCGCCCGACGCCGCCTCGGGATCGACGCGCCGCGCGTGCTCCTGTTCGTGGGTCGTATCCAACCGCTGAAGGGCACTGACCTCGCAGTGCGGTGTCTCGCCGCGCTCGACGACCCCTCGGTCGCGCTCGTCGTCGTCGGCGGCCCGAGCGGAAGCGACGGCGAAAACGAGTTGCGGCGCGTGCGTGCGCTCGCCGACGACCTCGGTGTCGGCGCCAGGATCCGCTGGGTGCAGCCCCAGCGCCACGAACGGCTCGCGGACTACTACCGCGCCGCCGACGTGTGTCTGGTGCCGTCACGCGCCGAGTCCTTCGGGCTGGTGGCACTCGAAGCCGCGGCCTGTGGCACGCCGGTCGTTGCCGCCGACGTGGGCGGACTGCGTTCGCTGGTCGATCAGGACAAGACGGGATTCCTCGTCGAAGGACGGGACCCGTCGGACTACGCGGGACCGGTCGAGAAGTTGCTTGCGTTGGACCAGATGCGCCTCGAGATGGGATCGAACGCGGCGGCGCGCTCGCTGCGCTACTCGTGGAGCATGACCGCGGCGCGCTTGCGACGCCTCTATGGCGACCTGGTCGCGCGCGCGCTCGTCCGCTGCGACTGAGCGTGCAGTCGACGCCGGACTCACCCGATCGGCCGCTCGATCCCGGGGTCCGGCGCGCGAAGCACGACATGATCGCCGCGCACCTCGAAGGCCCGGTGCGGCGCGAGGAATGGGTGCAGACGGTCGAGTACGACCCTGCCATACCGCGCTGGTACGTGCGCTTCGGATGCGAAGGGCGGGACGCGGCGACGATCTACTTCGATCTTCATCAGCGCACGCTGCGCTACGAGGTGTATTTCATGCCGGACCCGCCGGCACACCACGAGGAGCTGTACCGGTTCCTGCTGCAGCGGAACCACACGACCTACGCCGCACACTTCTCGATCGGTCCCGACGGCGACATCTATCTCGTCGGTCGCGTGCTGTTGGAGCACCTCGACATCGACGAGCTCGACCGCATCATCGGCGTGCTCTACGAGCTCGTCGAGCGCTGGTTCCAGCCTGCGATACGCCTCGGCTTCGGAAAACCCCGCTGAACGTGAGATTGTAAAAAATACATCTCAAGATGCCTTGTAGTGTGCGCAGGGCACGTGCTACCGTGCGAATGTCGACGGGCCCGAGGTGCGGGAGGATCGGCCCCGTTCGGGGAAGTGCGGGGCTGGATCCGAAGGTTCCTCGGGCCCCCGCGCGTCCGCCGCCGACGCTTTTTCTGCGCCGGATACGAACGGCCTCCCCTCTCCCCGGGATTACCCTCGTCACGATGTCGCGCATTGCGCTGCTCGGCGGCGGAAAGATGGGCGCGGCCCTCGTCGGCGGCCTGCTGGATGGCGGTTGGGAGGCCGACGCCCTGTCGATCGCAGAGATCGACGGTGAGCGTCGGGTCGCGCTCGAACAGCAGTTTCCGAAGGTGCGTGTGGTGCCGAGCGCCGCGTGGGCGGTTGCCGATGCCGATGTCGTGATCATCGCCGTGAAGCCAGCCGATGTGCCGGCGACGCTCGAGACCGCGCTCCCGGCCCTCGGTGTCGAAACGCTCCTGCTGTCGATCGCGGCGGGGGTCACGATCGCAACGATCGAACATCTCGCGCCGGACCGGCCGGTGGTGCGCGCGATGCCGAATACGCCGGCCGTCGTCGGCATCGGCGCCTCCGCGATCGCGCCGGGGACGCATGCGCGCGCGGATCATCTCGACCTGGCGGAGCGACTGCTCGGTGCTGTCGGCATCGTGGTGCGCGTCGGCGAAGCGTCCCTCGACGCCGTGACCGGACTCTCGGGTTCCGGCCCGGCGTACGTGTTCCTCGTCGCCGAGGCGCTCATCGAAGCGGGCGTACTCGTCGGCCTGACGCGCCCGGTCGCCGAGGACCTCGTGGTGCAGACGCTGCTCGGCTCCGCCACATTGCTCGCCCGTGACGAGGCCGGCCCGCAAACGCTGCGGGCGGCCGTGACGTCGCCCGGGGGCACGACCGCGGCGGGACTGCGAGAGCTGGAGGCGCACGGCGTGCGCGCCGCGATCCTCGACGCGGTCGTGGCCGCGACGCGTCGCTCCCGCGAGCTCGGCGCGGGCTAGCGCATGCGCGGACGATGAAGGCCCGGAACCGGCCGCCCAGGCTCGAGCCGCACCCGGCTGCCGTGCACCACGTGCCGCCGGCGACTCCCGAGCAGTTGCTCGAACGGGCGAAGGTCGCCGGTGGAGCCGGCGCCCCCGGCCGCACCGAGCTGCGCAGATTCGTCGAACGAATCGTCGCGGGGGACCGCAGCGCACTCGGTGAGCTCCTTCCGATCCGCGGCCTGACGATCCTCGACGCCTGGGCGGCGTTCACCGAGGTCTTCGGCGCGATCCCCGAGACGCCGGCGATCGACGCCGCCCGCACATTCGCCGCCGTTCGCCGGTCTGCGGCCCGGATCCGTGCCGTCGGTGCCGCGGGAGGCCGGATCGCCGTCGCGACGGCTGCACCCGCCTCGTTGCTCCCTCTGCACCTCGCGTTCGTGCGCCTCGCACGCGCTGCGGGCGCGGACGTCCCGGACCTGGCCGACGTCGGCCCGATCCGGGCGGACGGTCGCTCGCCCCGGTTCCTGCGCTGGGTGGACGGGGTCGCCGCGGTCACCGACGGCCATGCCCTTTGCGCGACCGGTGACGGCGAGGCGGCACGTGAGTGGCTGTTCATCCTGCCCCGACCCGCGCTCGTCGTCGCCGACGGCCCCTTCGCCGAAGTCGCGTGGGAAGCCGGTGTCGAGGTCGTCGCCCTCGCGGGTCTCGATCGCGGCGGACTCGCGGTCGCCGCGGCCCGGGGTGAGCGGTGCACCCTGGTCCCCCTGCGAACCGATCGTGCGCCCCGGGCGTACTCGAGCGTGATCAGTGGGCTCGAGTCCATGCCGGCCCGCCCGAGTCCTCCCGAAATGTGACTTCCCACACTCCACGGGAGTTGACCCTCGACAACTTCGAGCGCAGCGGCGTACGCTCGTGTCTGGGCTGGAGTAGGGAGTTCTCCGCGTGGGCAACGGTTTGAGCAAGGCGCGCTTTCTGACAGTGCAGGAAGTCGCCGATCTGATGCGAGTGTCATCGATGACCGTGTATCGGCTCATCAAGGCCGGCGAGTTGCCGGCCGTGCGAGTCGGGCGGTCGTTCCGGGTATCGGAACCGGACGTCGACGCGTACCTGGCGTCTCGATACACACAAGCCGGCTAATCCGGCTCCGGGGTCAGCGATACCCGACGGGTACCGTCGGAGGCGGTGTCGTCTTCGCCGCGTCCTCCATTCGTGTCGTTCCTCTCCGACTACGGCCGGACCGACGAGTTCGTCGGCGTGTGCCATGCGGTGATGCTCGACGTGGTGCCGGAACTGCGAATCGTCGACGTCACCCACGACATCCCGCCGTTCGACGTGCGGGCGGGCGCGCTCGCGCTCGTGCGTGCGGTCCAATACCTCCCCGACGGTGTGGTGCTGGCGATCATCGACCCGGGGGTCGGCACCGATCGGCGTTGCATCGCGGTCGAGGTGGAGGGTGGGGTGCTCGTCGGGCCCGACAACGGGCTTCTGGCCCCTGCCGTCGCGATGCTCGGTGGCGCGCGCCGGGTCGTCGCACTCGAGAACGCGTCGTACCAGCTCCCCGCGCCCGGACCGACGTTCGCCGGTCGGGACATCATGGCGCCCGCCGCCGCGCACCTCTCGGCGGGGGTCCGGATCGACGCCCTCGGGCCCGATGTCGATCCTGCGGGCCTCGCGCCCGGCCTCGTCCCGTTGCCCCGCGAAGACGACGACGGCACGATCGTCGGCGAAGTGTTGTGGGTCGATCGGTACGGCAACTGCCAGCTCAACGTGGCACCCGAACAGCTCACGGCGCGAGGCGTCGAGCCGGGCGGCGTCGTCGGGGTGCGCGTCGGCGAGGACGAGCGCCGGGCGCGATGGGTGCGCACGTTCGCGGAGGCGAAGCCGTCCGAGCTCGTGATCCTGGTCGACTCCTACGGCATGTGCGCGCTCGCGTTGGACCAGCGTGCGGCGGCGACGCAGCTCAAGCTCCGCGCCGGCCACGCGGTCACGATCGTGACCCCGGACGGGGATGCGAAATGAGGTGGGACGCGCAATGAGATGGGGCACGAGCCTGGTGCTCGCGGGCCTGCTGGTCCTGATCCTCGTTGCCGCCGTCGCCCAGTTCATCCTCAAAGTCGGCGGCTGAGACAAAGAGGCGGCGAACGGAGCCCGGAGGGGCGGAGTGAGCTCGCCGCGATCCGGCGCAGTCTCCCTCGGCGGCGAAGCCGCCCGCTCAGCAAGCCGGGCGCAAAGATTCAAGGTTCCGATCGCGCATGCGGACGTTTCTGGGGCGGGCTGGGAGGCTACGTTGCGTGGACGCTCCGGGTATCCCCGGGGCGACCACACGCCCACACCCGCGACCGGAACCCCGATCTTGGGCGGAGACGGCCGCAGTGCCGTCGAGACTGCTGGATGGTCCAGCCCCCGCCGGTGCTCCGGTCGCCCCTCGCTGGGAGAAATAACGACACCGAGAGCGTCGGTCTTGAGGAAATCTACCACTCTCCGTGGTGACGGGATCGGGGCGCTTCCGGCACGGTCGGCCTAGCCTCCGCCCCGCATGAATCTCGCGGAGAGCCTGGTCGCGACGGCCGCGCACGATCCCGACCGAATCGCGCTCGTCGGGGATCCCGAACCGGTGACCTACGGCCGGTTGGCCGCTCAATCGGGCGCGGTCGCGGCCCGGCTCGCGGCGCACGTCTCGCCGGGCGATCGGGTGGCGATCGTCGCGGGCAACGAGACAGCCTTCGTGTCCGCGTACCTCGCGGCGATGCGGACGGGCGCCATCGCGGTCCCGCTGAACGTCGCGTCGCCCGCGCAGGAACTGGCGCGCGAGCTCGCGGCAGTGTCGCCATCGATCGTCGTCGCGTCGCCTACGCACGCCGACCTCGCGCGTCGCGCGCTCGCGCAGCACGCCTCGGCCGAGGCGGTGTTCGTGCTCGACGGCACCGAGAACGACGGCGAGCAGCTCGCACCGGTGCCACGCGATCCGAGCGATCTCGCCGTGCTGCTGTTCACGGCCGGAACTGCCGGCGCGCCCAAGCCTGCAATGCTCACACACGGTTCGCTGCTCGCGAACATCGAGCAGATGCAGTCGCATCCTGGCTTGCGCCTGACACGCCAGGACGTCGCCCTCGGCGTGCTGCCGCTCTTCCACGTCTACGGCCTGAACGTCGTCCTCGGGCTCGCCCTGTTCGCCGGTGCCGCCGTCTCACTCGTGGATCACTACCACCCGGCCGAGACATTGGGGCGCGTCCGTGCGGACGGCGTCACGGTGATCGCCGCCGTTCCCGCGATCTACTCGGCATGGCTCGCGCTCGACGAGCAGGCCGCGCCTGCAGACGCCTTCACCCGGGTGCGGTTGTGTGTCTCGGGCGCGGCCGCGCTTCCGGCCGACGTCGTGGACGGCATGCGCGCGCGCTTCGGCACGGTCGTGCACGACGGTTACGGGCTGACCGAGGCGTCACCGGTTGTCACCACGACGGCGGTCGTCTCCGCACCGCGGCCGGGCTCGATCGGGCCGCCGCTTCCCGGCATCGAGGTGTGTCTCCTCGATGTCGACGGGCAACCCGTGCTCGAAGGTGACCCGGGCCAGATCGTCGTGCGCGGACCGAACGTTTTCGCCGGGTACTGGAACGATCCCGACGCCACCAGAGCGGTGTTGTCCGACGGGTGGTTGCACACCGGCGACGTCGCGGTCGCCGGCGCCGACGGGTGGCTGACGCTCGTCGACCGCGCCAAGGACATCATCATCGTCTCCGGCTTCAACGTGTACCCGGGCGAGGTGGAGGAGGCGCTGCGCACACACGCCGACGTCGAGGACGTTGCGGTCGTGGGTGAGCCGCATCCACGCACCGGTGAGACCGTCGTCGCGTACGTCGTGGGACGCGCGAGCGTGCGACCGGACTCGGTCGAGCTCTTGCGTCACGCGGGCCGACGGTTGGCGCGTTACAAGCTGCCGACTCGCGTCGAGGTCGTCGACGCGTTGCCGCGGACACTTGGCGGCAAGATCGTGCGGCGCGTGCTCTCCGAGCGCACGAGACGGCCTCCGGACGCGACGACGAAGCCGGCATAGATCACGGCGATTCCCGCGGCGAGCGAGATGACGAAGCTCTCGTCGTGTCCGAGCGTGCCCTGCAGGAGGCCCCCGCTCGACAGGATCAACGTGCCGAGCGCGATCAAGGCATTGCCGCTCGCGAGCCCGCCCGAGCCCGGCGCGCGGCCGCGTGCGAAACGCACCGCAGACCACACCGCGCCCGCGAACACGACGAGCGCGCCCAGGCCGCTGCCGGAGGCCGCGAGAATGCGCGGCAGCGCATCGAGGTGATCCTTGCCCACCGGGATGCCGCCCGCGGGTTCGATCGTTCCGTGGATGGGGGCGGACAGCATCGTGCCGAGCGCCATTCCGGAGAACACGAGCAGCGCGGCGCGGACGCGGTTGCCGGCCCGCCGCCCGAACAGGAGATAGATCGTGCCGAGCGCGAGCCACGGCACGTTGAGGATGGCACCGAGCAGGTAGAACGCGCGGAACGTGCCGTCGTCCCACTGCGTGCCCGCGCCCATCGCCAGCGTCGCCGACGCCAGGGCGAACAGCGCAAGGGCGAAGGTCCACGCGCCCTGGTGCGGCGCCTTGGAGCGCGACCAGCGAACCACTGTGGCCTGGGCGAACACCGTGGCGATCGCGGTGGCGAGGAAGGCGAGCCCGGCAACCATGGCGGTCCGAAAACTACCCTTCTCCACTTTGAGAATGCGTGCACAAAGTCGATACCCTGCCCTGAGGAGCGGACGACCCGAGCGCCGCGTCACGGGGCTCGGGCCCGCAGTCCAAAGGACGCAGGTGGCCACAGACGTGGGAGCAACGCCCCGACGCCGGATCCCCGAGGCGACCGTTGCCCGCCTGCCGTTGTACTACCGGGCGCTGGTCGAGACCGGTGAGCGCCAGGTGCCGACGATCTCTTCGGAGCGACTCGCCGAGCTGGCGGGCGTGAACGCCGCCAAGGTGCGCAAAGACCTCTCCTACCTCGGCTCCTACGGCACGCGCGGTGTCGGATACGACGTCGAATACCTGCTGCACGAGATCTCGCGCGAGCTCGGTCTCACCCGCGACTGGCCCGTCGCGATCGTCGGCATCGGCAACCTGGGCCGGGCCCTGGCGAACTATCGCGGGTTTGGTGCAAGGGGGTTCCGGGTCGTCGCGCTGTTCGACGCCGACGCCGAGCTCGTCGGTCGCCGCGTCGGCGAGCTGGCCGTCGAGTCGATCGACGATCTCGATCGCGTCGTGGCGGAGCGCGGCATCGCGATCGGCATTCTCGCCGTTCCTGCCGCGTTCGCTCAGGACGTCGCCGACCGCCTGGTCGCGGCAGGCGTCGAGTCGATCCTGAACTTCGCGCCGGCGGTGTGCACGGTCCCCGACGGAGTGTCGATGCGAAAGGTCGACCTGGCGATCGAGCTGCAGATCCTCTCCTTCTACCAACTCCGGCGCGGCGCGGGGACGCCGCAGAGAGCCGAGTTGCCGTGAGCGGTCGCGCGTGACCGAGGCTTCCGGGCGCCCGGGACTCGCCGGACTTCCGGTCAACCTGCTCATACGCGGGCGGCGCGTCGTCGTCGTCGGCGCCGGTCGCATCGCGGCCCGCAAGATCGCCCCGCTGCTCGAGCTCGGTGCCGTGGTCGAAGTCGTCGCTCCCGAGGCCGGCGACGAGGTGCGCGCCTGGGCCGACGCCGGGCGCGTCGTGTGGTACCAACGCGCGTTCGAACCGGACGACCTGCGTGACGCGTGGCTCGCGTTCACGGCGACCGACGATCCCGCCGTGAACGCCGCCGTGCACGCCGCAGCCGAGGCGGGGCGCGTCTGGGTGAACAGCGCCGACGACCCGGCCAACTGCTCCTTTACGCTGGTATCCGTGATTCGCCGCGCCGATCTCGTGGTCACCGTCGGGACGGGTGGCCGCAGTCCGGCGCTCGCCGCCCACCTGCGGCGCGTCTGGGAAGGCGAGCTCGGTCCCGAATACGAGACGCTGCTCGACCTGCTCAGCGATGCCCGGGAAGAGCTGCGTGCATCGGGGCGTTCCAGTGAGGACGCCGATTGGCAGCGCGTGTTCGACGAAGGCATCGTGGAGCTGGTTCGCGCTGGGCGTATCGACGACGCGAAGGAGTTGTTGAAGACGTGTCTGTGATCGTCGTCGGCCTCAATCACCGCACCGTGCCGGTCGAGCTGCTCGAGCGAATGACGGTTCCCGAGCACATGGTCCCCAAGGTGTTGCACGACTTGATGGGCCGCGAGCACCTGCTCGAAGTCGTGGTGCTCTCCACGTGCAATCGCACGGAGATCTACGCACGCTGCACGCACTTCCACGGCGCGGTCGGCGACGTCCGGGACTTTCTCGCCGACCACTCCGGCGCCGCGCCCGAAGAGTTCGAGAATCACCTGTACACGTACTACGACGACGCGGCGGTCGGGCACCTGTTCTCGGTCGGGGCCGGGCTCGACTCGATGATCGTCGGCGAGAGCGAGATCCTCGGACAGGTGCGCGACGCGTGGCAGGCGGCGACGCGCGAGCAGACCTCGTCGCAGACGCTCTCCCGGTTGTTCAGGCACGCCGTCGAGTCCGGCAAGCGCGTGCGCACCGAGACGGGGATCTCGCGCCATCCGGTGTCGATCCCTTCGGCCGCAGTGACCGTCGCCGCGGAGCATCTCGGCACGCTCGAGGGCGCGCGCGTGCTCGTGATCGGCGCGGGACAGATGGGCAAGGGCCTGGCGTCCACACTGCGGTCCCGCGGCGTCGAGCACGTCTGGGTCGGCAACCGCACCGCCGAGCGCGCCGAGCAGCTCGCGGCGCAGATCGGTGGCGAGGCGATCCCGCTGACCGACATCGCCGACACGCTGGTCGATGCCGATGTGCTGTTCACGTCGACCGCGTCGAGCGGCGTCCTCATCGAACGCGCGACGGTGGAGATGGTGATGGCGTGCCGGAACGCGCGTCCGCTGCTCATCGTCGACGTGGCGCTCCCCCGTGACGTCGACCCCGGAGTGGGCGACATCCTCGACGTCACACTGCTCGACCTCGACGACTTGAAGGACTTCGCCCAGCGCTCGGCCGAGCGACGGCGCCGCGAGATCGGCAAGGTGCGAGAGATCCTCGCGGCCGAGATCGACCGCTACCACGGGGAACGCGCCGTCCGTGAGGTTGCGCCGCTCATCACGTCGCTCCGTGAGCTCGGCGAAGGTGTGCGCCTGCTCGAGATCGAGCGCTTCAAGGCGAAGCTGTCCCAACTCGATCCGGACACGCGCAAGCTCGTCGACGCGATCACCCATGGCATCGTGAACAAGCTGCTGCACGAACCCACCGCACGCGTGAAGGACGCGGCGGGCACGCCGCGTGGCGACTACTACGCCGACGCTCTCGCGACGCTGTTCGACCTGCCGTCGACCGAGCAGTGATTCGCGTCGCCACGCGCGCGAGCCCGCTTGCGCGCTGGCAGGCGGAGCGCGTGGGAACCCGGATCGGGACCGACGTCGAGTACGTGCTCGTCACGACGAGCGGCGATCGCGACCAGACCTCGGACCTCCATTCGATCGGGGGCGTGGGCGTGTTCACCAAGGAGGTGCAGCAGGCGGTCCTCGACGGAAGGGCCGACGTCGCGGTGCACTCGGCCAAGGATCTTCCACCCGTGACCCCGGCCGGGCTGTCGCTCGCCGCGATTCCCGAGCGCGGCGACGTGCGGGACGCGCTGGTCGGGAGTCGCCTTGACGGGCTGCCGACGGGGGCGCGCGTCGGGACCGGCTCCGTACGGCGGCGCGCCCAGCTCGCGGCGGCGCGTCCGGATCTCACGTTCGGCCCATTGCGCGGCAACATCGAGACGCGCCTCCGCAAGCGCGCCGAGATGGGTTACGACGCGGTGGTGGTCGCGTACGCTGCACTCGAGCGGCTCGGGCTCGCCGCCGAGGCGACCGACGTGCTCGAGCCCGAGGTGCTGCTGCCCCAGGTCGGGCAAGGTGCGCTTGCCGTGGAGTGTCGCGCCGACGACGAGCGAACCGTGGCGCGCCTGCGTGCGATCGACGACCCGGCCGCGCGTCGTACGGTGGATGCCGAACGTGCGTTCCTCGCCGAGCTGGGCGGCGGCTGCAATCTGCCGTGTGGTGCACTCGCGAGGCTCGCCGCGCACGGCAAGGTCGTGCTCGACGCGTTGCTCGCCTCGCTCGACGGCCACGTGCTGGTCCGCACGTGCGTCGAGGGCGACGAACCGGGAGCGATCGGCCGGCGCGCGTCGGACGAGTTGCGGCGGGCGTTCCCCGAGGACCTCGCGTCATGACCGTGTACCTCGTCGGCGCCGGCCCGGGCGATCCCGGATTGCTGACCCGCCGTGGTGAAGCGCTGCTGCGCGCCGCCGACGTCGTCGTGTACGACCGGCTCGCGTCGGCGACGCTGTTGCAGCTCGCCGGCCCCAGGGCGGAGCTCGTCGACGTCGGCAAGGCGCCCGGCCGGGCCGCGCTCGGCCAGGACGAGATCAACGCGGTGCTCGTCACGCGTGCGCGCGACGGTCGTGCGGTGGTGCGCTTGAAGGGCGGTGACCCGTTCGTGTTCGGGCGCGGTGGCGAGGAAGCAGAGGCGTGCATCGCGGCCGGTGTGCCGTTCGAGGTCGTTCCCGGTGTGACGAGCGCGATCGCGGCGCCGGCCTACGCGGGAATCCCCGTCACGCACCGCGGCGTCTCCACGCACTTCACCGTGGTGACCGGTCACGAGGATCCGACCAAGGACGGCACCGACGTCGACTGGGACGCGCTCGCCCGGGCCGGCGGCACGCTCGTGATCCTGATGGGCGCCGGGCGCGTCGCCGAGATCGCAAAGGCCCTGATCGCGGGCGGCCGTGATCCCGACGCCCCCGTCGCGGCGGTCCGTTGGGGGACGCGTCCCGAACAGCGAACCCTGCGCGCGACGCTCGCGACGCTCGCCGATGCCGGCGTGGAAGCTCCGAGCGCAATCGTGGTGGGCGACGTCGCCGCGTTGGACTTCGGCTGGTTCGAGCGCACACCGTTGTTCGGCAAGACCGTCGTCGTCACCCGCGCGCGCGAGCAGGTGAGCGAGCTGCGCAACCGTCTCGAGGCAATGGGCGCAGCCGTCGTCGAGCTGCCCGCGATCACGATCGCGCCCGTCGACTTCGTGCTTCCGGAGCTCACGTCGTACTCGTGGATCGTGTTCACGTCGGTGAACGGCGTCGACGCGTTCTTCGACCAAGGTCTGCGACCGCAACGAAAGGATGCGCGCGCGTTGGCACCCGTGAAGGTGGCCGCGATCGGGACCGGTACCGCGCACGCGCTCGCGCAGCGCGGCGTGCGTGCCGACCTCGTCCCGGCCCGATTCGTCGCCGAAGCGCTGCTCGACGAGTTCCCGGCGGGCGGAGGCCGCGTCTTGCTCGCGCGGGCGGAAGTCGCCCGTGACGTGTTGCCCGAAGGCCTTGCCGAGAAGGGCTATGACGTCGACGTCCTCACGGTGTACCGGACCGTGATGGCCGCGCCCGACCCCGCCGAGCTCGCCCGCTTCCGCGCCGGCGTCGACGCGATCACGTTCACGTCCTCGTCGACGGTCACCAACTTCTGCGACGCGGTCGGCCCGCTGCCCGACCCACAACCCCGCGTCGTCTCGATCGGACCGGTCACGAGCGCAACCGCCCGTGCACGCGGGATCCGCGTCGACGCCGAAGCCGACCCGCACACGATCGAAGGCCTGGTCACGGCCCTCGTCGCCACCCTCCACCGGTAATCTGGCGGACGTGGCCTTCCCCGAACGCCGGCTCCGGCGTCTGCGTCGGACGCCGGCGTTCCGCCGGCTCGTCGCCGAGCACCGCGTGCACGTCGACGATCTCGTCGCACCGCTGTTCGTGAAGGAAGGCATCGAGGCTCCCGAGCCGGTCGCGTCGATGCCCGGTGTCGTGCAGCACACCCAGGAGAGTCTCCGCAAGGAGGTGCGAGGGCTGGCCGAGCTCGGCGTGCCGGCGGTGATGTTGTTCGGGGTCCCCGCGCACAAGGACGCGCGGGGCTCACAAGCGGACGCGCGCGACGGCGTCGTGCAACTCGCGCTTCGGCAACTGCGTGACGAGGTCGGCGATGCGGTCGTGCTCATGGCCGACGACTGTCTCGACGAATACACCGACCATGGTCATTGCGGCATCATCACGGCCGGCGGCGATGTCGACAACGACGCCACGCTCGACCGGTACGCGAGCATCGCGATCGCGCAGGCCGACGCCGGAGCCGATGTGGTTGCGCCGAGCGGGATGATGGACGGCCAGGTCGGCGCGATCCGTGCCGCGCTCGACGAGACCGGACACGCGACGACGGCGATCCTCGCGTACGCCGCGAAGTATGCAAGCGCGCTCTACGGTCCTTTCCGCGACGCGGCCGAGTGCACGCCGCGGTTCGGCGACCGGCGCGGCTACCAGATGGACCCGGCCAACGGACGAGAAGCGATCGCCGAGGTCGCGCTCGACGTCGCCGAGGGCGCGGACATCGTGATGGTGAAGCCCGCACTCGCATACCTCGACGTGATCGCCGAAGTTCGGGCGACATTCGACATGCCCGTTGCCGCGTATCACGTCAGCGGCGAGTACGCGATGGTGCGGGCGGCGGCGCAGCTCGGGTGGCTCGACGGCACCGCGGTCGCGCTCGAGCACCTGCTCGCGATCAAGCGCGCCGGTGCCGAGATCATCCTCACGTACTTCGCGCGCGAGGTCGCCGAGTTGCTCCACGCACAACCGTGACCGACTGGAACGAGCGCGCGCTCGCGCGCATTCCCGGCGGCGTGAACTCGCCCGTCCGAGCCTTCGGCGCGGTCGGCGGTGAGCCGTTCTTCGTCGCCCGGGCCCATGGCTCCCGTCTCTACGACACCGACGGTCGCACGTATATCGACTACGTGCAGTCGTGGGGCGCGTCCATCCTCGGGCACGGCGCGCCGAAGGTTGTGGAAGCCGTGCGCGCCGCCGCGTACGACGGCACGTCCTACGGCGCGCCGACGCCCCGCGAGGTCGAGCTCGCCGAAGCGATCTGCGATCGCGTGCGATCCGTCGAGAAGGTGCGACTGGTGTCATCGGGGACCGAGGCCGCAATGACCGCGGTGAGGCTGGCGCGCGGCGCGACCGGTCGTGACAAGATCATCAAGTTCGCCGGCTGCTATCACGGCCACCTCGACGCGTTGCTCGTGCAAGCGGGCAGCGGTGTCGCCACGCTCGGCTTACCGGGAAGCGCCGGCGTCACTCCCGGCACCGTCGCGGACACGATCGTCGTGCCCTACAACGACGTCGTCGCGCTCGAGGCCGCCCTCGACGCACACGGCAGCGAGCTCGCGGCCGTCCTCGTCGAACCGATCGCCGCCAACATGGGCCTCGTCGCGCCCAAGAACGAATTCTTGCGCCTGCTGCGGGCCGGGTGCACGCGCCACGGCGCACTGCTGGTGCTCGACGAGGTCATCACCGGTTTCCGCGTCGGGCTCGGCGGCGCCCAGGCCCGTTACGGCATCACTCCGGACCTTTCGATCTTCGGGAAGGTCATCGGCGGTGGGCTCCCGCTCGCGGCCGTCGGTGGGAGCGCCGCGATCATGGACGAGCTCGCCCCGCTCGGTCCCGTGTACCAGGCGGGGACGCTCTCGGGGAACCCGCTGGCGACCGCGGCCGGGTTGGCCGTGCTCGCCGAGCTCGATCACGCCGCGTACAACCAGCTCGCGCGTACCGCGGAACGGCTGGAAGACGGCCTCCGCAAGACGTTCGCCGACGCCGGCGTCGTCGCCCAGATCACGCGCGCGTTCACATTGCTCGGAGTGTTCTTCGCCGACGCGCCGGTGGAGGACTACGAGGCCGCGCGCCACGCAGACCATCTGCGCTACGCGCAGCTGTTCCACGGGCTGCTCGAACGTGGCGTGTACTTCGCGCCGAGCGGCTACGAAACGCTGTTCCCGAGCCTGGCCCACACCGACGCCGACATCGATGCCACGATCGACGCAGTCGCCGAAGCCCTCGCCCGTCCCTAGCGCCCGCGCCGCTCTTCGCGCTTGCGGCGGACCTTGTCCATGTAGAACAGCGACCCTACGAACAAGAAGCACATCACCGCCATCGCGACGAACGCGGCCCCACCGTCCTTGCTCGCATCGATCAGCTGCTGGGCGAGAACCATCTCGACTCCCTTATGCGCCTGATGAGGGGACCGGTGTCAGGCCGGCGCGCTTGCGCGCCCGCTGATCCTGTTCGTACCAGTGCAGGCCGAGCAGGCTCAGCCCGAACAGCAAGAGCGACATGAACCAGTATGCGACGACCGGCTGGCGCAGCGCGCCGAGGTCGTGCTTGAGGACGATGTACGAAGTGTCCTTCAGCGGGTTGCACTTCGGCGGCGTGACGTTCTCCTGCACGACGCACAGCTGCACGACCGCGTAGTCCACGTCGTGCCAGAAGATGTTCTTGGTCCCCCCGCCCTGCTCGTAGGCCTTGAGGCTTTCGTCCTCGATCAGATACTGCGACGAGTCGCTGAATCCCAGCGTCGCGAAGGGCTTCTCCGGTGGCGTCTCGCCGTTCAGCGACTTGTCGGGGACGATTGCCGCGTCGATCGCCGGCTTCAGGTTCGTGAGCTTCTCGGGTGGGATGAGCTTGCCGGTCTTCGCGATGTCGCGAATCTCCGGGATCTTCGACTCGGCCGGGTCCTTCAGGACCTCGACGACCTTCCACTGCGGCGAGCGTCCGTGCGGCGGGTCGATGCCGCTGCTGCCGGACGTCCACCACAGCGTCGCGAGCAAGAACATGAATCCCGTGAGCCCGGCGGCCGCGACGAGGAAGCCGAGGCGGGCGCCGAGGTTGGTCGCCAGCAGCAGGTACACGGAGCCGCAGAACAACCCGATCGCGGCGAGCACGGTGAGGATGCCGATGATCGTCGGGTTCCAGATGTTCGCGTCCTTCGGGCCCTCGGCGGCGAGCACGTGGAGCAACGCAATGGGAGATGCCACGGTCATCCCTTCGCCACGGTCGTCGTGGTGGACGTCGCCGGCGTGCGCGGCTTGGGGTCCGTGTTGCACGGCGGCGAGACGCCCTTGTAGTTCGTCGCCTCGAGGCAGTAGCGCTCGTAGGCCACGATCCGGCCGATGTCCTCTGCGGTCAGCATCTCGCCGAAGCCCGGCATCTTCCCCGAGCCGAGGCCGAGAATCCCGTAGGGCTTGTTCGGATCCGAGCCCTGCTTCACGAAATCCTCTTGCGTGGTGAAGCCGCCGCTCTCATCGGTCCCGAACCGGCGCATGACGTCGCCGCCGCGCAGGTTGAAGCCGATGCCGCCGCCCTGACCGCCACCGCCACCGGAAAGGCCGAGGATGTTCACGCCGTCGAGCGCGCTCGGTGGTGCGGTCGGATCGAAGACCGACCAACCCTCGGTGTGACAGCGCGCACAGTTCAACTCGAACAGCAGCTGCCCGTCGCTGACGTTTGCGCGCCGAGACTGCCAGTCGAGCGCCCATGCCAACGAGGCCTCGGCATCCTTCGCCGTCTGTGCCGCGTCGAGGAAGCTGCCGCACGCGACCGCATCCGCCTTGAGCTCCGGTGCGACGTTGCTCGGGTTTGCGTCGACCTGCTTGGCGATGCCCTCGCACCGCGTGGTCAGGTCGGCATCGGTCGCGTCGGGAAGCCGGAGGGCGGTCCGCGCGGCTTTGCGTTGCTCGTCGAGAGACTTCTGGGCGGCCGCGAGCGCCGCGCGAGCGTCCTTCGTGGCAATCGCCGGGCACGACATGTATTCGGGGCAGGTGTCGTTCGGCCCCGGATTCGGGTTCTTGGCGATGGCAATCGCGTCCGCGGCCTGCTTCTGCGCTTGTGTGGGGCTGAGCTGGATCGACTTGATGAACGCGACGAGGTCGGAGACTCCCTGATCGTTCAGCGGACCGCCGCCTGCGATCCCCCAGCCCTGCATCGGCGTGCCGGGTCGGCCGTAGGTGATGATGTCGCTGATCTCGCACACGGTGGTGGGCTGTCGCAACGACGGGTCGGCACACGCAGGTTCCTCGGTGAATCGCAACGCTTCGGTGTTGAGCGGCGGCGCTTTCCAGTTCACCGCCTCGCCCTGGATGCGGAACGGTGCGACCCCGCCCTGGCCCTTGTCGCCGTGGCAGTTGGCGCACTGCTTCGAGGTCGCGGCTTGGTACTCCGCGCTGCCCGGGCTGGCGAAGAGCACTGCGCCGCGGTTCGTCGCGTTCTTGTCGAAGTAGCTGACCGTCTGCTCCTGCCGCGTCGGCTCGCGGAGCCAGTAGATCGGCAGCGCGATCGCGATGACCGCCGCGAAGATCAGCGCCCAGCCCTGCACGCGCTCGAGCCGCCGGCCCTCGAGGTCCTCGTCGGGGAGGAACGGGACGATGTTCGGCGCTTCCCGCTCCTCGCGCCGCGCGCGTTTCGGCGACAACACCGAGACGAGCAGGTAGACGATCAGCACCGAGAACGCGATGAAGTTCAGCAGGATCAGGAAATGCCGAAGGTCGTTCTTCCAGAAGGCGGCGATCACGAAGCGACGCTCCCGGACCGGGTTACACGCACAGAGGACCTTCCGGTTCCTGACCGGTGGTGTTGGTGCCGATCGGCGGCCCCAGAATGGGCGAGCCGCTCGTGTCGACCGTCACCGCGTCGCCGTCGAAGACCGCCGGCCAGCGGTCGAGGCCCCGGGGCGCCGGCCCCGCCTTCTTCTCGCCGACGCTGTTGTACTTCGAGCCGTGGCACGGGCATTCGAACCACTGCGAGGTCTCGCAGAACGGGACTCGGCAACCGAGATGCACGCACCGCTGGTACAGGGCGACGATCCCGTGCTCCATCTCGTCGACGACGATCGCGTTGTACACCTTCTTGGCCGCCGGGAGGGCGTTCTTCGGGTACGCCACGAGATACGTGCGAGCGAGCGGTACGTAATACGGCTTCCGGTTCGTCTGGATGTAGCTGACGATGTCCGGCAGCGTCTTGTCGACCTTCACCTTGCCGCCGAAGCCCGTTGAACGGAAGGGCCACAGGAACGCGAGCATCGCGGGCGCGAAGCCGGCGAGGGAAAAACCCAACGCGATGAGGATGGCGCGGTTGAAGAACTGACGCCTGGTGACGCCGAGCTCCTCCTCGTCGACCGGGTCATACTCCACGACCTCGCCACCGCGCCGCCGGGCGAGCGCGCCGCCCTGCCGTGCGCGCGTGTCGTCGGCGCGTTCGCGGCCGGTCGCCTCGATGTCGGTGGATGTCGACAGCGCCGGCGCTTCCGACGATGTCGCGTCACCGCGGTCGCGCCGGCGCGTCTCCCGCGAGAGGGATCCCGTCGCCGAGCGGGCGCGGTTCGCGAGCAACACGACCGAGACCGCCGCGACGACCAGGATGACGATGATGAGTATTGCGAGGCCCAACGAGTGCTCCTACAACTCGAAGAAGACGCCCTTGTTCCACGGGAACACGAAGTTGAACCCCTCGCCGCGGAAGAACGAACCGATGATGACGAGAGCCGCCCACATCATCAGGAACATCGTCATCATGACGATCGCAAACTTTCGGTCGCCGGGCTTGTGCGACGGGTTCTTGTCGACATAGGGCGTGATCGCGAGCAACGCCAACGCGACGCCGGGAATCGTCACGCCCGCGACCATCGGTTGGAACATCTTCAGCAGCTCTTGCAAGCCGAGGAAGTACCACGGCGCCTTGGACGGATTCGGCGTCTGGTTCACGTCGGCGAGGCCGAGCAGCGGCGCCTTCACGAGGGCCGAGAAGATCGTGACGAACGCCATCAGCGAGAGCGTCGCCGCGAACTCGATGGCGAGCAGGTGTGGCCAGACGTGCACCTTGTCCTGCGCGTCGGCGCGCGCCTGCTGGATCGACCCGGACTTGACGACGGTGAGCAACCGTTGGGTGTGTCCGCCCGGCCCGGTGCTCGTCGGCGCGGGCGCGGCCACAGCCGTCGCGGCGGCGCGTCCACCGCCACCTCCCGCCGCGGCGGCAGCCGGCGCTTCGGCGCCGCCGCCCGCGAGTGCAGCCTTGCGCTTGCGTGAACGCTCGAGGAGGTGCGCGGGCACCCCGCCGGTGTCCTCGGTGATCGCCTCGCCGTCACCACCGCCGTCGGACGCGGCGGGCGCGGCTGCGGTTTCCTCAGCCGCGGGCGCCTCGGCTTCGGGTGCGGCCGCCGCGGGCGCGTCGTCGCCTTCTTCGCCCTCCGCGGGCAGGCCGAGCGCCTTCCGGCGCTCCTGGCTCCGCTTGAGAAGATGTTCGGGAACTTCGGTCATTTCCGCGCCTCCCTCCGACCTACAGCGGCCCGGAGATGCCGCCGTCCTTGCGGACGCGCCAGAAGTGAACAGCCATGAAGATCACGATGACGAACGGTAATAACAACACATGGAGCACATACCATCGCAGCAACGTCTCGCTGCCGATCTCCTTGCTCCCGAGCAGCACGTACTTCACCTGCGGACCGAACACGGGCGTGTAGCCCATCATGTTCGTGCCGACGGTCACGGCCCACAGCGACAGCTGGTCCCACGGCAACAAGTAGCCGGTGAACGAGAGCAGCAGCGTGAGCAGCAACAAGATGATGCCGATGACCCAGTTGAACTCGCGCGGTGACTTGTATGCGCCGTGGTAGAAGACGCGCGACATGTGCAGGAACACAGACAGCACCATGAGGTGCGCGGCCCAACGATGCATGTTGCGGACAAGGGATCCGAACGTCACCGCCGTCTCCAGCGACTGGACGTTCGCGTAGGCCTCGGTCACGGTCGGCCGGTAGAAGAACATCAAGAAGATGCCGGTGACGGTCAGCAATATGAACAAGAAGAACGACAGACCGCCGAGGCACAGCGTGTACGAGACCTTCACGGCGTGGCGTTTGACCTTCACCGGATGAAGGTGGAACAGCACGTTGTTCATGATCACGTACGAGCGGTTCCGCGGGCTGTCCGTGTAGCCCTTGCGGAAGACCGAGCCCGGCCGGAAGATCGAGTTCCACGCCTGCGAACCGCGCGTCTTCTCGCCGATCTCGCCGACGCGCTCCATGATCTTGGGCCGGTGCCCGTTGCTGCCGTTCCCGTTCGCCACCGCTTACATCCTTTTCCCAGGCTCAGAAGCGGACGCCGTAGGCGTAGCCGTGTCGGTTGGTGCGGACGTTGGGGTCGCCGTCGCGCCATTGGTCGGTGACCTTGCCCAAGATGATGACGCCGGTGGGGCAGCGGTCGACGCACAGGGCGCAGCGGGTGCAGA
>JBBQXS010000027.1:0-58816 GCA_038209365.1 Acidimicrobiia bacterium | reverse complement strand
AGTAGCCCGCCCGCATCGGATTCGTCATTCGTCTGAGCGAGGCGTCATCCAGGATGGCTCACCGATCGGCAAGGCCTCGGGGCCGACCGGGACATCAAAACGAGGCTGGCTCGCCGACAGGATGCCGTTGGCCTGTCGGCGCGTGAGACCTTTCAGCGGCTGCGCTCGGAGAAGCCCCATCAAGAGCTCGGGAGACGCGGGTTCGACTCCCGCCACCTCCACTGTCTGTCTGACTGACTGGCTGGCTGGCTGGCGCTCGCGCAGGCCAGACGACCGTCGTGCAGGCAACGACCCCTGGGCAGGCCGGCGCGACCGTCCTACAGGGAGACGGGCGCTGACTCGTCCGTCAATCTTGTTTGCCGTCGGCACGTGTGGCACGACCACACGACAATGAGCTCTGTTCCTCAGACTTCGAAGCTTCTCCGGTCGAGGAGTTCTGCGGGGGAGAACCTTCAGGGACGAGGGGGAAGCAGGGACGATCACTCCCGGACGGGCGAGCAGCGAGTTGCTCCACCCGGTCCGGGGACTTCCCTGTAAACGGACCGCCTGCGACTCACAGCGGAAGCGCGTGGCGAAGCACGCCCGAGCCGGCGCGACGACCCGCCAGCACACGGATGAAGTCCGTCGCCTCGATGTCGACGCGTTCGCCGTCGATGCCCTGGCTGTACTTCCCGCCGGCCGGTCCGTCGAGGATGAGCTCGAACGGCTCACCGTGGAGGGACGCCCACTCGGCGACGATGTCGGCGACGAGACGGCCATCGTGCGCCGCGGTCAGGTGCATCTCGCGGCCCGTTGCGGCACAGATGTCGATGCGGTGCGCCCACACGTCGCGAGTGAAGCCGACTTCGAGCAGGTACTTGAGCGGCTCCCAGCCGACCGGCGGCCCGAAGGGAACCGGCAGGTAACGCATCGGGAGCGGCGTGCCGAAGCGACCCTTCACCGCCTTCGGACCCACGGTCGAGAGCTGCGCCACGACCTCGTCGTTGGAGAGGTGCGCCCGTTCACGGATCTGCAGCTCGTTCAAGCCGTCGACCCAGTGGTGCGAGTCGATCTCCTTGTTGAGTGGCCGGCCGCGCCGGAGTTGGTGCAGGAACTCTCGCACGGAGGCCTGCGCGTCCGCGGAGCCGAGCACGTGGAGCGCCATCTTCCGGACGTCCCATGCTGTGCAGTCGGTCGGCCGCGACCACTCGCCATCGGTCAGCGAGCTCACCAGCACGGCAAAGCGCCGGAACTCCTCCTCCGCGAGCCCACGAGCCTCTGCACGGTTGATCCGGTCGGGAATCATCGACGTCTCCTTCGTTTCGGTTCATCGAGGTACATGTCCGTGAGTCGTTCGAGATGACGGGTCCAGCGATCCCCGTCGGGGTCGTTGCTGATCTGCGCGTCGACGAGGCCGGCCACCATGGCAACGAAGCAGTCGATGTCGGCTTGCGACTCGAGACCCGCGGCGTGCAGCAACTCGATCGCTCGTCGCAACACGGTCTGCGCGTGCTCGTACGACGCGGCGGATGGTTCGAAGCCGGGGATCTGGCGCTGGAACAAGAGCACGTGGCGGGCCGGATCTTCGACAGCAAAGTCGACGAGCGCGCGCATGAACGCCTTCACCGCCGCGCGGCGATCGCGCGGGAGCTCGACCTGGTCGAGCCGGGCGAGCAGCTGGCGGTTTCCGTCGGCGAACATCGCGTCGTACAGCGCATGCTTCGAGTCGAAGTACGCGTACAGCGACGGTTGGCGGATTCCGACCTCACGGGCCAGCGCATGGAGTGACACACCACCGATGCCGTGTCGACGAGCCAGCGTCCACGCGGCGGCGACGATCGACGCCACCCGCTCCTCCCGCCGCCGGGCCACTTTCCCTATCATCGATAGCTAAATACCTATCGATGATAGGTACGTCAAGCCGCCGCGCCGAAAGCGTCAAAAGTTCGCATTGTCCGGCCACGGTCGCACCTGCGTGCGATGCTTGGGCCCCGGAAGCGGGTTCGAGCGGTGGTGCCTGCCCGCGGTGGAGGTTGAGCCGACCGTGAGGTGGGCATGGGAAAGGGACTTGCACTCGTGGGGATGCGGCCTTCTGAAGCTCCCCCGAATGCGCGTGGCACGGTTGGCCTAGCTGGTGTGTAGCCCTTGCGATTGAGCACGAACCACAGACGTCGAAAGGCCGCTGACCGGCTGCGCAACCTCGCGATCGTCCTCTTGTCGCTGGGCGTGTGGGCCGGCGCGTTCGCGCTCATCGTTTCGGGTTCCGACCGTCGATCCGCCGTCGCTCCCGTCGCACCGACGCAGAACGACGTTGCCGCGCCGGCCAGCGACTACGCGAAGATGCTGCAAGAGATCGCCTCGCGCGCGCCGGACTACTACAGCGGCGGCGCGTTCAGCGCCAACGGCAGCGACAGCGGCAACGCGAACGGCAACCGCAGGAACGCCGCCGCGTCGGCTGCGAAACCGAAGGCCGGCGATACCCCGCAGAAGGCATCCCGCGGCAACCGCCCCCGCGTTGCCGTTGCCGGCGCGCCGATCCAAACCCCGATGACCCAGGGACTGCTCAGCGCACCCGAAGCGACGTTGCCCCCGAAGTCTCCGATCGGCTTCTCCACGTCGACGACGACTACGACGACGGTTGGCAGCCCCGTCCCGAGCCCGATCATCTCGCTCGACGATTCCCGGCTCACGCCCGCGCAGCGCACTGCCGCGCAGACCTTGATCGATACCACCGCCTATGCGATGAGCCGGTTCCCGACGGAGCAATCGGTGCTGGACGCCGGGTACGTGTGGATCGGCGACACCGACGCCAACGGTTTCCAGACATACGTCAACCCCTCGTATCTATCCGACGGGCTCGAGCTCGACCTCCCCCACATCGAGTCGATCGTCCTGCAGCGGGACGCGACCGGCGCGGCCAAGGTCGTCGCGGCGGCGTACATCCTGGAGCCGACCAAGACGATGGCCGACGTACCCGACATCGCAGGCGCGTTGACCACCTGGCGCACTCGCGACCTCTGCCTGGCGGGCAGCGTCTTCTCGCTGCGCTTCACGGACGGCACGTGCGAAATCGGGAGCCTGCCCGTTGTACAGGCGCCGTCGCTTCATGTCTGGTTGGTGCCCAACGTCTGCGGGCCGTTCGCGGACATCGCGGTCGACGCCGTCACTTGCGAGCCGGCATCGCCGTAGACGCGCAGGTCGGGCGGTACGCGCCGCTCGATGCGAAGTAGGTCCTCCACTCGACCTGCGTGAGGTCGCGGCCGGCGATCGTGCATGCATTTGCGGGCCAGTCCGCCACGTCGAGGTTCCAGATGGTCGTGCCTCGTGGTCCGGGCAGCACCATCGACTTCCCGTCGGGCGCGAACGCGGGGAAGCCGAAGATCGCGGGCCCGACACCGGGGACCGGCTCGCCGATGCGCGCCCGTTGCCCGACATCGACCAGAGAGTTCTCGGCATTGACGTCCTGCACGACGACCAACTGGCCGTCGGTGCTCCAGCTGATCGTCGCGAGGAGACCCGACGAGATGGGAACGGTGCTTCCCACCTGCTCTCCAGTCGCCGTGTCGAGGAACGACAACGTGCCGTCGGTTCGGCCGATCGCCAGCAGCGTTCCGTCGGGGCTGAACGCGGCCGACTCCGGGAGCGCTCCCGCGACGGTCAGCAGGGACCCGCTCCCGATTGTTCCGTCGGTCACCGGATAGCGGAACGCGCCGCCCACGCCGACCGTGATCACGAGCTCCGTGCCGTCGGGCCGGAACGTTGCCGCCAGTGCGAAGGGCACGGGCGGGTCGAGCGCGGACACGCGCCGGGTTGTGACATCGACCACGTGCACGCCGTTGACATCGTTCGAGTTACTCGTCGTGACGAGCGACCGGCCGTCCGGGTTGAACGTCACTGCTGTGAGTGAATGGGTATCGGCGCGGATCGGCCGACCGAGCGCCCGTTGCGAGCTGGTGTCGAACAGCTGCACCTCACCCATCCGGTCGCCGATCGCCATCACGCGCGAATCGGGACTGAACGCGACCGGCGTCGGCCCATCGAGCAGGCCGCGTTGTCCGGCACCCCGGATCGAGAACGTCCGGACGGGCGCGAAGTCCCGCGTGCGGTAGAGGGCAATCGTGTCGTCGGTGCTGGAGATGGCGAGCCACGCGCCGTCGGGGCTGAACGGCCCTCCTGCAGGGGCCGCCCCCGCGAGCACACGCGCGATCGTGGGGAAGCCGTCCGGGTCCCACATGGTCAGCGTCCCGTCGAAGCCACTGAGCACGAGACCGGACGCGCGCGTGCCCAGTACCTGCGCGGGCCCGTGCAGGGTCTTGATCGGTCGCGTGTTGGTCTTTTGCCAGCTCTCGGTGTCCCATACGTCGACGGTTTCCCCCGACGTGAAGAACTGCTTGCCGTCGGCGCTGAAATCCACGTTCACGAGGCTCGCCGTTCCGACCTGTGCAACCGGTCGACGGGCGGCGACGTCGATCACGTGTCCGTGTCCGAGCCCGCTACGACCGAAGGTGCCGACGCCGAGATGCCTCCCATCGGGAGAAAACGAGACCTCCAGGATTCCTTCGGCGCGATCGAGCTGAACCGCCGACCCAACTCGCGCGCCCGTCGACGGGTCGTGGAACACGATGCGACCTTCGTTGTCGCCGGCCGCGACCATCTTGCGGTCGGGACTCACGGCCAAGGCATTGACGGACAAGGTGTGGCCAGCAAGCGCAACCCCCGACCGCTGACGCGTCTGTACGTCCCAAAGCCGCGTCGTGGTCGCCGCAGTGATCGCGGCTGAGCTCTCGACCCTCCCGACCGCGACCGCGAGTCGCTTGCCGTCGGGCATGAACGCAACGTCGGTGACCGGCGCACCGGCGTCGATGCGCTCGCCGACCGGCTGCAATGTGATGGCGTCCCAGAACCCGACCTCACCGTTGCGGCTCCCGGCCGCGATGAGCGAGCCGTCGGGGCTCACCGAGATACCCCGCCCCGGCGGTGGCGCGTCAAACGAGCCGATCTTCTTGCGCGTCCCGAGATCCCACACGTCGCCGCCATCCCGGCCGAGTGCCGCCACCCGCGTGCCATCCGGGAACGGCGCGAGCCACGAGTAGCCGCCATGGCCGCCCCACAGCGTGGCCCGCAAGCGGGGTTCGCTGACCAGACCGGCGAAGAGCGCGCCCTTCGTCGGCGCACCGGCGCGGATGCGCTGGGCCTGGACTGCAAGCAGCAACGCGAGGCTACGGTCGCGTTCGAGAAGGCGGGGAACTTCGGCGACCGCGCGATCGACTTCCGCGTTCACCGAGGTCGCGCGTGCGCGGCTCGCCTGACGGTCGGCGCGACTTCGCTGCGTGACCGCAATGACGCCGGTGACGATCGCGATGACGAGCGCGACCGCCGCTGCGACGAGCAACATCCGCAGACGACGATTGGCGCGCTCGCGTGCGGCGGCGCGTTCCTCCTCGGCGGCGATCGCAGCGCGTTCCTGTTCCTCGCTTGCGTCGACGAACGCCGCCTCGAGCTCGTTCAGCTGCGCGGTCGCGTCGCGCGCGAGCCAGTCGCGCGTTGCCTGCAGGCGCGGACCTCGATAGAGCTCGCTGGCGTCACGTCCGAGTGCGTTCCAGTCCTCGGCTGCGTGCGTCAGATGCCGGTGCGTGCGCAACCCTTCGCGATCGTCGTCCAACCACGTACGCAGCCGCGGCCACTCGCGGATCAAGGCCTCATGCGCGACCTCTACGGTGTCGTCGTCGACGGTGATCAACCTGCGGTCGGCGAGCAGACGCACGACGTCGTCCACCTCCCCGGCATCTGCACCAGACACGAGTTCGGTGTGCGTCACGCGCCGGCGTGTGTCCTCGGTGCCTTCGCCCAACTCGGTGAGCCGCAGGAAGATGCGGCGCGCGACGGGTCGTTCGCGTTCGCTCAAGGCTTCGGTCCACACCGATTCGGCGGTATGGGCGATGGCGCCGCGCACCCCGCCCGAGTCGTGGTAACCGACGAGCGTCAAGGTTCGGCCGGTGCGACGACGCCACGTCTCCAACAATGCGTGCGAGAGCAACGGCAATGATCCGGGCTCTCGTGCGAGGTCGCGAAGGACCACGTCGACGAGACCAGGCTCCAGTCGGAGCCCGGCGACCTCGGCGGGTGCCTCGATCGCGCGCCGGAGCTCGCCCTCGCCCATCGGACCGAGCAGCACGTTGGCATCCGACAGCGCGGCCGCGAGACGCGGGATCGTCGCACAATGCCCGTAGAAGTCTGCGCGCAGCGCGCCGACCGCCATCACCGAACCGTTGCCGTTGGTGATCGCGTCGAGCAGCATGCCGACAAAACGTTCACGCTCCGTCGGATCGCGGCACGCGGTGAACAGCTCCTCCATCTGGTCGACCGCGACGACGACGCGGGGCGCGTCTGTGCCATCGGCGCGCGCGAGCTCGGTCGCGAGCCGCGTCGCGGGGTTCTCGCCCGGCGTCATGATCGCGACTGACCACGACGCACTCCCGGGCACTTCGCCGCGTCGAAGAGCCGCCAGCACTCCTGCGCGCACGAGCGAGGACTTCCCGCTCCCCGACGCGCCGACGACGACCACGAGGAGCCCCCGGTCGAGCAATCGGCTGAGGAGATCTGCGCTCTGCGCCTCGCGGCCGAAGAAGATGTCGTCGTCCTCCGGTTGAAACGCGAGCAGTCCTTTGTACGGACAGAGCCCGCCGATCGCTTCGCGCACCGGCCGGGCTGCATCGACGAGCGCTCGGATCCGCTCGGGCCTGCTCAGACCGCGTAGCTGCTGCTCACCGAGCTCGACCATCGACGCGTCGTCGGGCAGGTGGTCGACAACGACCTCGGCGACCGCTTGCGACACGAGGATCTGCCCACCGACCGCGAGCGAACGTATGCGGGCGGCCCGATTGACGGCGGTGCCGTAATAGTCACCGTCACGCGCCTCGACCTCGCCCATGTGGATCGCGAATCGCACCTCGAGTCGGACGCCTTCGGGCCAGTTCTCCCCCTCGAGCGCGCGTCGCGCCGCCAGCGCAGCTCGCACGGCCTCGGTCGGACGCGTGAACACCGAAAACGTGCTGTCTCCCTCGCCGCGCGCCTTCAGCACCTTGCCGCCGGCCGCGCTGACCGCGGCGTCGATCATCGCGTCGTGTCGCTGTAGTGCCCGCGACATCGCCGCGGCATTCTGCTCCCAGAGGCTCGTCGACGCTTCGACATCCGTGAGCAAGAACGTCACGACGCCCGTTGGCAGCGACGCCCCGCCGGATTGCACGGGCGAAGCGTACGCCGCTTCCCGCAGAAGCTGCCTCTAGTCCGGAAGCAGCGGTACCGACATGCCGGGATCGCGCCCGAGCAACACGGCCCGACTGACCGCCGCGGTTCCGAACCGGTCGCGCACGCCGTCGAGCGCCGCGTCGAGCGCGTCGCCCGACTGGCGATGGAACGGCAGCGGGAGCTGGATCGTGCCGCAATCATCGAGATTGCCGACCGAGACGCCGACGAGCGTCAGACCGTTTTGCTCGATCATCGGTGTCGCCGTCGCCAGCAAGCCTCTGGCGGTCGCGAGGATCGCGTGGGTCTCGGCAGTCGCCCGAAGGAGTGTGTGCGAGCGCGTGGCACGCGAGAAGTCGTCGAAACGCAAGCGCAACACGATCGTGCGTCCGGCACGCCCGGCGGCGCGCATTCGGCGAGTGACGCGGTCGACCAGCTCGACCACGGCTGCGTCGACGTCCTCGTGCGAGTGGCGCGCCCGGCCAAGCGCGCGCTGCGCGCCGACCGACCGGCGGCGCCGACCGACCTGCACCGGCCGCGGATCACGATTGTGCGCGAGAGCATGCAGGTGACGGCCGGACGCGCGACCCAGCATTGCAACGAGCGCCGCTTCGGCGAGCTGCGCGACCTCGCCGACCGTCCTGATGCCCCGGGCATGGAGCTTGTCGGCCGTCACCGCCCCGATACCCCAGAGCCGTTCGACAGGGAGCGGGTGGAGAAAGTCGAGCTCGTGATCCGGGGGTACGACGAGCAGGCCGTCGGGCTTGGCAACGCCACTCGCCACCTTGGCGAGGAACTTGGTCCGAGCAACGCCGACGGTGATCACCAACCCGACGCGCTCGAGCACGTCGCGTCTCAAACGCACCGCGATCTCGGCCGGCGCGCCCGACACCCTGCGCAGTCCGCCGACATCGAGGAAGGCCTCGTCGATCGAAAGTCCCTCGACCAACGGCGTCGTGTCTTCGAAGACCTCGAACACCGCCTTGCTCGCTTCGGCATAGACCGACATCCGAGGCTCGACGACGATCGCGTGCGGGCACATCCGGCGGGCCTGCACGCCACCCATCGCGGTGCGGATACCGCACGCCTTGGCCTCGTAGCTGGCCGCGAGCACGACACCCGCGCCGACGATCACCGGGCGGCCGCGGAGGCGAGGATCGTCTCGCTGCTCGACCGAGGCGTAGAACGCATCGAGGTCGGCATGCAGGATCGTCGCCTCAGCGGACGCACCGGACACGAACACATGTTCGCACAGTGGCGGGCTCAGGTCACGCGGCGGAGGCGCGTTGCGAAGTTTCCTCGGCGCTCGATGCTCATGCCGCGCAGGCGGAGCCATGCGCGCAGCGCGTCGAGCTCGGTCGCGGCGGCGACCGCGACGTCGTCCGGATCGGCTCCGGGCTCGATGAAGGCGCTCACCACTCGTAGCGTCGAGGTCTTCCGGTCGGCCTTGAGGTCGAGTCGCGCCACGAGTTGGTCGCCGAGCAAGAGGGGCAAGACGAAATAGCCGTATTTTCGATCCGGCGCGGGCGTGTACACCTCGATGCGGTAGTCGAACCCGAACAACCGGCGGGTCCGGTTTCGCTCCCAGATGAGCGAGTCGAACGGCGACAACAGCGTGGCGTGCTGTCGCGTCGGTCGGCGGAGCCGGACGTTCGGGAGCATGTAGCCGGCGTCGCGCCAGCCTTCGACGGCGACCTCGACGAGCTCGCCCGCGTCGACGAGCTCCGAGACCCTTGCTTTCGCGGCCCTCTGCTTGACGAGGTAGTAGCCCGCGAGATCGCTGATCGTCGCCACGCCGAGCGATCGCGCGGCCAGCTCGAGCAACCGGCGGTGCGCCTCGTCGACCGGCGGCGTCGGCTGCGACAGGACGGCTTCGGGGATCACGCGCTCGGGAAGGTCGTAGACGCGTTCGAAGCCTTCCGTGCGCCACGCCGCGAGCTCGCCCTTTGTGAAGAGATATTCCAATGCCTGACGACCGACGCTGCGCCTGTCCCACCATTCGCCGTCCCTTCGGCGAGGGTCGCTCAGTTGTGATGCGCGCAGAGGGCCGCGGTCGCGGACTTCTCGGAGAACCGCAGCGATGTAGCCGGCGTGCGCTTCTTGCCACACCTGCCGCCGAGCCACGTACGTGGGGCCGTCGCCGTACGGTCCGTGTTGCTCCATTCGCCATCGGAACAGCGGTTGATGAGCCGTCGGGAGAAGCGATGCCATCCGCCCCCAGTATTCGAAGAGCTCGCCGCCCGGCCCGCTCATGTCGTGCAGACGGGCGACGTCGTACGCGCCCAGCCGGCTGAACAACACGAGGAACTGCGTGCGCGCGAGCACGTTGACGGCATCGAGCTGCAGGAGCCCCGCGCCGCCGATCGCCCTTCGGAGGTGACGTCGCCCCACCGGGCCGCTCGGTCGCGGCCGACCGAGGCCCTGCGCGTCGATCGCCAGCCATCGCGCTTCCTGACTCGACAACTCGCCGCCGCGACGCACGTCGGCGGATCCTAAGAGGACTCGTCGGGCTGCGATGCTTGCGTCATGCGCTATCGCCGGATGCCGATCGAGATCGAGTCTCCCGAGCAGCTCGGCTACGACACGATCACCAACAACCTGTCGGAGAGCTCGGTGTCGGACCGCCGCCTCGCCGACCTTGGAATCGATCTCGGGTCCGACGGACGACTTGCCCTCGACGAGCTGCTCCTCTGCTACGGCGACCACCTGGGCGACCGGCTCCTGCGGGAGGCGATCGCCGAGCAGGGCGAAGAGCTGTCCGCGGATGACGTCATCGTGACGCCCGGCGCGGCAGCCGCGTTGTTCGCGACCGCGACGTCGCTGCTGGAGCCGGGCGACCACACGGTCGTCGTGCGCACGAACTACGCCACGAATCTGGAGACACCGCGCGCGATCGGCGCGGAGCTCGACATCGTCGATCTTGCGTACGACGATGCGTGGCAGCTCGATCCGGTGCGCGTGGCATCGCTCGTGCGACCCGGTGTGACGCGTCTGATCTCGGTGACCTGCCCGCACAATCCGACAGGAACCGTCTTCGATCTCGAGCGGTTGCGCGCGCTCGTCGAAACGACAGAGCGCTCCGGCGCGGTGTTGCTCGTCGACGAGACATACCGCGACCTGACGCACGGTTCGCCCTTGCCGATGGCGGCGACGTTGTCATCGAGAGCGATCAGCGTCTCGTCGATGTCGAAGGCGTACGGCGTGCCCGGCCTGCGCGTCGGTTGGGCGGTGTGTCGCGATCCGCACCTCGCCGAGATGCTGCTGGCGGCGAAGGAGCAGATGGTCATCTGCGGCGCGACCCTCGACGAGGCGATCGCCGGTCGAGTGCTTGCGGATCGCGCGCGGATCCTCCCGCCGATCCTCGACGACGTACGCTCCCGTCTGGGCATCGTGCGCGACTGGATGCGAGACCAGGAAATTTTTGAATGGGTCGAGCCCTCGGGCGGAGTCGTCGGCCTGGTGCGTTTCGCGCCAGACGTCGCGGTGGACACCGACCGCTTCTACGACGTGCTGCTGAAGGAGCACGGCACGTACGTCGGACCGGGCCACTGGTTCGAGGTCGAAGACCGGCACTTCCGCCTCGGATTCGGCTGGCCGAGCGAGAGCGAGCTGCGCGCGGGCCTCGACGCGTGCTCCGCAGCCGCGGCTGCGGCAACGACAAACGGGCGCAGAGGAAACGACTGAGGGGAAGACCTATGGGAAGCGTGTTCAGGGAAGTCGTCGTCGACTGCAAGGATCCGCTGCGTGTCGCGCAGTTCTGGCGCGACGTGCTCGCCTGGCCCATGGTCGAGGATGCACGGGGCTACTACTGGTTGTCAGCGACCGGTGAGCCGACCGCGCCGCCGCTGCTCGTCTTCGTGCCGGTGCCGGAGCCGAAGACGGTGAAGAACCGGCTGCACCTCGACGTCAACCCTTCGGGGATGGACCAGGACGAAGAGTTGGAGCGCCTCCTCGCGCTCGGTGCCCGCCGGGTCGACGTCGGCCAGGGCGACGTCCCGTGGGTCACGCTGAGCGATCCCGAAGGCAACGAGTTCTGTCTCTTGCGTCGCCGCGTCGACCCGTAGCCCGCGCGCGAGTGCCGGTCGACCCTGAAGTCGCGCATCCGCTGTCGATCCGGCGAGATCCCGTTCGTCGTAGTGATGAACTGTCACCACGAGGAGGAACCATGCGATACGTCCTGATGATCTGCACCGACGAGCACACCGACCAGGCGGCGAGTCCGGAGGAAGCCTCGGCGAGCTTCGCCGAGTACATGGCATTCGGCGAGGAGATGGGACGTCGCGGCGTCCTGCTGGGCGGCGAGCGTCTCCGGCCGACCACCGACGCCACGACCGTGCGGGTGCGCGACGGCGAAGTGCTGACCTCCGACGGCCCGTTCGCGGAGACCAAGGAGCAGATCGGGGGCTACTACGTCGTCGACTGCAAGGACCTCGACCAGGCGATCGAGGTCGCGGCCAAGATTCCCGGCGCGCGAAGCGGGAGCATTGAAGTGAGGCCGATCTGGGAGATGTGAGGCCCGCTCACGCGAGTGCCGTCGAGGCCGCCGTCGCCGACGCGTTCCGCAACGAATGGGGACGCGTCGTCGCGACCCTCATCCGTGTGACCGGCGATTGGGACGTCGCCGAGGAATGCGCGCAGGACGCCTTCGCGCGGGCGCTCGAGCGCTGGCCCCGCGACGGCGTCCCGCGCAGCCCCGGTGCCTGGCTCACGACGACGGCACGCAATCGCGCGCTCGACCGGTTGCGGCGTACCGCGACCGGTGCTGCCAAGCTGCGAGAGGCTGCGATGCTGTCGACACCCGAGGATCGGAGCGGCGGCGATGACAGCGGGATCGAAGACGACCGGCTGCGGCTCATCTTCACCTGCTGCCATCCCGCGTTGTCGGTCGAGGCGCAGGTCGCGCTCACGCTGCGAACGCTCGTCGGCCTGACGACCGGCGAGATCGCGCGGGCGTTCCTCGTCCCCGACGCCACGATGGCCCAACGCCTCGTCCGCGCCAAGCAGAAGATCCGCAACGCCGCGATCCCGTACCGCGTCCCGCCCGCGCACCTGTTGCCGGAACGCACGGGTGCCGTGCTCGGTGTGCTCTACCTGCTGTTCAACGAGGGGTATGCCGCGACCGCCGGCGCCGACCTGGTTCGCACCGACCTCTGTGCCGAGGCGATCCGCCTCGCTCGCACCCTCGCGACGCTGATGCCCGATGAGCCCGAGGCGCTCGGCCTGCTCGCGCTGATGCTGTTGCACGATGCGCGTCGCGCGGCTCGCGTCGACGACGCGGGCGAGCTCGTGCCGCTGGAAGCCCAGGACCGCACGCGCTGGAATCGCGAAGCCATCGACGAGGGGATCGAGCTGCTCGACGCGGCCCTGCGACGAGGTGAGCCAGGCGCGTATCAGGTGCAGGCGGCGATCGCGGCGTGCCACGCCACCGCGGCGGACGCGTCCGCGACGGACTGGGCCGAGATCGCCGCGCTCTACCGCGAGCTTGTTCGCAGGGTTCCGACGCCGGTGGTCGAGCTCAATCGAGCAGTCGCCGTCGCGATGGCCGACGGGCCGGAGGCCGGGCTCGCAATCGTGAACGCGTTGGAGGCGTCGGGTTCGTTGTCCGGCTACCACCTGTTGCCCGCGACGCGTGCCGATCTGCTGCGCCGTCTCGAGCGCAATGCCGAGGCAACGCTCGCCTACCGCGAAGCACTTGCACTGGCGACGAGCGACGCCGAGCGTCGATACCTCGCCCGTCGCCTTGCCGAGCTGCCCTGACCTGTCGCGCGTCAGCCGATCTGGCGCTCGGCGCCTTCCCAATACGGTGCGCGGATCTCCCGCTTCAGCAGCTTGCCCGACGGATTGCGAGGCAGGATCTCGGCGAAGTCCACCGACTTCGGGAGCTTGAAGCCGGCGAGGTGCTCGCGCGCGAAGGTGATCAGCTCCTGCGCCGTGACTTCGCTCGCCTGGTTCGGGACGACGACGGCCTTCACGGCTTCGCCCCACTTGGCGTCGGGCACACCGATCACCGCGACATCGGCGACTCCGGGATGTTTCGCGAGCACGTTTTCGACCTCGGCCGGATAGATGTTCTCCCCACCGGAGACGATCATGTCCTTGACACGATCGTGGAGGTACAAGAACCCGTCCTCGTCGCGGTAGCCCGCGTCGCCGGTCTTGAACCAACCGTCGTCGGTGACCGCGGCACGAGTTGCAGCCTCGTTCGCCCAGTAGCCCTTCATGTTCTGCGGTGAGCGCGTCCAGAGCTCACCGACGACGCCGATCGGCGCGTCGTTGCTCGTCTCCGGGTCCACGATGCGCACCTCGACCCACGGGAACGGCTTGCCACAGGACCGCAGCAGCCCCGGCCGTCCGGCCGGATCATGATCTTCGGGATCGAGCTGCGTGATCGCACCGGTCGTCTCGGTCAGCCCGTACACCTGGATGAACTCGCACCCGAAGACCTCCATCGCGTTCGTGAGCACCGAATCCGTGATCGGCGACGCGCCGTAGACGATCGCCCGGAGCGACGAGAAGTCGGCCTCGGCCACGCCGGGCATCTGCACCAGGAACTGAATGACGGCCGGCACGATGAACGCGTTGGTGACACGGAATTCCGCGATCAACTGAAGGACGCGCGCGGGGTCGACGTCGCGCAACAGCACGGTCTGGCAGCCGTGGAACAGCCCGACCATCGCCCATCCCGAGCCGCCGATGTGGAACATCGGCATCACGGCCAGGTTCACCGAATCGGGTGAGAAGCGCCACGACTCCGTGACATTCATGACGCCCTTGAAGAAGTTGTCGTTGGTGAGCATCACGCCCTTCGGCAACCCCGTCGTCCCCGAGGTGTACAGCTGGAACGCGACATCGGGACCGGCGGCCTGCACGCCGGGATCCGCCGGCGCATTCGCTGCGATCATCGCTTCGTAGTCGAGCCAACGCGGGTGACCACCGATGGCGATGATCGTCGAGACCGACGCCATCTCCGGCTCGATCTTCTCGATGTGCGCCACGAGCTCGCGACCGACGATCACCACCTTGGCGCCCGCGTCCTCGATGATCTGTGCGATCTCGGCGGGCGCGAGTCGCCAGTTCACGGCGACGTTCACCGCGTTGAGCTTCGCGAGCGCGAACGTGGTTTCGAAGTACTCGACCCCGTTCTTGTCGAGAAAGGCCACCCGGTCACCGCTCGCGACACCCGCATCCGCCAACGCGTTCGCGAGCCGGCTCGAGCGCGCATCCATCTCGCCGAACGTCAGCGTGCGGCCGTCGAACTCGATCGCCGGCTTGTCAGGGCGATCCCTGCCGTGCGTGCGGACGATTCCCGCGATCGTCGTGATCGTCATCGGTCCCCCGATCTCGTGCGCGGAACGATCTTCGCGCACGTTGCAGGAGCGTGCCGTGCCTGAAGCGCGGCGCTGCACCGTGTACGTTCGTCGCGTGTCAGGGTCCGACCCCGACGTGGACGAGGTCATCGCCAAGGAGCGCTCGCTCCTGCGCCCCGACACCCGGGCGAACGCCGCCGCGGTGGCGAGCCTGCTGCACGACGACTTCCGCGAATTCGGGGCGTCGGGAAGAGTTTGGGATCGCAACTCCGTGGCGAAGGCGCTCGCGGCCGAGCCCGGCGACGGGTCCGAGGCACACGACCTCGATGCCGTGCGGCTGGCGGATGACGTGGTGCTCCTGACGTACGTGTTGCGCACACCGGCACGTCCCGCGCTCCGCAGCTCGCTGTGGGTTCGAGACCAGGGGACGTGGCGCATCCTCTTTCATCAGGGAACGCCGTCGCCGTCGCTCTCACCCGTGCACGTGCGACGCGCCACGGGTGTGGATGTTCCGGTGCTGGCCGAGATGATGTTCATCGACCCGAGCCGCGAGGCGATCGTGATGGCCGGCGATGCGGATCGCGCGGCGCGTTTTCAACTCGCCCTCTTGCGGCGAACGCTCGACTCTCCCGACGGCGCGCTGCTCCTGGTCGAGCGCGACCGCGTTCCGATCGGCTTCGCCGAGGTCTCCGGCGGCGGCGACGTCCCTCCATTTGGTGTCATCGTCCGGAGTGCTTTGCGCGCCTTCGGCATCCTCGGCAGTGTGCGAGCGGCATGGAAGTCGTCCGCACGGGCACGCGTCGACATGAGATCGCCGCCCGACTGTCTGCATCTCGTCGAGCTCCAGGTGCACCCTGACGAGCGCAACCAGGGTGCCGGCGGTGCACTGCTCCGCGCAGTGGAGCAAGAAGCCCGGGCGCGTGGCCTCGGCAACGTGTCTCTCACGACTGCGATCGACAACCACGCCCGGCGCCTCTACCAGCGCCACGGGTTCGCGGTCGTCGACGAGAAGCGCGACCCGCGCTATGCACGCTTGACGGGCAGCCCGGGCCGGGTCCTCATGGTCAAGCCGCTCGTCACGACTGGGTGAGCGCCCAGCCCCATTCCTCGCTGCGGCGGAACGCGCGCGTCGCATACCAGATCGACCAGGTCATCATGGCCGCGGTGAGCGGAATGCCCGTCGCCGCGCTCACCACGACGAACGCGTCGAGAGAAGACATCGTGAGCGCCGCGAGGCGCACAACGCTGCGGAGCAGGAGCAGGCCGCCCCACCCGAGCGACACGATCGAAAAGACTCGCGTGAATGTCGCCGAGGCGCGCACCTCGGGTGGGAACGGATAGATCTCACCCGCGAACAGCCCGGCCAGCGGCCGGCCGATGACCACCGAGACGACAAAGGCCAGCCCCCACGCGAGCGTCGTGAGCACCGCAGGAGCGAAGAATGCGCGCGCGTCACCCGCGAGAAGGCCGATCAGCGCCTGCACGACGATGACGAGCAGCGTGAGACGTGCGAGCAATCCCGGTCGGTTGCGTCGACGTTCGTACAGCCACGCGCCGAGTGCAACCACGGTCGCGGCACCGATGCCGATTGCGAGGCCAGCGAACTTGTAACCGAGGTAGAAGCACAACACCGGGCCGAAGGCATCTCGCGCGAAGCGCGGGCCCGACCCGACGAGGATGCTGCGCGTCGAGACGTCGAGCGCCTCGAGGGGCTTGGCGGGCGGGTCGACAGGCTCGGGCTCGGGCTCGGGCTCGGGCCGGCCGACCCGCTCATCAGTCATCGACGCGAGTCTCTTCCCAGATCCCGAACGATCGCCACATCCGCTTCGAGACCGCTGTGACGAGGTCGAGGTCCGTGAGGAGGGTGCGTACCTTGCGTAACGAGGCACGCACCTCGTCGCGTGACGGCGTGCCGGCGCCGTACGCCTCGGCGAGAACCGCCTTGGGGATGCCGTACGTGCGCACGATGCTGCGCGGTGGGCGCATCATCACCGACGCCATCGTCGCGAGGATGAGCGGAGCCTGGATCGAAATGGAGCGTCGCTTCAGGGGTGACAACTTCGGCACGTTCGTGCGCAGATACTGACGCGCGAAGGAGAGATGGCGCGCTTCCTCGGTCACGTGGATGCGCATGATCCGCTCCAGAAGCGGGTGCAGCTCGCGGCCAGAACGCAATGCCGTGCGCTGCACATGATCGATCGGATCCTCGCCGCCCAGCACGAACACGAAGAACAATGCAGGGAACCGGCGCGCCATCCCGATGACACGCCGCGCGCCGAACTTGACGTCCCACGTGAGTCCGGGTGCATCGAGACCGCTCCGATTCACGAACTCTTGGAACATCAACGAGTGCTGGGCTTCCTCGATCACCTCGTGGTACGCGTAGCGGTACTCCGGGCTGCGATCGGGCAATTTGAAGGCGTACTCGAGCAGCCCCCGTTTGAGGATGCTCTCGAACTGCAATCCCGCCTTCATGTTGGCGACGATGCTGTGCAGTCCGATGCGGGCGCGTACATCGGCGGGAAGGCTCCGGTACCACTCGGTGGCGCCGAGCGGGTGCTCGCCGGAAAGCTCCCAGCGCGGGTCGGTCGGATCGATCGCGTACGCGGGATCGTCCCAGGGCACGTCGACATACGCGTCGAAGTGCTTCACCACCGACTGATGCGACAGGCGCTCGACCAACTCCGTGAACCGGTCGGTGCGCTGCTCTTCGTCGAGAACGAGGGCTTCGGTCACGATGAACCTCCGGGGGCGTGAGGGAAGTAGGGGGCGGCGATGGCGTTGAACGTCTCGAGCACCATCTCGAGCTCGCCGGCGCCGACATCGATGATCCGATTGAGGGCGAGCCCGTCGAGCACGGAGAACGCGAGCCGCAACGCGAGTCGCGCGAAGTCCTGGTCGGCCGCGGCGTCGGGGAACATGGCACGGAAGGTCGCGAGTGCGTTGTCGAAGAACCGCTCCTCGACGTGCATGAATCGTTCGTGCAGCGCGGCGTCGGTGCGAGACGCGACGACGAGCTCCAGCCAGGCGGCGAACGTGTCGCGGAAGCAGTGCTCGTACAGCAGCCGCATGGCGGCGCCCGGCGAGCGCTGATCGGCGGGAAGCCGTGCGAATGTCGCTTCGAACTCCTGAATACGCCGCGTGAGCAGGTGATCGAGCGCAGCGAGCACCAAATCGTCCTTGGCCGGGAAGTGGTGCACCTGGGCACCACGAGAAACTCCTGCTCGGCGCACGACCTCGGTGGTGCTGGTCCCCGCCCAGCCGAGCTCGACCAGGCACTCGATGGTCGCGTCGAGCAGACGGCTCTGGGTGGCGGCACTCCGCTCGGCGTTCGTGCGGCGAACGGGCGGGGCGGTGGGAACGGGCGGCGGAGCGGGGAGCACGAAAGCCAGCATGGCGCGGTCTGCACATACAGTCAAGCCGGTATGTACAGACAAGCCTGTATGTGGCTGTTCGAGCGGACGCGCCATCTATGCGAGGAGCCCCAACGCCGCCCAGGCCGGGCGGCGCTCGTCGTCGATCACGCCGATCTCCGCCAAGAACCCGGTGAGCTTGGCGAGTCCCTCGACGATCACCGCGCGGTGATGCGGGTTCCCCCGTGCCACGAGTGCGCCATCCTCGATGCCGAGATGCTCGTAGACCGCGGGATCGATGCTGAACTCGGCGACGGCCGCCACGAGCGCGGGCGCCGCGTCCGCGATCCCGGTGCGTTCCTCGTTCGCGAGTTGCGGCCAGACCTCGCTGAGATACGTCTTGGCGAAGCTGACGTGGCGCGCCTCTTCGAGCACGTGCAGCTTGGCGATCTGGCGCGACACGGGATGCACACGGTCGTCACGCATCGTCTTGCGATTGATGTGGTCGAGCAGCTCCTCGACAGCGAGGATGAGCAGGTACGACGTCGCGCGGCGGCCGGGCAGGTCGTCGACGTCGAGGGACCCGTGTGCCGGACGATACGGGGGCGTTCCACCCCGACGGATGAACTCCCCGAACATCGTGGAATGCCGGCACTCGTCGGCAACCTCCACGAGCAGGTAACGATGGGCGGGGTCGGTCACCGGGACCTCCGCGAGGTGACGGAGCACCGCTTGCATGAGCACGTTCTCGAACCAGATACCCGCGCCGCACAGCGCCGCGGTCTCGTGGCGGCTGTACGCGATTCGGCCGGCCTCGCTCATCGATTCCCAGACCGGGGTGCCGTAGAGCGGCAGGACCTCGGGCGGGAGGTGATACGCCGAGTCGTCGATCGGGACCGACCAGTCGACCTCACGAAACGGATCGAGTGTGGTCCGTTCCGATGCGGCGACGAGCTGGTGCGAGCGGGCGGCGGTCCGGGGCAGATCGATCGTGGTGTCCATCGGTCCAGCCAAACACTTGCAGTGCCAACTGTCAAGATATTCTTACAGTGCAAGCTGTAAAGATCCGCCGCGTTGTGGTTCACTGGGGTCATGAGCGCTGAAGCCCCCGAACCGGACGTTCCGGACGGGTACGGGCTGGCGGAGCTGGTCGACCGCAGCCAGCTGCCGGCGCGGACGATCCGCTGGTACCAGTCCGAGGGCCTGCTCCCCAAGCCGACGAAACGCGGCCGAGACGCGGTCTACACCGACGACCACTTGCAGCGCTTGCACCTGATTGCCGAGCTCCGAGACCGGGGCCTCACGCTCACCGCCATCCGCGACCTCGTCTCCCGGGAGCGCCCGGCCCGCACAGTGGCCGAATGGCTCGGCATCGACGCCACGCTCAGCGCGCCGTGGTCCGACGACCGGCCCCGCATCGTCGAACGTGACGAGCTCACCGAGCTGACGGGCGATCGCCGGGCCGGACTGCTCGCCGAGCTGCAGGATGCCGGCTACGTGCAACCCGGCGACGGCGGGACGTGGCTCGTCCCGAGCCCCGCGCTGCTCGGCCTCGCGCTGCAGCTCCACGACGCAGGTGTCGACATCGATCTCACCGGCGAGCTGCGAGATCTGTTGCGGCGCCGACTCGCGAAAGCCGTCGACGACGCAGTCAAGCTCGTCGTCGAACGGACCGGCACCGGCTTCGCGGGAAACGCGACACCCGAAGAAGTCGCGATCGCGATCGGCGCGCTCCGCCCGGTCGCTCGCGAGACGACGAGCCTGATCCTCGCGCAGGAGGTCGAGCGCGCGCTACGCCACCTCGTCGACGAGGGACCGGCTGCGATCGAGCGCAAGCGACGCTGACGGAACGGGTGGCGCGCGGCTGAGTTGTCGGCGAATGGTGCGGACATTGTGCGCCAGTTGTGATGCCGTTGTGTCTCTCGTGTCAACGGCCGCGCGTGACGCGCGCGACGCGTGCGCGACACGCGACGCCGCGCCCGGCCTGACAGAATCAACCCAGCCGGCGGTGTTCCACTGCCGGCACTTGTCGGTTCTGCAAAGGAGCATCGAGGTTTCCACCGCTCGCGCTGCGGGCGGTGTGGGCAAGGCACCGCGTCGACCTGCCAAGCCCCCGTTTGCCCGGAGGGATGACGATGGTGGCAGACGTGGTGCTTGTCGCGCATCACGACGAACGCATGCGTGCTACGGCCGGGGAAGTTCTCGCCGCGGAAGGACTGCGTGTCGTCGAGGGCGCCGGACTGGCCGGCGGCGTTGCGTCAGGCCGCGGAGGCGCGATCGCGGGTCCTCATCGTCGCGGCCCGTCTCGCGGGCACCGACGTGCTGGCGCGGCTGGCCGAACCCCGCGAGGCCGGGGTGCTCGGTGTGATCGTGCTGACCGAGAGCCAGGAGGAGATCGCACTCGCGCTCGACGCCGGGGCCGACGACTGCGTGAGCGAAGGGACGATCGATCGGGATCTGGCACCCCGAATACGCGCCTTGATCCGCCGCGTCGCGCCCCGCCTCCAGCAGCTGGACTTCGGCGACCTCGTCATCGACATCGCCGCGCGCGAGGTGCGGGTCCGCGACACGGTCATCGAGCTCACCTCGCGCGAGTTCCAGCTTCTTGCCTTTCTCGCGTCGGAGCCGCGGACGGTCTTCACGCGGGCCGAGATCCTGGGGAGCGTGTGGGGAGTGTCGCCCGGGGACCAGAGCCTGGCGACGGTCACCGAGCACATTCGCCGCTTGCGCATCAAGCTCGAAGGCGACGAGCGCGGCGTTCGCTGGCTGCGGACCGTGCGCGGTGTCGGTTACGCGTTCCGGCCCTGACCCGGCGTCCCTCACCCGGCGGCCCTAACCCGGCGGCACTGACGCGAACGGGTCGGGGATCGCCACGATTGTGACGGTGCGAGCCGGTATGTCGATGCTCACGTCGGCGCACGGAAACTTCCGGCCGAACGGGCGATCGTGTCGCACCAACACCTCCCAGTTCGCGAGGCCGTTCGCGACGAGTTGCTCGCGCACGAGCACGCGGGCGCCCGCCTCGTCGAAGCATTGCTGATGAATCTTGAGACCCAGGTCGAAGCTGAACGTCGATTCATCGCGCCGACCAGACCCGGCGATCTTCAGGCCGAGTCGATCGCATGTCGATCCGGATTCACCAGGAAACACCGCCTGGAGACCATTGGGAAGCACGCAGACTGCGAAGTCAGGAAGCGGTCCGGAGCCGATGTTGCCCAAGCGCCACTGTTCGGCGCACGCGGTCCGCGGGTCGTTCCCGGCCACCCCGAAGATGACCCGCCGCGCGTGTATGTCGGCGGCGGAGTAGCAGGCTGCCGAGGCGGGCTGCTTGGGGTCCGCCTCGCGACGGAGGAAGAAGGCGGCGAGTGCCGCGAGCAGGAGCAGCGCGATCGCAACCGCGATCAGGACGGCCCGGCGCCGGTGCGGCCGCGGCGGTATCCGCTCGCGCACGATGTCGGCGAACAGCGCGTCGGCGTCGGCGGTCAGCCGGCGACCGGCGGTGGCGCCGGCAGGCACCGGGTTCGCGCGCCGCAGCCGCTCGAGAAGGTCGTCGTCGCGTTGGTCGGTCACGACGTCCCCCTTCCACCGATCTGGGCGTCGTACTGGCGACGCAGCGCTTTCCGAGCGCGATGGAGCCGCACCGCGACCGCGTTCTCACTGCAACCGACGACGTGGGCGATCTGGGCATGGGTCAGCTCGTCCCACACCGAGAGCTGCAGCATCTCCCGATCCCGGCGTGGCAATTCCGCCAGTACCTGCAAGATCCGATCGGGAACCTCGGGCGCAGACGGGCTGTCGACGTGGTGTTGCTCGAACAACCGCTCGGCCAGCCGGCCCCGGCGCTTTTCCGAGCGGCGGACGTTCGCGATCGTGCGCCGGGCGACCCCGAACACCCATGCATCCGCGAGCGTCGAATCGTCCGGGAGGTCGCGGATACGCCGCCACAGCGTCATGTACGTGTCCGCGACGACGTCGCGGGTCTCGTGCTCGGAGAATCCGCGGCGCAACACGAACGCCGAGACGCGGTCGTACGTGCGGTCGTACAGCGCCTTGAATTGCTGTACGAGATGTCCGTCTGCTTGGTCGACCATCCGTACTGTCGCAGTCGCCGCGCTGGTGTACGCCGGTCGCACGCGCGGCCTGCAGAGGATATCGTCTGGCCCGCGTCGACCGTTGTTGCCGAGATCTTCGATCGAACAACGGGAGGTATGCCGTGCGGGAAGCCTTTACTGCGCTCGCCGGAATTCTTGCAATACCGGTGATTGCCGCGCCCGCGTCCGCGGCCGGCGCCACACCGAGCCCCGGCGCGCACGCGACGTACAACGGCAGGACGATCGACCTTGCTCAGGGATGGCAAGGGGCCCATGCCTGTGGGGTGTTCGGCCCCGACAACGTTCGTTGCTTCGATACACGAGCTCAGCTGCGCGACGCGGTTGCCATCGCGGCCCGGGCGGGCACTGCCGCCGACGCAAATGGCGCGGTGCCGGCATCGAACTGTGGCGGCTCGTCGACAGAGGTACAGCTCTTCAGCGGCACCGACTGGAGTGGCAACCAGCTCATCTTCGTCAGCACATCGGGCTTTTTCGACCTGGCTGACTACGGCTTCGACAACGATATGGAGTCGTGGGCGAGCTCGAAGACCTGCAACGCCTTTGTGGCTGACGGCACGGGTGGCGGAGGCAGCATCCTCACACTCGGTGCCCAAAGCTATTCGTTGAACGCCGGCTCTTGGAAGAATCGAGCGTCCTCGATTTCCGTAGTGCTCTGAGCGCGCACGATGCACCGGCGCATTTCGCGTTCACCCGACAAGATGTCGAGTCGTCTCGGATTTTCGACGACCACGAAAGGTTTCGACCACAGCCGGACACTTCAAGAGCGGGATGCTGCTACGTGATGGGTCGACGCCGGTGCTCGACGTGGCACCCGGCCTGCAGGTCGGGGACTCCGTCGCGCAAGATCACGTACCGCGTGTCCCGCTCTCCGGTCGCAGGGTACGTCTGCGTGCGGTCGTCGCGAGCGACTACGACTTCTTGTTCTTGCTCGCAGCGGACGAACGTACGGGGCCGCATTGGCGCTACCGCGGGCTGCCCCCGCGACCGGAGGAGTTCGTACGCGACCTGTGGCAGGGCGTGCTCGTGCAGTTTCTCGTTGAACGCATCGACACGAAGGAGCGAGTCGGCCTCGTCGTGGCGTACGAGGCCAACATGCGCGACGCCCATTGCCATCTCGGCGCGGTGTTTCGCGCCGATACTCGCATCTGGCCCCTCGAGGCGTTGCTCCTGTTCGTCAACTTCCTCTTCGAGGAATTCGGCTTCATCAAGATCTACAGCGATGTGATCGACTACAACCTCGATGCTTTTCGGAGCGTGGTGGGCCGTTGGATGGAACACGAAGGCGTGCTGCGCGATCACGAGCGGCACGGCGGACGTCGTTGGGACCTTCACATCCTTTCGCTGTGGCGAGATCGGTTCGAACGCGACCGCGAGCGCCTGCTCGATCGCGTGACGCAACAACTCCCACAATGAGAAGCCACCTGCTGGATTTCGACGAGTTCTGCGACGCGTTGGCCCGAGAGCTCGACCTACCTGCCATCGCCGCCAATGGGCGCGACGACACGCGTCTCGTCGACGACCTCGCGTTCGACTCGCTGCTCACGTTCGAAATGCTGCTCGTCGTCGAGGCGTCGGCGGGCGTGATGCTGCCCGACGCGCTCGTGGGTCAGCTGATCACGCTCGGCGACGTCTACGACGTCTACCGGCAGCGCGTCACTCAGGGGTGAGACCGCGTTCGAGGAAATCGACGTAGTTCACGGTTCGACGGAGCTGACGGCTCGCCTGCGCGAGTCGCCGCACCCGTAGCGCGAACTCGGCACCGGCGAACGGGCGGAGCACGAAATCGTCCGCGCCCGCCTCCAGCATTGCGTCACACGTCGCCGCGGCGGCATCGCCACTCACCGCGAGGACGCCGGTAACGGTGCGGGCCCGCCGCTCGACCTTCTGCATCTCGCGAAGGACTTGGATCCCGTCGAGATCAGGCATGTGCACGTCCAGGATCATCACGTCGGGCGGATGCTGGAGCAGCATGGCCAGCGCGGGCCATCCGCCTCCGGTGGTGACCACGCGCCAGAAGCCGTCGCGTTCGAGAAGGCGCGTCATGAGGTGTGCCGCCGTCGGATCGTCATCGACGATCAGGATGCGAGCATCCTCGACCGACCGACCACCGTGGGATTCGTGCGCACGGTCGGCGTCGATCTCAGAGTGGAGATCCGTCGCCTCTGCGAGGGCCGCAATCGTCATCGCCACTCCTCATGTTCGGCGGAATGTGGTCAGCGGATCTTCTGTGCAGCGGACACGAGGAGTCGGCAGACGCGGCGCGGAGGTTCAACAACGCCGCCTCAATTCCGGGCGTACGGATTTGTCGCGACGTTGGGACGACATCGCTGTGGCCATGGTCGCAGCCGGCCGATCATCGTCTCCGAGCATCCGAGGAGGATCCGATGAGCGAGAAGGCGCTCGGAAGTTACGGACCCACCAAACCCCCCACTTTGGCCGCAACCACGCCGCCGTCACGAGTCCAAGCCACGAGGACGGACATGCCCCGTCATCGATCGCGTTCAGGGTTCGAACGCGTAGCCCTTGGCTCGTACCGTCCGGATCCACCTCGGCTGCTCACTCTCGGCTTCGAGCTTGGCGCGGAGTCTGCGAACGTGCTCGGTCACGGTCGCGGGATCCTGCCACTCCTCGGTCGAATGCCACACCTGCTCGAGCAGGAGCGAACGGGAGAAGACCCGACCCGGCGAGGACGCGAGAAACGTGAGGAGGTCGAACTCGCGAGCTGTCAACTCGACAAGATCCCCGCCCAGGAACACTCGCCGTGCGTCGAGGTCGACCCGGAGGCTGCCGAAGTCGAGCGCATGAGTCGCGGTTCGTGTCGTGCGTCGCAGCACGGCACGAACACGCGACGCCAGCTCGCGAGGCGAGAACGGTTTGACGACGTAGTCGTCGGCGCCGAGCTCGAGCCCCAACACGCGATCTGTCTCCGAGACGCGGCCCGTCAACAGGATCACCGGCACATCGGACGACGCGCGGATCTTCGACAGCACGTCGAACCCGCCCACCGTTCCAAGGTTCACATCGAGAATCACGAGGCTCGCCGGACAGCGTTGGATGTCCTCCAGCGCGGCGTCCCCGTCCGGCGCGTCGCGCACCACAAAGCCTTCGCGTTCCAGCCCGGCACGTACGAGCCGGCGGATGACGTCGTCGTCGTCCACGACGAGCACCTGGCGACCATCGGGTTCGGCCGGCGACTCGCTCGATGAGCCGGAGGCGGGCATATCAGCGTCGTCGAGCTCTCTCACACATCCATCCATCGTCGGCATCCACCGTGGGCGCCACGTCGTGTCGCTGATTTCATCGGCGGACCGGAGACGCCGCGTGAAGCCGACCTGCCGAAATTTGCCGGCCTGTCCGGCAATGCCGCGAAGGACGGTTCGTCTCCGCCCCGCTCAGTTTTGCTTCGGATCTGGTCGATACGGGGCAATGCCCGCGGAGGGTCTCGAGCGGAGCTCCCGGAGGTGACCATTGGAATTGCGCCAGATTCGCGCACTCAGTGAACCTGCGCTTCGCCTCGCCGCAGCATTCGTGTGCATCGTCATCTGCGCGTTCGCCCCCGCCGGAGCTGCCGGCGCGATCGGCCTGCCCACGGCGTTCAACATGTCGCCGACGTCGGGACCCGCAGGAACGAGGGTGCACGTCAGCGGCAGCGGTTGCTCGCCCGGCCTGTTCAGCGAGTCGAACTTCGTCATGATCCAGGCTGCGACCCTGCCGGCCACGAGCGTGCAACTGCCTGTGCACACCGATGGCTCATGGCGCGGCTCCTTCACGATCCCCTACAACGCGCTCGCGGCTCGTGCCACCGTCAGCGCGACATGTGTGAGCCTGGGCTTGCAATCGCTGCTCACGACCTACAGGCCGAGGACGTTCACCGTCACCGGGAACCCCGTACCGACGACGCTCGTATCGCCCTCGCCGACGACGCTGGGTACGCCGGCGGCGACGACGCCGGCCGCCCCGGGGAGTCCGACCGACCCCGGCCCACCGAACCCGGAAACGCCGTCCGCCCCGGTCCCGCACGACAACATCGACAACGGTTCGCCCGGTGGGCGCACCGGAGACGGCAGCGGCGACGGGGGCGGAGGAGGCTCGAGCACGACCGGTACGACTGGGTCGGGAGGAGGCAGCACCACACCCGGGCGTGGAGCGCGCGCCGCCGAGCTCAGCTCGCCTGCGCTGACAGTCTCCAGGACGGGCCACGTCGGAGGGCTCGGCTGGGTGCTGTGGGTCCTGGCGCTGAGCATCCCGGTCGGCGGCGTCGCGCTGTGCGCATGGATGCGCCGGGCGCGCCGTCAAAGGATCCTTTCCGGCCTCGAGGGCGACGCCGCGTGAAGCGTCGACGCCCGTTGCGCGCCCGCGCCGCGCGCTCGTTCGCGGCCGTGCTCGCAGTCGGTGCCGCGCTGACGTCCGTCGCGTTCGTCGTCGTGCGCGGGGATGTCGAACGCCTGACGCGTCAACGCATCGATCGACCCGCCGGACAAGCGCTGCTGAGTGTGCAGCACCTGACGGCCGCGGTCGACCAAGTGCTTGCGACAGCGAACGGCGTGTATGCCACGAGCGGCGGCGACGCCCACCGCTTTGCGGCGGTACTCGGCCCGGACGTCGACGCGAGCCCGACGCTCGCGGGACTGGCATTGGTCGTCGCCGACGGGCACGGGGTGCGGAGCGCGGCGAGCGTCGGGAGCACACGGTTGCTTGCAGGAAATGAACGGGCCGCGCTCGCCACGACCACGACGTCGACGCTTCTCGTGAATCGTCGGGATCGCGCCGGGTTCCACCTCGGGTTCGCCGCACGCGTCGCGCACGGAGGCGCCGCGGTGTTTCTCGAGGTCCGGCTGCCGCTGACGACGCCCACGACGTTGCCCTTCGCGCTTGTTTCGACCGGCGCGGGCGGTGGTGTGGACGACATCGTGCTCGGCAACGTTCCCCACCTTTCCGGGCTCACGCGCTGGAATCAGAGCGTCGCCGTCGGTGGGCGCGAGCTCGCACTGATGGTCCGCGCCGGTGCCGCGCCCGGCGGATGGCTCGGCCTGACCCTTCCGCAGCTCGTCGTGCTCGTCGGGCTCGCGCTCACGACACTGGCGGCGGGCATCGCGGTCGTCGTCGCACGTCGCACCTACGCAATGGAGCACCTGAGCGTCGAGAACCGGGCGCTCGACGAAGCACTCGAACGCCAGCGAAGCGTGGAATCGGAGCTGCGCGCGTGGCAAGAGCGTTTCCGTACGATCTTGCGTGACTCGCCGGACATCATCGCGTTGCTCGACGTCGATGCCGGCACCTGCGAGGTGCTCAATCGCACCGACTTCCTCGGCCATCCGTTGGAGAGGCTCGCCGAACCAGACGGCCTCTACGGCCTCGTGCATCCGGAGGACCGCGTCGACGCCGACGCGCATTGGCAACGGCTGCGCGAGTTGGCGCCGGACAGGGTCTGCGAGACGACATTGCGGTTGCAGGACGGCAAGGGTGCAGACCGCTACGCGCGACTGCGCTTCTCGCCACTCAATCTCGAAGACGACTCCTCCCAGACCCTGCTCGGTGCGATCAGCGACGTCACCGACGAGTGGGCCAACCAGCTGCGAGAAGCGGAGCTCCAAGAGGCCCTGCGCCGCTCGCAACGCCTCGAGGCGGTCGGTCAACTCGCAGGCGGGGTCGCGCATGACTTCAACAACGTGCTCGCCGCGGTCCAGGCCTCGGTCGAGCTCCTGATGGACGACGTCCCCGCGGGCCGTCCTCGCGAATACGCGGACGAGATTCACCGGGCCGCCGGACGGGGTGCTGCGCTCGTTCGTCAACTGTTGACGTTCGCGCAGCGCGATCACGCCGAGCCGCGGACGGTCGACGTCAACGAGGTCGTCGCGGACATGGAGCCGCTCCTGCGCCGTAGCCTCGGCGAGCAGGTGCAACTGCAAGTGAGTCCGACCGAATGCTCGTGCCTCGTCGATGCCGACCCGACGCATCTCGAGCAGGTGATCCTCAACCTGGCCGTGAACGCGCGTGACGCGATGCCTGCCGGCGGAATCCTCTGGATCGCGACGACCGTCGAGTTCGACGGCTCGGGCGGAACGAACGATCGGGTCGTGCTGTCGGTGACGGATACGGGTACGGGGATCGCGGCGGACGTGCGCGAGCGGATGTTCGAACCGTTCATGACGACGAAGGAGCCGGGGAAGGGGACCGGGCTCGGGCTGGCAACCGTGATGTCGATCGCGCGAGAGGTCGCCGCCGAGATCAACGTCGTGACCGAGGTCGGCCAGGGCACGACCTTCGAGATCTCGTTCGCCCGCCGCACCGGCGTTGCCGAACACGCCGATGAAACGGCCGCGACCGACCACTTCGACGGGAGCGGGCTGCGAATCCTCCTCGTCGAGGACGACACCGCAGTGCGGGCCGCGCTCGCGCACACCCTGGAGCGCAGACGATTCACGGTGGTGACCGCGGTCGACGCGTTGCAAGCGTTGCGCGTCGTAGAGCAGCAGTCGTTCCACCTGGTGCTCACCGACGCGGTCATGCCGGGAATGTCGGGCGCGGCACTCGTCGAGCATCTGCATGTCGCACATCCCGACCTGCGCGTGATCTTGATGTCCGGCTACTCACGCGGGCTGGTCGACGCTTCGTCGGTCGCGAGCACTCGGCAACAGCTGCGCAAGCCGTTCACCACCGCGGAATTGATCGGCGCGATACGGGCGACGCTCGAGCAACCGGTCGTCGAAGAGGAGCTTGCCTGACGGCTCAGGAAGTCTTCGGGGCCATGACGAGCACCGTGCCCTGGGCCGCGCAGACGAGCCGGCCGACGTTCTCGACGTCGATACGGACGACGGCGGTGCGCTTCGTGAGCGAAACGATCCGCGCGCGTGCGTCGAGGACCCCCTGGGTCACGGGTGCGAGCAGGTTCAACTTGAACTCGGTGGTCGCGGCCCACGCGCCGCGGGGGATCACGGGGTAGCACACGGTTCCGAGCACGTGATCGCACAGCGCGGAGAGCACGCCACCATGGAGGTTGCCGAACGGCGTCTTCAGCTCGTCGCGTACCGCGACGCGCGCGTGCAGGAAGCCGGGCCCGACCTCGACGTGTTCGATGCCGAGGAACCCGCCGAGGCCCGAGGCAAGATCGGCCGAGCTCTCGAGCGCGCGCGCCGCCTTCTCGCTGTAAAGGGGGAACGCCACCTCGGTCACCGGCTCAGCTTGTCATCTCGGGTACGACGACGCCGTGGACGGGCGGAGTCTCGCCCTCTCCCGCCATGTCGCGGAGCAGTTCGCCGACGCCGTCGAGGCCGACGATGCGGCGCGGCAGAGCGGTGAACGGGAACCGCCGTGACGCCAAGAGCTCGAGCGCCTGTCCGTACGCCACTGCGTCGACACCGAGCGCGCCGAGCACGCGCAGTTCCTTGTAGACGATCAGGTCCGGGTCGAAGCCGGGCGTCTCGACGCTGCCGCGCGTGCCCGCCAGGACGATCGCCCCGCCCCGCCGTGCGAGCTGCACCGACTGTCCGAGCGCGGTGGGCGCCTTGGCGGTGACGTCCACGACAACGTCGGCAAGGCTGCCCGTCGCCTCGCGCAATGCCGCGACGGGATCGGTTGCCTCGACGTCGACCGCGAGGTCGGCGCCGAACTGCGGGCTGATCGCGAGCCGCGGTGCATCACGGGCGCCGCGACCGGTGACCATGACGAACGACGCGCCCGCGGCCTTCGCGGCCGCGCAGGCCGACAGCCCCCGCACACCGGGGCCGAGGACGACGACGACGTCGCCGGCGCGGGTCTCCGGGAGTGTCACCGCCCAACGGATACCCGCGCCGAGCGGGTTGAACATCGTCGCGGTCACAGGGTCGAGTGACGACGGGACGCGGCACAACATCGAGTCCGGCGCGAGGTATTGGTACTGCGCGTAACCACCCCAGAGGCCGGGTCGACGCTCGACCGGGATCATGCCGTACATGTCGCCGAGCCCGTGCCGCTTGCACCGTCGGTACAGCCCGGCACGGCATGCGTCGCACTCGCGGCACGACAAGAACACTTCGACCGCGACGCGATCACCGGCAACGATCCCCCACCGGGCCGCGGCGCGGTCACCCACGCGCTCGATCACGCCGATCGACTCGTGCCCGGGAACGAACGCGAATCCCGGGAACAGCTCACCGGTGAATTGCTCGTGGTCGGTACCGCACAGTCCGCACGCCTCGACGCGCAACAGCGCGTCATGGTCACCGATCGACGGAAGCGGGAGGTCGCGTGCGGTCAGCTGTCGAGGCGCTTCGAGCACCAGCGCACGGGCGTGACCGCTCACGAGCTGCATCGTTGCACGTCAGCGAGCCCGACTCGGCCTGGGCACCGGTCAGGACTGCTTCGTTCCGTCCAGCATCTCGCGGGTTGCGTCAGCGTGCCCAGCGTGATGCGCGGTCTCCTCGACGAGATGAAGGAGCACCCACCGAAGGTCGAGGGGCTCGCTGACGCCGAGCAAGATGTGCGCCGGCGGGGAGTCGCCCTCTTGACCGATGCACGACACCTCGAGGTTCGGCGCCGCGCGCACCAGTTCGTCGGTCTGTCGGGCCTGGTCCCAATAAGCGTCAACCACCTCGGCGAGAGACATGTGAGCGTCGACTGAGAACTCCTCGCGTCGCGGCGGGAACGGATGCTGGAGGTAGCGGCCTTGGATCCAGCGCCACTCCACGTGGGCCAGATGGTTGATGATCCCGATGATCGGAAGCAGGCGCTCGCCGGGCGTCCATCGGGCTTGATCCTCCGTGAGGCCATGCGCGGTCACAACCACCAGCTCTCGCTGGCGGGACAGGTAGCGCAGAAGAAGCTCGCGTTCGTCGTTCGTCGGGATGATCGTTCGTGGAGACTGGAACAAGCGCGACTAGGCGGCGGGCGACGACGCGCCGACTCGCCGCAACGCCTCGTTCGCGTTCTCGGGAAGCTTCTCCAATGGCTGCGCGAGCTCGCTGACCGTCGGCCCGACCTTCTCGGCAAGCGGCGCCAGCGCGTCGAGATCGAACTCGTACAGGCGCGCGCAATTCTCGCCGAGGATCTTGCGCATCTCCGGCTCGCTCCAGTCGCAGAACACCTGGCGAAGGTGCTCGCGCGTGAAGGGGTGCGTGCCCTCGTCATGCGGGAAGTCCGAGCCCCACATGAACTTGTCGATGCCAACCGTCTCCTTCGCGGCGCGAGCGTCGGCCGGGCCGGGGAAGCTCACGCCCAACCACACGTTCTGCTGGAAGTACTCCGTCGCCGACTTCGGCAAGATGTGCTCAGGCTTGAACCGGAGCTCACCGATTGCGCCGGCGTTGCGCACCGCGGCGAGCGAATGGTCGAGCTGGGCGAGGAACCCGGGGATCCACGCGCAGCCCTGCTCGGTGATCACGAACTTGAGCCTCGGGAACCGCTCGAACACGCCCGACAGCAACATGAAGATCAGCGGCCGGCGGGAGTAGTGGCCGAGCTCGGCAATCTGAATGAGCGCCGACGACGGTTCGCGCAGATACTCGGGGCCGCCGACGCCGCCGTGGCAGTTCACCGGTACCCCCAAGTCTTCACACACCGCCCACAAGCGGTCGTAGTCGGGGTGGTTGTACGGCTTCAGCCACGTCGCGTCCGGCGGCACTGCCGGCAGCAACGCCCCGCCGCGAAGGTTGTGCTCCTTGATCCACTTCACGTCTTCGATCGCGTCGTCGATGTCGTTCACGAAGATCTGGCCGATCCCGGCGCGTCGCTGCGGAAAGCGGCTGCAGAAATCTTCGAGCCAGCGGTTGTGGGCGCGGATGCCGGCGAGGCGGTGCTCGTAGTCCTCGGGCTTGGGCGGTGGCGCGAACAACACGAACGTCGGGAAGAACGGCGGCACGGTGTTCGGGAAGATCACCTCGCCGACCACGCCGTCGGCGTCCTGCTGGCCGTTGCGCATCTCGTCGTCCCAGTTGCGGTACCGCCGCTGGTCACCGAGATCCTTGAAGGGGTTCTTGTACTTGTCGCGCCAGGCGTCGAAGTCGTCGAGGTACTTCTTGTCGAGGAACTCGCGGTATTGCGCGTGGCTGCCGCCAGCGTGCGTGTCGGACGAGATGATCGTGTAGTGCTGGCTCGACGGCACGAGCGGCCTCCCGGGGGCGGTGCACACGAAAAGTAGAAGCGGGTTCTAGTATAGCCACAGTGCGGACGCAGCGCAGCCAAGGATGGCGCAGCGAGGGAGCCATATGAGAAGTGCGGACGCAGCGCAGCCAAGGATGGCGCAGCGAGGGAGCCATGTGACTGTGCCGAAGCATGCCACCACCGAAGCCCAACGGGCCCGCCGCCAGCGCGTCGTCGACGGCGCGTTCTTCCTGATGCGGAGCCGGGACTACGACGAGATCCAGGTCAAGGACGTCGCCGAGGAAGCGAACGTCGCGCTCGGCACGGTCTACAACTACTTCTCGTCGAAGGACCATCTGTTCGCCGAGGTCCTCATCGCGTGGGCGGCGACGCTCGGCCCGAGCATTTCCCGAAATCCGCTGCGGGGGACCAACGACGCCGAACGGCTCACCGAGGTGTTCCACCGTTCGGTGCGCGCGTTCCAACGCCAGCCGCACTTGGCGCGTCTCGTCGCGACGCTCGAGACGTCGTCGGACCCGTACGCGACCGAGATCCTGGCCCGGCTCGGTGAGACCACGACGAAGGTGTACGTCGAGGCGATCCACGAGGTGGACGACGAAACCGCGCGGGCAATCGTCCGTGTCGTCGACGACGTCCTCGCGTCGGGTCTGCGGTCGTGGGTGGCGGGCCACATGCCGATCGCCGAGGTGTACGACCGCCTGACCGAATCGATCGCGCTCCTGCTCCCGCCCGGGCGTGTGTGAGGTGCGAAAAACGCACCCCAAACACGCTCGCTCATTCTTCGACGAAACCGGTCGACACCTGCGGCTTGCCGAGCAGGTGCTTGAGCACCTTGCCCGTTGCATTGTGGGGCAGGTCCGTGACGAACTCGATGTGCGTCGGCACCTTGTAGGTGGCGAGTGATCGCGCCGCGAAGTTGCGTACGTCGTCTTCGGTGAGCGCACCGGTCGCACGCGCGACGACGTACGCCTTCACCTCCTGCCCAAGCGTCGGATGGTCGACGCCGACGACCGCGACCTCGGCGATGTCCGGGTGCTCGATGAGCCGGATCTCGATCTCGGCCGGGTAGATGTTCTCGCCACCCCGGATGATGAGGTCCTGGCGCCGGCCCTCGAGGTAGACGAACTCGTCGACGATGTGCCCGAAGTCGCCGGTGCGATACCAGCGTTCGTCGTCGAGCACGGCGGCCGTCGCCTCGGGGTCGTCCCAGTAGCCGAGGAACAGCGCGGCCATGCGCACGCAGATCTCGCCGACCTCCCCCTCCGCCAACACCGCGCCGGTCGCAGGGTCGCGTATCTCGAGCTCGACGGTCGGCGACACGTTGCCGATGCTGTCGGGGTGCGCATACGTCGAATCCGAGCGCAACGAGGTACCGGCGCCGTTCGACTCGGTCATCCCCCACCCGGTGCCGAGGCCCGGCCGCGCGTGGGGCAACTTCTGTTCGAGCGCCCGCAGCAACTCCGGCGCCCACACCGACGAGCCACCCCCGACGGTTTTCAATGACGAGAGGTCGTAGCGATCGAGATCGGGCCATGCGAGCAGCCGCCACAGTTGTGTCGGCACGAGCGACCACATCGTGGCGCGGTGCTGTTGCGTCAGCTCCAGGTGCACGTCTTCGCGCCACTTGCCGGTGGGCGGATACACGACGGTCATCCCGCCTCCGAGCGCCATCACGAGCTGGCAGTTCAGGCCGGACACGTGGAAGTAGGGCGACGCCGAGATCGTGCACGGCGTCGACGACGGCAACGACGCTTCCTTGCCGGCGTGCATCGCACGCCCGATCGACTCGGCGCCACGGAGCATCGCCGACCAGACGAAATGGATGTTGCTGCGGTGCGAGAGCAACGCACCCTTGGGCCGGCCGGTCGTGCCGCTCGTGAAGAGGATGAGGAACGGGTCGTCCTCGGCGATCGCCTGATCGGGCATCACTGCGTCGGCACCGGCAGCCTCGAGTTGCGAGAACTCGTCCTCGAACACGACGACCGGCAGGTCTTGCGGCACCGACACCGAATCGCCTACCAGCCGCTCGATGCGCCGGCGATCACCGAGCAGCACCGTCGGTGTCGTGAGCTCGAGGGCGTACGCCATCTCGCTCCCGGTCCACCAGCCATTCATCGCGACGGTGATCGCGCCCAATGCAGTCGTCGCCCAGAACGTGATCGCGTACTCGACGCAGTTCGCCGCCGCGATCGCGACCCGGTCGCCCTTGCCGACGCCGTACTTCTCGGCGAGCGTGCGAGCAACTGCCGCGACCGGGCCGAGCACGGATTCGTAGGTCAGGGAGCGGTCAGGAAAGACCACGTACGGCCTGTCGCCGAAGCGCTCGGCGGCGGTGCGGAGCATGGCGCGCAGATCACGCGGTCGGTTCACGAAGACCTGCATCCGAACCCCGAGGACGTCCTCGGTGGCGAGCTCGAACGGCGCGCCCGGGCCCGTCAGTCCGTCACGAACCTCCGCGGGCAGCGTGCGATCGGGCCACGTGAGTCTCACGGGCCGCATCGTAGGAGGCGTGTGTGAAGCTCGAAAAACGAGCTCTACACACGCCCGCAGTCAGTGCGCGCGTTCGTAGTAGAGGGGCTCGTCGCTCTCACTCGCGTAGTACACCCGGCCGCGCCGGTACGCGAGCGGCGCGCCGGAACGCGCGGAGACGAGCACGTCATCGTGTTCGACGGCCCACAGGCCATGATCACGCATGCGCACGAACTCGTTTCCTCGAGCAACGTACGCGAACACTTCGCCGTCTTCGATCCTGCACAGGAATCGAGCGCGATCCTCGACCTGCGCATCCGCTTCCTGCTCGTCCCCGACATAAAGCGTCATGATCGGCCCCCTACCCGCCAGTGCCTGAGAGGCAACCGTAGGGCCGGATCAGCCGTGTGACCAGGAGCTGATCACACCAATTCGACAGATACGTACCGGACGAATCATGCGATCCGGCCGGACTTTCTCCACGAAATGCCGCGAATCGCTCAACTCGCTGAGCCAGCGCGGCGATGCAGTGCGGAAGAGGTCGCGTCGTCCGCCGGGAGGAACGTCTCGATCGCGAGCTCCGACAGCGTGATGTCGAGCGCCGTGCCGAAGGTCGCGATCATCGTGACGAACGCGAGCTCCCCGTCGTCGGTACGCAGCCGCATCGGGATCGCAACCATGCGCGGGGCTTCGAACGCCGCGTCGGGTGCCACGCCCATCGCGGCTGCGTAGCCGGCGAGCTCGACCTCCAGCGCGCGCAGCTCGTCGTCACCGGTGAGCGCGATCGTTCGCCGCAGGCTTCCGAGGATGTGGTCGACCCACTGGGGTAGGTTCGCAATGCGCGGCGCGAGGCCTTCGGGGTGCAATGTCGCGCGCAGCACATTGCAGGGCGGCGCCAGCAGCTCGGGCGCGACCCCGTCGACGAGCACCGCGGCCGCGGCATTCGCCGCGACGAGCTCCCAACGCCGGTCGACGAGGATCGCGGGGTAGGGCTCGTGACCGATGAGCAGCCGGTCGATCGCCGCGCGCACCGACTGCATCTCGGGCGCGTCGAGATCCGTCGCGTGGTACGTCGGCGCGTATCCGGCGGCGATCAGCAACGGATTGCGCTCGCGCAAGGGCACGTCGAGATGCTCGGCGAGATGCAGGACCATCTCGCGGCTCGGCCGCGCCCGTCCGGTCTCGACGAAACTCAGGTGCCGAGCCGAGATACCGGCCTCGTTCGCGAGCTCGAGCTGGCTCATCCGGCGGCGCAGGCGCCAGTCCCGCAGCATTTGGCCGACCGACGTCGAAGTGGCTGTCGCGAGCATCATCGTCACGGTAGCGACGCCTCGCGCCCCTGGACCATTACCTCGGAGGGAATCGACCGACGCGGCCGGCGAGCCGAGGATGACGCCATGACGACCACCACCGCCCTGTCCCGCCCGTACGTCGCCGTCGGCGCCCTGAAGGAGTACGAAGCGTTCGCCGCGCTCGTCGCGTCACTGTCCGACGCCGATTGGCGCACGCCCTCGCGGTGTGTCGGCTTCGAAGTCCGCGATGTCGCCGGCCACGTGGTCGGCCTCGCCGAAGACGTCGCGGCCGGCAAGCCGGGGAGTCGCAATGCGGAAACGGAAGCCGCGTCGGTGCGCGACGACACACCGACGCAGGCTGCGGCGCGTCTCCGCACCGCTCTCGTTCCGATCACCGTGCTCGCCGAAGCCGCCGACGACGAGATGTGGAACGGACCGAGTGGCGTTCCCGACCTGACGCTCGGCGAAGGAGTGCTGACGCTCTGGTTCGACACGTACGTGCATGCCGACGACATCCGCGCCGCGATCGATCGCCCATCGGAACGCGGTGACGGGTTGCACGCGAGCGTTGCGTACCTCGCCGCCGAGCTGACCAAGCGCGGTTGGGGCCCCGCCACCCTGGCCCTCGAGGGCGTGCCGCGTCATGACGTCGGTGCCGGAGGCCCCGCCGTCACCGGCGATCCGCTGCAGTTCGTGCTCGTCGCGACCGGCCGAGCGGACGCTTCGACATTGGACCTCGACCCGACGGTGAACATCTACGCCGACTGATCGCCGCGTACCACACACGGCTGCTTACGTCGCACGCGGCTCCGCGTAAGAGGCGAGCGCCAGCGCTCCACGATGACGAGCGGATACCGTGCGCCCGTGGCGCGCAACGAGGACGCGGTCGAGCTGGAGGTCGACGGCCACGAGCTGCGGTTCACGAGCCCGGGCAAGGTGCTGTTTCCCGAGCGGGGCGAGACCAAGCTCGATCTGGTGCACTACTACCTCGCGGTGAGCGAGCCGATCATGCGCACGATGGGCGGCCGCCCGGTGCTCATGGAGCGTTACCCGCACGGCGCGACCGGGTCGTCGTTCTTCCAGAAGCGCGTGCCCGAGAACGCGCCGCCGTGGCTGCGCACGACGATCGTGAGCACCCCCAACGGCACGACCTCGCGGGCCCTCGTCGTCGACGACCTTGCCCACGTTGCATGGGCGGTCAATCTCGGCTGCCTCGGATTCCACGTGTGGCCGTCACTCGCGGATGATCCGGGGCATGCCGACGAGCTCCGTATCGACCTCGACCCGCAACCCGGTGTCACCTTCGAGGGAGTGCGCGTCGCCGCCCGCGACGTCAAGGCGCTGCTCGACGAGCTCGGTGTGGTGGCGTGGCCGAAGACGACGGGCAACCGCGGGATCCACGTGTACGTGCGGCTCTTGCCGCACTGGGACTCGTACCAGGTACGCGCTGCGGCCGTGGCGCTGGCGCGAGAGCTCGCACGCCGCCATCCGGATCGCATCACCGACGCGTGGTGGAAGGAAGAGCGTGGTGAGCGTGTCTTCGTCGACTTCAATCAGAACGCACCGCACAAGACGGTGTTCGGTGCGTGGTGCGTGCGCGCCCGCGCCGGCGCACAGGTGTCGACGCCTTTCGGATGGCACGAGCTCGACACGATCGACGCCGATGCCATGACGATCGCAACGGTGCCGGCCCGCGTCGCAGCCGACGGGGACCCGTGGCAGCAGGCAACCGCCGACCCGCAATCGTTGGAGCCGTTGCTCGCACTCGCCGAACGGGACGCGGCGAGCGGCTTGCAGGACGCGCCATGGCCGCCGGTGTACCCGAAGATGCCCGGCGAGCCGGCACGCGTGGCGCCGAGCCGCGCCCGCAAGAAGACGTAACGAAAGGGCGCCATGGATTTCAAAGGCTGGCCCGACGTCGCGCTGAGGTTCTACGTCGGGCTCGAGGCCGACAATTCGAAGGCGTACTGGACTGCGCACAAAGACGAATACGAGGAGTCGGTGAAGGCGCCGTTCCTTGCGCTGTCGGACGAGATCGAGCGCGAGTTCGGCCCTCTGCGTGTCTTCCGGCCGTATCGCGACACGCGCTTCTCCAAGGACAAGAGCCCGTACAAGACCGCGGCCGCGGCCGTCACGGAGAGCCAAGGCGGCGCGGCGTACTACGTGATGCTGAATGCCGAGGGCCTGTACGCGGGAAGCGGCTACTACCAGCTCGCGCCGGATCAACTCGAGCGGTATCGGGCCGCAGTGGCAGACCCGCGTCGCGGACCCCAGCTGGCGAGCGCCGTCGCCGCGGTACGGAAGAAGAAGTATGACGTCGACGCGCGCGAGTCGCTGAAGCGCGTGCCACGTGGGTTCGATGCCGAGCACCCACTGGCGGAGCTGCTGAAGAAGAAGGGCATGCATGTCGGCCGCTCGTTCGGAGCACCGAAGTGGCTCCACACGCATAAAGCTCTCGAGCGGATCGTCACCGCATGGCGCGATGCGGCGCCCGTGAATCGCTGGCTCGACCGGCACGTCGGCCCGAGTACCGCGCCACCGCCGGAACCCGACTGAGACGCCGACGCCCCGTAACCTGAGCCCTGATGTGTGGCATCGCCGGGTTCGCCGGATCCGACCGCGAGCGGCTCGAGGCCATGCTGCGATCGATCGTGCATCGCGGGCCGGACGGGCAGGGCACTGACGTCGGCGAGCACTTCTCGATCGGCATGCGGCGGCTCGCGATCGTCGACGTCGCGACCGGTGACCAGCCGATGTACAGCGACGACCGCAATCTCGCGCTCGTGTTCAACGGAGAGATCTACAACGCGCCGGAGCTACGACGTGTGCTCGTCGCACGCGGCCGCCGGTTCGTCACCGACCACTCCGACACCGAAGTCATCCTCCGCGGCTTCGAGGAGTGGGGACCTCGGGTGGTCGACCATCTCACCGGGATGTTCGCGTTCGTCATCTCCGACGCGAAGCGCGCCGAGCTGTTCGTCGCGCGCGACCGCCTCGGCATCAAGCCGTTGTACTACGTGGACGGACCAGGTGGCTTCGCGTTCGCGTCCGAGTTGAAGGCGATCTTCCAGGACCCCCGCGCGCGGAGACAGCCCGACCTCGATGCCGTGCGGCGCTTCTTGCTGTACCGGTTGCACGACGACGGCGAGGACACGTTCTTCGACGGCGTACAGCGGCTGCTGCCGGGCCACACCATGATCGTGCGGCCCGACGGCATCGTGAAGATCGAGCGGTACTGGAACCCGCCCGTGAATCCCGAGTTCTCGTCGAGCCGTTCGGACGACGACTACGCGCAGGAGTTCGCGCACGTCTGGGACCGCGTCGTCGCCCGTCATCTCATCTCCGACGTCCCGGTAGGTGTGCCCCTCTCGGGCGGGCTCGACTCGACGGGCGTCGTATCGACGATGGCGCGCCTCATGACCGGCGGCGCCGACCTGCACACCGAAGGCCTCTATACGTTCTCGGCGTTGTATCCCGGCCAGAGCATCGACGAGAACGAGTACGTCCACGAGGTGGAGCGGGCGGTCGGCAGCATCCCCCACTACGCCTATCCCCAGGCCGACGACTTCTGGAACGAGATCATGGAGTGGATCTGGTTCCAGGAGGAGCCGACGATCGCGTCGGCGCCGTACGCGTACTACTCCGTGTACCGGCTCGCCAGCGAGCACGTCAAGGTGATGGTGAGCGGCAACGGCGGCGACGAGCTACTGGCCGGTTACATCCCTTACTTTCGTGCGTACCTCGCGTCCGCGATCGCGCAACGCCACTACCTCTCCGGCGCACGCGAGATCGTGAAGGGATGGGACCTGTACAAGAAGTACTTCGGCGAGATCGTGCGCACGCGTCTGCCGGGCCGGCGCACCAACGTCCTCACGGCGCGGGAGCTCTTGCGAGAAGGCACAACCGCGCATTTCGAGGCGCACAAGAACCTCAACGAGCGTCTTGCCAGCGACGTGCTCCGGTATTCGACTCCGGACCTCTTGCGCTACGAGGACAAGAACTCGATGGCGTTCTCCATAGAGGCCCGCGTGCCGTTTCTCGATCACGAGATGGTGGAGCACATCTTCGCGCTGCCCATCGACCAGAAGATCAAGGGTGGCTGGAACCGCGCGGTGTACCGCAACGCGATGAAGGGTCGGATGCCGGACAAGAACCGCCTGCGTCGCTCCAAGATCGGGTTCACGAACCCCGACATCACGTGGATGAAGGGGAGAGCCGACCACATCCGCGGCATCTTCTCGTCGCGTGATCTCGCCGGCCGCGAGGTGTACGACCAGCCGCAGCTCGTGCGCGCGTGGGACGAGTATCTCGCAGGCCGTCCCGGCGACGGCTTGATCTTCTGGCGGGTCCTCGTGACCGAGCTCTGGATGCGTCGCTACATCGACGACACCGTGGCGGTGGCCTCGTGAGCGTCGTGACGGTACGCGGGGTCGACTACGAGCGCATCCCCGTGCAGACCCACCTCATCCACATCAAAGAGCCGCTCCCACCGGTGTTCGACGAATACGTGAAGCCCGTCGTGCAATCCGACGACTGGCTCGCGGTCTCGGAGAAGTTCGTGACGATCTCGCAGGGTCGTGTGATCCACCACTCGGTCGTACGGGCCGGCCGCCTCGCCAAGCTGCTCGTGAAGGGGGTGACCAAGCACCCGGACGACGTCGGCTACTCCGATCCGCGCAAGATGCAGGTCGCGATCATGCAGGCGGGTTGGTGGCGGATGTTCTTCGCGATGGTGCTCGGGGGGGCGTCGCGCATACTCCTGCGCCGGCGAGGCGACTTCTACCGCATCGCCGGCCACCGCATCTCCGAGATCGACGGGTTCAGTCCGGCGACCGTCAAACCGTTCGACGAATTCGCGATGCTCGGCCCGACCGACCCCGACGCGGCGTGCGCCGAGCTGGCGGCGCACGTCGGCGCGCCCGTCGCGATCGTCGACGCCAACAACATCAACGTCGAGGTGCTCGGCACGAGCCCGGGGTTCCCGATCGATCGCGCCATTGTCCGGGAAGTGCTGCTCGACAATCCCCTGGGCCAGCACGACGAGCGCACCCCGATCATCGTCGTTCGCCGGCTGCATCCCTGACCACGATCAGTAAGATGAGGAGTCTCGTGAGTGAGGACGACGTGCCCGAAGATGCCATCGACCGCCGGACCCTCCTTCGACTCGGTGGGTACACCGCAGTCGGCGCCGCGGCCGCGTACGCGCTTGCCGCGTGCGGCAACGGAGGCACGAGCCGCGCCGCGCCGCCGTCGACGTTCGCGCCTACGCCGACAACCGTCGTCGACCGTTCCGTGCCGTGGTGGCTGCGCGGCGACTTCGCGCCCGTCGAACACGAGGTCGAGGCTGTCGACCTGAAGGTCGACGGCTCGTTGCCGCGCGAGCTCTCAGGTCTGTACGTGCGCAATGGCTCCAATCCGAAACCGCGCTGGTCGTCGCACTGGTTCCTCGGCGACGGCATGGTGCACGGCGTGATGCTCGCCGACGGCAAGGCCACCTGGTATCGCAATCGCTACGTGCGCACCACGTTGCTCGCGGCGGGAGGCGGCCTCACGGCGAAGGGTCCGCCCGGCGGTGCATCGGGCTTGAGCAACGTGTCACTCGTCCACCACGCGGGCAAGTTGCTGAGTCTCGGCGAGGTCGGCTTCCCGTATGCGATCCGCCCCCGTGACCTCTCGACGGTCGGCGCGTACGACTTCGGCGGCCGGCTGCAGGGAAACATGACCGCGCACCCGAAGATCGATCCGGTCACGCAGCAGATGCACTTCTTCGGCTACAACTTCGCCGAGCCGTACCTGCTGTACCACGTCGCCGATCGCGACGGCGTCTTGGTGTCGAGCCAGCCGGTCGAGGTGAAGGCGTCCACGATGATTCACGACTTCGCGATCACCGATCGAGATGTGATCTTCTGGGAGATGCCCGTCCTGTTCGACATGCAACTCGCGATCAAGATGGTGACCGAGAAGCGTTCGCGCATCATGCCGTACGTGTGGCGACCTGCGTACGGCGCGCGCATCGGCGTGATGCCGCTCGGTGGGCCCACGTCGGCCATTCGTTGGGTGGAGATCGAACCGTGCTACGTCTTCCACGGAATGAACGCGTGGCGCGAGGGTGACGACGTGGTGCTCGACGTGAGCCGGCTCGTCAGCGTGTTCCAGAAGGGGTCTGCGCTCGGATCGACGCCGCGCCTGCACCGGTGGCGGATCAACACTGCCGGTTCGCATCTCACCTTCCACGACGAGCTTCGATCCGACCTCGACGCCGAGCTGCCGTCGATCGATCGGCGTCGAACCGGGCGCTCGTATCGACACGGATGGCGGGTGGGGACGCGTACCGGCGCAGATGACATCGTGTTCGAGGGAGCAGCGCACACCGACGCCGTCACGGGCACCGAGACGCGCTGGGACCCCGGCCCTGCCCAGTCGTCGGGCGAGTGGCTCTTCGTGCCGACGGGGCCCGACGAGGCCGAGGGCGTCGTGATGAGCTTCGTATACGACCGGACCCGCGACGCGTCCGAGCTCGTGCTCCTCGACGCGCGGGACATCAGCGCCGGACCGCTCGCGCGCGTCCCGCTTCCGCAACGGGTGCCGTACGGCTTCCACGCCGCGTGGGTGCCCGCGGAGGCCGTGTAGCGCACCATTTGATGTCTTCTTGACGGCGTCGAGCGAGACTTTTCGGCGCGGCGGCAGTTTGCTGAGGAGACGCGCGCCGCAGGGGCGCGCACGACCCCTTCATGGAGACGACGTGCTGACCGAGCCGACGCGGCCGACGGAGATCACCGCGCCGTCCGCACCGCACCCGGCGCCCATGCCGGTGCTCCCCGACGTGGAGTTGCCACCCGATGGCGCGGGCTACCGACTGAAGAACAAGCTCCTCGGTCCGCCGCTGCACACCGAGGAGCTGGAGCACGAACGACTCGGCAAGCCGACCGCGCTCGCCGTGTTCGCGTCCGACAACCTCTCGTCGTCGGCGTACGCGACCGAAGAGATGTTGCGCGTCCTCGTCCCGATTGTCGGCATCGGCGCGTTCGCGCTTGTCGTGCCGATCACGACCGCGCTGCTGGTGGTCTTGTTCTTCTCGTACCGCCAGACGATCAAGGCGTACCCTACGGCCGGCGGCGCGTACATGGTCACGCGCGACAACTTCGGCCTTCTTCCCGCGCAGGTCGCCGGCGTCGCGCTCCTCACCGACTACGTCCTCACCGTGTCCGTGTCGGTCGCGGCAGGTACTGCCGCGTTGGCATCCGCGTTCCCGGTGTTCGCACCGTTCATCCTTTGGATATCCATCGCGTTCGTGGTCTTGATCGCGTACGGCAACCTGCGCGGCGTCAAGGAGTCGGGCCGGCTCTTCGCGGCGCCGACCTACTTCTTCATCGTGAACATGGCCGTGCTGATCGGGTTCGGTGTCTTCAAGGCGTTCCATGGCGGTCTTGCCAGGGCGAGCTACGCGCCGACGCAAGGAGTTATGAACTTCGGCACGAAGGGCGCCGGCATCTTGGCGGGCGCGTCGATCGCGCTGGTACTCCACTCGTTCGCCTCGGGCGGCGCGGCCGTCACGGGCGTGGAGGCGATCTCCAACGGCGTGCCCGCGTTCCGCAAGCCTGAATGGAAGAACGCGCGGACGACGCTCGTGATCATGGGCTCGCTTCTCGGGCTCATGTTCCTCGGGCTGTCGATCATGGACAGCCGGATGCACGTGGCACCGTTCGAGAGCGGCACGCCGACGGTGATCTCCCAGATCGGCAAGCTTGCGTACGGCGGCGGTTTCGGAGGCAATGCTCTCTACTACTGCCTCCAGGCCGGAACCATGCTGATCCTCGTGCTGGCGGCCAACACGAGCTTCGCGGACTTCCCGCGGCTCGCGTCGTTCCACGCGGGCGACAACTTCATGCCGCGCCAGCTCACCAAGCGCGGCCATCGCCTCGTGTTCTCCAACGGCATCATCTTCTTGGCGGTGGCCGCGATCTTCCTGTTGCTCGTGACGAACGCCCGGGTGGACCGCCTGATCCCGTTGTATGCGATCGGTGTGTTCACGTCGTTCACGTTGTCGCAAGCGGGCATGGCGAAACACCACATTCGAGAGAAGGAATCGGGCTGGCGCTGGGGTCTCTTCGTCAACGGTGTCGGCGCCTTCCTCTCACTTGTCGTCGACCTCGTCATCGCTCGCTACAAGTTCATGGAAGGCGCATGGGTGATCGCGCTGCTCGTGCCGGTCATGGTGGTCCTTCTCGTGCGACTGGCGAAGCAGTACGAGCGGGAAGACACCGCGCTCGAACACGACGTGCCCAACGCTGTCGCGGCACCCGTTCGGCGGCGGCTCGTCGTGATGGTGTTCGTCGACCGGCTCGACCTCGCGGTCGCACGCGCCATGCAGTTCGGTCGGACCTTGCGGCCCGACGAGCTTCGGGCCGTGCACTTCGTGATCGACCAGCACCACGCCGACGAGCTCGCGGCGCAGTGGCGCGAGCACGGGCTCGCCAATCTGTCGCTCGAGTTGATCGATTGTCCCGACCGGCGCCTGACGCGCGCCGCGGTGGAAAGCGTCGCCCGCGAGCTGAGCGCGGGCGATTCGGAAGTCTGCGTGCTCTTGCCGGAGCGGATGTTCAACGGCGTCTGGCACCGGCTGCTCCACGATCAGACCGCAGAGGCACTTGCTCGGGAGATCTCGCGCCTGCCGCACGCGAATGTCACGACGGTCCCGTTCCACTTCGACGACCGTCACATGGCGACGACGCCCGTCGGCATACCGCGGCCGTCGCCAAACGGCGAGGGCCGTCGGAAGGGTCGGGCGAACGGTCGGGGAAACGGTCGGGGCAAGGTCGGCGCCGCGTCGGTGGGCGCGCGGACGCGCGGACCTGACGGCGCGACCTCGATCGCCGGCGTGCAGTGCCGGCAATACGTGCGGGTGCAGGGACGCGTGCGCGCCGTACGCGTGGAACCCCTCGCCGGCAGTCCCAGCCTCGAGTGCACGGTGGCCGACGAGACAGGGTCGGTGTGTGTCGTGTTCTTCGGCCGTCGCGCCGTCGAGGGCCTGCGCATCGGTGCCGCGCTGTGGGTGGAGGGGATGGCCATCGAACACCGGGGCCGTCTCGCGATCGTGAATCCGGTGTACGAGCTCCAGTAGACCGCGCGACCATGGCGCCCATGAGTATGGGGACCTTCAACGACGACCACCGCTTCTGGCAGGATCGCTTTCACACCAGGCGCATCGCGGACCGCATCGACGAGCTGCTCGTCAGCGACAAGGTGGACGAGCACGCCAGGCAGTTCATCGAATCGCGCGACATGTTCTTTCTCGCCACGTGCGATGGCGACGGGAACCCGCAGTGTTCGTACAAGGGCGGCGATCCCGGCTTCGTCCGTGTCGTCGACGAGCGAACGATTGCGTTCCCCGTTTACGACGGCAACGGCATGTTCCTCTCGCTCGGCAACATCCGGGCCCACGCGCCGGTCGGCCTGCTGTTCATCGACTTCGAGGAGCCGAACCGGGTGCGAGTGAACGGCATTGCGACTGTCGACGAGCGCGACCCGTTGCTGGCGACGATGCCGGGCGCCAAGCTCGTCGTGCGCGTGCAGACGTTAAAGGTCTTTCCGAACTGCTCGCGCTACATCCACAAGATGCAACTCGTCGAGCGCTCGAAGTTCGTGCCCCGCGAAGACACCGACGCGCCGATTCCCGATTGGAAGCGGATGAGCTGGGCACAGGACTACCTCCCCGAGCACGATCCGGCGCGCGCCGCCGAGACACTCTGACCATTCGTGCGCGCGTTTCGCGCGTGTGCGCGGGGGTCGCTCGGGTCGCCGGGCGGCGGCGGGCGGTCCGACCGGCCGGCGACCCGAGCCAGCCACACCGGCGCGGGGCGCCACGGGCCGGTGCGGCAGAACATCGGACAGTCTTGCCGGATTTGTGAGGAAGTCAAGCGGGATGTCCGGAAGCGGCGGCGTCCGCGCGGCCTCGTCCGCGCCGGGTCCTAATCCCGGAAGTCCGCGCGTGCGTCTTCGGGGAACAGCACGTGCGGATTCAAGATGCCGCGGGGATCGAGCGCGTCTTTGATCGCGCGGTAGGTGGCGATCTCGACGCGACTCCGTACGAGCGGCACGTACGCGCGCTTGGCCGCGCCGATGCCGTGCTCCGCGCTGATCGAACCGTGCAGCTGGGCGACGAAACCGAGCACGGCCGCGGTGACACGCTCGTCGTCGGGGGCGACGCCGGTCACGTTGACGTGCACGTTGCCGTCACCCGCGTGCCCGAAGAGCCAGACCGACGCGCCGGGCGCGACATCGGCGACGCGAGCCGCGACATCGTGCACGAAGGAAGCGAGGCGGTCGGCCGGCAACGACACGTCGAGCTTGTGAGGCGCGCCCTCCAGGTTGATCGCCTCGGTGTGCGCTTCTCGATACCGCCACAGTGCCCGGGCCGCCGCGTCATCAGTCGACACCGCGACGTCCGCGGCATCGAGCGCTTCGACCGCACGGGCGAGCGATTCAGTCGGATCCGTGAAGGCTGCGGCTTCCACGAGCACGTAGGCGTCGTGCCTGCCGGCAAACGGGCGGGGCAGCCGGAAGCGCTCGCACACCAGGTCGAGACCGTTCTGCAGGAAGAACTCGAGCGCCTGCACGCAGTCGAGGGTGCGGCGCAGCTCCCCCACCGCGTCGAGGGCGGCATCGACGCTCCCGAACGCGAGCAGGGCCACGACGGTGAACGCCGGCCGCGGCACGAGCCTCACGCGCGCGGCCGTGACGACCGCGAGCGTGCCCTCGCTGCCGCAGAGCAGACCGGCGAGGTCGTAGCCGGTGTTGTCCTTCTCGAGGCCGTCGAGGCGTCGCAGCACCCGTCCGTCCGCGAGGACGGCTTCGATGCCCACGACCTGGCGGCGGGTCGGGCCGTAGCGCAACACGTGGACCCCACCGGCGTTGGTCGCGACCGTCCCACCGACGGTTGCGGTATCGCGCGAACCGAGATCGATGCCGTACTGCCAGCCCGCGTCGCGAGCGTGCCGTTGCAGTGCGGAGATCGTCACGCCGGCCTGCACCGTGACCTGGCCCGTGCGCTTGTCGACGGGCATGACCGCATCGAGGCGCCTGAGGTCCAACACGACCTCCCCGTGCAGTGGCACCGAGCCCCCGACCAAGCCCGTATTGCCCCCTTGCGGCACGACCGCCGCGCCGGCGTCGTGGCACACGCGCAACACGGCGGCGACCTCCTCGACGCGGCCCGGGCGGACCACGGCGGGGGTCGCTCCCCGGAACCGGCCGGTCCAGTCGACGACCTGCCCGGCAACCACGTCCGGATCGTTGCGCACGTACGCCTCGCCCACTGCGGCACGCAACGCGGCGAGCAGCTCGGGCGCGGCGGTCATCGGACATCGAGCCTACGGTCACCGTGCCAAGATCGGGCCCGTGCACACCGAGAGGGAAACGCTGCGCGGATGCCTGCTCGTCGCGACCCCGCCGCTCGTCGACCCCAACTTCGATCGGGCGGTCGTGCTCATCCTCGAGCACGGCGACGACGGTGCGCTCGGGATCATCCTGAACCGGCCGAGTGAGATTGCGCTCGGCGACGTGCTTCCCGAGTGGCAGGTGTTCGCCGCGGCACCCACCGTCGTCTTCACCGGCGGGCCCGTGTCGCCGGACGCGGTGATCGCGCTCGGCCGGGCGGGGATCGACGCGATCGATGGGTGGGTCCCGATCATCGACGACCTCGGTACCGTCGACCTCGGCCGCGACCCGCTCGACCTCGGGGTGCCGCTCGACGAGTTGCGGGTGTTCGTCGGCTACGCGGGATGGGCACCCGGTCAGCTCGAGGGCGAGCTCGAAGCGAACGCCTGGTTCGTCGTGGACCTCCGACGCGACGACCCGTTCGTCCGCGCCCCGGAACGGCTGTGGCGAGAGGTGCTCAAGCGGCAGCGCGGGCACCCGGCGATGTTCGCCCAGTATCCCGACGACGTCACCGCCAACTGAGGCAATGCGAATCGAGCATGACGCCGTCGGCATCGGTCGCGTGGTCGCAGTCGACGTCGAGGGCGAGGAGTTCGTCGTGTGGCGGGGTTGGGACGGACGAGTGCGCACGGCCCCACGACGCTGTCCGCACCTCGATCACGACCTCAGTGAGGGCTATGTCTCGCGCGACGAGTTGGTGTGCGCGGGGCACGCGTGGGCGTTCGACGGCAAGGGCCATGCGTACAAGCGCAATGAGCTCGGCCGCGTCGATCCCAAGGGAACCGTCGCGTTGCTCGATGTCGACGAGCGCGGCGACGTGATCGAGCTCGGGCTGCCCGGACGGGCGGCCGGTTGACCATGTATCCGCCCGACGAGCACGTGTTGCGCGACCTGCGATTCACGTTCGAGCATTCGGTGGACGGTCGGACGAGCCGGGCGCGGCTTCCCATCGTCCCCGAGCTCTGCACCGACCGGGGGACTGCTCGCGCGGGCGCGCTGTCGACGTTGGTCGACGTGATCGGCGGAGGTCTGGCAGCAACCGCCGCGCAACCGAACTGGATCGCGACGGCCGACCTCACCCTGCACGTCGTCGCGGGTGCACCTCCGGGCTCGGTCGTCGAGGCGCGTGCGGAAGTCCTGCGGGCGGGTCGCACGACTGTGGTCGTCGAGGTCGTGCTCGTCGACGACGGCGAACGCGACGTCGGCATCGCGACCATGAGCTTCTCCGTGCTCCCCCGCCGTGACGTCAATCCCGATATGCGCGAGGTGCGCGGCTCCGGGCCGACGACAATGGCGACGGAGATGTCGCGTTTGAGGGCGCCGCTGCCCGATGCGCTCGGCATACGGGTACGCGATGCCAGCGCGGGCATCGTCGAGCTTCCGGTCACCGACTGGTCCCGTAACTCCATGGGCGCCATGCAGGGCGGCATCGTCGCAACGGTCGCAGACGTCGCGGCTGAACATGCCCTGCGCGCTGCGAGCGGCGAACCACTCGTCGTCAGCGATCTTCACGTCACCTACCTCGGATTCGGCCGGGTCGGGCCGGTGCGCACGCGCGCCGACGTGCTCGACGTCGCAGCCGGCCACGGTCGCGCACGCGTGCAGATCGTCGACGCGGGCGCCGAACACCGCCTCATGACGCTGACCAGCGCGGTTGCGACCCGCGGCTTGGGCTCATGAGCAGGCAGGAGGAGTACGCCGGCTCGGAGGACGGCCGCGGCGTGTCTCGTTATCTGCGCGTCGACCTTCGTGAGGGCGACGAGGGCCACATGGTCGGCTACGCCCCCGCGCCCGCGCACCTCCGGGGACCACACGGAGGTGTACGCGCGGGCGCGCTGCTGACACTGCTCGACAACGTCGGTGGCATCTGTGCCGGGCTCGCGGCGCTGCCCGACGGGTGGGTGGTGTCGACCAACCTTGCGGCGCGGACGATCTCGCTCGCGCAGACCGGACCGTTGCGCATCGACGCCGACGTGCTGCGCCGCGGACGGAACAACGTGGTCACGGCGGTCCGGATACACGACGAGGGCGCAGCCGACGCGCTCGTCGCCGACGGCGTGCTCACCTCGGCGATCCTCGTGCCGGAGAACGGTCCACCTCACCACCGCCGCCCGCTGGTGCTCGACGCGGGGCCGCCGCCTTCGGGACTGGCCCCCCTCGACGAATGGCTCGGGGTGCGCGCGGTCGCGCCCGACGCCGTCGAGATCGATCTCGCCGACGAGCTGCGCAACCCGTGGGGCATCCTGCACGGGGGCGTCGTCGCCACGCTCGTGGACATCGCCGCCGAGCACAGCACCGGAGGCGTCACGACCGACGTCGTGCTCCATTTCCTCGCGCCCAACCGCGTCGGCCCGATACGAGCGATCGCACGTTCTCTCGGCACCCGTTCCGACGGTGAGGTCTGCCGGGTCGAGGTGCGCGACGAAGGCGGCCACCGTCTGACCGGGGTCGCCGTTGTCGTCGCGCGCGTTACGGCACAGGTGTGAACACGACCGGCAGGTGCTGGATCGTGGTCACCAGCGAGTTGGGTCCGCGTTGCGCACCGCCACCATCGGCGACGCGCACGTCCGGGAGCCGCGTGAACAGCTCCTCGAGAAGGATTCGGATCTCCGTCCGCGCCAGGTTCGCGCCGAGACAGAAATGGGGCCCGGTGCCGAAGGCAAGGTGCAGGTTCGGCTCGCGGTCGATGCGGAAGACGTCGGGGTCGTCGAACACATCGGCGTCACGGTTGGCCGACGGATAGAGGTTGAGCAGCACGTCGCCCTCTCGCAATTCTCGTCCGCGAAGCTCCGTGTCTGCGCAGACCGTGCGAGAGAAGCTGATCACCGGCGAGACGTAGCGAAGAATCTCCTCGGTCGCGGTGTTCACGATCGACAGGTCCGCGACGAGCCGGGCCCGCTGCTCCGGAAACGTGGTGAGGGCGAGCATGCCACCCGAGAGCGCGTTGCGCGTGGTCTCGTTGCCGGCGACCAACAGCAACACCAGGAACGACATCAGCTCCTCGGCGGTGAGGTCGTCGGCATGAGCCGACGACAGGAGCACCGAGATGAGGTCGTCGCGCGGGCGCGCCCGACGATCTTCGAGCAGCGTATCCAGGTATGTCACGTATTCCGCCCATGCCTCCCCCGCGACCTGCGCGAGCGGATCGCCGGGCTCGGCCGCCTCGGCGGCCATCATCGTGTCCGACCAATGCGCGAGGCGCTCGCGATCCTCGACCGGGAGCCCGAGCATCTCCGCGATCACGATCAGCGGGAGCGGCCGCGCAATATCCATGACGAAGTCGCACTCGCCGCGGCTCGCCACGTTGTCGACCAGCCCGCGCGCCAGGTCGCGGACGTGCTGCATCAGCTGGTTGATGCGCGACGGCGTGAACCCGCGGCTGACCATGCGCCGCTGGCGGGCATGCTCGGGATCGTCCATCGACACGATCGACAGCGAATCGGCACCGCCTCCCTTCGGACGCACGCCTTGGCGGCTGCAGAACAGCTCGGGGTGCCGTTCGACGAATGAGACGTCCTCGTACTTGGTGATGACCCACAGGTTGTTCTTCTCGTCGCGGTGCACGGGATCGTGCTCGCGCATCCAGGCATAGACCTCGTGGGCGACGCCGCGCACGTACAACATGGGGTCGAGCGCGTCGATCTCGAACGGTGGCGCAGGCGTCGTGGTCATCAGTTCTCGGTTCTCGCTTCCGGGCGAACCCGCGCGAACACGCTCGCGAGCTCGCGTGCGCGCGCCTCGAGCGCGGCACGCCGGTTTTCGGGCTGGGGCAGATGCTCGACGAGCACGCCGATGACGGCATTCCGAAGGGCGCGCACGAGCGCTGGGTCGTGGAGCGCCGGGGCGTCGGGGCACAGGTCGCGCAGCCACCCCGCGAGCGCGAGCTCGAACGCGGCCGCCGTGTCGAGCAACGGGCCGAGCACGTCGTCGTCGCCGTGGATCGCCTCCGCGAGCAGCGTCCGCCACAGATCGGCGTCGGCGGTCATGCCGACGAACAGGTGGTCGAGCAAGGCGGCCAGGCGGTTCTCGACGCTGCCCGCGATGCCCTCGGGAAAGGGCCGGGCCGGGAGGTCAACCGCGCGCCGGTGCGCGATCGCGGCCTGGAGCAGATCGTGCTTGGACGGGAAGTAGTGGTAAAGGGTCGCCACGTTGCACCCGCACACCGCCGCCACCGCACGCATGCTCGTTCCGCTGGCGCCGTGGTCGGCCATGAGCGCGAGCGAAGCTTCGAGAATGCGATTGCGCTGGTCCGCCATGGGTCCGACCACCCTATCAAACGTTTGTTTGGGAGGCCCGGACGGGCCGAGGTGACGGTCCGGGTCGCCGGCCCGCGACCAGATCGGGCGCGACGTCGCGTACCGTGCCGCGCAGGGGACCGTGCTGTGCTGGATCGGCCCCCGCCCGAGCCCAGGCGGCGCGGTCCCCGCCTTCTGTACGGGTCGACTCCACGCTCCGCTCCCTCCGGTCGCTGCGCTGTCGTCTCCCTGCCCACGGGTCGACTCCACGCTCCGCTCCCTCCGGTCGCTGCGCTGTCGTCTCCCTTTATCCTCGGTGCGCGGAGAGGGGATCGAGGTCCTGTGACACCCGAACGGCAGGGCGAGGCACAGTTCCTCGCGGCATACGACCCCAAGAAGTACCCGCTTGTCGCGGTGACGGTGGACGTGGTGCTGTTGACCGTCCGCGCGGGCCGGCTCTCGGTGCTCCTCGTCGAGCGGGAGGGCCACCCGTACCGCGGCCTCTGGGCATTGCCGGGCGGCTTCGTCGAGCCCGACGACGATCTCGACGGCGCCGCACGTCGTGAGCTCGCGGAGGAGACGGGGGTGCTGGTCGCGGGCGGCGGGCACGGTCTCGGCCACGTCGAGCAGCTCCGCTCCTACGGCGCACCCGACCGCGACCCGCGCATGCGCGTCGTCTCGGTCGCCTACGTGGGGTTCACCGCGCACAACGAGCCCGCCGTCGCCGGTTCGGACGCGGCCGACGCGCGCTTCTGGGCGGTCGACGACTTGGCGATCGAGGGAATCGGCGGCGACGACGGCGTCCCACTCGCCTTCGACCACGCGCACATCGTCGCCGACGGTGTCGAACGGGCACGCGCCAAGCTCGAGTACACGACCCTCGCGACCGCCTTTCTCGACGAGCCCTTCACGCTCGGGGAGCTACGGCGCGTCTACGAAGCGGTGTGGGGGCAGGCGCTCCACGAGGGCAACTTCCGGCGCAAGGTGCTGTCGACGGCGCGATTCGTGGAGCCGACCGGGGGGACCGCACCCACCGACGGCCGGCCCGCGGCGCTGTACCGCCGGGGGACCGCCACGCAGCTTCACCCTCCGATTCTGCGGCCGTGACTGCCGGTGGTGTGCGGGGCGTCTACCCCGGCTCGTTCGACCCGTTGACGATTGCCCACCTCGCGATCGCCGAACGGGCGGTGCACGAAGCGGCACTCGATCACCTCGACCTCGCACTGTCGCGGTCGGCGCTCGGCAAGGAGGTCGGCGCGCACCTCCCGCTTGCCGCGCGCGTCGCCGCGATCGAGCGCGCAGCACGCGCCCGTCCCTGGCTCGGCGTCACGGTGACGGATGACCAGCTCATCACCGACATCGCGCGCGGTTATGACGCCGTCGTGATGGGCGCCGACAAGTGGGCACAGGTGCGTGATCCCGAGTGGTACGGCGGCGATGTCGCGGCGCGTGACGCCGCGGTCGCCGCGCTGCCGCGCGTGCTGGTGGTGCCCCGACCGGGCTTCGCCGTCGAAGATGCCGGGAGGCTCGACATCGACGACGAGCTGACCCACGTTTCGTCCACCAGGGCGCGCGCCGGTGAGCATCATCTCGTTGCACCGGAGGCTCGCCGGCGTCTCATCGTCGACGGCAACAACGTGATCGGCAGCCGCCCCGATGGTTGGTGGCGCGATCTGGAGGGCGCGGCGCGGCGGTTGGTCGCCGATCTCCAGGACCGCGCGAGCAAGACTGGCGACCGGATCGCGGTGGTGCTCGACGGGCGCCCACTTCACGGACTCCCCGAGGGTGTACACGACGGCGTGCTCGTCGCGTACGCGCAGCGCGGCGGCAGAGACGCGGCCGACGATCGCATCGTCGACGAAGTCGCGGGTGATCAGGATCCGGCGTCGCTCACCGTCGTAACCTCCGACCGCGCGCTCGCGCAGCGTGTCCGCGAGCTCGGCGCGCAGGTGGAAGGCGCTACGACTGTGCGGGGAACGGGACGCCGGTAACGCCGTCGTCACGCTCCACGCGGAACGTGTTCAGCGCCATGGAGACCAGGTGGTACTGGCCGACGGTGAACACGATGTCGAGCAGCTCTCGCTCATCGTAGTGTTGCGCGAGCGCGTCGTAGGTCCTGTCGGAGAGCGTCTGTTCGCCGTGCAACTCGTCGGCCGCCCGCACGAGGAGCGCATCGCGCGGCGCCCAGCCGTCGGCATCGGGACCTTCGGTGACACGTGTGATCTCATCGTCGGTGACGCCGGCGCCGCGCGCGATCACGACGTGCTGGCCCCACTCGTACGGCGCGCGACAGTTCCATCCGGTGCGCAGGATCAACAGCTCGCGATCGCGCGCTCCCAACGTGTTCTTGGCGAGCACGTGATTCCCGAAGACCAGCCACCGCTTCATCAGCTTCGGATGGTGTGCGAGCGTCGCGAAGATGTTGAGCGTCGGGTCGCCATCGCCGAGGATGGCCCGCGTCTCGTCGTCCCACCTGTCGCGAGGGAGCGGCTTGAGTCGAGGCATCCGATGTTCCACGAGCAGCAGCGTAGGCTGTTCCGATGCCTCACGACCTCCGTGCGGACACGACGCTGACACCGGACCCCGGACGACCGAACCGGTTCCATGCCAATCTTCCGGATGCGTGGAAGGTCGCCTACGTCTTCGGCGGCGTCTCGATGTACGCCGCACTGCGCGCGATGCTCGAGGCGCTCGATCGGCCCGACCTCGAGCTCGTGACGGCGAACGCCATCTTTCTCGCTCCCGTCCCACCCGGCGCGGTGTCGATCGACGTCGACATCCTGCGCGACGGTCGGCGCGCGTCGCAGGTTGCCGCCGACTTGCGCGTCGACGGGGTTGGCGGTCCTGCCCTGCGCGTGCACGGGGTGTTCGGCGCGGCGCACGACACTGACCTCGCGCATCAGGAGGTGCGATTCCCCGAGGTTCCGCTGCCCGCAGACACGCCGTTGCCACCCGATCTGGAACGTCCCAACCCGTTCGGTCGCATCAACTTCCACGAGCAGACCGCGTGGCGCCCGGTGAGCCCGCTCGACGACCCGGGCCGGGGGCAGTTCCTTTCATGGGTGCGCCTGCTCGAAGGCGAGCCGGACCGGTTGACGCTCGCGGTGCACGGTGACGTCCTCGGTCCCGCAGTCGGCCGCGCGCTCGGGCCGCACGACGAGCGCGGCCACTTCATGTCGCTCTCGCTCGAGATCGGCATCCGCTTCGTGCGAACGCCCGCGACCCCGTGGGTGTTGCAGGAGATCGAGGCGTGGCACATCGGCGACGGCTACGCGACCGGTCCCGCCCGCCTGTGGGACGAAGAGGGGCGACTGTGCGCGATCGCCACCCAGACCGCGCACCTCCGCCGCCGCTGAGCCCCGGCTCCTGCGTTACGCGGGGCGTTCGACCTTCAGCACGGTTCGTTCACTTGGCAGGCTGTCGTAGAGATCCGTGACGAGATCTTCCTTCAGTGCCTTGCACGCGGGATCGTCCCACCGGTTCTCCCACTGGTACGGGTCTTCCTCGACGTTGTAGAGCTCGCCTTCGGTGCCGTCGTACGCGACCGAGCTCCGCGGGCCGATCCCCCCGCCGAACATGCCCGTCGCCGCGAAGAACTCCTCGAGGCCGTTCGGTTCGCCGATCGTCGACGGCTCGTACGCCGTGCACAGCCAGCCGTCGCGATAGATCGTTCGCAGATGCATGCCGTAGCCGGGAAACTGCGAATCCCACTCGCACAGGACGCGCTCGCGACCGTTGCCCTTCGCCGTCGGCAACGGCGCGCCCTGCATCCACTCCGGCTGCGCCACACCCGCGATCTCGCAGAACGTCGGCGCGAGATCGAGTTGTCCCACCGGTTCACCGACCTCCGCGGGCGTGACGTCCGCGGACGGCGCGGGCCGCCACACCATCGGCAACCGCATCAGTGCATCGGTGTGGAACGGGCCCTTGAAGATCAGGCCGTAGTCGCCCTGCAGCTCGCCGTGATCGGTCGTGAAAAAGACGTCGGTGTCCGCCTCCCACCCGCGCTCGCCGATACGCCGCAGCACGCGCCCGCACGCCTCGTCGATCATCTCGTTCATGATGTGCACCATCGCGTTGATCTCGCGCAGCGAATCGTCACTCACCTGTTGCGGCCGGTACGAGCCGGGACCACCTTCGGCGTTGATGAATGATCCCTCCCACAGCGCGAGCCAGTGCGCCGGCTTCTGCGCGAGCACCCGTTCGATGTTCTCTTTCGAGCCGGGATGCCCGGGCGGGAGATCGAGGTCGCGCCAATCGCAACGCTGACGTTCCGACGCCGGCGGGTCCCACGGATGATGCGGGTCCGGGAACGACATCCATACGAACCAGTCGGCATCGCTGGGAAGCGAATCGAGGTACGCGATCGTGCGATCGGCGACCCAGTCGGTGTGGTACCAGTCGCGCGGAATCGGATTGACGCGCGTCTCGGGCGCACCGGTGTCACCGCCGGGTTCCGCGGCGAGCAACGGCGAGAAGCCCTTCGCCGCCTCCATGCCGTGCGTGTCGACGAGCCAGCGGCCGTAGTGCTGCAATGCGCGCTTGCCGACGGTCGGCACGTGCACCGCCAGCTCGGCGTGCTCGAAGCCGCGATACGGGCCGACGAGTCCCCGCTCCGACATGAAGTTCTCCTGCCATTGCAGCTTCATGTCGAAGCCGGGCTCGAAGTGTGCCTTGCCGAGCAGCGCCGTGTGATAGCCGGCCTTCTCGTGCAGGTACGCGGCGACACTCGGCGCGTCCTCGGGCAACGGCACACCGTTGGCAATCACGCCGTGTGTCCGCACGTACTGGCCGGTGAGCATCGTCGACCGGGCCGGCATGCACACCGTGTTCTGGTTGTACGCCCGCTTGTAGTTGACGCCGGCGGCGGCCAGCCCGTCCACGACAGGAGTGCGCGCGATCGTGCCGCCGTTGCAGCCGAGCGAGTCGTGCCGTTGCTGATCCGTCGTGATGAACAGGATCTTGCGACCCATTACAACGTCCCGGCGCGCGGCGTGCATGCGAGCAACAGCGTGCGTTCAAGTCCGGATTCGCGATGCTCGTGGGCGGCGTCGTACTCCTCGGTGGAGGTCATCTCTACGAACGCCTTTCGGCTCGGGTATTGCACGAGCGCGATCGCGTCCCACGCCTCGTCGACCGGGCCGATCAGTGTCTGGTCGACCTTTCCCATCCACAGCACCTTGCCGCCACGCGCCTCGACCATCTGCACCGCGGATTGCCCGTACTTGCTGTACTCCGATGCCCCTTCGCGGGGCTTGAATTTCAAGAGGTTCATCATCACGACCGGACCCTCGTCGGGCGCGTGCATGAGCTCGAGGAACTGTTCCTTGTTGGGCCGGATTGCGCTCATGATGAGGTCCCTTCGGTCAGAGAGCGAATCGTTCGTTCGACGAGCCGTCGCGCCCGGGCGACGGTGCAGCCCTGCGCCGTCCGCAGCCGGTTCCACGCGTCCCAGCTCGTCGCGAGCTCGAGCGCGTCGAGCACATCGAGATCGGCGTCTCGAAAGACGACCTCGAGCTGGCGCCGCAGCAAGCGATCCAGGCGGGCCAGATTGCGTGCGATCGTCGGCGAATCGCGCACCGACAACAGCGCGGCGCGCCGCACCGGCGTGACTGCCTCGAAGAAGGTCACGCGGTTGGCCACGAGCTCGTCGATCGTCGAGACCTCGCCGACCAGCGGCGCGTAGCGTTCCCACTGCCGCTGCGAGACCTCGGCCCGCAGGGCCTCGACGTCGACGAAGTGGTTGTGCACGGACCGGGCCGAGACACCGGCGCGGGCCGCCACCTCGGGCACGCTCGGACGAAGGTCGCCGGCTTCGTAGCACGCGAGCAGCGCGTCGACGATCGCCTCGCGGTTGCGCGTCCCGCGCTGCACCCGACCGTCGATCGCCGTCATGAGGGCATTCTGGCATTAGTTGCAGGACTCCTGCAAGTATTTCTCCGCTGTGACCGATGTCACGTCGGCGGGTCGTGCCCCGCAGGCGTACGGTTCCTCGCGTGACCACCAGTGAGCGCCCCGCCCAGGACACCGGCTACCTCCCGCCCATGCTCAATCCGTTCGCGCCCGGCTTCTTCGACGACCCGTACGCCCAGTACCAAGTCGTGCGCGACCAGGATCCCGTACACCTGAGCCCGATCGGGTCGTGGGCGCTGTTCCGCTACGAAGACGTGCACCGCGTGCTCCGCGATCCCCACCTCAGCGTGGAGGAGCGCAACGCCACGCCGCTCCCGTTCGAGGTCGACGCCGACATCCAGGCGATGATGGACGAACGACGTGAGGGCGGCACCCACACGATGCTGAACATGGATCCGCCGGGCCACCATCGCCTGCGCCGGCTCGTCTCGAAAGTGTTCACGCCGCGGATCATCGAAGGGCTCCGGCCCCGCGTACAGCAGGTGGCGGACGAACACCTCGATGCTGCGCCACAGCGCGCCGAGTTCGACATCATCGCCGGGCTCGCGTTCCCGCTGCCGTTCATCGTCATCTCCGAGATGCTCGGGATTCCCGAAGGTCGCGACCGCCTCGAGCTACGGGCGTGGTCCGGCGCCGTGGTCAAGACCTTCGACCCGATCATCACGCGCGAGGAGCAACTCGCGGCGTTCGACGCGATCGACAACATCATCGCGTACACCAACGAAGCGATCGCGTGGAAGCGCGAACACCCGGGCGACGATCTCCTGACCGCGCTCGTTGCGGCCGAAGACGAGGGTGACCGGCTGAGCGAGGACGAGCTCGTCGAGCAGGTGATGCTGCTCTATGTCGCCGGGCACGAAACGACCGTCAACCTGATCGGCAACGGCACGCTGGCATTGCTGCGCAACCGCGAGCAGCTCGAGCTCCTTGTCAATGACCCGTCCGTGGACGCGACGTTCGTCGACGAGCTCCTGCGCTACGACTCGCCGGTGCAGATGTCACGCCGCATCGCGCTCGCGCCCTACGAGATCGGGGACAAGACGATCGAACCGGGATCGATGTTCATGACATGCCTCGGCTCCGCGAACCGTGACCCGTTGAAGTGGGGCCCGACCGCCGACCGGCTCGACCTGCGGCGCGCCGACGCGCGCGAGCACATGTCGTTCGGTGGCGGTGTCCACTCGTGTCTGGGCGCTCACCTCGCCCGGCTCGAGGGACAGGTCGCCATCACCACATTGGCGCGGCGCTTCCCGAACATCGAGCTGGCAACCGAGACGCCGGAATGGAACGGGCGAATCGTGTTGCGTGGCCTCGCTCGGCTCCCGGTGACGCTGCACTGACCCTTGGCGGCGTGTGGCGGGGGGCGTGTGTGAGGCTCGATTTTCGAGCCTCACACAC
>JBBQXS010000026.1:0-59455 GCA_038209365.1 Acidimicrobiia bacterium | reverse complement strand
GCTACAGCGCCGTGCTCGGTGGCGCCGCGCCCGACGCCGAAGCCTTCGTGACCGGCTCGATCAGCTCCTTCGCCGGCAGCAACTTCGGCGACGTCTTGCGCTGGAACGACGGCAACAACTGGTACAAGGCCTACGTGGACGACACAAACCTGATCGTCCAGAAGAAGGTGAACGGCGTCACCACGATCCTTGCAACCACACCGTTCACCGCAACCGCCGGAGCGGCATACAGCATCCACTTCCGCGCCGTAGGCCAGACCCTGACCGCGAACGCCTGGGCGGTCACCGGCTCCGAACCCACCGGCTGGATGGTCACCGCGACCGACACCACGTTCACCTCCGGCTACGCCGGCATGCGCTTCCTCACCCAAACCGGCACCGCCACCATCACATCCTTCACCGCAAACGCGCTCTAGGAATCGCCCAGGCACTGTCGTCGCGCGACCGCAGCCGGGCCCCGGCGGTCACACGCGAGGCGTTCCTCGCCGTCCTGAGACGTCCGGCGAACTGGACGCGCACTATGGAGCTCAGATCCTGCTCGGTAGTGTGACCCGCGATGAGCGTCCTGATGCGCAACAACGTCATGGTCTCCGGCAGCTACGACGCGCCGGCCATGGTCTTCGCCCACGGGTTCGGGTGCGATCAACACATGTGGCGGTTCGTTACCCCGGCCTTTGAAGATACGCATCGGATCGTCGCGTTCGATCACGTCGGGGCGGGAGGGTCGGACCTCGACGCGTACTCCCGCGAACGCTACGGCGCGCTGCAGGGATATGCCGACGACGTGCTACAGATCTACCGCGAGCTGGAGCTCACGAACACCATCTTTGTCGGTCACTCGGTGAGCGCAATGATCGGGATCCTCGCCGCGATCAGCGATCCCGATCGATTCGCGAAACTGATCCTGGTCGGACCGTCACCGCGATACATCGATGATCGTGACTACGTCGGTGGCTTCAGGCAACAAGACATCGACGCACTGCTCGACTCGCTTGACAGCAACTACTTCGGATGGTCGCAAGCGATCGCGCCCGTGATCATGGGCAACGGCGACCGTCCCGAACTCGCGTCGGAGCTGAGCAACAGTTTTTGTCGCACGGACCCCGAGATCGCGAAACACTTCGCGGCCGTCACCTTCTTGTCCGACAACCGAGACGACCTGCAGCGGCTCAAAACGCCGACCCTCATCCTCCAGTGCGCAGAGGATGCCCTCGCTCCCCGATCTGTCGGAGAGTACGTGCATGGGCAGATACCCGACAGTGAGCTCGTGTTGATGACCGCGACCGGCCATTGCCCCAACCTGAGCGCCCCCGCCGAAACGATCGCTGCCATCAAAGCCTTCTTATAGGTCTTCTAGGTGGTCGCAGGAGTGCCCCGAGATCGCAGCACGGGGGCGGGGTTCGATCCGCCGTACGAGGCGCTGCTCGAAGACAGCGTCGAAGATCTCTACGAGCGTGCGCCGTGCGGCTACGTGTCGACGCTGCCGAACGGCACGATCATCAAGGTGAACGAGACCTTTCTCGCCTGGACCGGCCATCGGCGCGACGACCTGCTCAGCCGAGTGCGACTGCAGGATCTCCTCAGTGCCGGTGACCGTATGTTGTACGAAACCCATATTGCGCCACTGCTGCAGATGCAGAGTCAAGTACAGGTCGCGGTCGACTTTCGCCGCACAGACGGCTCCCAACTGCCGGCACTGATCAACTGTGTCCTCAAGCAAAACGATGCCGGAGAGCCGGTGCTCGTGCGCACCACCGTGTTCGACGCCACCGACCGCAGGGCGTACGAACGGGAACTGCTCCGCGCGCGCCACGCCGCGGAGGCTTCCGAGGCCCGTGCCCGCGCCTTGGCGCAGACCCTGCAGGAGAGTTTCATCCCGCCGACGCCGCCCGAGATTCCCGGCCTCGATGTCGCGGCGACATACCGACCGGCCGGCCGGGGCGATGAGGTCGGCGGCGACTTCTACGACGTGTTCGAAACGGGTCCCAACGACTGGGTCGTCGTGCTCGGCGATGTCTGTGGCAAGGGCGTCGAGGCCGCGAAAGTCACCGCACTGGCGCGCTACACCATCAGAACCGCGGCAATGCAGACACGACAGCCGAGCGCGGTCCTCACCACACTGAACCAAGCACTCCTCAACCAGCACATCGACCGTTTTCTTACGGTCGTCTACGCCCGGGTCCAAAGTAATAGCCGAGGTGAATGCAGCGTTACCATCGCATCGGGGGGCCATCCGCTGCCGCTACGAGCCACCCGCGATGGGAGTGTCGACACCATTGGCCGCCCGGGAACCCTGCTCGGCGTCCTCGATGCTCCCGACCTGCACGATGCCACGGTGCAGCTTGCCCCTGCCGACGTCGTGTTCTTCCACACCGACGGAGTTACCGAAGCACGGCGCGAGCGAGCGTTCTTCGGCGATGTGCGGACGAGGAGGCTGCTCGTGTCATATCGCACCGATGACGCCGCACATATTGCCGACCGCATCGTAGACGAGGCGGTCGACTTCCAAGCCGGGCTGCCCCGAGACGACATTGCCGTCGTGGTGCTGAAGATCCCCGGCCCGCCCCCTTCGACGTGACCATCAGGTGGCCTGCTCCTTCACCTGCTGGGTAGCGGACTGCGCTTGCTCCTTCACTGCTGTGCTCGCGGACTCGGCTTGGCCCTTGAGCTCGTCGGCGGCGGAGGTGGCAGTTTCTTTCACCGACTCGACCGCTTCTTGCGCGCTCTCTTGCAGGTTGTCCTTGATCTCCTGGCCGGCCTCGATCGCGCGTTCTTTCAGGGGCTCGAGGTGATCTTGCAACGCCGACGCGGCGTGCTGCTCGGGTTCGGAGGCGGGCAACAGCGCCGCCACGAGCAATCCTCCGCTGAAGGCGATCACACCCGCGGCCAGCGGATTGCCCCGGGTCTGTCGACGCGCCGCCTCGGGAGCGTCCGCGACCGTGCTCACGGCGGAGCCGGCCATCGTTCCGGCGCGGTCGGCGACGTCGTGCGCCGACTCGGCGACACCGCCGACGCGGTCTGCCGTGGAACCGTAGGCGTCGTGGGCGGTGCCCATCACCGCGTCCTTCATCCCCCGGAACCGGCTGCGAACCGCGTTCTTGCGTCGCTGCACAATTCGGCCCGGGCTGACGCGGTTGCCGATGGCGTCGAAGGTCTCACCCAACCCATCGCGGGTGCGCTCGATATCCCGTCTTAGCTCTTCTGCGCTTTGGCCCATTGCAGGTCCTCCTTCAGGGTCCCGACAGTCTGTTCGGGAACGGGATTGATGCTTTTGGCCGTCTTACGGCCTTGCAGGAACAACACCGCTGCCGCCGCGGCGTACACCAACCCCACAAGGAAGAAGGCCAGCCAGCGAGGCATGACGGCATCGAGCACCCAGGCCAGCGCGAACGACAAGAAGATGACCGCCAGCCAGCCCGCGAGCCCCGCCCCTGCGAAGATGCCGCCGGCCTTGGCGGCCTTCGCGGCTTCCTCTTTGGTTTCGACTTTGGCGAGCGCGATCTCTTTGCGGAAGAGCTCGCTCAACTCGCTCGTCATCTCCTTGACGAGCTCACCCAGACCGCGCTCGTCCCGTTCACTGATGCCGTCCGACGGCTTCACATCCGTCGGCGGCGACGCTGGTCCACGCCGTCCCAGGTCACTCATCGCGCTCACCTCCCCGGAGTCAACGGTGTCGGCCGCTCGAGCGAGGCTTCTGGCGGGGCCGGGTCGGGCGCGACAGCCCGCGACTGCAACGCCAGGTTCGCGTGAACGTCCCCCGTCGTTGCCGGAATCGCCTTCGTCGCCTCGGCGGAGCCGCGTTCCCCGCTCGCGGCCGCCGCGCCGCGGAAGATGCGCCCTATCGCAAAACCGGCTACGGCGGCACCCAACAAGAACGTGCCCGGTCGACGCCGCGCGAAATCTTCGACATCGCGTATCACGCCCTCGAAGCCGCGCTCCTCGACACGGTTGGCGAGTTCCGACAGTTTCGTGGCCGCCTGACGGGTGTACTCACCGACCGCGCCCGCCTCGTTGGCGCGGCCATCGGCCAACGCCATCGCCTGTCCCCCGATCGTGCGCATCGCTTCCGAGAGCTGCTCGGTCTGCGCCCGGGCTTGGTGTGTGAGCTGACCCTTGGCTTCGTGGAGCAAGTTCTTGCCCTGGTCTGCAACTTCGGACGCGATCTGCGACGCCTGTTCTTTTGCGGTCTGCGCTACCTCTTTGGCGCTCTCAGATGCTGTCTCTGCCACCTGCTTGCTCTGCTCGGCAGCACTCGACACGGCTTGGGCGGCCGCCTGCCGTGCATTCCCGTCTGAACCCTCATCCAGCTTCGTCATGACACCTCCTTGAACCTTGTCGAGGATCTGTTGCCATTCGAGGCACCGGACGCGGACGTCTTCACCCTTTGTGCTCGCTGGCCTGTCGAACTTCACTTCGAATGCTCCGCACGTGACTACCCGCTCGCAACGTTGTTAAGCGCACGACACGAACTCCCGCGCGCGTCGAGAAGCCCACCGACGCGACGACGCGACGACGCGCGTCACGTCCGAGCGTGTGATGGACGCGATTGTGACGCAAGGTCGGGGACGTTGTTGGAGCGTTCGCACGTTCGCTCCGTGGGGAATGAACTCCCTCGTCTTGATGTGATGGCGCTCTCCAGTGAGGTCCGATGACGCTTTGTTCGTACGTTCTCCACTTCGTCGCCCGCGTGGGCGCGCTTCTTTCGGGTGACGACTCGGAGCGGGACGAAGATCTCTCCCGCGACTCGCTCCTCTCGGAACGCGGCGCCGGCTGATCGAGTGTCCGGTGGGTGCGTGCCTCCGCATTCGCGCGGGTAGGAAGAGCACCCGGGCGCGATGCGATTCTTTTGGGGGTCGATCGCGTCCTTTTTGTTTGAGGAGACTTATGGGACAGGACAGTTCGGATGACGGCGGTTTTGTCGAGCGTGTGAAGGGCAAGGCGAAACAGGTTGCGGGTTCGGTGTTTGGTGATGAGGAATTGAAGCGTGAGGGTGAGTTGCACGAACGCAAGGCGGATGCGATAAAGGACGCGGCCCGCCTCGACGATGAGGCTGCGCAGGAGAGGGCCGGGGCGGAGATCACGGCTCGGGAACGTGAGCTCGCGGCGGAGGAGCAGCGGCTCGTTGCCGAGGAGTCCGCGGAGGTGCGTGAGGCGAGGCTCGAGCGGGAGCGGCGCGAGTCCGAAGCGCGTGTCGAGCGCGAGCACGCCCAACGGGAGATGGCGGTCGAGCGGCAAGCGCAAGCTCAGGAGGCGACGGTCGACGCCGACGAGGCGCGGGCGGCGGCTGCCCGGGCCGAGCGACTCCGCAGCGCGACCCGGATCGAACAAGAAGCCGACAAGGCCCGCGCGACTGCCGAGGTGCTCGACAGCTCGACGGACCGGACTGGAAAATGAGGACACTTTCCATGCAGATGCAACGGATTCCCCGCACGGTCGTGCGTACATGGTTGCGTACGGCGCGTCTTCCCCTGGATGCGGTGGAGGCGGTCGTCCGGCGGGGTGACCACGATGTCGAGTGGCCACCCGCGATCGCGTTCGATGCGTTCGAAGCGACGGTGAAGCAGTTCGCGGGATCGATCTTGCGTGACGAGGAGCTCGTCCAGGATGGGCGGGTCGGGCAGGCTCGGGTCGCGCAGCTCCGCAAGGCGGTCGAGCTGGACGCGGTGGCCGCGCAGCGCAAGGCGGGCGCCGACGCCGAGTTCGCGCAGCGTCGCCAGATCGACGAGCAGCACCGTCGAGAGGTGCAGAGGCACGCGGATCAACGGGAGGCGGCGTTGGAACGCGAACGCGTCGAGGAGAAGCGCCGCGTCGCCGAAGAAGGCGCGCGCAAGCGCGAGGAAGCGGCACAGGTCGAGACGATCGAGGAGAGGATCGTCGATCGTGAGGACCGTGCCGCACGGGCGACCCGGATCGCGGCCGAGCGTGACGCGCTCCAGCACGAACGCAAAGCCGTCGCCGCCAAAGGCCGCGTCAAAGATCTCGACGAGAAGCTCCAAGACACCAAAACCGCACGCAAATCGAAATGACCGTTGCGGCGGCGACGACCATCACGCGAGGAGGGACGTAGACCTCGTTTCTGCTTCCTGTCTGAGGGAGCTCGGCGCATCGACGTTCCCACGGCCTCGTGACTTACTAGAGTTTCGCCGCGAGACCCGCTGGGGAGGTTCCGCCGTGCTGCCCGACTTCCTGATCATCGGTGCTCCGAAGGCCGGCACGACCGCGCTGCACGCAGCGCTGGCGCGGCATCCGGAGCTCTACTTCTCTCCGATCAAGGAGCCCAAGTTCTTCCTGTGTGACGGGCGTCGCCCCGAACGGCAAGCGGGACCCGGCGACGCACACAGCGTGCAGGAGTGGATCTGGCGTCAACGCGACTACGAGGATCTCTTCGCCGACGCGCCACCGCACGCTCGCCGCGGCGAGAGCACGCCCTTCTACCACTACGACAGGGCCGCGCACTTGCGAATCGCCGAGCTCCTGCCGAGTGTTCAGATGGTCGTCGTCCTGCGGGATCCCGTCGATCGCGCGTACTCCAACTGGATGCACGCCTGGTCCGACGGCCTCGAGCCGGTCGACGACTTTCTCACTGCGTGCAAGCTGGAAGACGAACGGGTCGCAGCGGGATGGGCGCCATTTTGGCACTACCGCAGACTCGGGCTGTACGCGTCACAGCTCGAGCATCTGTTCCGGCTCTTTCCTCGCGACCAAGTACACATCCTCCGCTACAAAGAGCTGGTCGATACGCCGGTCGAAACGCTGAACGCGATCTGTGCCTTCCTCGGCATCGAGCAGAATCTCCTGGCTCTCGTGCCACCCGAGAACTCACGAAACTTCGTGGAGCCCTCACGTCGAAACCACGCGCTCGCTCGTATCGTGCGTGCGGGAGCCGAGGCGGCCGCATACGTCCCACCGCAACTGTGGCGCAAGCTGAGTCTCCCGCTCATTTGGGCCCTGCAGCGCGACGGCACCACACGACCAAGGCTGCCAGGCGAACACCGCCGGTTCCTCGTGCGATATTTCGCCGACGACATTCACCGTCTCGAGTCGCTGACCGGCCACAGATATGACTCTTGGCTCTCGGATCACGGTCGGGGCGCGTTCGCGACGCGTCAGGAGCTGAGCGTCGCGCGATGACCTGACGCTTCGCCGGGGACGAGCTCTGTGCGCAGCTCGTGCGCTCCGTCCGCCCGGCACGCTTCGTAGTACAGCCGGTAACCATCCGCTACCCGGACGACGCTGACGTAGCGCAGACCACGGTGACCGTGCGGGGAGGCGGCCGCCGGTTCGTCCGAGACAGACGCGAAGGTACCGTCGTGGTCCGCAACGGCGAGGCCCGTCCGTTCCTTCCAGTTCTCTGCGGCGTTTGCGCGTCCGTCGTAGTACGCAACAGGAGGGTCCCGATCGACAAGGACTTCGCTGACGCGGGCGCCGCGCGCATCCCAGGCATCCGGCCGACCACCCAGGACCACTTGGCCCCATGTCCACGACCAGCCGTCGTCACTCGTCGCGTCACGCGTGTACATGCGGTCGGTCGCGTCGGGGTCGTCGAGGGGATGGCAGCACACCCACGCGCGCCAGCCGTTCTCGTCCGCCGAGATCACAGGGTCTTTCACGGCGGTGAGCTGATCACCCGGAAAAACCGTGCGGCGAGTGCTCGCGTCGAATTCTCGCGGATCGTCCGCCTCGATCGCGTCGATCCACCAGTGTTTGGTCCCGCGCGTCGAGCAGCTGACGAACAGTCGCCATCCACCGCCGGGACACGAGACCAGCGCGGGGCGCTCGAAGGAAGCAGTCGCGAACTGCTCTTTGGTCAGGGTGACCAGCGGTCGCAGTGCGACACCGTCCGCGGAGTGAGCCACGACGATCGCGTATCCGCGGCCCATGTCCACCGGTCTGCGCAACCGGTACGCCAAGTAGATGCCATCCGCCGTCGCCACCGCGCTCGGACCGCCGGCCCAGTATCCGGGTCCATTCCCGGGAGGTGCGACGACGGTCTCGCCGTCACCGGCAGGCACCGGTACGACGCCTGCGAACGTGGCGCTCATCTCCTCCAGACACTAGTTCGTGACGACGGGGAGATTCGCTCGATCAGTACAGAAAGTGAGCTCCGCGATGCTTTCCGCGAACTGTTCACCTGAGCAATATCGACGCGCGTCGAGCCATCGCATGATGACCGTGTTCGATGATGAGACGCTCCGGGTCACTTGCCGGCCTCATGGCCGCGGTGTCGACGACGACGGTGATCGCCGCCGCCGTCTTCGCGGTGCGCGACCACGGGCCGGTGTGCGTGAAGCGTGTCAGGCGACCCACCGTAACGCGACTCGTGGCGCTCGTATGGTTGATCGCGCTCGTGTGTCTCCCCGGCGTCGCACACGCGCAGGCGGCGCGGGATCCGCTCACGCTACTGCGGGCGTCCATCGATGCCACCGCACAACGTTGGTTCGACGCCCACAACGAAGCAGCAAGTCTCGACACGCGAATTGCGGGCCTCGAGGCAAGCATCAAGGGCATGGAGGTGCAAATCGCGATCGTTCGCAAGGTCGCAACGACTCGCGCGGTGCTGCTCTACAAGGGCGGGTCACTCACTTACGCGAACGTGTTCGGCACCACGGTGATCGAGTCGGCCCGACGCGCGGAGCTCATCGATCACGCAAATGCGCAAAACATGTCGGCAATCGAAGACTTCACCGCGGCACTGAAGGAGTTGCACTCCAACCGCGACGACCTCGACCGCTCGCGTGCGCGGCTCGACACGGTCCTGCAAGGCATCGCGGCCGAACGCAGCGCCCTCGACGCCCAGCTCGCGTCCCTGCGGAGCCACACCGCACAGCCGTCGCCGAGCGCGGGCAAGGCGCTGACGCACCATTCAGACGGCGCGTCCCCCCTGCTCGCCGCGACTGCGACCGCCGCCCCCACCGGCCCCGTCCCAACAGCCTCCGTTGACTCACCACCGCCCACCACGCGGCCGCTGCCCGGTCGGGGAAGTCCACACCACAACGACCCGTTCCTCGCTTGCACCCGACGGATCGAAAGTCGTGGCAACTACCGCGTCGTGAGCCCCGACGGCACCTACTACGGGGCCTATCAGTTCCTCCCGTCCACCTGGAACGCCACCGCCGCGCACGCAGGACGGGTGGACCTCGTCGGCGTGCTTCCGTCGAACGCCGCACCCCACGATCAGGACGAGATGGCCTGGGCGCTCTACAAATGGCAGGGCAAAAGCCCGTGGGGCGGCCGCTGTTGACGTCTCGCGAAGCAGATCACGACGAGCGTTCAGGTCCGTCCCACGACCAGCGCATGAGCGGGAGGCCGAGAGCCGGTGCTCAACCGTTTCCCCCGAGGGCCGACGGACATTGTCATCGACCTGGTGCTGTTGCCCGACGGGTGTAGTGACTGAGTGGCTCTGGGGCGCCGAGGTAGAAGCCCTGCCCGTAGGTGATGTCGAGCTCGCGTAGACGTTGCAGTTCTTGGGCGGTTTCGATGCCTTCGGCGATGATCGTCGCGCCGATCTGTTTTGCGAAGGACGCGAGCGCGCCCGAGAGTGCCGTTTTGATCGGGTCGCGATCGATGTCGCGAGTGAAGTCGATGTCGAGCTTGATGAAGTCGGGTTGGAGTTTGAGGATGTGCTGCATGCTGGCGAATCCTGCCCCGGCGTCGTCTACGGCCAGTCGGGCGCCGTGCGTGCGTAGTTGGTGAGAAAACGTGGCGACGGCTTCGTAGTCGTCGATGGGTTGATGTTCGGTGATCTCGAAGACGACGCGGCTATTCGCTGCCTGGAGCGCGAGTTGCCGGAACGTGTTGGTGAGGAGCGTCGCCGGCGAAACGTTGATGGTGAGGAACTGGTCGCCGGAGATCGCCGGGAGCAGGTCGAGTGCGCTTTGCGCGGCCAAAAGCTCGAGCTCCGCGCTGAGGCCGACCGCGGTTGCGTCGGCAAACCACGCATCGGGCGGGCGCACCGGTGACGAACCGAAACGCGCGAGCGCTTCGTATCCAACGGTTTGCCCGGTTGCGAGTTCGACGACGGGTTGGAGCACCATGTTCGGGCCGCCGCTCGCGATCGCGTCGCGCACTCGGGCCGTCACCTGCGCGTGATGGAGGGCTTGCTCGTCGGCCCAACGTGTCAGGTCTCGCAACTGCGCGGCGAGCGTCGAGTTGTGGTGTTTGAGGGCTTCGTGAGACACCCGGATCGACAGCAGGTTCCGGACGCGCAGGAGCACCTCGTCGGCGTGGAGTGGTTTGAGCGCGTAGTCGTTCGCGCCGGCTTCGAGGGCCCGTTTGAGGGCGTCGCGCGTTGCGTCGGCGGTCAAGATCAACACGGGAACGAAATCTGTCGGTGCCTGGGCCGAACGGAGGATTTCGAGGAAAGCGACGCCGTCGATGTCGGGCATGTGGAGGTCCAAGATCACGAGATCCGGAGCCCATCCCGTACAGACCTCGAGCGCCGAACGTGGGTCGGTCAGGCCACGCACGCGCAGGTAGCCGGCATGACGGAGTATTCGTTGAAGGAGCGCGACGTTGGCGTGCTGATCGTCCACGACGACAATGCGGGCCGCTGCCGTCGCATTCGTCGACATGACTCGGCCCTCCTGCGCCCCTGCGCCGGTCCGCAGGACCCGACACGACACGAGTTGATCGGCAGACCCTCCCCGAAGATGAACTCAGATCGCGTCGCTCACGATGGGCGCCCGGCCGTGAGTCGACACATTGCCGTTGCCGCCCCTTCGGGTGCTTCCCGAGGGGCTCAAGCCTTTATTGCGGGGCCCCATCGGCCGATGCAACCGATACGACATTTTCGCCGGGGAGGCCGCGGGCGATACCGGCTCTGTTCCCAGAACCCATATGTGAGTTCTCGCGGCGTGCTCGGATCTGACGTCGGCACGAGTTATACGGAGCAAACACAATGGACGCACAACCGCGCAGGCCGCTGTACCGCTCGGTCGCCGTGATCGTCTTCATTGCTCTGGCCGCGCTGACCCTTGGTGGTTTTGCCGTGGTCCGTACCGCAGCGCGCAACACAGAGAAACGACTTCTGCACGAACGCGCCGCGGAGGTCGCGGCGGTCCTGACGAGCTCGACAGACAGCATCAGAACATCGCTGCGGCTGCTGGGCGAAGCCTACGCGGCCGACCATGTCGCCGATGCCGGTTTCAGGGCAAGCGCCCGTTCACTGCTGCACGGCAACGTCACCACCATCGGAATCGCCGAGACCGTCCGCACCAACGTCGTCGTCCGCGCGGTTGAGGGACCACAAACCGGCGCTCGCACGACCCTCACCGGTGCACGCGCGGTACTCGTCCGCCACGCCGCACAGGCCAAGGATCTGGCGTCGGCGATCGTCAAGGATGTGTCCTCGGGTGCCACCAGGCTGGTCTTCGCGTTCGGTCGACCGGACGGCGTCGTCGTCTACGAGGAAACGACCGTCGATCCCACCCGACCCGTACCCTCAACGGCGAACTCTCCCTTCCGGGAGCTCAACGTCGTGCTCTACCGCTCCGCGACGCCGGCAGTCGACCAGCTCGTCGTCACGACCACTTCCAAGCTGTCCCTCTCCGGCACACTCGACAAACGAGTCCTGAACGTCGGCGCCGATCGCTGGCTCCTGGTGACCTCCGCCAAGCAGTGGCTCGGCGGCTCGCTCGCCCAGGCAGTCGCCTGGATCATTCTCGCCGGCGGACTCGTCACCGCGTTCATCGTCGCCAGCATCGTCGCGTTGCTCGCGCGGCGCCGCGAATACGCCATGACGCTCGTCGACGAGCGGACCGCGGAACTGCGCCACACGCTCACCGACCTCGAAGTCGCACGTGGCGCGGCTGACGCGGCGAACCGCTCCAAGAGCGAATTCCTCTCGCGCATGAGTCACGAGCTTCGAACGCCGCTCAACGCCGTTCTCGGGTTCGCGCAAGTCCTCGACTTCGACGACCTCGACCGTGGCCAACAAGAAGCGGTCGACCAAATCCTTCGCGGCGGGAAACACCTTCTCGGTCTGATCAACGAGGTCCTCGACATCTCCCGCATCGAAAGCGGCGATCTCGCGCTCTCACCCGAATCAGTTCTGGTCAGCGACGTCGTCGAAGAAACCGTCGACCTCATCCGACCCCTCGCGGAACAACGTTCCATCAAACTCGCGTCCGATCGCCACGCCAGCTGGGACGAATACGTCTTCGCCGACCGTCAACGACTGAAGCAGATCCTCCTCAACCTCATGTCCAACGCGGTGAAATACAACAGGCTGCACGGGACCGTCACCGTCCTGCGACCAACCCGCGCCGACACGCTTGCGTATCACCGTCGCCGACTCCGGGCCCGGCATCCGGGCCGAGCACCTCGGCCGACTGTTCGTACCCTTCGAACGTCTCGGCGCCGAACGAACCGACATCGAAGGCACCGGCATCGGACTCGCACTGTCTCGACGGCTCGCCGAAGCAATGGGCGGCAGCGTCGACCTCGAAAGCACCCCCGGGCAAGGAAGTACGTTCTGGGTCGAGCTGCCACTCGTCGAAGGACCCGTTGAGCGTTACGAACGCCTGCACAGCGACGACGCAGAGGGGCAAACGGCTCAGACCTCGGACGGGCACCGCCAAGCGCTGCTCTACATCGAAGACAACCTTGCGAACCTCAAACTCGTGCAGCGCGTCGTGGCCCGGCGACACGACGTCGAAATCATTCCGGCCATGCAAGGAAGCCTCGGCCTCGACCTCGCACGGGAGCACCAACCCGCCCTCATCCTCCTCGACCTGCACCTCCCGGACATCCCCGGCGAGCAAATCCTCCAGCAGCTCCGCGAGGACCCGACAACCGCGCCCATCCCCGTCGTCGTCGTCAGCGCCGACGCCACACCGGGCCAAATCCAACGACTCCTCACGGCCGGCGCCCTCGCCTACCTCACCAAACCCTACGAAATCGAAGAACTCCTCCGAATCCTCGACGACACCCTCGCCAAATCGCGCACCCCGCAAGACACGCCGGCGGCGACCTGACTGAGAGCTACTCGTCGTGCCTCCTCGAGGGTGTCACGAAGGAGTCGGACGTCTTGTTTCCGAAGGCAACATCCCCACCGCGCGCGCGTCGCGCCTCACTCGGCGGCCTGGGAGCCGGAGGCTCAGCAGGGCGGCCGCGGCAGCAAGGCCGGCCGCGCACGCCAACGCCAAGCGGTAGCCGGCGGCGAGCTCCGCCGGAGTCGACGCGCGCGCGCTCGCATCGAGCGCGACGATCGATAGCAGCACGGCAACACCGACAGCGCTACCGATCTGACGCGTCGCGTTAACGAGCGCGCCCGCGAGCCCTTGCTCGTCGTTGACGACGCCCGTGCTCGCGGCGACCGTCGATCCGAACACGACATTTACCGAGCCGAATCCAACCGCGAGTAACACGATGCCCAATCCCGGGTAATGGGTTGTCGCCGGGAAGCGAAAGAGGGCGAACATGCCGACCGCAGCGAGCAGGCAGTTCCCGGCCAGGAATGCTTTGAGACCGACGCGATCGACGAGCCGCGCGCCGAGTACCCCTCGCAACAGGCTTCCGACGCCCTGCGGAACCGAAATGAGACCGGACACGAGCGGCGAATAGCCGAGCACCTGTTGGCAGTAGAGACTCAGTACCAATACTTCGCCGGCATTCCACGCGCCGAGGAACCCGCTGAGCGTGTCACCGATGACAAGCGTGTGATGGCGAAAGATCGGCAATGGCATCAGCGGTTGTCGACTTCGACGCTCGACGAAGACGAACGCGCCGAGCAACGCCGCGCTCAGCAGGATGCAAGCAACGAACGGCAACGAGGTCCAACCGTCGTTCGTGCCGCCAGCGTCGGTGCGTACACCAGGACGGCCGTTCCGGACGTCACGAGCGCGGCGCCCGGAAGATCGAGGTGACGAGGGCCGACGGCGGTGGTGCCCGCGGGCAGCGCCCTCGACCCGACCATGACGAGCGCGAGACACACCGGGACGTTCACGAAGAACACGCCTCGCCAGCCGACGGTGTCGACGAGGATGCCGCCCGCCACGAGCCCGACGACGAAGCCGGCCGACGCCGTCATGCCGAAGTAGCCGAGCACGCGGTTGCGTGCGGGCCCTTCGGGATAGCTCGTCGTGAGGGTCGACAATGCGGCTGGCGCAACCAGCGCCGCGGCGATGCCTTGGACCGCTCGAGAGGCGGCGAGCAACGAGAAGTTCGCCGCGACACCGCCGGCGGCGGACGCGAGGGCGAAGAGTGCGAGGCCGGCGAGCAGCATGCGCCGCCGGCCGAAGAAGTCGCTGGCTCGTCCACCCAAAACGAGCAGCCCACCGAACGTCAACGCGTACGCAGTAATCACCCACTCCGACGTCGTCGTGCCCACGCCGAGCTCGACGCTGAGCGCGGGCAGCGCGACGTTGACGATGCTGAAGTCGAGGATGACGACCAGCGACGCCCCGAGCACGACACCCAGGCCGAGACGTCCAAGTTGCGGCGATCCCACCGACTGCGCGTCAGGTGACTGTCCGTCGGTGGCGACGCTCATGTGCCCACGATCGTCGCTGCACCGCATCGGTTCCTCCCGCGAACGCGTAATTCGAGGACGCCATCGAACCTGTGAGGAACGTGCGCCAAGAGACCCCACGGCCCCCTGACGTGGCCGGAAGTCGCCGCGACCGATGAGTTCTCGGGCGTCTTGCGGTCTCCAGACCAAAGATCCAGACGCCGACCGCACGATCCAGGAGACGAACCGATGGCCTTTCGCCCGTACCTCGCCTTCCCCGGCAACTGCCGGGAAGCCTTCACCCGCTACCAGGAGATCTTCGGCGGCGACCTCGTGCTGCTGACCATGGCAGACGTGCCTGCCGACGCCGGACCTCCGCCACCCGAGGCGAAGCCCGACGCAATCATGCATGCCGCGCTGACGTCCGGCGAAGACCTGCTCATGGGCGCCGACGACCCTTCCGGCAACTTCGACGGCACCGTCCAAGGCATGTGCGTCAACTGCGCACTCCCCGACGTCGTAGACGCAAAGCGCGTGTTCGACGCGCTCTCCGAACGCGGACACGTGCAGGTGCCGCTCGGCGAAACCTTCTTCTCGCCTGCCTTCGGCATGTGCACCGACCGCTTCGGTACCCCGTGGATGGTCATGGTCGAGGCGCCTGCGCCCTGAGCTCGCGTTCCCGGACATGGCAGAACGACACTGCGGTGACAGCCTTACGCGTCGCAACGCTTGTTACTTCAGCGCTTTGACCGCTGAGTACCGCCGCATCTCGGCCAGCGTCGGCTTCTATTCGCGGCGCCTGTTCACGGCGTATATGAACAGGGCAAACAGGGCCACCACCACGATGACGGCCACGATCGTCGTGGATGTCGAAGTCTTCGGCGCCTGCTTGGCGAGGACCGACAGCACCCTGCGAGCGTAGTGAAGTCGCGATTGTCGATCGCCGACGTCGTTCACCCTCGGCACCGGGCTTTAGCCGGCTACGCCTTGCACTGCGAGTAGTCGGCGACATCCGGGACGACTCGGCAGAGCGCGGCAGTCGCTGCGGGTTCTGCGCCGCCTCGAATCGCGACGAGCCAGTGCCCGCTCGGCACGTAGTGCACCGAGAGAACGATGGTCGGGTCCTCGCCGCGAATTGTTCGGGCACGGTCGTATTGGAGCCCGGCGCGGCCGACGGCGTGGAGCTGGCCCGACTCGGCGAGCGGCGCCTTGATGATCCCGCTGACGACATAGTCGAGTCCGCCGACGGTAATCGCGGACACACAGCTTCCATCGTCGCGACACGTCGGCACGTCGATGACCCCCGACTCCGGCCTTTTGGCCGCCGACGAGCAGCTCGCAACGCATGCCGCCAACGCGAGGATCGCGACGGCGGATCGCGCGCGCGCCGAGCGCAGGCTCATGGCTGCACCTCGACATTTTCGGCGAAGGCGAACAACGCGTCGTCGGTCACTTGGTAGCCGGTCACGAACGCCACGGTTGAGGCGTCTACAACCCATCCGAGCTGCCGCTCATTGGTCGGCCTATCGCCGATCCGAGTCGGCTTGCCGTGAATTTTCCGACTCGATTCGGCATAAGCATTCGGGTCGAGCACGTTCGCGGCGGGAGCGCCTCGGATGATGCTTACATTGATGCGCTGGGGCGTGGACTCGGTCACGAAAGACTGAAAGTCGAGCGTGCAGCACCTGCTGCTCCTGACGGTCTGCCGCCACCAGCGGTTGAGACGGCGGAGTGTCGGGGCCGGAGACGGGCGCTGTTCGCCGCCGCGGTGCTGACGTTGGCGATCGCGTTCTCCGGACCTGTCGAGCAGTTCGCCCACGAGCTCTTCTGGGCGCACATGGTAGAGGGCGGGCACGTGCCAGGCGACAAGGTTCGCGCGATCGACACGGTCCAGCTGACGACCGCCGCCGCGGAGATGTAGACGACCCGCGCCAGATTGTCCATGCGCTTCCACTGTCGGGTCTGGCCCCGCGGAACGTCGCTGTGCGGTCCCGAACGCCGAGAAGTCCGCGGGCAGCACGGAAACCGTGAAGCCCCCGCCCGGTAGGGCGTACGCCGGGTGCATGGTCGTCGTCGCCGCCGACATCGGCGGCGTGGTGGAACTGCTCGCATGCGTGCGAACTTGCGTCGATCGTGGCCGGCTCGTTCCTCCGCAGGAGGAAGCAAGAAGGGCAACAGCGATGGCAGTGAGGCCCTCGCGAGCAAGATTGTGGGCCACGGGACGCCACCTTCTTCCCGCCAACGACTCGGTTCGCACATCATTCCGGTCCGCCGGGCCCTACCGCTGAGGAAAGCATTGCACGAGATCGAGAGCAGCTGCCGACAGCTCGCCACCCATCGCACGAGCGACGCCCCTGCGAGGCGGGGTTGTTGCCCAGCTGCCCGAAATCATTGAGGCCCCAACACTTCACCGCGCGGCCGCAATCGCGCAGTACAGCCCGGCGGTGAGCAGCGCGCGGTCGACGCCCAACTCGGCCGTGCCGCCTCGGATGAGTGACGCGAGCACTTGGCCCGGGAAGAACCGGTAGCCGGTCTGCCACGAGTCCACGACGATGTTCTCGAACGGTCCCGCCCAGGCGAAGCCGACACCCAACGCGGGCGGCGCCGAACGGAAGATCACCGCGAGAGTGGTGCCGAACACGGCCCAACCAGCCACGCCCGCGAACACGGTCCCGTAATCGCGCAGGGCCTCGCCCATGCTCGCCGGCGACAACCAAACTGGTTGGTTGAGATGTCCTTGGTCGGGGCGACGAGCATTGACATCGCGAACGTGAACAGCTCGGTGAGGGCCACGATCGCGCCGGCCACCATGAGGATGCCGGTCAGCTTGCCGACGATCGCGCGCAGGCGGTGAGGGTCGCCGGGCGGCTCGCCTTTGTCCGCTATCGCGCGAGACTCCCAGTGGCGGCTCGCGAGGGGATGTCGAAGTGGGTGCACCGAATGTTGTGCTCGTCATGTCGGACCAGCATCGGGCGGACATGCTCGGTTGCGCCGGCGATGCCGGTGTGCTGACGCCGAACCTCGATCGTCTGGCGGCCGAAGGTGTGCGGTTCTCGCGGGTGTCGTGCCAGGGACCGCTGTGCATGCCGGCGCGCGCGTCGTTCATGACTGAGCGGTACGTGCGCGATCACGGCGTGTACACGAACTGGGCGGAGATCGCATCGGACTCGCCGACGTACGTGTGGGCGTTGCGTGAAGCGGGCTACCACACGACGTTGTTGGGCAAGGCCCATCTCTACCGCGACGAAAAGATCGAGTGTGCGCACATCGACGATCTTGCGACGCGCCTGAAGCGACTTGGGTTCTCCGAGGTGCGCGAGACCGGCGACAAGTTCGCCGGCGATACACCGAATCGCTACACGGACCATCTTCGTGCCCGCGGTCTGTTCGACGCGTACAAACAGCACATCGCCGACCGCAGCTATCAAGGTGACAACGAGCGCGGGCAGAACGCCACGAAGCGCGTCCCGATGTGGGACGCGACACCGATGTCCATCCCGCTCGACGCGTACATCGATGTCTGGCATGGCGTCGAGGCGATGCGATGGATCGAGGAGTACGACCGGGCGGAGCCGTTCTTCTTGTTTGTGGGGTTCCCCGGCCCGCACGATCCATGGGACGCGCCCCGAGAAGCTGTCGACCACTACCGCGACGTCGAGGTGTCGATGCCCGGTTCGACCCGCCGCCCGACCGTCGAAGGAACCGGCCGATATGGCGCGCTCTTGAATGCGTTCCTCGGCCTGTCCGACACCCAGACAATGACCGAAGACGCAATTCGTGGCATGCGACGTGCGTACAGCGCGGACATCTCGCTCATCGACGCGGCCGTGGGCCGCATTGTCGCCGCACTCGCGAGCAAAGGCATCCTCGACAATACGTGGGTGATCTACACCAGCGACCACGGCGAGATGGGCGGCAACCACGGACTCATGTCGAAGTGTGTGCTCTACCAGCCCGCCGTCCGCGTCCCGCTCATCGTGCGGCCGGCCGGCGGCTGTGCACCGCGCGTCATCGACTCGCTTATCGAGCACCTCGACGTGCCGGCAACGGTGCGCGAAATCGCGGCCGCCCCGCCTCTCCCAGGCAGTGAGGGCCGATCCCTACTCCCGTCTCTCCACGGGGAGACGCCCTCGGCTCGATCGATATCGATCAGCGAGAACTGGGGCTTCGCGTCGTTCGAAACACACCGGCACAAACTCATCGTTGATGAGGACGCCGGAACACCGTGCCAACTCTTCGACGTGGCCGCCGACCCCGACGAAGACCACGACCTCCTTCCCGATTCCGCGTCGAAGCCAATCATCGACGAGTTGATGGACACCTGCGTCCGACCGTTTTTGCACGTACCACCCGCGCGTCCACACCGGAGCTTCTTCACGCGCTAACACCTGAGCCGCCCAGGCCGCGAAGGGCAAGCAGCGGCGGGCTAAACCCTTTCGCGTATCCATACAGAAGTGTGCGTCAACAGCACCCGAGGAAGTCGCTCACGGCAGCCAAGACCTTGCGAGTCACCTCCTGCTGGCTACTCGACATCACGTCCCCCGACACACTTAGCGGGGCGAATATTGCCCGATCGGGTGTGGTCTCGGCGAGTGCCGATCGGAAGTTAGGGCGCAGAAGCACTCAGGCGCTTCTCCCAAATCAGGATCGTGTCGTCGACCTCCAGGGGACCGGTTCGGATCTCGATTGTCCCCTTTACATGCTTCGGCGTGATGCCGGCATCGACGTATCCGCATCGGCGGTACAACGCCTGAGCTGGCGCGTTATCGACACTCACACCCAGACGCAATCGATCAAACCCGCGCGAGCGCGCCTCGTCTTCCGCGCGGGCAGTGAGCGCGGACGCCACACCACGCTGACGGTACTCCGACCGGACCTCCACATCTTGAAGCTCCGGCGGATCGGTCAACGCGAGGTATGTATGCCCTAGCGGTTCGTTGTGTTCCCAAGCCACGAGGTAGAAGCCGTCGCCTTGATGCAGCCGCGCCAGTCCGAGCACCGACGTCACCGACTCGATCTCGCTGGAAGCGAGCGGACGGACAACAATCATCGACGCACAGGCTGCCCGATCAGGAGCGCGTCGGCGAGCGTCGATCGATCGCAGTTATGGCGCGGTGTTCCGGGCGACCAGGTCGGACAGGTGCTGCAGCGAGTTGTCGAGGTGGTCCTGCCCGAACGGCGGGAACTGGAGGTACTCGCGCACCTCGGGCGGGACCGCTGACCAGTCGTACGTCAGCGTCACCGTCGTCCGCGTCGGGCCGGTCGCCTCGAGGTCGTAGCGCCAGATCCAGCCGCCGAAACTGAGCTCCCCGGTCTCGGCCGACTCCGTCCCGGGCTGCCACGCGATGGCCCGCGGCTCGTCGAACACCTCGACCCGGTTGGCGATCTTGTAGTCCTTGTCCGGGTGGTTCGGGTGGTACATCGCCATCCGGAACACCTGGCCGGCGGCGGTGATGCGATCGCCGGCGAGGGACTCGCGCACCCAGCCGGTGCCATCGATGTCGGCATGGGCCGACGGGTCGGCCAGCACCGCGAACACTGCCTCCGTGGCGGCCTCGATCGTCGTGGACGCGGTAACGCGCTCGGTTTCCATAACAGTGAGACCTCTCGCCGAGCCCGAACTCATCGCGGCACGGGACGGTTCTGCCTCAGTCTCGCGATGAGTTTTGGGAAGGGGTGCAGTCTCAAGACCTATGAAAACCACAAACCTTGGTGAGGCCGAAGGGCTGCCCACGATCGAGTGGTCGGAAGTTGAAACGCAGCTCGCCGACCTTCTGACGCACGACGACCCGCGCTCGCCGAACCGCTCGACATTCTGGCTGACGAGCCTGAACGTCGACGGAAGCCCTCACGTGACGAGCGTGGGCGCGCTCTGGCACGCGGGCTCATGCTGGTTCCAGACCGGCGAACGCACCCACAAGGCGAAGAACCTCGCGCGCGACCCGCGCTGCTCGATCAGTGTCGCCACGAAAGGCTTCGACGTGATGGTCGCGGGCGAAGCCCGGCACGTGACCGACCCGAAGATCGTGGCCGAGATCGCGGCGTTGTGGGCGAAGAGCGGATGGCCCGCTCAGCCCGACGACTCGGGAACCGGCATCACCGCGCCGTTCAATGCGCCGACGCTCGGTCCGCCGCCGTGGTTCGTCTACGAAGTCAAGCCGCGCACCGCGACCGCGGTCGGTACCGCCGAAGAGACGCCGGGTTCAACGCGTTGGCGGTTCTGAAGTCGGCGAAGCGAGCAGCTGGCGAACGGTCGGGTCCTTGCCCGAGAGGTAGTCCTTCCGACCGTCGGGGAACTGCTCGGCAAGCTGCAGCTTGGCTTCCTCGTACGTCTGCCGGGCGGCCGCGTCTCGACGAAGCAGTTGACGGAACTGCACGTATCGATCCCACTGTTCGCCACGGAACTCGACACCATGGGCGTGGGCAACGCGGTGCCAAGGAGAGTCCTCCAAGACAAATACCCACCCGCCCGCATCGCCAGCGTCGCCTCGGTAGATCCACCCGAGTCGCGTAAGCGGCGCTTCAACCTCGACCAGCGTCGTCACCGACGACAACCCGACGGCGAGGTCGACGATCGGCTTGGCGAGCAAGCCCGGCACCGACGTCGAGCCCACATGCTCGACCGCTCGCGCCGCACCGGCGAGGGCCGTTTCGATCTCAGCGGCGAGCACTCCGGCGACCGCTCCCCACCGCTCGTCTGCTCGCACCAGCGTGACCGTTCCGGCATTGCGGTCATAGGCGGGGCGAGGCATGGATCTTCTACGACTGCGGCGCCGGTGAGATGGCCGTCATTGCATGGGGAAGTGCCGATGTCGCGTCACCGCGTCGAGCAGGTCGTGCTGGCGACGAGCTGACGGATGAACCATTGCGCGGCCCAGGCCGCGCCTTCGGGCGAGAAATGGGTGCTGTCTGGCCGTGGATGATGGCCGTCGACCGTCGGTGCGCACGGCGTGCCGTTTGGGCAGACGAGGTGGGCAAGATCGATGAGCATCGTGCGGTGCGGGTGGTACGCGACGAAGCGCCGGAGCAAGTCGTCGAGGTGAAGGATGCTTCGCTCGGTCTCGAGACTTGGAGTGAAATGCATTCCAAGGGCGGAGCCTTCGGTGGTTGGTGGGATCGTGACGATTGCGAGGCGGGCGCCGTGGGCGGTAAGTCGTTGTAGCGCGTCGTCCATGCGAGCGAGGATGATGTTGTCGCCGGTGGGGGTGTTCGCCGCGATCGTGGTTCCGCCGATGTCGAGGTTGAACCGTTCCCAGTTGCTGAACCACACGACCACGTCGGGATCGGACCGGGCGAGCGCGCTGGTGACGGTGCGTTCGACGAGCGTATGGCAGCTCTGGGTGCCGATCATGGCCCGTTCGTCGCCGGTGGCTTCGACTTGGTCGCTGACGATCCCGCATCCGATGACCGATCCTTGGTCGACGACGATGCCGGCGTGGTGTCCGACTGCCCACAATCCCGTATAGAAGCTGCAGGCGATCGAGTCGCCGAGGAGCACGATGCGGTGGACGTCCCCGCGTGGCAGGACGCTGCCGTCTAGCTCCTGTCGGACGGTGTCGAGGGCCTGTTGCGCTTCAGCGGCCGACGGGCCGCCGCATGTTGAGGGATGCCCGAAGCCGCCGACATATCCGGGCCGCTCGGACGCGCCTGCTGCGGAGGCAACGAGTGCGCCCGATACCAACGGAATCACGGCAACGAACGCCCACGTCCGCCGGCGGGGGTACGCGGCCCGGTGACGGATGGGACGTTCGACGAGGTAGTACGACGCGGTGGCCAACAGGAAGGTGAGCGTGAGGCGAAGCAGGTTCAGCTGTGTGGCACCGACGTCGAGTCTCGAGGAGACGAGCCACACATCGACCGGCCAATGCCACAGATACAGGCCGTAGGAGATGCGGCCCGTCCAGGCGAGGGATTGCCAGGAGAGGACTGCCTGCAGGGGTCCCGGTTGCAGCGCCGCGGTGATGACGACCGCGACCGCGACGGCGTAGAGCGCCGAGCCGCCTCGGTAGTAGCTCTCGCTGGTGCCTGAAACCTGCGTCCAGGAGATGACGATGGCCACCGCTGCCAACACGCCGAGTACCGCAATCACGCGACGGGCGGTAGCCCGAGGTGTCCAGACGATGAGGAGCACGCCGAGAAGCGCGCCAATCAAGAGGCTGTGGGCGCGGGCGTCGGTGCCGTAGTAGGCCCGTGATGGATCCTGCGGGGTGAACGTGCTCGCCATCGCGATGGTCGATGCGGCAATGCCACACGCGCAGATTGCGGCGAGGAGGCGGACCGAACCGCGCGCAAGCTTCAGACACAAGACTGTGACGAGCGGCCAAACGAGGTAAAACTGTTCCTCGATCGCGAGCGACCACATGTGGCGCAGCGGTGATGGCGATGCGAACAGCTCAAAGTATGAACGCCCGGTCGCGATAAACCGCCAGTTGGCGACATAGAGCAGGCTCGCGAGCCCGTCGTTGCGGAGCGAGATTCGATTCCACGATGCGACGTCGAGATGTACATACGCCGCGACGAAGACCAAGACGACGACGAGCGCGGGAAGGAGACGACGCGCCCGCCGGGACCAGAACCGGGCTAGAGAGATGTTCGCGTGGCGGCGGTACTCGAGTACGAGCAGGGTCGTGATCAGAAAACCCGATAGCACGAAGAAGGCATCAACACCGAGGAAGCCACCACGCGCGATGGGATAGTCGTCGTGGTACGCGATGACCGCCAGCACCGAAAGCGCGCGAATGCCGTCGAGCGCCGGTTGATAGCGCAGGGCTCCCCCGTCCACTGCGCAGACCTTGCCCACGAACATCCCGCGTCATGCCTGCAATTTCGCGCCATGGCGTCGTCTGTGGTCGTCAACCTATTTGACCCGTCGATCGAGAGATCGCCCAACGAAATCGTCCGAGCTCGCGGAGCTGATGGACTGCTCACATGTCAATCCCTGGGAAGCAAGAAGCGCCAAGCGCTTCCATGTCGTCTTCGGCCGGTCTCAGGGGGCGTACGCAATCCCTGCGATGTTCTGTACTCCGGACATGACAGTGGTTCCCTGTCGTGGCGTCACGCGGTTGTTACCCACAGAGGTTCCGGAGTGAGCACCACCGTCGAAACAGATCCCGCAGTCCCAGGATTGATCGACGACATTGCTCTCGACGGTTTCTCCGATCATGCCGGAACCCGGCACGCCGGCATTCCAGAAATTGATGCCGGTGCTCGTGTTCGTCATCGTGTTGTTCGACACGACGTTGTTGGCGAGCCTGTGTGGGGACTGCTCGTCCGCGAAGGCAATCCCGATCGCAAGGTTCCGGCTGCACGACGGCCGGGCGGTCTCCGTCTCGTAGATGCGGTTCCCAGTGACGGCCGCGCCGGTTTTCCCGTCGAGGTACACGTCGACCGAGTAGTTGTCGTACACGGTGTTGCCGGTCACGATTTCATGGTCCTCGACCGTCATTCCTTCACCGTTGTTGTTGTGGATCGAGTTGTTGCGCCAAATGTTGTAGCCACTGGCGTGGGCACCACCGTTGTAATGGTTGATCGCTGACTCCCAGCCGCCACCCGTCGAGCACGGCACGTTCGACATGACCGTGAAGCTCACGTCGTTGCCGGCGTACAGGTTGTGGTCGGCGTCCGCATACCAGTTCGTGGTGATGATCCCGGAATTCTGCGTGTCGGATACGACGTTGCTCAGGAACTCGTTGTGGGCTCCGTCGTTGCTGATGCCCCGTCCCGCGGAGTGCACGACTCGTAGACCTCGGATACGCAGATAGTTCGCGCCGCCCGCGACGTTCAAGAGAGCGTCCGGCCGGCCGAGCCCCAGACCTGTGCCGTCTATCGTCACGGTCTCGTTCGGGTAGCTCGTGATGGTGATGAGGGCCGAAGCCGTTCCCGCGTGCGAGAACGTGACCTTCTCCCGATAGGTGCCACCGTGGAGGCAGATCACATCGCCTGGCCTGGCCGCGGACTCGGCGTTGGTGATCGACTCTCCGGGCGAAACCACCTCGGTACAGCCGATTGTCGTCGGAACCCTCACGTGCGTCGTGTCCGGAACCGTGATCGTCCTGGCTCTCGGAACGGTCGAGCTCGTCGTACTCGTCGTTGTCGACCTGAGGGTCCTTACTTTGTGCTTGGTCGTCCTCGAATGTGATCTCGTGGTGGTGATTCTGGTTTGACAACTTCCGCGTTTGCAGTGCGCCGAGCCCCCTAACGCAGGCGGCGCGACAAGAGAACTTGACTCGCATCCCAGAAGAACGACCAGGACGCCGAGCAGAAGGAGTTTCCGCACGCCCATCGATCGACCGCGAGGACGCACGCCTAAAGCGTGATCGGATGCCTCCCCGCCCAACCCAGCGCGCGCGGCAGGATTCGAACCTGCGACCCCCCGATTAGAAGTCAAAGCCGTAAGTGTCTTGGGCGATCGCCACCCCAGATCAGCAACCCCGGCCTGAACACCCTGCGGGGCGACACCCTGCCAGAACGGCACACTTGTGGTGTCACCAAACTGTTCACCTCGTCGACCCGGGGATCGAACTGTTCCAGGTACTCCCCGCCGTAGCGATCCGGCTCGTTCGTCGGGCTACGGGGCGAGCTCAGAGCGGCCGGGGAGCAACGCGTCGGAACCGATCCCGTCGCGGCATCTACTTGTACGTGTTTCCGTTTCTGGAGGGTGCGTTGAGTTCCTACGCGTCGAGCGTGAGCGTGACGCGCGCACCGCCGGACGCCCGATTCTCTGCGGATACGGTGCCACCGTGGCCGTCAGCCACCATCTTCACGATCGCCAATCCGAGACCGGCACCTTCGCGGTGTCCGTTTGCCCGCTCGAAGGCGTCGAACGCCCGTTCCACAAAACCGATGGGAAAGCCCGGACCGTCATCGTCGATGGTGATCGTCACGATGCCGTCCTCGATCGATGCGTGCATGTCGACTCGCGCGCGAGCGAATTGCAGTGCGTTGTCGAGGACGTTGTCGATCGCTTGCCGGACCCGGAGGCTGTCGACCGCAGCGTCGATGCGTGGCACATCGACGTCGACGGTGATGCCCGCCGCGGTGGCACGTGGATGAAACAACGTCAATGACGCCACGAGGAGCTCTCGCACCTGCACGCGCTCGCGATGCACGGGAAGGCGGCCCTCGTGCGCACGTGACAGCACGAGCAGGTCATCCGCCATGCGCGCCAACCTGTCCGTCTCTCGCGACGCGCTCTCGAGCGCGGCGCCTATCTCGTTCGCGCTGCGCGGACGGGCCCGTGCCAGGTCGAGCTCGGCTTTGAGCGCGGTCAGCGGCGTCCGCAGCTCGTGGCTCGCGTTATCGAGGAAACGGCGCTCAGCACGACTGGCGTCGTCGAGTCGCGCCAGCATGTCGTTGAGCGTTTCTGCGAGACGGCTGATCTCATCGTGGGCGTCCGGCACGGTCAGTCGTTGGTCACGACCCGAGACCGAGATTGCCGCCGCTTGTCGGCGCATCCGCTCCACCGGCCGCAGCGCAACGCCCGCAACCAGCCACCCGGCCACGGACGCGAGCGCCAGCGCGACCGGCCCGCCGACCGAAAAGAACAGGCCGAGCAAGCGCAGCGCGTCGGCACGGTCCGAAAGCGAGGATCCCACGATCATGACGAACCGCTGCGAGTCCGCGGTCACTGGTATCGCCAGCAGACGGGCACCGTGCGCCACGCCGTCTACGGCTCGGTCGAAGAACGTCGGTCGCGTGATCCGTTGGACAACATCCGCAGCGAGGAGCGGCGCGCGGAAGCCGGGGCTCGACTCGACGACGGTGCCCGCCGGCCCAATCACCTGCGCGAACGCCTCCTGTGACTCGACGAGCCCGCGCGTGGGTGTCGCGAGGCGCGACGCTGTGGGGAAATCGGCCTCTATGGTTGCCGCGCGCGAACGCAATCCGGTGTCGATCTCGTCGAGCAGCACCGCTCCCATGCTGAGATACAGCACGATCGCCATGCCCGCGAGCAGTACTGCCATCGCTCCAGTAAATCCGGCAGTGAGCCGGACCCTAACGGGAAGGCGACGGAACGCGATCATCGTGGAGCCGGTAGCCCATCGCGCGCATCGTTTCGAGTGACGACCGCGCAAAAGGTCGATCGATCTTGTCGCGTAGATAGCCGACGTACACGGTCACGACGTGTGGATCGCCGTCGAACGCGAAGTCCCAGACGTGCTCCATGAGTTGCGCACGGCTGAGCACCTCACCCTCGTGTCGCATGAAGTACTCGAGCAGGACGAACTCTTTCGCTGTCAATATAATTGCTTGCTCGCCGCGCCACACCTTGCGTTCCGCCGGGTCGAGGACCAAGTCTCCGACGGTCAGCCGTGCGGGCCGCGGCGCCGCACCTCTGCGGAACAACGCGCGCAGCCGCGCGAGCAGCTCGACAAATGCGAACGGCTTGGTGAGATAGTCGTCGGCGCCCACATCGAGTCCAAGGACTCTGTCTTCGATCGCGTCTCGTGCCGTGAGCATCAGCACTGGCGCCCACCGTTCGGCGTCGCGCATGCGGCGACACACCTCGAAGCCGTCGATGTCGCCGAGCCGCACATCGAGCACGATCGCGTCGTAGTCATTTTCGGTCGCCATCCAGACGCCCTCCTCGCCCGAGGAGACGACGTCGACCGCGAGGCCCTCTTCCTCCAAGCCCCGCTTCAGCAGCGCGGCCACCTTGACCGCGTCCTCGACCACCAAGACCCGCAACCGATCACCTCCGCGGAACCAAACGACTCGCGCTAACGGATGACGTCGATCAGCCGCAGCACCTCGTTCGGCCCCTTGACGGACTTCTCCAAGACCTCGCCGATGCCCGGCACGTAATACTTGTTGTCGACGACCTTCGGTTCCAGTGCTGTGGTTTCTTCGGTCCTGAGCGCGTGATCGAAGGAACCGAACGGCACGGCAACCGACGCGGACAGGTCGATCGCCCTGAACGTGTCCTCGGCCTGGCCCTTGTACCACTCCTGGCGGAAACGCCGGTCGAGCTCGGGCTTCGCCTCCATGAACACACCCGGCTGGGCGCCGTCGACACCGGCGTGGAAAGAGCCGCCCCTGTCGACGACGTGCCCGTTCTTGTCGAGTACCGCGGTGTCCTCCCCGAAGTACCACACGTTGCCGCACCCATCCTGCGCGTAATAGTCCGCGGTCTTCTCCTCGAGGATGCCATTGAGAATGAGCCGGTCTTCGACGACACGAGTGGTCACGCCGTCGACGTTACGGGTCTTGGCGGTGATTGCGAAGACGTCGATCGCGTTCTTGCCGTCCTTCTTTCCCGAGTACACCAACGTCGTGCCGACCGGGAGCGGGAAGAGCGGATTATCGACGTTCGGCGTGAACGACCCGGCATCGATCGCAGGGTGATAACTCTCCCCCGGTCCGAATGTCGGCAACGGGCAGGTTGATCCCGCTGACGCACTCGACGACCCACACGCAGTCGTGGCGACCACGAGCGTCAGTGCGCTGCAGAGGAATCGAGGTGATCGCATCATGTCGCTACTCCAGTTGATGTCGGATCGGACTCGAATCCACAAGAACGTACGGAAGTCAACCTCAACGAACCATCAGAAGGGACGCGATTGTCCGGACAACGCCTTGCCGCACTTGCCCGCTGGCTCCACGGCTACAACCATCACCGCTGCCACAGCGCCCTGGGAGGCCAACCACCCATGAGCCGCATCAACAACCTCTCAGGGCATCACAGCTAGACGGCGCAGAGCATCGACCAGGGTTCCACGGGCGCGAACCGCCGCCCGAGGCGACGGTGATCGCAGTGGGATTCACACATGCCCATGGGACCAGAGCAGAGGAGTAGATCGTGGATATGAAACTCGAGCGGGAGCAGACCGCGAAAGTAGCGAGGGTATGAGCAGCGACGATGACGCGATCAAAGATCGGCAGGTCGTGATTCGCACAGTCGCGACGCGGATTGAGGCAGAGTTCATTCGCGGCTTGCTCGACTCGGCGGGGATCCCCGCGTGGGTTTCGACGGACGACGCCGGCGGCGCTTACCCGTTTCAACTGTCGGATGGCGCTCGGGTGATGATCCGAGAGAGCGACTATGACGCGGCTGAGGGCGTGCTCGCCACGACCGACTGACGCACGGCCAGCACGTTCGTCAAAGCACTCGAGAACGCCCGAGGATCATGCTGACCTCGGGTCGTGAAGCGAACACATGCTCCGGGTGTCGGCCGACACAAACCATGAGTGCCCGGCTCACCACCTCCGGTCCGGAGGCGCCGCGGCGTAGGCGGCCCCGGTGGCCGTGATCTCGGCCACCGCCGGGGCGGCCACAGGGGAGCCAAGTACGTCGGCTTGGAACTGCATCAGCAGCTCGTTCTTCGTCATGCCCCCGTCGGCCCACCGCTGACTTCGAACGCGCCGCATGAGGCGTAATCGGCACCCGTTGGTGGGACCGGCGACGACCGCTGAAGCTCCACCGACGCTACGAGCAACCCGCAACGTCCCCCCGACTCAATCAGGCAGATCTGGCGCGTCCGTGGGGCCCGCCAGCAGTGCGCACGCACCGGCGGCGTCCGACTAGCGAAGTGGAGGTCGTTCGGCTTCCCGGGATACCTCACGAAGTGCGGCCAACGCACACAGATCAAGGGCGACCACGGGTGATGCAATCAATGAGGACACGAGACCGCGTGCGCCGGTCGTGCGCGCGCTCGCTAACCCCGCACCGACATCCAAGACATCGCTCAATAACCCCGCTCCGATCCACCGCCGCAACTCACGCGTCGATCCCGAGCGAAGAGCGCTCGCCGTCCCGAATCCAAGGGCGAGATCGCGAATGCCGACGGTTCGCATCATCAACGTCATCGAGGAGCCCGACGGGATGTTGTGTTCCCAACGCAAGAACCGGGTCGGCGATCCTCCCAACGCGAGCCCAGCGCAGAGTCGCACGCCTCCGATGGCCAAGACCGCCGCGCGAAGTCGTCTCTCGCTCATCGTGGGCGGTCGTTCGAGGCAGATCGCGGCTCACGTGACGAGCGCGACGGGGGTGTGCGGATGATGGCAGTGTCGATGAACTCCGCCGCGGCGAGGTCGCCGTATGTCCCGGCGCGCAAGGCGATCACTCGCGAACACTGTCGGGCCATTGCAACCTCCCTGGCAGACGCATTCGCTTGCTGCGCTACCAGGGTCCGGAGCAACGCTCCCGCCCGGGAGGGTGCCGTCGCGAGCGGCAGAGTCCAACACGGTGCGGGTATTCAGTCCGTGTTGGCGGTGACGATACACCTTCTTGGACTATTTGTCCGATCGAATCGCGGCCGGTGGGTCGTACTCCCTCGATGAACTCGATCGAGTGGAACCGACCACCACCGTCCGGGGCTGAGGCTACGGCCCACGCAGGTGAACGACTGTTGGTGTGATTGACCGTCGGGTGTCGGTCCGGGTAGCTTCATCGCCACGCTACGTGGGGAGTCGGGTTTATGAGGCGCGTCGGCTTGGCGTTGTTGTTGATCGCGGCTGGCCTGGTGTGGGAGTCGGTGCCCGCCGGAGCCGTCCCGCACCGTGCGGGCGCCCGAACCGTGACGCCCGCCATCGCCCTGGGCGGCAACCATTCGTGCGCGTTGTTGGCCAACGGCACCGCCAAATGCTGGGGCGCCAACGCCTTTGGCCAGTTGGGCAACGGCACGTTCATCCACTCGTCGTCGCCGGTGGTGGTGAGCGGTCTGGGGAACGCGGTGGCGATCGCCGTGGGCGGCGACCATTCGTGTGCGTTGTTGGCCAACGGCACTGCGAAATGCTGGGGCGCCAATGCCTATGGCCAGTTGGGCAACGGCACGTTCACTGGTCCCGAGACGTGTAGCAGCGGTGTTGCGTGTAGCACCACGCCGGTGGTGGTGAGCGGTCTGGTGAACGCGGTGGCGATCGCCGTGGGCGGCGATCATTCGTGTGCGTTGTTCGCAAGCGGCACCGCCAAATGCTGGGGCGCCAACCTCTTCGGCCAGTTGGGCAACGGCACGTTCACTGGTCCTCAGACGTGCAGCGGCGGTGTTGCGTGTAGCACCACGCCGGTGGTGGTGAGCGGCCTGACGAACGCGGCGGCGATCAGTGGGGGCGGCAACCATTCGTGCGCGTTGTTGGCGAACGGCACCGCCAAATGCTGGGGCGCCAACGCCTTCGGACAGCTGGGCAATGGCACGACCACCCACTCGTCGTCGCCGGTGGTGGTGACAGGCCTGACGACCGCGGCGGCGATCGCCGGGGGCGGCAACCATTCGTGTGCGTTGTTGGCGAACGGGACCGCGAAATGTTGGGGCGCCAACGGCTCTGGACAGCTGGGCAACGGCGCCACCACCGACGCGTCGACGCCGGTGGTCGTCACCGGCCTGACGAGCGCGGCGGCGATCAGCGCGGGCGGCGCCCATTCGTGTGCGTTGTTGGCGAACGGCACCTCGAAATGCTGGGGCTACAACGTTTTGGGCGGGTTGGGGAACGGCACCACCACCAACGCGTCGACGCCGGTGGTCGTGACCGGCCTCAACACCGCGGTCGCGATCAGCGCGGGCGGTTTCCATTCGTGTGGGTTGTTGGCGAACGGCACCGCGAAGTGCTGGGGCTACAACGGCTACGGCCAGTTGGGCAACGGCACCACCACCAACGCGTCGACGCCGGTCGCGGTGAGCGGATTCAGTGCCGGTACGAACGCCATCGCGATCGCCGGGGGCGGCAGCCATTCCTGCGCGCTGTTGGCCAACGGCACCGCGAAATGCTGGGGCGCCAACACCGCCGGACAGCTCGGCAACGGCACCGTCACCGACGCACACACACCGGTCGTCGTGACCGGCATCTAGGCCGCCTGTACCTCGGCAGCCGTAGAGGTGACGTCAACGGCTCGTCTCAGAACCGTCAGCCGCGGAGACTGCGCGACGAGTTGAGGTACAAGACCGTCGCGCACGATGACGGCGAAGACGTCATTCGCAGATTCGGTCTATTGCGGCTGACCGAAGGTGCTCGGTGCCGCGTTGCGAGGTGTCCGTTCACACGCGCCAATAACTTCCAGCATTGCGGGTACTGGACAAACTCGACCGCACTCGACCGCAAGGTCTTCAAAGACTGGCCGCTCCGAAGACCAACGCGGGCTCGCGACCTACCAACGCACGCGGGTCGCAGGACGCCGCAACATTGATTGTCCCGGCGGAACACACCGCGCGTGCGTTGCGCAGAATCTCGAGGAGCAAGCGAGTGAGGGAGTTAGATGCTCAGGATCGCGACGTCGTAAGTCGGTACGAAATCGGGGTCCTCCCGACGCGCGGCGTGCGCGGCGTGCGCGATTGCTTCATCGACGCCGACCCCCCGACCGATGGCGTTGCAGGCGACCGCCTTGAAGACGCCCTGCGACGTCGACCCTTTGGGGATATAGCTCCCGGCTCTCTTGCTGCGGTCGTTGGAGGCGCTCATGTCAAGAATGGTAAGGGTTCCCAGACCCTGTGGGCGCCGAAAGCGCGTTCGGGTGTTCGGGGACGATTCTCAACGTCGATGTTGCGTTGTGTGGCGAGGGAGCGGACGCGTCGAAGGTGACGTGGCCGTGTTGGGTTCGGCCGTTGTCCAGCGTTCAGGCTGCTTGGCGGTCCTGGTTGATGAGTCCGCCGCAGGTGGGGTGTCGTCGGATCGTCTGGCCGGCCTGATATTCGACAACGTTCGTATCGTTCGGCGCGCGTTACCTGAGGCTGCGGTGCGGTCTGCGCGCGTTGTAGCGCGTGAAGAAGTCGCTGGCAACGATCCCTACGGCTTGGCTGCGTAGGAACGTCGTCCATGAGTCTGACGATCGGCCGGGAGCCGGGTCGATCCCGGCGTTCTTACGGATCGTCCACACCGTCGACGCCGCGATGGCGATGCCAAGCCTGGCAAGTTCGCCGTGGATGCGCCGATATCCCCATCACGGTCACTGTCCCGCGAGCATTGCCGTGGCGTCGCGAGCGAGGGTGCAGTCGGGCTCGTCGGCGAGGAGCTCTTGCACGCGTTGCAGGTGAGCGCGCGCGTCGACGGCTCGGTGCTCGTGCTGCGCGAGCTTGGCGAGCTCGAATTCCACCATCGCGCGGTATCCGCCGGAGCCGCGATTGTCGAGCGTCGCGGCGAGCTCTTCGAGCGCGGCACGTCCGCGCTTGGCGGCGCCCCGTGCATGGCGCAGTACGAATCCCGGATTGCGCAACGCTGCACCCAGCGAGCCGCTGACCTCTCCGGTTGCGATCCGCGCGTAGAGAATCGCGAGAAACAGGTCGATGAAGTCGCAGAGATTGTTGATGCCCGCACGCTGGGCACGTTCGCGGACGGCCGCGAGGTCTCGCATCCCGCGGCTCAGCTGACCGGAGCTGACCGCGAGCATGGCGCTGAAGGCGTCGAAGTTGTCGGTCGAGGCCGTCAGCCCAAACCGCACCGTGAAGGGCTGCCACTCGTCGCAAGTTTGCTGTGCGTGGTTCGGGTCGCCAAACAACGCGTTGATGCCGGCGGACCAGAGCGCGGCGGACAACGCGTAAACGGGGTCCGCCTCACACGCGGTGGTTGCGTCGGTCTCGTCGATCGCGTCTTGCTGGTTGCCGAGCACGATGTTGACAAAGACCAAGCCGCCGTGACCCATCGCGGCGGCGCGCCGGTTCCCCGTCTGTTCGCCGATGTCGATCAGCTCGCGGGCCCGAGCGCGCGCCGCGTGCGTTTCTCCTCGTACGCCGGCCGACACGGCGAAGCCGCCCAAACCCTTGATCTGTGCGTAGCGACGGTCGTGCGGATCGGGTACGCGGGGAAGCAGCGCCTCGAGCTTCGGCCAGAGTGTCACCCCGCGTGCGGTGTCGCCGGCGAGCCACAGGGTCCACGGCAACCACCCGAGTGCGAGGGCCTGGGCGGTGGGATCGTCGCAGCGCTCACCCAGCGTGAGCGCGTCGTCGAGCAGTTGTCGGGATCGAACCATGTCGGCCATGTGTAGGAACGCGGCGTGGCCGGCCCAGGCGATCCAACGCGCGGTGAGGCGGTCGTCGCCGACGCGGTCGGGGAGGTCGTGGTGGAGGGTCTGGAGGCGACAGATCTCGTTGAACTCGGCGGTGTAGTAGTGGACGTACGCCCAGTCGAGGATCAGTTCGAGCAGGAGACGACCGCGCTCGACGTCAGGGATCGCGTTGGCCTCGGACGCGTTCGCAGTGAGAAGCGCGTAGGCCGATTCATAGTGGGCGTGGGCCTCGGCGATCGCGTAGCGGTCGAGGGCCTTGCGTCCCGCACGGCGCAGGTACCCGACGGCCTCCACTAGGTGGCCGCTGCGTTGGTAGTGGTACGCGAGGGTCTCGACGAACTCACCCGTACGGTCGCCGAGCAGGGATTCGATCGCCTGCGCGACGCGTTCGTGCAGTTCCTGACGTTCGCGGCGCAAGAGGCCGTCGTACGCAACCTCTTGCGTGAGCGCGTGCTTGAAGATGTACTCGAGCTCCGGATCGTGCGACTTCTCCCGGATGAGGTCGGCCGCTGCGAGGTCGGCGAGGCTGCCGTCCAGCTGTTCGGGCGTGGTCGTGACGCTCTGGACGAGACCGTAGAGGAACTCCCGACCCACGACCGAGACCTCGCGCAGCACACGACGACGATGCGGATCGAGGTTGTCGATGCGCGCTGCGATCAAGCCGCGGATCGTGCCCGGCACGGCGACCTCGTCGAGCCGACGACGCAGCACCCATCCATCGGCTTCGCGCACGAGCACATCGGTCTCGATAAGGCTATTGACGATCTCCTCCACGAAGAACGGGTTGCCGTCGGTGCGTGCGATGACGACATTTACGAGATCGTCGGGTGGCTCTGCGCCGTCGAGCAGTGAGACGAGCTGTTCCCGGGTCTGACGTTGTGACATCTCGCCGAGGTGAAGCACGCGTTCGCGGGGTGCTCCGAGCGAGAAACCGGGCCGGAAGTTGCAGACCATGACGACCGGCTCCGAAACGATGGCCGCCAGCTCGCGCACGAGATCCGCCGTCGATGGATCGACCCAGTGCAGATCCTGCAGGCACACGACCGTTGGTGCACGGCGAGCAACGACATCCACAAGCGCGGTGAGGGCAGCGAGCAGCATCGACCGGAATGCCTCGAGATCGACGGCCGATTCCGCCGGGGTGAGATCGTAGAGGTGCGCGAGCGCCACCATTGTGCGTTCGTCGCCGGGCAGGTTCCGTGCGACCAGCGCTTCGAGCTTGGCCCGAACCTGCTCGGAGGTGTCGCGCTCGTCGATCCCCGCGGCGCGGTTCAGCAGGTCGATCACTGGCGCGTACGGGATGTTGGTCGTATACGGGTAGGCGCGACCTTCGAGCCACTGCACGTCGGGATCGAGGCGTGAGCGGACCTCCTCGAGCAGCCGGCTCTTGCCCGCGCCCGCGTCCGCACACACCGTGATGAGCGCCGACTCTCGATCGCGCAGACGGTCGACCGCGCCGATCAGCACACCGAGCTCCTCGTGCCGTCCGATGAAGGCACCCGATCGGCGCGACGGCACACCACGCTCGGCCAAGAAACCTTCGACGCGCGTCACGCGCACGAGTTCCCGGCGCCCCTTCAATTCGCGTTCACCGAGATCACCGAGCTCGAACCGGCCATGCACGAGAGCGCGGGTATCGGGACCGATCAGGATCTCGCCCTCCTTCGCAAGCGACTGCAAACGCGACGCGATGTTCACCATGTCGCCCAATGGCCCGCTCGCGCGGTCACCGCTGAGATCGCTCGTGATCACAACACCGCTGTTGATTCCGCTGTGCATCGCAATTGAACGACCGACGCGTGATTCGAACTCGAGACCCATCGAGTCCACAGCGGCGTGCAACTCCAACGCTGCACGGACCGCGCACTCGGCATCGTCCTCGTGCACGATCGGATCACCGAACACCGCGAGCACCGCGTCGCCCATCAACTTGTCGACGCGACCGCCGTACTTCTCGACGATCTCGTCCGCTTGCTCGTACACGAGCTTCATCACCTCGCGCACAACCTCAGGATCGCGGTCCTCCGCCATCTCCGTATAACCCGACGCGTCAGAGAACAACACCGTGATCTGACGGCGCTCCTCGTGCGCAGGCGCCGGGTCAGGGGCGACCGGACTCACGCCAAGAGGCGCCGCACACTGATTGCAAAATCGTGCCCCAGCGCCATTTGAAGCGCCGCAGCCCTCGCAAGTCAGGTCACCCCGCATTCCATGCTCCCTTCAGAGCGTGGCGAGCAGCGCCGGCGCGCCATCGCTTCGCGCACGTGAACGAAGCGCCGCTCGCACAATCGCCGAGCGCGGCGTTCGCCCAGACCCGTGCGCGCACACAATCCTACGCGAGTCGTCGGATGAGCCGCTGGGAGGCGCTCGCAGGAAGGAGCGGCTCGCCGCACTGATCGAGGCCCTCGACGAGCGACGGGCCGCTCGCCGCACGCGTCTGCACGGGGCGACTTTCGCGGTTAGTACAAACACGGCCTCGGTACGCACGAATGCCTGTGCATCCTTCCCTCAGGAGTCTTGCAACACTGGAAAATTTTCCGCGGCGGCACGCGCGATTCCCGCCCCGATGCGGTCGCCGAGTCCCACGGCCTCGTCCACGAGACGTGACGCGCGGTCGCGATCGCTCGCTCGATCGCGCACGCGCAGGCCGCACGCGCCAAACAGCCGCGCGTACATCGCGAGTAGGGGCGAGCGCATCTCCTCGCAGAGGCGGAGCCCGGTGTCGAGGAGCTCGTCGAGATCGTCGGCGTGATCCGCGAGCGAGGCGATAGCAGCCATGTACACCTCGGTCGGTCCCGCGATGATGATGTTGCCGAACAGCTGCCCCCGCCACGGATCCATGTAGTCGTACACGGTGCGCGTCCATTGCGATCGCTCGCCGAGTGCTGCCTCGACGCCCGCGAACGCGGCGGCGTACGCGAGCGCGGCGTCGGGTGACCCGCCAAACTCGCTCCAGGGTGAGTACGGGGACGCGCCGAGGTCATCGAGCGTATTGCGGGCGCGCGACGATTCGCCGGCGATAGCAGACTCCATCTGGGCGAGCGTCAAGCGGATGCTCGGATAGTGCGGTGGCGTGGTGGCGCCAGCGCCCGCGCCTCGGGCAGCGTCGCAGGGTCGCAGTAGTCGACGAGTGCGACTGCGCGCATGAGTGCGTGAAAGAATTCGGCGTCGGGGATCCCGGCCTCGGCGCCGATCTCGCGGCTTCGTTCGACGAGCTCGGCGGATCCCTGGAGGTCTCCGGCGAGCCGGAGAAGCGCGGCTTCTTCCCACGTTGCGATCCATTCGAACTGGGGCTGGGCGAGCGTGCGCGAGATCTCTGCGCCTTCTCGGTTCTGCGCGCGCGCGCCTTCAAGGTCGCACGATTGGTAGCGCCAGAAGCAACCGTACCCCCGCGCGTAGAACCGAAGGTTGGGATCACCGAGCTCGTCGGCCAGGCGCGCGAGCTCGAGATTGTCGTCCCGGCGCTGGTCGATCGTTTCGTGGCTCAGGAGCACGTTATGGCGGGACGAAAGCACGTTCGCCACCGTGTAGGGATCGTTATGGGCACGCGCGGTCGCGAGCGCCTCATCAGCGAGCGCGAGCCGGCGGGAGGGGTCGGGCTCGTAGATGTTCTCCACCGCGAGGCGAATGAGCAGCAGCGCGCGCGCGTTCGCGTCCGCGTCGCCGAGCGCGGCGAGCGCCGTCTCGAGCGCGGCTACCCGTTCGGTGTCGATGCCTGTGATGTCACTCTGCCAGCCGCGGCCGTTGGCCAGCGCGGCAGTTGCCATGCGCGGTCCGTCGCCACTTCGTTCGGCGAGCCGGCCTGCTTCGAGCAGGACCTCGCGGTGCGTCGGGTCGCCGATGCGACGGAGCGCTTCTCCGGTCATCGTCATGACGTCGATGCGCGTCGTCGCGGACGCGTCGGCGTCGTCGAAGAGGTCAGCCGCTTGTGTGAGCCACTGGAGCGCTTCGCGGTCGGCGAACTGCGAGAGCGCGCGGTCTGCGGCGGCAACACTCGCCGCGAGCGCGCGGGCCGGTTCCGTTCCAGCCTCGTACCAATGGCGGGCGAGCGCAGCGCGGTAGCGGTCGAGATGAGCGGCCCGCAGGCGCTCGATCGTCTCGGCGTGGGAGCGATGGAAGCGCAGCCGCCGCGCGGTCGGGATCTCGTCGAGCAGCGTCTGTTGCACGAGCGCGTGCGCGAACCGGTAGCGCACGGGTGCGCCGCCCAACTCGTCGAGCAATCCGGCAACACGCGCGGCTTCGAGCGCGTCGATCACCTGCTCCTCGGTGTCGCCGGTGACCGCGACGATCACGTCGAGCTCGAAGTCCTGGCCCGCCACGGCGGCACCGTGCAGCACGGCGTCGCACGCGCCGGGCAGTGCGCTGAGGCGCTGGCCGACGACCTCCTTGACGCCTTCGGGGATCCCAACCTCTTCGATGCTTACGTCGGATCGCCACACGCCGTCGGCGTCCTGATAGATCGCGCGGCGCTCCGCGAGACTCACGAGTACCTCGATCGCGAAGAAAGGATTGCCGCCGGTCTCGGCGTGCAGCGCGACCGCGAGCTCGCGCGACTGCTCGGTCAGCTCCTGCCCCGATGCGCGCTCGAGCAGGTCGCGGACACCCTCTCCGTCGAGACCGCGCAACGCGATGCGATCGACGCCTTCGGCGCGGCGCAAATGCGCGAGCAACGCACCCAGCGGATGCGTGCGGTCGATTTCGGTATCGCGGTACGTGCCGATCACGAGCAGTCTCATGTTGCGGTCGCTGCCGAGCACGTGGCGCAGCATGTGCAGCGTGGGCTCCGCCGCCCAGTGCAGGTCGTCGAGCACGAGCAGTGTCGGTGCGATCTGCGATTGCGCCTCGAGCCAGCCGGCGATCGCCTCGAACAACAGGTAGCGCTCTGTTTCGGGATCACTCGCCGTCGGCTGAAGACCGGGAAGCCGCTGCGCAAGCTCGGGCACGAGGCGGCAGAGCTCACCCGCGGCCGGGCCGAGCAATGTCTCGAGCTGGTCGGCGGGCGCGTGGCCGACGACGTGCGCGAGCGTTTCCACGAACGGCTGGAATGGCACGCCGAGCCCGTCGTCGCAGCGACCGAGGAGGACGAAGTCGCCGTCGAAATCGACGGCGCGTCCGAGCTCGGCGGCGAGGCGCGTCTTGCCGACCCCGGGTTCTCCGGCAACGAGCACCGCGCGGCGGGTACCCGCGACCGCGTCCTTCCACGCGAGCTGCACTTGCTCGTACTCGTCGTCGCGTCCCGCGAGCGAGAATCGCGGTGCGATCGAGAACGCGCGCGGGAGCGGCAGCTGGATCGTGCGCACAGCAAGCGGTGCCCATTGCACTTCGCAGGCCGCGAGCGGATCGGTAAGTCCCTTCAGCTGAAGCTCGCCGACGGGCGTGAGCGTCACCTCGCAGCGACTCCCGAGCAGCACGCGCACCACGTCGGCGGCCAGCACTTGTCCGCTGCTCGCGGCCGAGCACAGCCGCGACGCCTCGACGACCGGCGTCCCGAACCAGTCGTCGTCCTCGAACGTGGCCTCGCCGACCGAGAGCCCGATGCGTAGCGCAAGGGGGAGTTGGCGCTTCCGAGCAAGCACGTCGATCGCCTGTTGCATGCCGCATGCTGTTCTCACCGCGTCGTTATTGCTCGTGAACGACACCATCAACCCGTCGCCGAGGTTCTTCACCTCGGTTCCGCGGTGGGCGGTGACCTCGGCGCGCAACACATCGAAGACGTCGTGGCGTAGGGCGTCGGCCGCGGCGTCGCCGATACCGGATGCCAGAGCGGTCGACTCGACGAGATCGCAGAACAGCAAGGTGACCGTTGCGGTCAGCGGCTCCGCCACGGATGACTCCTCACGAGTAGCGGCGTCACAGCGCCTCCAGAAGCGCGCGTCCGCGCGGGACGATGCCGAACTTCCCATCCCATACCGAGCTCATCGCCGAGCGCGACCGCGATCTCGGTGTGCTCCCCCGCGTGATGCGTCTCACCACCTACGACGAAGACGCGGGCCCATGCGAGGTGGCAGCGCGCGAGGTTGGCGCGTACGCCCGCTCGTTCGCATAATGCGATCGCGGGCGCGAAATGGTCGTCGGCGGCGGCGTCGCCTATGTCCGACGCGAACTCGGTTGCGCCGTCGAGATCCGTGAAGAGGATCGTGATCAGGCCTGAAGATGACAAGGAACCCCCCGCGTTGCGGCACAGCCTACCGAGCCGCATCATGCTCGTCGCCTGTTACAGGCGCGCGTCACCTTGGACGCAGGCGCACCTGGACTGCGAGGCGTCCGCCCGTCATGGCCGATCGGCGCGTCGGCGACTGCATGATCGATCTCGCGGTTCTCATTCGCACTTGTACTCGCAGTTGCAGGGTGGATTCAACTGGTCGTCGCAACACCTCGTTGTCGGGAGTCCCCGCTTCCAGGGTGCACTCTGTCAAACGAGCGCGCTTACGGCCCAGCATCCGGCCCGGTCCCGGTTAATCGTCCGCAACACGTCGAAGTCGCGTTCGATGCCACCGGCTTGCGGGCGTCCCAGCGCGCGAACTTCTCCCGCAGCTCCGGGTCGTCGGCCGCGCTTGGAGTTGCTCGGCCAACACCCCTCCAGTGCCCCATTGCTCCTCGAACGCCGTGAGTGGACGTCGACCCGGCCCGCATTGTTGGCTTTGACGCACCAGAGGACCGTGAACTTGTCCCCGACACGTTGTCGCGGACCTTCGCCGGTCGATTCCAGCTAGCGGGACGCTTCTATGTCCTCGCCACCGAATCCGTCATCCGGGCGTTGCCGAAGGCGCGCGCGGATCGCCGCGCCGTCAGGTCACGGGCTATGTCCGGTGCACGCTTACATTCCTCGTGGGGGAAGCTGCCGACACGCCTCTCGACATCGTTGGTGTGCCGATCGCGATCGGCGATGTCGCGTTCGACTGTGGGCCGGTGCCACGCGTGTTCATCGCCGCAACCGTGAACGTGTAGGTCTTGCCGTTTACCAGTCCAGTGATTGTTTGCATGATCGACGGCGAGTTGAACGTGCGCCGCAGGCGACTCAAGCCGTCCGCCGCGGCAGTCACAACGTATCCAGTGATCCCAGCGCCGTTGTCGGTGACGGGTTCGGTCCATCGCACGGTCGCGGATCCGTCACCGGGCGTTGCCGAGGGCGCGCGCGGCGCGGACGGCACGCCGACGACGCCGATGACTATGGCCGGCCGACTGGCACCCCGGGCGTTGTTCGCCATCACGGAAAAGTAGTACGCGCCGCCGTTCGTCAAGCCGGTGACAACCGCCGACCTGGCGGTCGCGGAATAGGTGTGTGTCTGCACGTTCGTGCCGAGTTGCGCGATGACGGTATAGCTCGTGATCGACGAGCCGCCGTCGTACGGCGTGGTCCACCCGACGGTTGCCTGCCCGTTGCCTGCGGTTGCCGTCGCGGGTGACGGCGGCCGCGGGCTCCCGACGATGATCTTCGGGGAGCGCTTCGACGGCGGACCAGTCCCACGGGCGTTGATACCCGCGACAGCGAACTCGTATGAACGCGCGTTCGTCAATCCGGTGAGCGTCTGGCTGGTCCCGGTCGAGTTGAACCGCTGCGGCGCCTGCGCGACGCCGTCGCGGTAGGGCGTCACCACGTAACCGGTGATCGGCGACCCACCATCGCTGAGAGGTTTTTGCCAAGCCACGATCGCGCGCGCGTCGCCCGAGACTGCGGAAACGGCTTCGGGAGTGAACGGCTGTACCGCGCGCAGCGTCGACGCGGGAAACACCGGCAACAGCATCGGCGGGCGCGGTGCCTGGTTGAAATCGAAGGCGGATGAGAGATCGCCCGCGCGGTTCTCACGGACCGTCGGTCGCGGATCTGGCCGACCGTCGGTGGTGGGATCGAGGCGCTGGCCGCCGAGGAATCGGTCTTCCACGAACCTCAGATACGAGTCGAAGCTCAGAGTCGTGTGGTCGATGAAGCCGCGTTTCGCGTACGGACTGATCACGAGGCCCGGCACCCGCAAGCCGTATCCGTTCTCATCAACCGTGGGTGGAACCACATCGTCGTACCGTCCACCCCAGTCATCCCACGCGACGAAGATCGCCGTCGAGCTCCACTGTGGGCTGTTCATCACCGCGTTGACGAGACTCGTGACGAACGACTGACCGGCGCGCACCGATGCGGGAGGATGCTCGCTGTTGTCCCACGAAGGGACGATCCACGAGACGGCCGGCAGAGCGCCGCTACGCGCCGCGTCGTAGAAATTGGTCACCGACTGCACGTTGCCGACCTGGCCGTTGGCTCGGACCGTGTCGAAGTACGGCAACGGGTTCCAAAACGACAAGGATTTCGGTCCCTGCGCGACAGGCACACAGCTCAACTCGCTCGGGTCCCGACAGTCCGGCTCCTTTCCCGGCACGACGTAGTACCGCCACGAGATGTTGTTGCGGTGAAGCAAGTGTGTGATGTCCGTCCACGCATAGATCGGCGAGTCGGCCGTCAGTTGCACATGGGTGGGATCATTGCTTCCCGGACCCACGTAACCCTTGGGGCTGGCGTCGCTGACGCAGCTCGACGGATTGTGCGCCGTGCAGGTGGCCGACCAGCCCGAAACCTTGTAGAGGCTGGCCGGAAGAGACCATGAGTCGACCGGTTCGAACATGCGGTCCTGCAGCCCGAAGTTCCGCGCGTATGCCCAGTAGTTCGGGATGTCCGACTCGGTGAGGTAGCCGACAGTATCCCGCGGCGCGTTCGGCCCCCTTGCACATACGAGGCACGCGGCGAGGCGCTTCTCGGCGCGGTCAATGAAGCCGTCCATCTTGCCGCCGTTGATGTCTGCGATCGCGTCGACGTGATGGTGCGGCGTCTCCGAGGTGTTGTCATCGTGATCGGGAAACGGTCGCACACAATTACCGGCGACCGGATCAGGTATGCACACCGTCGGTACCCCATTGACCATCGGGATGCCGTTCGCGCCCGGGAATGTGCCGAAGTACTCGTCGAAGGATCGGTTCTCCTGCATGATCATGATGATGTGTTGAATCTTCCCGATGCCGGGCACAGCCGCCGCTCCCCGACTTCCCGGAGCCGCTGCGAACGCGAGGCTCACGAGCATCGCGAGCACAATTCCGGCCGCCGCCCGTCGCGTCGCGCGACGTGAACCGGTGACGTCAGACCGCAGCCGATTATCGAGGACGAAAGGTCGCATCACGCCTCCCGGAGGCCGTGATCCAACGATGCGACACCTCGCCTATCACGACTGCGTGAAAATCGCAATCACATTCACTCACGTGCGGCGGAAGGCGCTGTTGCATTGAGGCGGGATAGGTGAGAGTGGTGGATGACGCGTCGCCACTCGCACTTCACCGCGCCCTCGCGAGGTGCTCTACAAGAGAACATTGACCGCGCGCGTGCCGAGACCGTGGCTCTTGCGTCCGCGGCGCGGCCGACAACCAGGGCGGGTGAGCTGAGTCACCTTGGTAGTGGCCAGCCGGTCGCTTTGCTCCCGGAGCGACCTGTGCGCTCGCCACGCGAGGTTCTGCCGATGGCGATGTCGACGTGCAGACGCTCGGCCCCCGCGACTGGACGTCGAGCGTCCCGCGTTGAGCGCCAAGTCGGAAGCCGAGGTTGCGGTGAGACGAGCCCACGGTGACATAAAGGGCGGCGAGCCTGTGCGTGCCGAAAAATAGGTCCGACGCAGTGACCTGGGGTTTCGCGTTGGCGTGAGCGGCGCGGTCCGCGCGCTGCAAGGATCGGCTCGTGGCCCGTTTCTACCGTCTTGTCCGGCTCGTGATCGACCTGTTGGTGTTGCGCGGTCGGCGCGATCGTTCCAAGGATGTCGAGATCCTCGTTCTACGCCATCAACTCGCCGTCCTGCGACGCCAAGTCTCGCGTCCGCGTTTCGAGCCCGACGACCGCGCGATCTTCACCGCCATGTCGCGCGTCATTGGTCGTGACCGCTGGTCCGTCTTCGTGGTGAAGCCCGACACGCTGTTGCGATGGCATCGACGTCTCGTCGCGAATCACTGGACCTACCCGCACCGACCCGGCCGACCGTCCACGACGGTCGAGATTCGCCGCACGATTCTGCGTCTTGCGCGGGAGAATTCGATGTGGGGATACCGGCGCGTCCACGGCGAACTCGCCCGGCTCGGCATCACCATCGCCGCATCGACGGTGTGGACGATCCTCAATAACGCCGGTATCCACCCTGCACCCGGCCGATCGTCAGAGTCGTGGACGACGTTCTTGCGGTCCCAGGCGGCGGGGATTGTGGCGTGTGACTTCTTCACCCTGGACACCGTCATGTTGCGTCGCTATTACGTGCTGTTCTTCATCGAACTCGACCGACGCCGCGTGCACCTCGGCGGCATCACGCAGAATCCAACCGGCGACTGGACCGCGCAAGCGGCCCGGAACTTCTTGATGCGTTCCGAACCGACGATCCGGTTCTTGATCCGCGACGGCGCCGGCCAGTTCGCCGGTGCGTTCGATGAGGTATTCCGCGGTGACGGCGCCACGATCATTCGCACCCCGCCGTATACGCCGGTCGCGAACGCCTACGCGGAACGCTGGGTCGCCACCGTACGCCGCGAACTGTGCGACCGTACGCTCATCTGGAACCACCAACAGATGCAACATCTCCTCGACGAGTACGTCGAGCACTACAACACGCACCGGCCCCACCGCAGCCTCGGGCAACGCGCACCGAACGACGCCGACATCGTCGCGTATCGGCCCGGCCGACCGATCCGACGACACCCCACCTGCAGCGGACTCATCAACCAATACCGCCAAGCGGCCTGAAGCGCCCGACAACGGCCGACACATCACGGGCTACATCAGCTTCGGCGCGAGCACTCCCCCACCGCACAACGCGATATCAACATCGACGACAGTCACGGAACACCCGAACGCGTTTCCGGCACCCACAGGGCACCAAAGCTGCGCATCGCGCGTGCAAACCCGTTTCCGGCACCCACAGTCACCTATGTCGTCGTCGGCCGAGACCCGCGCGACGTCATGGTCTCGATGGAACATCACTTAGCGAACATGGACGCAACGGTGACGGGCAACCGTCATGACCGAGTCGACGCCAACCTCGAGCACGTCGGGTTCGTCATTGCGTCGCAGTCGCGTACCACAGAGTTCGCAGAAGATGATGCTCGGCCCGCGTCCGGTCTCTACGCTCGTTACGGCTGATCCTTCCTGGAACCGTCAACGGTCGACGACAGCCAGCTTCTGCACTACTCGGTCCAACTATTCTAGAAGTACATTACTAGCAACGTTCTTCGAGAATTGGAGACTCATTACGCAAGGGGAATACCTCATTGTTGCCCTGCGCGCCCCGCGGTCGGAGCCCTGAACCGGCGAAGGCGAACGCGGCTTGGAGGCGATACGAATGACCTGCTTGGCGGATGACATCGTCGCGGTCTTGCTCAAGCGGCTCCTTCAGGAGTGAGTCGACCGCGCAGCGACCGATGCCTACCGCGACCCGATGAGATCCCGTCGATCGTGGTCGGAATCGACGATCTGCGCGAGTCGAGCGTCTATTGCGAGGAGCGCGTGAATCTCGGCGCCCGAAACCATGGCTCGGCAGACATCACGGGGTTGCGTCGAACCTCGCGAAGTGCCGTTTCGATCTCTTGTCGGTGCGTTTCGGGCGAGGATCGAACCCACGGCGCAACCGAAGCGAATAGAAGATCGGGCCGTCGAACCGAAGACAAACGCAGCGGCGCGACTGTTCACAGAGATGCATCGATCATTGGGTACTCCCTTAGTCTCGATCTACGGCTGAGCACCGCGGCGGCCGGGCGGGCACTGTTGCATTAGCGCGGCGCGCCCTTCCGTGCGTCCCGCGCGGCCCGCTTCGACGCCTTTCGGGCCCGGCGGCCCGCCTTCCGGCCACGCTCGACGGTCGCGCTGCTCGCGCCGCGGGCAGTCTCCAGTCCGCTGCGACGAATCGGCTCAGCATTCGCGATCAGCTCTCCCAGCCTTTCACCCTTGCGCGCACGTCGGGTCCGCCGTTTCGTCTGCTCGAGCCGCTTGGACGCTTGCGCCGCCTGAGCGCGGGCATCCTTCACCCGCTTCTCCGCGTTTGTGATTCGGGCCTCGGCCATGGCCCGAGCCGATTGCTCTTGTCCGAGTGCAGTTTCGGCCTCACGCTGGGCCCGTTCGGCACGTCGCAGTTTCTCTTTCTTGCTCCGGAACGACACGATGCCGAACGTGCCGACCGAGAGGGTCTTGCGCATCAGTCCCATGGGGGCCTCCAGGTGCCTCGTCCGACGGTAGGAACGCAACGCAGCGAAGCACTATCTCATCATGGTCGAACCGGCGGGTTGTACTCCGCACGATAAGCCGTTCTGCTCACAGGGTTGGACGAGTTCTGCGACCGCGCGGCGCCGATCCCTTGGCCGCCGCCTTGTGGAGTTCCAGGCGCACGGCCATGCCGGACGTCAATACGCGCAGCGCTTCGGCCGGCGAAGGGTTACTCGCACGCGAGATCGCCGGCGATGTTCCCGCCATCCTCGCTGCAACTGAGCCGCAAAGGGTGCGCGCGCTTCGTCCGCTCGCCGCGAACCTCGTCACTCCTATCGGTTCGTCATCGCGAGTCGGAGCAGTCTCCGGCGTGGTCGCGTGGTTGTGATCGTTGGAACCGACGTCGGTAGTGGGTCGATTTACTGAGGCACTACCTTGGGCGGGATGGGTGCCACTGCACGAGTAGCGTGGTGGCATCGTCTTGAAGCTTGCCGCCGTGGTGGTCGAGCACGGCGTGTGCGAGCCTGCGGGAGATTTCGCCGGCTGAGAGTTCCGACGCTGCGGCTCGTTCCAAAAACCAGCCGAGCCGCTCGATGCCGAAGTCGTCGCCGCGTGCCGTGCGAGCTTCGGTGACGCCATCGCTGTAGAACAAGAGCGTGTCGCCTGGTTCGAGGTGTTCCTCGGCGACCGGCGCGTGCTTTTCGTTCTGTACAAGATGAGCGAGGCCGAGCGGCACGCGCCGTCGGCCCTCGAGCGTGCCAACCACGCGGCCTTGGCGCACAAGGAGCGGACTTGGATGTGCGGCGTTCACCCATTGCAAGATCCCGGTCGCGACGTCGAGCTCACCGAGTTGCGCGGTGACAAACGTCGCGCCCTCGAACTGCGCGTCAATGAGCACATCGAGCTCGCGTACCGTTCCTGCGAGATCAGTGCCATTGCGACGCGCGCACCGGTACGCGCCGATCGCCAAGGACGCATAGAAGCTCGACGCGAGATCGTGGCCGACCGCGTCGAGGATCATGAAGTGAAGGACACCGCCGTCGTATGTGTAGTCGAACGCATCGCCGCCCACCTCGTAGGCCGGTTCCAAGATGCCGCTGATCGTGACGTCGCGGGTAGAGAACGTTGTCGGCGGAAGAAGCTGCCACTGCAGTTCGGCCGACAGAGTCATGTCACGGTGACGACGTGCCCGTTTGAACGCATCCGTGTACTGCCCGCGCGTCACGGTCTCGGCTGTTACCGCACGCGCAAATCCGACCAACACCTCGCGTCTGGCATCGTCGATCGACTCGAGCACCGCCTCGAGCACACCGATCCGGTCGACGCCATCAACTAGGGGAAGCCACAACGTCGTCCCGTCTGCACCCGAAACCTCGACTGGCTGGCAGCGCACAAACGCCCGTCCGCCGAGGCTCGCATCAATCGACATCGGCGTCGCGATCACCGACGGGAACGGAACAAGGACACGCTGTTGATAGTCGGCAAGCCACACAACCAGACGCTTGACACCCAATCGTCGGGCGACACCCGCTCCAAGCGTCGGCAGCTCATCAGGCGGCACAAGATGCGCCGCACCAAGAAACTCACCGAGCATGCCGCCAAGCAGCTCCTCGAAACCCTCATCGCGGGCATCCGCCATCAAACACGAATCTACGCCCGGCTCGCGACAGAGCGCACCATCAGGAACCGCGACCTCCGCACCCGCGTCCGCTCTGAACGTCGACGCTTCTCTGCATACCCGCCGACGGGCTCGCTCGCGACCTCGCCGACACCCCGGACGATCGGCCCGGCGCCACATTTCGGCGGCTTGGTCTCGCCGAGTGCGGAGAAGTGCTCGCGTCGCGGCTACGTCGCCTCACGCAGCGAGATCTCAGCCCACACCATCTTGCCGTCGCCGGCTTGCGGCTGACGCCCCAAGCGCGCGCGATGTGTTCGATGAGCAGCAGTCCCCCTGAGTCCTCAGCGGGTACACCCATTTGCGGGTGAGCATCGTGGACTTCGACTCGGGCAACATCACCGTCAACGGTGACCTGCACGTCGACCGGTTGTCGGCCGTGGAGGACCGCGTTGGTCGTGAGTTCGCTCGCGACCAGCAAGATCTCTTCGCAGGCATGATCGACCGGCAACTCACGCCGCAACTGGGCTACAGCGTTCAGCGCATGATCAAGCCGTGCACCAAAGCGCCAACTCACCGAACCTTGCTACCCACAGATCCCCGCCGGCGAACTCAGTGCAGACCGTTTAGCGCGCCGAGCGCGTCTCACGTGTCTCAACAGGCGCCCGGCGCGCCTGTGCGAGACCGGAGTTCCGACGTGGGGATATCGCCGCATCCACGGCGAACTCGCCCGGCTCGGCATCACGATCGCCGCATCAACGATATGGACGATCTTCAAGACCGCTGGCTTCGACCCAGCACCTGGCCGCACATCGGAATCATGGACGACGTTCCTGCGCAGGGCACTGTTGCGTTGAGTTGGATTGGGTGGCGCGGGACCGCGGTCGGTCGATGTCCGTTCAGATCGTCCGGGCGAGTTCGGTAGACATGTGCGCGACGCGACGATGGGCACGCGCGTCAACGCCGAGTTCATAGTGACCGCGACGCATGTTCTGCATCAGCGCGTGACCGCGCATGATCACCCGCGCGGTGTGGTCGCGTTTGAGGACGCGCATCGGGCGGAGCCGCGCTTTGAGCCGGCCGTGATCGCACTCGACGCGGTTGTTCGCGTATTGCTCAATGTAGTGAAACGCGGCCGGCATCAGTTCATCGATCGCCGCCCCTAACGCCGGGGCCCGATCGGTCACCACCTCGGCCGGCTCGCCATGAGCAAGGACTGCCGTGGCGAAGAACTGCTGGGCCGCGCCGGTATCGCGCCGGACCGAGACGTAGACATCGATGATCTGACCATCCTGATCGACCGCCCGATACACGTATCGCCACTTCCCGGCGACCTTCACATAGGTCTCGTCCACGAACCACCGGTCGCCGACCGTACGTCGGCATGGCCGGGCCGCATCCGCGAGCAGAGGCGTGAAGCGCTGCACCCATCGATAGATCGTGACGTGATTGACCTTGTGCGTGCCGAATATCCGTCCGGGCGTGCTGAGCAGGCGTTTCGCGTTGGCGTGGGCAGCGCGGTTTGGTCGCTGCGAGGATCGGCGTGTGGCTCGTTTCTACCGCCTTGTCCGCCTCGTACTCGACCTGTTGGTGCTGCGCGGTCGGCGCGATCGCTCCAAAGACGTTGAGATCCTCGTGCTGCGCCACCAACTCGTCGTGCTGCAACGCCAGATCAGCCGTCCGCGCTTCGCACCCAGCGACCGCGCGATCCTGGCCGCACTCGCTCGCGTGCTCGGCCGTGACCGGTGGCCGATCTTCATGGTCACACCCGACACGATCCCGCGTTGGCATCGACGAATGGTCGCGAACCACTGGAACTACCCGCATCGGCCGGGCCGACCATCCACGACGATCGAGACCCGCCCGGCAATCCTCCGCTGTGCTCGCGAGAATCCAACGTGGGGCTACCGCCGAATCAACGGCGAACTCGCCCGGCTCGGAATCACCATCGCCGCGTCGACCGTCTGGACGATTCTTACGAAGGCCGGCATCGACCCCACCCCAGACCGAGCATCAGGGTTATGGACGACGTTCCTACGGTCCCAAGCGGCCGGGATCGTCGCGTGTGACTTCTTCACCGTCGACACCGTCATGCTGCGCCGCTACTACGTGCTGTTCTTCATCGAGCTCGACTGCCGCCGCGTACACCTCGCCGGGATCACTACCAACCCGACTGGCCCCTGGACCACCCAAGCCGCGCGGAACTTGATGATGGGTTACGACCGCACGATGCGGTTCTTGATCCGCGATGGTGCCGGACAGTTCGCCGGCGGGTTCGACGAGGTCTTCCGCGGTGACGGCGCAACGATCATCCGCACCCCGCCGTACACGCCGGTCGCGAACGCGTACGCGGAACGATGGGTCGGTACCATGCGGCGCGAACTCTGCGACCGCACACTCATCTGGAAGCGCGGACAGCTGCAACATCTCCTCGACGAATATGTCGAGCACTACAACCAACACCGACCCCGCCGCAGCCTCGGCCAACGCGCGCCCGACAGCAGCAAAGTTGTCGAGTTTCGGCCCGGCCGACCGATCCGACGACGCCTCACCTGCAGCGGACTCATCAACGAGTACCCGCCAAGCGGCCTGAACTCCGCGACAAGGCCAACCCAACACGGGCAACGCCAGCTTCGACACGCCTGCTCCCCCACCACACGACGCGACGTCAATAATGAGCATGGTCACAGAACACCCGAACGCGTTTTCGGCACCCACAGGCTCGAGGTGCCGGCGACAACTCCTCGCCGTTGCCAACCCGACCGCACGAGTCGCCCTCAGAGGATGGCGTTCGAATCGGGAATCGGGCCGCTGATGGCTCTGTTGCGTTGAGTTGGGGAAGGCCGCGTGAGACTGAGCTGCCGGTCGCTTGGCACTGTTGCATTGAGCCGGCGCGCTGCCTGCCGAACGGCCGCGACACATCAGATAGGCGATTTGTGCGGCCCATAATCGAACGACTCGTTCGGTTCGCACAGGTGACCAGGCTCGCCGGGAGCCGGCGTCGTGTCCGATTCGCGACCAACGCAACAGTGCCACTCAACGCAACAGAGCCCTCCCGCCAGAGTGCGCGGACCCGGTCGGGCCGATGAGGCTCGATGCGACGAGGACGATCCACGCGTCGCCGGCGGTCAAACCTAGGCGTTGCCACAATCCGTGGACCGTCCCGAACGTGCTCGCAACGAGACAGGCCGCCGAGATCACGCCGGTCAGCACCGAGAAGCGCGCCTCGCGCGACCGGCCGGTTCGCTCGAGCGCGGGCGCGGCAAGGAGCGGGAGCGCGACTATCGCGGCATAGCCGAGGCCGGCGAACGTCGCGTGCACGGCGTCGTCGGACCAGCCGCCGAGTGGCGTGGCCGCCACTCCGATCGTGCAGCCACCAGTCACGAAGGCGGCGACCCACGCTCCACCCTCGAACACCTCGAGCAACGCGAAACCGAACGCGATGACGCCGACTCCGAACAGCACGAAGCCAATCGTCATCGCGACGCGCGTCGACGCGTCGACGGCGGCGAGATCACTGATCGCATCATCGACCGGGGAGTAGCGCGCAGCGTCGCGCCCGCGAGAGCCCATGCGCCGACGAAGGCAATGGGGCCAACGACACCCCCGAGTGCAAGAAGGCGAATGTCGGGCTTCGCAGCCATCAATGCTCTCGAGACACTCAAGTTCAGATCAGTTGTCCGAACGCGACGATGTTCGAGAGGTAGTGATGTGTTGCCGAGTCGAACGCGCCGCCGCAGGTGACGAGCCTGATGGTCGGCACCGTCGTGTTGGCGTAGACGTCGATGGTTGGGAATGTGCTCTTGGCGTATTGGCGTATACCGGTGATCGCGAACGTGACGGTTCGACCGTCCTGGCGTGTGACGCGGACATGATCGCCGGGATGCAGGGCGCCGAGGCGGTAGAAGATGCCGGGGCCCGACATCGAATCGACGTGGCCGAGAAACACGGAGGGTCCGTTCTGGCCGGGCGTGACTCCGTACTTGTACCAGCCCGCGACGTGAAAGCTGCTCGGCACCTCAATGGTGCCGTCGGCGTTCTGACCGAGCTCGACAATGGAGGATCGCACGCCGATGCTCGGAATGCTGAGATCGACCGGTGGCGACGCTCCGAGCGCGGTTGTTGTCGGCGTCGTCGGAACAGGTTTCGTGTGTGGGGTCGATGGCGAGGTCGGCTGGGTCCGGCCGGCTGCCGCGTCGGCCGGGCGCGGTGGCGGCGTGTGGCGCTCGGTGTAGCCGACGATGAGCGTGGCGGTTCCGGCGACGGCGAGGATGATCGCGAAGGTGGCCGCCGCGGTACGCGGCGACCACCTTCTGGGGACGTTTCGCATGGATTGAGTCTTGCTCAGCTCCGTGTGAGTGCCGGGATGAGCTTCCGTGCGCCGAGCAGCGCCACCGAACCGGCGAGCAACGCGACTCCGAGGAGCTCGACATTGTGCTGTGTCTGCGAGGTGCCTCCGGCGCCGGTTGCGGCTCCGCCGGTCGGAACCGATGAGGTTTGCGAAGCGACGAGCGCGCCACACAGAGCCGGTGATGTCGCTGCGAGCGGCAGTGCCGGGACGAGATCACTCTTTTCGGCCTGCGCCTTGGCGCTCAGGGTGGCGGGGTCGAGACCGTGCACGACGATGACACCGGTATTCGCCTGGATCGATGCCAGCGTTGCCGCGTCGAGCGTGATGGTGCGGCTGTAGTCGAAGCTCGCGCCGCTCGGCGCGATGTTTAGGACTGTGCCGGAGGCCGGTGTCGTCGGTCCGCTGGTCGACAGTGTCGTGCCGATCGCTCCGTATGACGGTCCGCCTTCGGTGGTGCTGATGACGCCGTCGCTATTCATGTCGGCTGCGGTCGTCGGACATGTTCCCTTGGCGCCGATGTGGATGTGCTGCACGTGCGGGTACGGGTTGCCGGAGAACGTTGCGGCGAGGCCGGAGGTGTGCTCGGTGATCGTGGCTTGCGATCCGTTGAGCGTCACCATGAGCGTTCCCGAAGCACCAGAGTTGTTCAATGCTTGCAGGTTCGCCTGATACGACGTGGCGCCCGTCGTTTGTGCGATTGCCGGGCTCGCGGCGAATAGTGCGAGCGCAATTGCACCGCCCGATGCCGCGACCGCGGCAGCCAGTTTCTGAAAACGCATTCCGGAATCCTCTCAATGGGGGGAAGCAACGTGAAGCCACGACGTTCGTGGGATCTTCAGCAGAGGTTCGGCGCAACCGACTGCTCGAGATGAGCAAATGTCTGTTTATTCGGGTTGCCTTCAGGGAACGGCGCGGCCTTCGCTGATCCCGCGCCGTCGGCTATGCGCCGGTCCAGCAGCCCATGATCGTCGCGGCAACACTGAGCGACACATCCGCGCGCGGACTCGACGGTGTGCCGAACTGTGCCGGGAGTCGCGAAACATCAACGAGCAGGACGCGATAGTCCTTGCGCACAACCGTGGCACCGTTCGACGTCTGATACGCGTCCTGTCCGAGCCCTTGCAAAGAACGCATACGCCCGAGCCGCCTTCCCAACGCGTCGAAATACGCGATTGTCTCGGCCGCGCTCGAGAGCTCCTTCACCGACAGCGCCATCACGCGACCATCGCGGTAGGCGTAATCGCACGAGTACAAGTGCTCGTGCCACCGACCAACCCGCGGACGGACCGTTTCGGTTCCGACCGTGGCCGCGATCTCACGTGCTCCTTCGTCGGCGCAGATCATCCGCGCCGACAGCGAGGGCTGCGACCCGGCCACCTCAAGGACCCGGGGTCGAGCGGACTTGTCCGCGGTGGGGGAAGTCGCGGTTCCCCCGCCGCACGCGGCCAGGACAAAGATCAGCACCAGCCCACACACACTTCCCCGCTGGCGCGTCGACCGCGCCGTCGATCGGGCGACGTCGCATCCGCGACCAGCGTGGCACACATGTGCGCGCGACGCGACCATCATCCGCCTCCCGGACCGGCACCGAACAGACCGAGACAACATCTCTCGGAAGTGGGCGCGTGTGATGCATGACCAAGTCGCCCAACTCCTCGGCGCGTACGCGCTTCGTGCCCTTGACGTCGCCGACGACACGGCAGTTCGAACCCACCTTGACAGCTGTGCACCGTGTCGGCGAGAAGCCGCATCCTACGAACATGTTGCGTCGCGGCTCGCTCTCCTCGCTCGTGACGATCAACCATGACGCCAGCCGAAAGTTGTGCCGTCACGTGACCGTCAGCGTCGCCGTCATGTAGGTGTGAATATTGCAGTGGAATCGATACGCGCCGGGCCTAGCAGGCCCACTGAACCTCGCCGTCTGGCCGGCATCGATCGTGACATCGAACCCTCCCGCGGACGTGTCCGCGGAAACCGTGTGTTGCGCAGCGCTCAAGTTCTTCACAATCACGTTCGAACCCGATTTCACAGGAGACGTCGCGAACACAAACCGGTCGCCCGTCGTACTGATCGTGATCGCCGAACCGCCCGCCGCAACACCTGACCCAGTCCCGCCAGACCGAGCCGTCGTAGACGCAGCCGACACGCCCGACGGAGCACCCGTGGAATGCTTGGCGCTGCTCCCGCACGCGCCGAGCCCAAGCGCGAGCGCGGCGGTCACGGCACAAACGAACCACCGATGCATGAACGTTCTTCGTAGCCGACCGCCGTTCCGGCTTGCCGAATCTCGCGAAACGGCCCGAAAAGATGATTCCCCGGTCCGTGAAGACTTCCAAAACGCAGGGTCATCGGTTGGGGCGGCAACGCTCCGGACACGAACCCCCGCGTTATTCAGGTGGCGGGGGAATCGGCGTCGCGTGCAGCGCGCGGGCCACAGCAATCAGATTGTGGGCGGCGGTACGTCCGGTCTTTTCTGACCAGCCGTGTTTGTGATCGGACTCGAGGTACGAGGGTCCGGGGCCGTAGCCCATGTTCCAATACGCCCACGCCTGGCCGGGCACCGTGTAGCCGATGTCGATCAAGCCTTGAGCGACTTCGGCGATGACGTGATGCGCGCCGTCTTCATTGCCAGTCACCACCACCCCGGCCATCCGGTTGTAGGCGAACGGCACGCCCGAATCATCGGTCTCGGAAATCAGGGCGTCCATCCGTTCGAGCACACGCTTCGCCACACTCGAGGGCTGCCCAAGCCACGTCGGTGTCGCGATGACAAGGATCTGCGCCTCACGCAGCTTCCCCGCCCTCCTGCACTGAGTCGTCAACGTGCTGACGATCAAGGCCCTCTGACACGAATCGACTTCGCGTCGCGTGTCTCCCGGCCTTCGGCCGTGGGCCTACGCGAGCGATCGATCCCTCACGCACGCGCGTCCTAAGGGGCCTACCAGCAGTTCAAAACTGCCTACCCGGCGACTGCATGGTCGGACCGCTATGTGGCGAACGAGCGGGATCGGGACTCGCCGCCGATCGTGGGGCTGCAATCGACATGACGAGGTGAGCGATGCCATCCGACAGCGTCGGCGCCGATCTGGACACCGCTCGTGCGCTTCAGTTCCGCTCCGTGGCGAAACGTGCATTCAAAGTGGTCGGCAGGGGTTGTTTGCGGCATCGGTGCGGGTATGGGGCGGGTGCATCGATCGGACGAGCGGTCTGCTGAAGATGAACCGAAAGGTAGGCATTCCTGTGGGCATCGGCGTAAGCCTGTTTCTCATCGCTGTGGGCGCGGTCCTCGCGTTTGCGGTGAATACGACGGTTCAGGGACTCAACCTCATCACCGTCGGCTGGATACTCATGGCCGTGGGCGGCCTCGGATTCGTCGCGTCGCTCATCTTCTGGAGCTCGTGGGGCGGCTTCCGTTCCGGCGGCGCACAGACAACGGTCGTCGAACGCGATCGTCTCGTCTAGCTGTGCTCTTCCGGCGACCGCAGAAACGGCGCCCAAGGACAGGGTCCCGGCATCGGCAAGCGCGTCGCAATGATCTTCCGTGGAGCAAGTCGCGACGCCGCAAGCCGTCGGCAGATCTGTACGCCTGACAACGCGAGTTCCGACGACCCCTGCCAGGTGACGGGAACCGGCAGAGGTCCAAGTAAGACGGGCGAAGGTCGTCCTCGAAGTCGATGTCCAGGTACGCACATCCTGCGTTGGGCGGCTGCGTCCCGGCAGTGCCGGACCATTTCTACGCCGATGCGCGTCGCGTCTCGGTATTCGGCGGCAGCCGCAAGAAGTGCGTAGCCCGCAATCGGGCTGCGTAAGAACGGCCTCCGGTCGCGCCCTCGCAGGCCGTTCGTTTTGCTCGTCGCTGTACCGGCTGGACGTAGGTGACTGTCACCTCGTCGTTCCGGTACGTTTTCCAACGTGAGCGCGATCCGGTGGAAGAAGTTGCTCGAGCGAAGGTCCGAGCCCACCTTTGGACGTCGCGTGCGGGGGACAGCGGGTCGATCGAATGATCTCGGCTGGTCGCACAGCGTTGCCGAGTACAAGCGACACGTTGCCGCGCTGAGTGCCGCAAGTACTAGGAGCGCCGCGCGTTCTGAATGAGGCACTGCGCGAGGGTCCAGGATTTGGCCGTCGGCGACGATGATCGCGAGGATGCTCGAGAGCGAACAGAAGCGCGGAGACATCCTTGCCCGTTGAACGATGAGTCCGCCGGTACACGCACGACGAGACCTTGAAGGACCGGTTTCCCGGCCGCCCGTCTGTTCGTCATCTTTCTGCCAAAGTTGTGACTCGTACGCCGTGATACCTCGGCCCGGGGTGCGCGTGCGCCGAGACTGCCGAAGTGCGAAACGTTGCCCGGTCGTTGTGGGCGTCGGTCCAGGGTGACCCCGTCTTTATGCGGCGGCTGAATGGATGGCTGACGATGTTTTGGGTCGTGATGATTCCATCTCGATCGCCACCGGCTGGGTCCGCAGCGTGACCTATGTCTCTGCGTTGTCATTGTGGGCTCTTGTCGCCGGATACTGGGCGACATGGCAAGCGGCGAGGGTTGAGGTCGCCCAACAACAAGAGATCGAGCGAAGAGAGGACGACCCCACCGAGGAGAAGGTCGTCGATGCCATGCTCCGGCGCACCGACGTCGAGCCGACTAACGTAGCTCTTCGACCGAACGGTGAAGCTACGACGAGTCAAAGGCGCGGTTCGTGAGTTCCGGCGCGGTCGCTGCGTGACGTTTGCCCAGACGCTCTTGCCGGAAGGCAACGACGTAGTACCCCAACGCTCGGCGAGTGAGGCGACGAGGCGGAGCCCGGAGCCGCCGGTGCGGTTCGAGGGCGGGACTTGTACATCGTCTATGCGCGCGTCACCATCGGTCACCTCGACGGTGAGTTCGTTGTCGTCGAAATGCAATGCAGTTCGGCGCCGCGAGGACGGCGTTCGTGACCAGCTCGGTCACAATCACACATAGGGCGCTCCGCGTACCGTCGAGCGCTAGATCTGCGGCGTACCGCTCGCGTGGGAGGCTTCGGTGGATGGCGACTTTCACCACGTCTGACGGAATCGAGCTCCGCTATGAGTGTCGGGGGAACGGTTCGCCGGTGTACGTGTGCCAAGGCGGCCCGAACAACGTTTGCGATTCTCTCATCGCCGACCTCGCCGACCTCGCCGACCTCGCCGGGCTCGCGGACTCGTACATGTTGATCTTTCACGACTACCGCGGCAGCGGCGACTCGGCGACTGCGCCCGCAACCAGCTACAGGTTCGATCGCCTGGCCGACGACCTCGACGAACTCCGCCGGCATCTCGGACACGAATCCGTGTCAGTGCTGGCCCACTCGATGGGCGGCTTCGTCGCTCTCGAGTATGCGCTTCGCCACCCGAACAACTGCAGCCGCGTCGCACTCGTCGGCACCACACCGTGCGGCGCGTCCCGGCCGATGGCAATCCCAGTCCTGCGCGCGCTCGGGCCTCTCCGCGCGGTCAAGGCGCTGATGATGGCGGCGCGCTTTCTTGTGTTGTGGAGCTGGCGGCCCACGAGCACAGCGCGAACGAAAGCGATGTACGCCTCGATGGGTGTAACCCAAGAAGCTCGCCGGGAACTCAGGACGAAGGTCGCAGCGGCGCATCCCGAACTGGGTGTCGACAACGACAACTCGCCGCACCTCATGAGGGCCATCGGAAGTATCGACCTGCGAGACGACCTCGACAGCATCCGCTGTCCGGTGCTCGTGCTCTACGGATCGAGGGATGCCGTCATGGTGGCCGGCGGTCAGATGTTGGCATCCCGCCTGCCTGACGCCGAAGTACGAATCCTGACCGACGTCGGCCACGAACCCTTCGTCGAAGCACCGGCCGAGACGTTTGCAACACTCTGCCCCTTCCTTACCAGCTGATCTCTGGGAATCGTCCGAGAAACGCCGGCTCGGCGCTGGTGCAGGCTGGGGGCGTGCGCGGGGGAGTGTTGTGCGCGCGCAAGTTCTTCTCGGTTGTGATTGCAAGCTTGCCGTTCCATCGGTGGTCAAATCCAGGACGACGCTTCGTTGTTTGGGGTACCCGGAGCATCTCGCCATCAGGAACTCGGCCAGGAGGAATGTCAATATGCGGCTCGCCGTCGTCGGCGCCACCGGCTACGTGGGAAGCGCGTTGATTCCGAGCCTTATCGCACAGGGTCACGAAGTTCTCGCGTTGGGCCGCCGATCGTCTTCGCTTCCGCGCGATGACAACATCGTGCCGGTGGAGGTCGACGTCGCCGACGAAGCTGCGACGCGAGCCGCGCTCACCGGCTGCGGCGCCGCCTACTACCTCGTGCACTCGATGGCGGCGGGGCCGGACTTCGCACGTGCCGATCGTACGTTGGCCGAGCGCTTCGCCGCTGCGGCCCGCGACGCCGGAGTTGGGCGCATCGTGTATCTCGGTGCTCTGGGACACGGCGAACTCTCAATGCACCTCGAGAGCCGCCACGAAGTCGGTGAGGCCCTGAACGGTACGGGTGTGCCGGTCGTCGAGCTGCGTGCCGCGGTCGTTCTCGGTTCAGGCAGCATCAGCTTCGAGATGCTCCGATACCTCACCGAGCGTTTACCGGTGATGGTGTGCCCGCGGTGGATTGCGACACGTGTGCAACCAATCGCCGAAGGTGACTTGCTCGCAATGCTGGTTGAGTCGCTGGGTGTCGCGCCTGGCGTGTATGAGATCGGCGGCCCGGAGGTGACCAGCTACCGCGAGATGATCGACGCGTACGCGCGCGTGCGTGGGCTCGGCCGGCGCACGATCGTCGACGTTCCCGTGCTCACCCCCAAGCTTTCCGCACGGTGGGTCGACTTCGTCACCCCGGTAGACCGGAAGGTGAGCCACGAGCTCATCGAGAGCCTGACCTCGGAAGTGATCGTGCATGACCGCTCGGCCGAAAGCGCTTTCTCGGTACGGCCGGTCGGCCTCGACGACGCGATACGTGCAGCGCTCGACACCCAAGCGAATCGCGTTTCCGCCACAGTGCTCGACCGGGCAGACGGTCTCGACCAGGGCATCTTCACGATGCGGGCCACGGCGTCCATCGCTCGCCACGAGACGGCCCGGGTGGCGACCGATCTCAGGCGCTGCGGCGGAGATCTGCGGTGGTACGGAGCACCGATCCTGTGGCGCATCCGTTTGCTGGCGGGACGCGCGCTCGGCGAACGCACCCGCCTCCGCCGCCCGTGCGACCTCGAACGCGGCGCCGAGGTGGACTGGTGGATCGTTCACCACGTTGACCGGAACACGCTCGTACTCGAGACACGCGACTGGCGTTTCGGCGAAGCGTGGCTCGCGTACCGTCTGCACGGGACCTGCGTGGAACAGGTCGGTGCGCTCCGCGCTCGAGGCCTCACCGGGTTCCTGTACTGGCAGGCGCTCCGTCCCGTGCACCGCTATGTCTTTCAACAGATGGTGCGACGCCGGGCGGCCCCACCCGCCCAGACCGTGGAGACTTGAATCTGCCCGCCCTAGGACGCACCGCGGTTGTTCTGACTGACGAAGCATTATTGGACGCGCTCACACCCTACGCAGGGCAGAGGGAGACACCGTGATACGAGAAGAGCTGTCGAGACTCTTCGCGCGTGAGGAGCGGCACCGCCGGCTGCTCGCGCGCCTACTCCTCGCATTGGGGCTGTCAGTCATTGTTTTCGCCGTCGGTACGGTGCTCACCTGGGTGTTCGAGAGCGGGCAGAAAGGCGGAGACATTCACGGGCTCGCTGATTCTGCATTCTTTTGCGCCGTGCAACTGCTGACCGTGTCTGAGCTTGACCCGGTTGACCGGATCCCTGTCGTGAGGCGATTCTCGCCTTCGGAGAGGAGACGGTATGCCGAGGCCACACCCGCGGGAGTTCCGCGCTCGTGCTGTCGAGTTGGCGCGTGAGCACGCGAAGCCGTTGGAT
>JBBQXS010000025.1:0-60651 GCA_038209365.1 Acidimicrobiia bacterium | reverse complement strand
GCCTCGTTTTGATGTCCCGGTCGGCCCCGAGGCCTTGCCGATCGGTGAGCCATCCTGGATGACGCCTCGCTCAGACGAATGACGAATCCGATGCGGGCGGGCTACTGACTATGTCAGGCAGCCATCGCCATGTTGTTGTTGGCGTGTATTGGTGTTGCCGGCTCTTTTTCGACGTTCCGGCGACGTCGGCTCGCTTCCCCCACCTCGATCCTCGAGATCGAAGCCACGCACCCCCTTGTCAATGTCCTCTGTGCGATGGCCCGTCGTGAAGAGGCCCCGCTGAGAGAGGTCCCGCCGCGGGCCGGTGCGTGTGCGGTAGGCCCGCGGCGGAACATCATGGTACCGGTTCGGTCAGCAGAGGCCCTCCGGCGTGCTCGTGTCACAGAGGTTGTGGCCGAAGGAGTTGTCCCCGGCGCCGTCCCAGAGGATGTCCGGGGCGTTGTCCTTGATGATGTTGCCTTTGACCGTGTTGTCGGTGGCGACGGTGCCGCCGTCGCCGGTGACCACCGCGATGCCGGCATGCTCGTCGCCGACACCCGCCGGGGCGGTGTTGCCGGTGACGATGTTGCCGCGAATGTCGACGCCGTGAGCCCCCGACAGGGCAATACCGATGCCGCCGATCGTTCCGCCACCCTCGTCCACGGGGATCGTGCACAGCTGGTTGTTGTTCTCGACTTGGTTGCCGCGCAGGCGCGCGTCGCCTGCCGGACCGGGCGCGTCGGCGAGGACGAACACGCCAGCGCAGTTGTCGTGCACCCTGTTGCCGATGATGTTCAGGTGCTGCGCGTCGCGGACGAAGATGCCGAACAGGTTGTGAGAGACGTCATTGGCAACGAGCCTCGCGTCGGCATCCGGCGAGTCGCCGACATAGAGGCCGGCTTCCCCACTACCCGACGCGTGGTTCGCGATCATCTGCGTGCCGGTCGACAACAACGCGAAGATGCCGTACTCGCCGTTATCGCTCAAGTCGTTGTGAATGAAGCGCGAGTCCTCGCCGCCGACCTGCATGATGCCCGACGCCGCAAACCCGTCGACGTGCAGACCGGTGATACGTGTGTCGCTGACCGGATCGGTGACGAGGAACGTGTCGAAATCGACCTCGCCCGCAATGCAGACGCCGTTCGACGCGGGTGGCACCTGTGACGGGTCATCGGCGAAGACCAGGTCGCACACGGTCGACTCGCCAGGCGTCGCCGGCGGCTCCAGGGTCGCCCCGCTCCCGATGATCGTGAGGTCGTCCTTCGTGATCGACAGATTCTCGTGATACACGCCGCTTCCGACGATGATCGTGTCGCCGGGCGCGGCGGCGTCGATCGCGGCCTGAATCGACTCGCCCGCATGCACGACGCGGCCCTTTGCGGACGCAGGAAGTGCGAATCCGAACAAGACGGCGAGAGCGACGACTCCCGCCACCGACACCCGACGTAGAGCGCGCAACATACAGACCCCTTTCGACGATTGAGACGGAATTTCCCCCAGCGCGTGTCTACCGCGAACCGAGGTTCCCCATCCAAGGAGTGTTACGCCCGTACGGGGACACCGGGTGCGATTCGCGACAATGTCGCGATGGCTACGAAGCCGCTTCCACGTGTCGTCATCATCGGTGGAGGCTTCGGCGGTCTCCAGTGCGCAAAAGCGCTACGAGACGGACCGGTGGAAGCCGTGCTCGTCGACCGGCACAACTATCACCTCTTCACGCCGTTGCTGTACCAGGTCGCGAGCTGCCTCCTGAATCCTGCCGAGATCGCGGCGCCGTTGCGCAAGGTGCTGCGCGGCGCGGCCAACGTCCGCTACCGCATGGGCGATGTCTCACGTGTCGACTTCGCGGGCAAGCGTGTGCACTTCGCCGACGGAAGCGCGCTCGACTACGACTACGTGGTCATTGCCACGGGCAGCGTCACGAACTATTACGGCAACGACACGATCGCCCGTCACGCACTGGGATTGAAGGATCTCGGCGAAGCGCTGCAGCTGCGCAACCACGTCCTCGAGTGCCTCGAGCGTGCCGCCGCCGTCACCGACGCCGACGAGCGCCGCCGGCTGCTCACTTTCTGCATCGTCGGCGGCGGGCCGACCGGTGTCGAGTATGCGGGCGCGCTCGCCGAGCTCGTACGGCTCGTCCTGCCGCACGAGTACCCGGAGATCCCGCCTTCGGACGTGTCGATTCTGTTGCTCGAGGGCGCCGACCGTCTGCTGACGATGTTCGTGCCCCGACTGTCGAACTACGCGCGCAGGGAGCTCGAACGGCGCGGCATCGACGTGCGGACGAACACGCTCGTTGCGTCGGCAGACCACGAGGGAGTCGTGTTGCACGACGGCGCAGAGGTGCCGACGGCAACGATGGTGTGGACCGCGGGGGTGCGACCGAATGACGTCGTGCACGACACGCCGCGCCGCATCGAGGTCGACGACCATCTACGCGTCGTCGGTGCGCACGGGGCGTTCGCGATCGGCGACGCCGCCGCCGCCCACGACCGCCACGGCAACGTGTTGCCGATGATCTCGCCGCCCGCGATGCAGGCGGGTCGTTACGTCGCGCGCCACATCGTTGACGGCGAGGCCCGGCGGCCGTTCCGCTACCGCGACAAGGGAACGCTGGCGACAATCGGTCGCAAGTCCGCGGTCGGACAGGTGGGCCGGCTCCGGTTCCACGGGTTTCCCGGGTGGGTCGCGTGGCTGGTCGTGCACCTCTATTACCTCATCGGATTCGAGAACCGTCTCCAGGTCCTGTTGCGCTGGGCCTGGTACTACGTCCGGCTCGATCGCCCCGCCCGGGCCATTCTCTGGGGCGATCCGCCGCGAGGGAATGTCGCGCCCCGCTGACTCGTTCCATCCCCCATGGCCACCGTCACCCTGACCCAAGACACCTTCGAGGAAAGCGTCACCGGCAACGACATCGTGCTCGTCGACTTCTGGGCGTCGTGGTGCGGCCCGTGCAAGATGTTCGCGCCCGTCTTCGAGCAGTCGTCCGATCGGCACCCGGAGATCACCTTCGCCAAGGTCGACACGGAAGATCAGCCGGACCTCGCGGGCGCCTTCGGCATCATGTCGATCCCCACGTTGATGATCTTCCGCGAGGGCATCGCGCTGTTCTCCCAGCCGGGAGCGCTCCCGGAGGCGTCGCTCGAGAGCCTGATCGAGCAGGTCCAGGCCCTGGATATGGACGAGGTCCGCAAGGCGGTCGCCGACCACGACCACGACCACGAGCACGACCACGAGCACGACCACGAGCACGAGCACGCGCACGAGCACTGATCCACGCGGTTCGGCGTAGCGAATAGTCTCCCGGACGACCCCAACGGGAGGCATCGATGGCTCCGTCAGAGCAGCTCACATACCAGATCGAGACGCTGCGCGGCTTGATCGCGGGCACCACGCCCGAACAGATGACCGCGACCACGCCGTGCGTGAACTGGGACGTGCACGGTCTCGTGAATCACTTTGTGGGTGGCGGGCACATGTTCGCCGCCGCGTTCCGTGGCGAGGAGCTGCACATCGATCCGGACGCGCCGATGCCGGATCTCGTGGGCGACGACCCGGTCGCCTCCTTTGACGCGGCGATCGGCGACTTCTGCGCCGCGGTCGACGGGCCGGGCGCGATGGACAAGGTCATCGACTTGCCGTTCGGGCAGATCCCCGGGCCGATCGTGCTCGAGATCCTGAAGTTCGACCTGCTCGTGCACGCCTGGGACCTCTCGCAGGCAACGGGCCAGACGTTCGATCCGCCCGCCGACGTTGCCGAGAAGGGTCTGGAGACGGCGCAGATGATCATCCGTCCCGAGGCACGCGACGGCGACACGTTCGCCGCCGAGGTGACGCCGCCGTCAGCTGCATCTCCGATCGAGAAACTCGTCGCGTTCACGGGTCGCAGAATCTGATCGCGTAGCCTGCGGGCGATGCTCGCTCGCCTGGCAACATTTTGCTATCGACGCCGCTGGCGCGTGCTCATCGCGTGGGTCGTCGCGCTCGTCGGCATCAGCATCCTGGGCCAGACCGTTGGTGGCGATCTGCTGAAGACGTTCTCGTTGCCGGGTACCGAGTCGCAAGCCGCGTTCGACGTTCTCAAGAAGGACTTCGCGCGCAAGGGTGACACCGGCGACCTCGTGTTCAAGGTGCGCGGTTCGGGTGATGTCTTCTCGCCCGACGTGCGCACGAAGATCACGGGCGTTGTGGAAGAGCTGCGCAAGCAGCCGCATGTCGTATCGATCACGACCCCATACGACTCCGGTGGCGAAGGCTTCGTCTCTCCAGACCGCAGGATCGGACGCGCCGAGATCCTGTTCGATGTGCAGTCGAACGATGTGCCGCTCGATGTCGCATCGCACATGCGCGACATCGTGAAGCGCGCCAACTCGCCCGATCTCCAAATCGAGCTCGGCGGCTCCATGTTCGTCGAGCAGACGCAACCGGCAAGTGAGCTGATTGGTGTCCTCGCCGCCATCCTCATCCTGTTGATCGCGTTCGGGTCACTGCTGGCGATGGGCTTGCCGATCCTGACCGCCCTGTTCGGTATCGGCATCGGGCTCGCGATCGTCAATCTCCTCGCCCGGGTGATGGACATTCCATCGTTCGCGCCGCAGGTGACGGCGATGATCGGCATCGGTGTCGGCATCGACTACGCGCTGTTCATCAGCACCCGATATCGCGAGGCCTTGCACGAAGGCGCCGATCCCGAGCGGGCGACCGTCCACTCCATCGATACGAGCGGCCGGGCGGTGCTCTTCGCGGGCGGCACCGTAGTGATCTCGCTCCTCGGCCTGTTCCTCATCGGGGTGTCTTTCATCCGAGGGCTCGCGGTCGGTGCGTCGCTCGCGGTGCTGTTCGTGATGGCCGCCGCCGTCACGTTGCTGCCGGCGGTGCTCGGGTTCGTCGGACACACGATCGACCGGTTCGCGCTGCCGAGCGCGCGCCGCAAGCGGTCGTTCGAGACGAGCTTCTGGGCTCGCTGGAGCCGGACGCTGCAGCGACGTCCCGGTCCGGCGGCGGCAATCGGCCTCCTCATCCTCGTCGTCCTCACGATTCCTGCGCTCGGGCTGCGGCTGGGTGTTGCCGACAATGGCAACGACCCGACCAAGCTCACGACGCGACGTGCCTACGACTTGATCAGTGAGGGCTTCGGGCCGGGCGCCAACGGCCCCTTGCTGGTAGTAAGCGAGTTGCGGTCGCAGCAAGACCTCCAGGTGATGGCACGCCTCGCGGAGGACATCAAGAACACGCCCGGCGTGGACCGGCAGCACGTCGTCGGGCCGATCCCGAGCCCCAACGGCCGCGCGGCGCTGATCCAAGTGACGCCGCTCGGCTCCCCGCAGGACGAGAGCACGACCCAGCTCGTACACCGCTTGCGGGACGACGTCGTTCCCAACGCGACGCGCGGCTCGACCCTGGACGTGAAGGTCGGCGGTCAGACGTCGCTCGGCGTGGACCTGGCTGACACCCTCGGTCAGCGGTTGCCGTTCATGTTCCTGGCGATCCTGTTGCTCAGCTTCATCTTGCTGACGCTGGTGTTCCGTTCGATCCTCGTGCCGCTCAAAGCCGTGATCATGAACCTGTTGTCGATCGGCGCGGCGTACGGCGTGATCGTCGCGATCTTCCAGAACGGCTGGCTCAAGAACCTCGTCGGCATCGGCAAGGAGGGACCGATCGAGGCCTGGGTGCCGATGATGCTGTTCGCGATCGTGTTCGGCCTGTCGATGGACTACGAGGTGTTCTTGCTGTCTCGGATCAAGGAGGAGTACGACCGCACGCATGACAACGCGACGGCGGTTGCCAACGGCCTCGCCAAGACCGCTCGCCTGATCACCGCCGCGGCCGCGATCATGATCTGCGTGTTCGGCAGCTTCGTGCTCTCGGACCTGCGGGTGCTGAAGCTCATCGGATTCGGGCTCGCGTTCGCGGTGTTCATTGACGCGACGGTCGTGCGGCTCGTACTCGTGCCGGCCACGATGGAGCTGCTCGGTGACCGCAACTGGTGGTTCCCGAAGTGGCTCGAATGGCTCCCGCGCATCAACGTCGAAGGAAAGGCGCTCGAAACCGAGCCCCAGCCGGAGCCCGTGCCGGTCGGCGGCGACTAACGCCGTCGCATCTCCTTGAGGATGCGATCGGTTTCCCGCTGCGCGTCCCGCGTGGCGATCGCCTGACGCTTGTCGTATCGCGCCTTGCCGCGCGCGATCGCGATCTCGACCTTGCAGCGTCCGTCCTTGAAGTACACGCGTAACGGCACCAACGTGACGCCCTTTTCCTCGGTCGCCCGCGTCAGCGCCGTGATCTCCTTGTGGTGCAGGAGGAGCTTGCGCCGCCGGACCGGGTCGAGGTCGCCGCGTGAGAACTCGTACGGCGAGACGTGCATGCCGTACAGCCACACCTCGCCGCCCTCGACGCGCGCGTAGGAGTCTTGGAGGTTGGCGCGGCCGTATCGGATCGACTTCACCTCGGCGCCGCGCAGCACGACTCCGCACTCGAAGCTCTCGAGCACGAAGTACTCGTGACGCGCTTTGCGATTGGTGATCACGACCTGGTCGCCGCGTCGGGACATCACGATCTCCCTCGAGACGCTCCCTCGGTACGGGTCCGCCGACGGTAGTGCAGACTGTCGACCGTGATTGCCCCCGGCTGGTTCGGTCAGTGCCGCTACGGCATGTTCGTGCACGCCAATATTGCGACCGTGCCTGCCTTCGCGCCGGTGCACGAGTACGCCGACTGGTACTGGGCGTTCCTCGAGGCCAAGCCCGACGTCGTGCTGCACCCGACGTGTCCGCTGCCCGAAGTCGTGGCGTGGCACGAGGAGCACTTCGGCGCCCGACCGTTCGACGACTTCATTCCCGAGCTCACGTACGCGTCGTTCGACGCGGACTGGTACGCCGAGCTCCTCGACGACGCCGGGATGCGGTATCTCGTCCTGGTCACCAAACACCACGACGGCTTCTGCTGGTGGGACACCGCACTCACGACGCGCAACTCGATGCTGATGGGCCCCAAGCGCGACGTCGTCGCCGAGCTCGCGGATGCAGTTCGCCGGCGCGACCACGTGTTCGGCTGCTACTACTCGCTGCTCGACTGGTCGCATAGCGGGTATCCCGACCAGGCGGCGTATGTCGATGCATTCATGCGGCCGCAGATCCGCGAGCTGCTCGAGCGCTACGAGCCCGCGCTGTTGTGGGGTGACGGGCACTGGGGTCATCCGGGCGCGCACTGGCGGGCCGACGAGATCATCGGCGACGCGCGTGCGTACGCGTCGGAGCACGGGTTCGAGCTCGTGTGCAACGACCGCTTCTTCGCTTCGAGCCCCGACTTCGTGACCTTCGAGTACGACGTGCCCGCGATCGGTCCCGACCGCCCGTGGGAGCTGTGTCGCGGTCTCGGCTACTCCTTCTGCGTGAACCGGAACGAGTGCGAGGAGGACCACCTGAGCGCGGGTGAGATCGTCGCGATGCTCGTCGAGACGGTTGCCAAGGGCGGCAACCTGTTGCTCAACGTCGGGCCCAACGCGGACGGCACCTTGTCCGAGATCCAAGAGCGTGTGTTGCGTGCGTCGGGAGAGTGGGTGTGGGCGAACGCCGATGCGATTCACGGGTCGACGCCATTCGACGTCCCGGGCGACGGCAAGCAGTGGTACACGCGCACCGGCGACGTCGTGCACGCCTTCGATCTGACCTCGGCGGCCGAGCCGCGCTTCGCCGCGCTGCGCGGCGTGACGCGGGTGCGGACCGCGGCGGGTGAGGACGTCCGGTTCCACGAGGACGGCGCCGGAATCGTCCTCGACGCCCGGGCCGTCGACCGGCACGCGCTCGGCACCCGCTACGAGGTTTCTTGCGACACGAGGAGACGAATTTCGTCGTCAACCGTCGCAAGAACGCGTGTGATCGGGCCTTGGCTCGCAGACGCGCAACCGGGAGACGTCGTCGCGCTCCCTCCCGGTCGTTACGAGGACGAGCAGTTTCCTCTCACCGTGCCGGCCGGCGTCACGCTGCGCGGCGCGAGTGCGCGCGACACCGTGATCGACGCGGCGGGAGAGATCGCGGTCGTGCTGGGCGCAGGCGCGACACTCGAGCGGCTCACGGTCGCCGGCGGCGCGCCCGGATACATGATGATCCCGCCCACCTGCGTGACCGGCAGCGGTGATCGCATCACGGTCTCCGACTGCGTCGTGCAGTCGATCCTGTTGAGTGGCGGCGACGACCACGTCGTTGTCAACAACGTGATCGCGGGCGGGAAGGTCTGGTGCACGGGAACGAACCGCGTGACGGTGCGCGGGAACTACCAACACGGGTTGCGCTGGGGCGCCGGTATCGAGTGCAACGGCGGGACCGAGCACGTCATCGACGACAACGAATGTCGCGACAACCTGTGCGCAATCCGCTGCACGAGCACCACGGCGGTGGAGATCACGCAGAACCGTTACGAGACGCGCTGGTTCGGCATCCATCTCCTCGACGCGCGCCGGACGCGGGTCTCGCGCAACCAGGCGTGGCGCACGATGCGCGCGGTGGATGTGGAAGGCGGCGAGGGAAACCGCGTCGAGAAGCAGCTCGCCGAGCATTGCGATACCGGCGTGTTCGTCGAGGGCGGCGCCGCGGGAACTGTTGTTGCCGACTCCTGGCTGCACGACTGCCGCGTCGGCGTGCTCATATGGGGCGCGGGCACAGTCGAGCTGCACGACCTCGCGGTCAGCGTGCCGCGAGACCATGCGGTCGTCACCGATCAGCCGCTCGAGCTCACCGGGAATCAGCTCGACGGCAACATCTGGATGCGCTGAAGATGGAGCATCTCCTCGTCGCGGTGTGGAGGGCTCCCGGTGCCGACCTCGCCGCGGTACGCGACGCCTGGGCGGAGGTCGCGTTGCCGATCGACAACGTGCAGTCGTGCACGATCAGCCTGGCCGAAGCGGATCAGGGACGGTTTGGCGCCGGCGACCCCGTCGACATGCTGATCGCGCTGGGTCTGCGGCAGGCGCACGACCTCGACGACGTTCCCGAGCGGGACGTCCTCTATCGGGCCGCCCGGGAAGTGAACGTCTGGCGCGTCGATCCCCATCACCAGATCGTCGGAGACGTTCCGACGACCATCAAGATGGTGTCGTTCGTGGCGCGGGCCGCGCATCTCTCGCACGAACAGTTCGTCCGCCACTGGACCGAGGTGCACGCGCCACTCGCGCGGCGCCATCACGCCGGGCTGGCCGACTACACCCAGAACGTCGTACGGCGCGCCTACACGCCCGGAGGGAACAACGTCGACGGGATCGCCGAGCTCCGCTTCCGCAGCCGCGAGGACTTCGAACACCGGTTCTACGACTCCGACGAAGGCCGCGACGTCATCCGCGCGGACGTGCGGGAGTTCATCGCGCGTCCGAGCGGGCAGGCCGCTCTCATGCACGAGCTCCAGCTGCGACAGGTCTGATCATTCGCCCGCGAGATAGCCCGAGAGCATCTCGATGACGCGCGAGCGGACCCGCTCACGATCGATGCCGAGCGTGGCCAACACTTGCGCGGCCATGCCTTCGCCGTCCGAGAACATCGCAAGGAGCAGGTGCTCGGTGCCGACGTAGTTGTGACCGAGCTCGAGCGCCTGCCCGACTGCCGCCGCCAGGATCGCCACGGCTCTCGGTGTCATCGGCACCGGTCCGGTCGAGGAGGTCTCGCCGCGCGTCGTGCGCTGCAGGACCTCGCGGACGACCGTAGCCCGGTCCGCGCCGAGCTCGACGAGCACCTTCGCGGCGAGTCCGTCCGCTTCGTCGAACAGGGCGAGAAGCAGATGCTCGGTACCGACGTAGTTGTGTCGAAGCGAACGCGCAACCGTCTCCGCGTGATCGAGGACGCGGCGCGCGCGGGGCGTGAAGCGCTCGAGGGTCGGCGGGTTCGGCGTACCGAACGAGAATCGCTTGTGCGCCGCTTGCTTCGTGACCCCGAGCGCGGCGCTGATCTCCGACCACGAGTGTCCGTGGAAGCGGGCGCGGTCGACGAAGTGCGAGAGCACCGCGTCGCCGACACTCTCGAGGTGCGCCACCGTCGCCGCGGCCGCTCCGAGCTGGTCGAGCGGGGCACGGGTTGCGGCGTCGCGCTCCGCGAGCTCGATCAGATCCTGCAGCGTGGGCGGCGGCGCCATTCGTCAACCGTAGTTGACGAACGTCCGTGCGTCAACCGTCGTTGACGCCGGTGGGCGGTGGTTGGCGGTTCACGGCAGGCCGAGCACGGCGGCGGCTTGGGCGATCGTCGCGACCGGCCGGCCGATTTCGGCGCACAGCGCGGCGACGGCCGCCACCTGCTCGGCGTTGGGCGGCCCGTCGTCCCAGTCCTCGATGCCGACGCGCACGTGGCCGCCGCGCTCGAGCGCGACGCGCGCGACAGGCGTGTCGACGACGTTGCCGCCGAGCACCGCGACGGCCCACGGGATCGGCGCGTCGCCGAGCATCGCGAGATACATCTCCAGTGCTTCGATGCTCGGTGGCGCGCCCCACAGGGGCGCGCCACCGCCGAGATATCCGCCGCCCGAGAAATAGAACTTCACGAGCGTGCCGGGCGGCAGTGCCCCGGCCGCGTGGTACGCGAGCACGACGCGCAGGAAGCCGGGCTCGAACACCGCGACGCTCGGGCCGAGTGCGCGCTCGCGACACACGCGCATCTTGTGGGCGATGTCGCTGAAGGTGTTCGTGTACACGTAGCCAGGCTCGACGGGCAGACCGTCGGCGCCGGTCCCGCCGAGGTTCACCGACCCGGTATCGACGAACCCGGCGCGGATGAGGCCCATGTCGTCGAGCAGCTCGACGTGCCGGTACCGGTCTTCGATCGTCGGGCCGATCCCGGTCGTCGGATAGCAGATGATGCCGGGGCGTTGTGCGACCACAGGCCGGTATGCCGCCGCGTACTGCGCCGCCGCGTCGTCGGGTGGCACGGCGAGATCAGCCGCGTGCGTATGGATCACGGTCGCGCCCGCGTCGACACACGCGAGCGCGTCCTTCGCCTGTTCCTCCGGCGTGAGCGGCACGTGCGGGTTGCGCCGGCGACCGGTCACGCCGTTCATCGCCGCTTCGATGATCACCGAGTCGCTCATCAGTCATCTCCCCGGACGAGCTCGTCGTAGAGGCGTTCCACCTCGGCGAGGCCGCCCCAATGCTCGACGATCTTGTCGTTCTCGATCCGCCAGATCTCGATCTGATCGAACGTGACGTGTCGTCCGCTTGCGGGGACGCCGAGGAACGCGCCGCTGTGGGTCGATGTCACGCGTCCGTGGTGCACGACTCGATCGCCGTCCGCCACGAGCGTCACTCGTTCGGACGAGAAGTCGGCGAACGCTTCCGCGCGCCGCCGCGCCTTCATCTGCTCCCAGGTGCCGACGAGGTCGGCCCCGTGCGGGTGCGAGTAGTAGCGCTCCGCGTCGAAGCACGCGGCTGCGCCCGCGACGTCACCGCCGTACAGGCAGTCGATGAAGCGCATCACCAGCGCCTTGTTCTGTTCCGGCGTCCCCATGGCCGGTTAGTTTCCCACGTCATGCGGACGCGGATCACGGAGATGTTGGGCATCGAGTATCCGATCGTGCAGGCACCGATGGGCTTCATCGCCCGGGCGCAGCTCGCATCGGCCGTGTCGAACGCAGGCGGGCTGGGCATCATCGAAACGTCGTCGGGGCGCCTCGACGAGGTGCAGGTGGAGATCGCCAAGATGCGCGATCTCACCGACAAGCCGTTCGGTGTGAACATCGCCCAGCTGTTCGTCCGCGATCCTGCGATCGTCGAGTTCGTGGCCGAGCACGACGTTCGCTTCGTGACGACCTCGGCCGGGGATCCGACCAAATTCACGCGCGCGCTCAAGGACGCGGGTCTCACCGTGTTCCATGTCGTGCCGTCACTGCGCGGCGCGCTGAAAGCCGTCGACGCGGGCGTGGACGGGCTGGTCGTGGAGGGCAACGAGGGCGGCGGCTTCAAGGCTCCCACCGGCGCGTCGACGATGGTGCTGCTGCCGCTCATCGCGTCGCGGGTCGACGTGCCGATCATCGCCGCCGGTGGGATCTGCGACGGCCGGTCCATGGCGGCGTCGTTCGTGCTCGGCGCCGAAGGCGTGCAGATGGGCACGCGCATGGTCAGCGCGGCCGAGTCCCCGGTGCACGACAACTGGAAGCAGCTGATCTGCTCGTCCAACGAAGGCGACACGCTGTTGTTGAACCGCCATGCTCCTCCGGCGTTTCGCGTGCTGCGCACCGGGTTCAGCGAATCGGCCGAGCGCGACGACCGCGCCGTGATCCCGAGCCTCGAGGCGGTGCACGACCTCTATTTCGGCGGCAACCTCGAAGCGTCGTTCGCGTTCAGCGGGCAGGTCGCGGGTCGAATCGAGGAAGTGCGCCCGGTTGCCGAGATCCTGCGCGAAACCGTCGCCGAATGCGAAGCCGTGCTACGCGAAACGAGCGCCCGTTACTGCTGAGCGCTGCGCCGGGTGAGTTACAGACGAAGAATTACGGATGCAACACCACTTTGATCGCGCCGTGGGCTCGGTCGGCCGCGACGTCGAAGGCGTGGGGCGCGTCGTCGAGGCCGAAGCGATGGGTGATCAGGGTCGGCGGGATCTCGGGGTGGGCCGAGAGAACCTTGACGGCCGTGTCGAACTCCCGCTCGCCGTGGGCCTCTCCGTAGACGAATGCGGGCACGATCGTCAGCTCACGCATCTGGGCGTTGAGGAACGAGATCGAGATCGGCTCCCATGTCGTGGAGACGAGCACCAACGCACCGGCTCGGCGGCAGTGCTTCACCGCGTCGTCGAAGCCAGTCGCGGTACCGGATGCCTCGATGACGACGTCCGAATTCCGGGGTACCCCGATCGCGAGGCCGAGCGCTTCGGCCGCGTGTCGTTGCACTTCGTGCCTTGCCGAGATGCCGACGTCGGCGCCGAGGTCGCGAGCGACGGCTCCGCACAACAAACCGATCGTCCCCCCACCGATCACCCCGATCCGCATGCCCGGCGCGATGCCGCCCCGGTTGCATGCATGCACGGCCACCGCGATCGGCTCCACGAGCGAGGCGTTTTCGATCGGCACCCCGGGCGGCAACGGCGCGAGGCACGAGTCGTCGACGCGCAGCTCGTCGGTCATGCCGCCGTCGACGAAGATCCCCAGCATCGATGCGTTGACCGTGCGGCACAGATACGGCCGTCCGGAGCCGCAGTATTCGCACTCACCGCACGCCACGAACGGGTGCACGGCCACCGACGTTCCGTCATCGAGCTCGCCGGCAAACTCGTGGCCGATCGTCGCGGCCGAGAGCCCGGTGCGGACCATCTCGAGATCGGAGCCGCAGATCCCCGCGCTGCGGACGCGCACGCGCACGCCCGGACCGTCCGGCACGGGCACATCGACCACGCGCACGCCCTCTTCTGTGTTGCGTACGGCCCGCACGGCTGCATTCTTGCATTCGTCACCGGCGACGCGACCGCCGACAGCGGACAACTAGTGTTCGCCGCGTCCCGGTGCAGGAGGAACAGATGGCGACGTCCGGCTCGATTCTCGGCAATCCGGTGCTCCGCAAGGAAGATCCGGGGATCCTCACCGGTGAGACGCAGTACTACGACGACTTGAAGGTCGAAGGCGTCCTGCACGTCGCGTTCGTCCGCTCCACGGTTGCGCACGCGAACATCACCTCGATCGACGCCGACGACGCGAGGTCGATGCCGGGCGTGGTTGCGGTGTACACGGCGGCCGACCTCGAGCTGCCCGACGTGCACGGATTCGTCATGCTGCCGCCGACCATGAACCGGCCGCCGCTCGCGAAGGAGAAGGTCCGGTTCGTCGGCGACATCGTGGCGATGGTCGTTGCCGAGAGCAAAGGCGAAGCACTGGACGCGGCCGAGAACGTCATCGCCGACTACGACGAGCTGCGCGCACTTCCCACCGTGCAGTCCGCCCTTGCCGCCGGCGCACCCGTGTTGCACGAGGCCCAGGGCTCGAACGTCGCCAACGCGATGGGCACAGGACTGATCGAGGGGGTGCTCGACGACGCCGACGTCGTCATTCGCGAGCACATCGTCAACCAGCGCGTCGCGCCGGTGCCGATGGAGCCCGGAGGGATCGTCGCCGTCCCCGGAGAAGCTGCGGGCGGCCTGTCGATCTGGGTTTCGTCGCAAGGCCCGCACGGCGTGCGTGACGAGATCGCGATGCTGCTCGGGATCGATCCCGCGTTGATCCATGCGCGCAACGCGGCGGTCGGGGGTGGGTTCGGCGCGAAGCAGGGCATGACCGTCGAGCACCTGCTCACGGCCAAGGCGGCCCTCGTGCTCGGGCGGCCGGTGAAGTGGACGGAGACCCGGTCGGAGAACATGGTCGCGATGTGGCACGGTCGCGGCCACGTGCACGACGTGGAGCTGGGGCTGAAGCGCGACGGCACGATCACGGGGCTTCGCGTGAACACGATCGCGGATGCCGGGGCGTACGCGGGCATCGGCGCGTTCCTGGCCTTCTTCACGCAGATGATGGCCGCGAACGTCTACATCGTGCCGAAGGTCGAGTACAACTGGCAGGCGGTCGTGACGAACACCACGCCCGTTGCCGCATATCGCGGCGCGGGGCGACCCGAGGCGATCCACATGATGGAACGTGTCCTCGACATCGCGGCCGACGAGCTCGGCATCGATCCCGTGGAGATCCGACGGAAGAACTTCATCCCGCCCGAGGCGTTTCCCTACACGCCGAACACCGGGACAGGCGCTACCTACGACACCGGCGAGTACAACAAGGTGCTCGACGCGGTGCTCGATCACGCCGGTTACGACGCGCTGCGTGCCGAGCAGCAGCAGCGGCGCGATCGGGGCGACCGCATGCTGATGGGCATCGGCATCGCGTCGTACCTCGAGATCAGCGCACCGATGGTGCTCACTCGGGAGTTCGGCGCGGTCGAGGTCGAAGAAGACGGCACGGTGACCGCTCGTGTCGGGACGAGCGCGCACGGCCAGGGCCACGAGACGGCGTTCTCGCAGATCATCGCCGAGACCCTCGGCGTGTCGTTCGAGATGGTGCGCGTGTTGCACTCCGACACCGCGCTCGTGCCCCGTGGTGGCGGCACCGGCGGTTCCCGGTCGGCCCAGATCGGCGGCAGCGCGCTGCTCGTCGCGAGCCAGGAGGTCCTCGCCCAGGCGAAGCGCCTCGCGGCGCACCTGCTCGAAGCAAATCCCGACGACATCGTGGTCGGTGACGGCGGCCTCGAGGTCGCAGGCGTGCCCGCGAGTCGCATGTCGTGGGCCGAGCTCGCGCAGGCGGCGAAGGATCCGGCGAAGCGGCCCGAAGGAGTCGCGGAGCGCTTGCAGCACGAGCTCGACTTCCAGTCGGACGGATCATCGTTCCCGTTCGGCGCGCACTTGTCGGTCGTCGAGGTCGATGCCGAGACCGGTCGCGTCGAGCTCGTGCGTCATGTTGCCGTCGACGACTGCGGCAACATCATCAACCCGATGATCGTCGCCGGTCAGCAACACGGTGGCATCGGCCAGGGTGTCGCGCAGGTGCTGTACGAAGCCGTGCAGTACGACGACGACGCGAACCCGACAACCGCGAACCTCATGGATTACGCGATGCCGTCGGCCGCGGAGTTTCCTTCCTACGAGACGTACAACACGGTGACACCGACGCCGTTGAACCCGCTCGGCGCCAAGGGCATAGGCGAGTCGGCGACGCTCGGCTCGACACCGGCAGTGCACAACGCGATCATCGACGCGGTGTCGCACCTCGGCGTCCGCCACGTCGACATGCCCTGCACCGCCGAGCGAGTGTGGCGCGCGCTCCGGCCATGAGCCGAGCGACGGCGCGATCGTTCGCGACGCCGACGCTGCGCCTCGGCGAATCGCAGTATCAGACGATCGTCGGGAATTGCTACGACGGACTGCCCGACGAGGCGTGCGGACTGCTGGTCGGACCGTTGGGTCCGACGGGTGAGCCCACGGGTGCGGTGTCGGAAGCGCGGCCGGCTCGCAACGCCGACGCGTCGGCCCGCACGTACACCGTCGACCCCAAGGACATGCTCGCGACGATGCGCGCGGCCGAGGCTCGGGGCGAGGAGATCATCGGCGTATGGCACTCACACACCCATACGGACGCCTACCCGTCGCCCACCGACGTGCGCCAGGCCGTCGATCCCGCCTGGCTGTACGTGATCGTGTCGCTGCGCGACCAGGCCCCTGTGTTGCGTGCGTACCGCATCCGCGACGGCGGGATTGCCGAAGTGGCCGTCGCGCTCCAGCGTGGTTGAACGATTTCTCCCCGGTCGCGGCAACTTTTCCGGGCGCCCTCGCGTCTGAGGAGCATGATTGCGGCGGTGGCGGTGGACGCTGAGGTCCCTCTGGAACCCGATCGCTCCTTCGCCGAATTCTTTGCCGCCGGCTACCAGCGGGCCCTGCGGCTCGCGACGCTGCTCGAGGCCGACCCGGCGCGCGCCGAGGACGCTGTGTGCGACGCCTTTGCGCGTACGTACGGCAAGTGGCGTTCGGGGCGCGTCTCCGAAGTGGATGCCTACGTGCGCCAAGCGGTCGTGAACGAGGTGCGCGGCGGTTGGCGGCGTCGGGTCGTCGAGCGGCGGCACGCCGGGGCACTCGAACGACAGGCAGTCGACGATGCACATGCCCCCGGATTCGAGCGCAGTGTCGTCGAACGCGACGAGGTGTGGACCGCGCTGCGACGGCTACCGGCCGGGCAACGGCGGGTCGTCGTGTTGCGGTACTACGAGGATCTCGAGGAGCGCGAGGTCGCCCGGTTGCTCCACGTCAACATCGGCACCGTGAAATCGCAAGCGGCGAAGGGTCTCGCCGCGCTGCAGACGATCTTGAGAGGCACGCAATGAACGAAGACGACATCCGCGCGCTGTTGCATGACGCGGCCGACGGCGTCGCGGGCCCCGCGGATCTCTCGATGCGTGCCGAACGGAGGTATCGAACACGGCGCGCCCGCCGCCACGCAGTGGCCGCAGGCGTGTCGCTCGTGGTCATCGCCGGTGCAGTGACCGCGTTCGCGACGACCCGCAACGATTCCGCCGAGGTCGTGGTCGCACCCAGCTCGACGACGATCCCGGTTGCGCGCCACGGCGTCTCGGCACGCGTCGAGCTGCCTTCCGACACGATCATCTCGGGATCCAAGGTCGAAGGGACGATCGTGGTCGAGAACGACACCGGAAAGCCGATCTCCCGATCCGGAAAGGACGGCTGCGGGCAACAATGGGCGGTCGCTCTCGGCAACGACCAGGTCCGCCCGGACATCGTCTTCGCGGCCGTCTGCATGCCGTCGACGGAGACCTTTCCGGTCGGCACGTCGCGGTGGCCGTTCGAGTTGCAGGCGGTCGACCAGTCTCCGTGCTCCCTGCCGGGACAGCCCTCACAACCGCCCACGCGCACCTGCCAACCGGGAACGGACACGCCGCTACCCACCGGTGACTACCGCACCGAGTTCTTCGGCGGCCTGAAGGCGCTCAACCCAACGCCGCTGACGGTCCACGTCGGAGCGCGCCATAGGTCTTTACCGGTGCAGACCACCGTGCGGTGAACCTGGAAGGCCGAGTCGCACAAGGGCGGTTGTAACCTGCCGGTATGGCCGTCGAGATCAAGCTTCCCACCGTGTTGCGCGCCCACGCCGACGGGCAGGCGACCGTGGCCGTGGACGGCTCGACGGTCGGCGAGGTGTTTGACGCGCTCATCCAGCGGTATCCCGCGCTCCGCGGCAACCTGCTCGACGACGCGGGCGGGCTGCACAAGTTCGTGAACGTCTACAAGGACGACGACGACATCCGCTACCTCGACGGCCTCGACACGAAGGTCGGCAACGGCGACGTGCTCTCGATCCTGCCGGCCGTCGCCGGCGGCTGATGGCCCGATACCCCGACGTGCTCGGGCTGATCGGCGACACGCCGCTCGTCGCGGTGCATGCGCTCTCGCCGAACCCGGCGGTGCGGATCTGGGCGAAGCTCGAGGGCCAGAACCCCGGGGGATCGTCGAAGGACCGCATCGCCCTCAAGATGGTCGAGCTCGCCGAGCGCGACGGCGCATTGCACGCGGGCGCGACGATCCTCGAACCGTCGTCCGGCAACACGGGGATCGGGCTCGCGCTGGTCGCCAAGTTGCGCGGCTACAAGCTGCGGGTGGTCATGCCCGAGAACGTGTCGATCGAACGGCGCCAACTGCTGGAGATCTTCGGCGCCGAGATCACGCTCTCTCCCGGTGAGGAAGGCAGCAACGGCGCGATCCGCATGGCGGAGAAGATCCACGCCGACGATCCCGACCGCTACGCGTTCTTGTTCCAGTACGGCAATCCCGCAAATCCTCTCGCGCACTACGAGGGGACCGGTCCCGAGATCCTGCGGGACTGCCCGGAGATCGACGTCTTCGTCGCTGGTCTCGGCACGAGCGGCACATTGATGGGCGCGGGGAGATTCCTGAAGGAACAGAAGCCGGACGTGCGGGTGGTCGCGGTCGAGCCGCCGGCCGGCGAGCTGGTCCAGGGTCTGCGCAACCTGGACGACGGCTTCGTACCGCCGATCTTCGATCCGTCCGTCCTGGACAGGAAGCTGATCGTGCGCCCACGCGATTCGGTCGAGTGGACCCGGCGGCTCCTCGAGGACTGCGGTGTGTTCGCGGGGATCTCGTCGGGTGCCGCGGTCGCCGGCGCCGTGAAGACCGCAGCGCAGATGGACCACGGCACGATCGTCACGTTGCTGCCCGACGGCGGGTGGAAATACCTCTCGTCGGGGGCATGGACCGACCCGATCGACGAGGTCGTCGAGCGCGCCACGCGCATCAACTACTGGTAGGGCGAGGCGACCGCCATGAAGCTCGCGTGAGCACGGACATCGCGCGTGCGGTCGAGACCTTGCGTGCGGGTGGTCTCGTGGCGTTTCCGACCGAGACCGTGTACGGCCTCGGTGCCGACGCGTCGAACCCGTCCGCGTTGCGCCGGTTGTACGCGGTCAAGCGACGGCCCGTCGACCATCCGGTGATCGTCCACGTCGGCACGGCAGCGCAACTCGACGATCTCGCCGCCGACGTTCCCGAGGTTGCGCGCGTGCTCGCGCGTGCGTGCTGGCCCGGTGCGCTCACGCTGGTGGTGCGCCGGCGGCCGGGCGCGGTCGCCGCGGAGGCAACGGGTGGCCGAGACACGGTCGGCGTTCGTGTTCCCGATCATCCGCTGGCGGGCGCGCTGCTCGAGGCCTTCGGCGGCCCGGTCGCGGCGCCGTCGGCGAACCGATTCGGCAAGGTGAGTCCGACCACGGCCCAACACGTTCGGGATGATCTCGGCGGTGATGTCGACGTGATCCTCGACGGTGGACCATGCGACGTCGGTGTGGAGTCGACGATCGTGGACGTCACGGGCCACGCGCCGGTCGTCCTGCGCGTCGGCGGCATCAGCGAAGCACGCCTTGCCGAGCTCGTCTCGCAGCCGCTCGCTCGGTCGACGGAGGGCGAGATCGCCGCGCCCGGTACGTTGCCTTCGCACTACGCGCCGAATGCGCGCGTCGTGCTCGTTCACGCGTACGAGCTCGCCGCTCGCGTCGAGCGCTTGCGCGCGTCGGGCACACGCGTTGCCGTGATCGACGCGCCCGGAGACGTCGCGGAGTACGCGCGCGTGCTCTACGCGCGGCTGCGCGACGCGGACGCGCCGCATGTCGACGTGATTGTCGCGATCCTCCCCGAAGACGACGGCTCGATCGGCGCTGCGGTGCGGGATCGGCTGGAAAGAGCCGCTCGCGGGTAGCGTCTCCGCAGATGGCCCTTGATGAGCGACCGATCGGGGTATTCGACAGTGGGCTGGGCGGGCTGACGGTGGTACGGGCGCTGCTCGACCTGCTCCCTGCCGAGCATGTCGTGTATTTCGGCGACACCGGCCGCTTCCCGTACGGGCCGAAGCCGGCCGAAGAGGTGCTGAAGTTCTCGCTCGAGATCACCGATCTGTTGCTCGAGCGAAAGGTGAAGATGATCGTCGTGGCGTGCAACAGCGCGTCGGCAGCCGCACTCGACCAGCTTCGTGAACGGGCCGACGTGCCGGTCGTCGGCGTGATCGAGCCCGGTCTTCGGGCCGCGATCCGTGTCACGGCCACCGACCGCGTCGGCGTCATCGGTACCGTCGGTACCATCGCCTCGGGTGCGTACCAGCGGGTGGCCGCCGAGCTCGCGCCGGCCCTCATGCTCACGTGCGCCGCCTGCCCGGGCTTCGTCGAGTTCGTCGAGACGGGCGACGTCGAGTCCGATCAGGTCCATGTGCTTGCCGAGCGGCTGCTGGCGCCGATGAGAAGCGCGAATGTCGACACTCTTGTCCTCGGCTGCACCCATTACCCACTCCTCGCGCGCACGATCGGCGACGTGATGGGACCCGAAGTCGTGCTCGTGTCGAGCGCGGACGAGACCGCGTTCGAGGTGCGTGGCTGCCTCGGCGTGACGCCGCACGCGGGGCGTTCGCCGGTGCGGCGGTTGCACTTCATGACGAGCGGCGACGTCGGGGTCTTCAGCCGGCTCGGCGCGCGTTTTCTGGGCCCTGAGGTCGACCACGTGGAGGCTTGGTCGTGGAGCTGACGGTGCTCGGCTGCTCGGGAAGCTATGGCGCGCCGGCCGGCGGCGCGTGCAGCGGCTATGTCGTGCGGGCCGGCGACGCGGTCATCTGGATGGACTGTGGCAACGGCACGTTCGCGAACCTGCAACAGCACGTGAACCCGGCCGACCTCACGGCCGTCGTCATCACGCACGGTCATCCCGACCACTGCGTCGACATCTACGGCCTGCACATCATGTACAAGTACGGCCTCCAGATGAACGGACTTCCGGTGTACGCGCCCGAAGGTCTCGAGAAGACGCTCGAGGGGCTCGTGGGGGAGTGGACCGACACCTTCGACTGGCAGCTCGTCGGTGACGGCGACCGCACGTCGGTGGGCGAAGCAAAGCTTCGATTCTCGCGCACCGATCATCCGGTTCCGACGGTCGGCCTGGAGATCGCGCACGGCGGAAAGCGCCTCGCGTACACCGCCGACACCGGGCCGGGCTGGAGTGTCGACGTCTTCGGCTCGGGCGCGGACTTCGTGCTGTCGGAGGCGACGTATCAGCACGACGACATTCGTACGCCGATCCACTACTCGGCCCGCCAGGCGGGTGAGCTCGCGCGCGAAGCAAAGGCCCGCCGCCTGATGCTCACGCACCTGTGGCCCACGCTCGACCCGGTAGCCTCCGTCGAAGAGGGCTCGGAGGCGTTCGGGCGCGCAGTGTCGCTTGCCGCTCCGCACCTCGTCACCCATATCTGATCTCGAACTTGCGTGGCTCAGCGCCCCTATAGGGCCTTCGGCCACGCATGTTGGACGGAGAGGCATGACGGAACGGGCATCGGGGCGCGCACCGGACGAGTTGCGGCCGGTCGTGTTCATCCGCGACTACACGGAGATGGCGGACGGCTCGGTGCTGGTCGAGTTCGGCCGCACGCGCGTGCTGTGCACCGCATCGGTCGAAGCGCGCATTCCCCCGTGGCTGAAGGGGTCGGGCAGGGGATGGGTGACGGCCGAGTACTCGATGTTGCCCGGCTCGTCCCCGGAGCGCGTCGACCGCGAAGCGGCCCGCGGCAAGCAGAGTGGACGCACGCAGGAGATCCAACGCCTGATCGGGCGGTCGCTGCGGGCCGTCACCGACTTGCGATTGATGCCCGACGTACAGATCACGGTGGACTGTGACGTGCTCCAGGCCGACGGCGGCACGCGCACCGCGTCGATCTGCGGTGGATGGATCGCGCTGCACGACGCGTGCAGCCGCCTCCTCACGGCCGGGACCCTTTCGAAGCACCCGGTCCTGCAAGAAGGCGCCGCGATCTCGGTGGGCGTCATCGACGGCACGCCGATGCTCGACCTGGAGTACTCCGAGGACGTACGCGCCGAGGTCGACATGAACGTGGTGATGACCGCTGACGGCCGCTTCGTCGAAGTGCAGGGCACGGCGGAAGGGATGGCCTTCACACGTGGCGATCTCGACGCCCTGCTCGGCCTCGCTGAGTCGGGCATCGCCGAGATCGTCGCCGCGCAACGCGAGATGGTGGCCGAACCACCTCCGCTTCGCACGCGCAGGTAATGGCGGGATCGCTTCCGCTGCCGCTCGTCCTCGCGACGCAGAACCCGGACAAGGCGCGGGAGGTCACCCAGATCTTCGTCACGTTCACCGGCGTCCCGCTCGGCGCGTACTCGGTCGAGGGTGTGGCGTTCCTGGTCGATGCGCCCGAGCACCTCGCGGCCTCGGTCGCGGCGTTGCCGTCGCTCGCCGAGCCGCCCGACGTCGCCGAGACCGGCTCGACGCTCGAACAGAACGCGCGCATCAAGGCCCGTGCCCTCGCCGCCGCATTCGGCATACTGGCCATCGCCGACGACACCGGCCTCGAGGTCGACGCGCTCGGCGGCGCGCCGGGCGTGTACAGCGCACGCTACGCAGGTTCCGGCGCCGCGTACTCCGACAACGTCGCGAAGCTTCTACGAGCGTTGGTCGGCGTCCCGCCGTCGTTGCGTACGGCGCGCTTCGCAACTGTGGCGATGGCGCGCTGGCCCGACGGCCGGGAGACCACCCGCCGCGGAGAGGTCGCGGGCACGATCACCGAAGCTGCTCGCGGCGGCGACGGCTTCGGCTACGACCCGGTGTTCGTTCCCGCGGACGGTGACGGCCGCACGTTTGCGGAGATGGCGCCGGGCGAGAAACATGCGGTCTCACACCGCGGGCGCGCGTTCCGCGCGCTCGTGACGGCGTTGACCGACGGAGGGTGACCATGCCACTGCATCCGACCGCCGAGCTGATGATCCAGGCCCTGAACGACATGGGGCTGACGTTCAACGCCGACACCACGCCCGAGGACCGGCGCGCGGCCATGATCGCGGTGACGACGAACCCCGCGTTGCCGAAGCATCCCGTGCACGACGTCGCCGACCGGACGATTCCCGGTCCGGGCGGTCCCATCCCCGTGCGCGTCTACCGGCCGAGCGCGCAGGACGGGCTTCCGGCGCTCTTGTGGTTCCACGGCGGGGGGTGGGTCACGGGCAATCTGGACACGCACGATCAGATCTGCCGGTTGCTGTGCGACGCGGTCGGTGCTGTCGTCATCTCGGTCGACTACCGCCTCGCGCCCGAAGCGAAGTATCCCGCTGCAGCCGACGACTGCATGACCGCGTACGAATGGGCGCTTGCCAACGCCGGCGAGGTGAACGCCGACCCGAAGCGGATCGCGATCGGCGGCGACAGCGCGGGCGGCAATCTCGCCGCGGTTGTCGCACTGTGTGCGTGCCACGAGGGACTCCCGTCACCGAAGCTCCAGCTCCTCGTGTACCCGGTGACCGACTACGAGTTCGACAGCCCGGCGATGATCGACAACGCCAAGGGGTACTTCCTCGAGCTCGAGAGCATGCGCTGGTTCTACGACCACTACGCCGGCTCTCCCTCCGACTTCGACGAGTGGCGCTTCTCGCCCATGCGCGCACCGGATGTCTCCGGCGTGGCGCCGGCGGTCGTCATCACCGCCGAGTTCGACCCGCTGCGCGACCAGGGCGAGTACTACGGCCGGCGCCTGCAAGAAGCGGGTGTGCCGACCGAAGTAGTACGCGCCGATGGCCTCATCCACGGATTCTTCGGCATGCACGCGTTCATGCCGCCGGGCCGGCATGCGTGGGATGTGTCGGTGCGGGCGTTGCGCGAGGCGCTGGACATCTCCTGATGCCGTTGCACCCGCAGGCGCAAGCCGTGTGCGACGCGGCGAACGCGCGCGAGCGCCCGGCGCTCGCCGACGAGAACCTGCAACTCCAGCGCCAGGGCTTCGGCATGTTGATGCTGCTCGCCGGCGAACCCGAACCGGTGCATGCGGTCGAAGACCGCGACGCGGAGGGGGTACCGGTACGCATCTACCGGCCGGCACCCGATGACGACCTCCCGATCGTCGTCTACCTGCACGGCTGTGGCTGGACGATCGGGTCGGTCGAGCAGTACGACCCGGTCATGCGCCAGGTCGCCAACGCGGCCAACGCGATCGTCGTCGCGCCCGAGTACCGACTCGCGCCCGAGCACCCGTTCCCCGCTGCACTCGAGGACTGCTGGGACGCGCTCTGCTGGACGGCGAAGAACGCCTCCGCGTTCGGAGGCGATGGCTCCCGCCTCGCCGTGATGGGCGACAGCGCGGGCGGCAACCTCTCGGCGGTCTGTGCCCTGGAGGCGCGCGACGCGGGTGGCCCCGAGCTCGCCGTTCAGGTCCTCGTCTACCCCGTGACCGACTGCGACATGACGACGCCTTCGTACCGTGAGAACCGTGACGGCTACCTGCTGACCGAGGACGAGATGCGATGGTTCTTCCACTGCTACACGCGTGGTGACGTCGACCCGACCGACTGGCGCATCTCGCCGCTGCGGGCCCGAGACGTCGCCGGTGCAGCACCCGCCCTGGTCCTCACCGCGCAGTACGACCCGCTGCGCGACGAAGGTGAGGCGTACGCGCGCCGGCTCGCCGAAGCCGGCGTGGCCGTGCAGCAACATCGCTACGACGGCATGGTCCACGCGTTCTTCGGGCTCTCGGCGGCGTTTGACGCGAGTCGCGACGCGATCGACCGCGCAGCGACTGCACTCCGCCGGGCGTTCGGTACGCTCGACACCTGACATGGCTGTCATCGACGTCGCCGGCTTCGTGGCCGATCTCAAGGATCATGCGGTCGAGCACGGCTTCCACGTGCACGACGAGCGCCATTTCGTCGAGAGTTACTCCCTGCGCCAGACGTGGGAGGTCGATGTGCATCCCGAGGAGGGATGCGAGGGTCCCGTCGACTTGTATCTCTCGCTGGAGATCGATCCCCGGGTGCTGCTCGGCTTCGAGGACAAGGTGATCGAGCTCGCGGAGGACGACGAGCCGCCCGACACCTTCCACTTCCCGCTGAGCTTCACGTGGGCTCTGCCGCCGCTGCCGCACGGGCCCGACCTCCTCGTGCTCGCCACCGAGCTCGCGGGAATCGGCGGCCCCGATCTGGCGCTCGAGGTGTCGGCCACCGACTCGTTCCCGTCGGCCACCGACGCGCCCGAACGGAGCCTGCGGATCGTCGCGCATCAACGCGTGTCGCTGCTCGGCATCCGCCGCGGTGAAGAGGTGCCGTGCGACACCCTGGAGTCCTGCCTTGCCGTCAGTCGTTTCCTGCTCGACCGGGCCGTCGGCTGGCTCGACTGACGGGGATCACAGCTTCGGGTGGGTCCTTCCCGGGCGCTGGGGGCTGGCCGGGAGCCCGCACACGACGGGACCGCGGGTGTGCCACGGATTCGCGACAATGGTGGAATGACCATGCGTACCGATTGCCGGCACTACGAGAGCCGTACGTACGCGTCCGGTGAAGCCGTGCGCAAATGCGCCCTCGACCTCGCTCCCGAGGCGCCGTGGAGATGCCCGGTTGATTGCCCGCGCTTCGAACGACGCATGATCGACGCCGGCTGGACGTACGGATCGATGGCGAAGCCGATGGCGCCACCTCCCCCCGAGCCGGACGTGCCGATGACCGCGGACGTCGCTGCGTTGCTCGACGAGGCCGAAGACATCGTCAACGCCGCGGGTGCCGACCTCCTGGACGAACGGCAGCGCAAGGCGTCGCGGCGGAAGCTGTTCCGCAAGCGCAAGAAGCGCTGACGGCCTTGACCCCTTGACGATGGCCACTCCGGCCGTTCGCTTCACCGTCTGGTCCGACTTCCTCTGACCGTGGTGCTATGTCGCGGCCGTGCGCCTCGACGAGTTGCAGCGCGAAGTCGGCGACGCGCTGATCGTGGAGTGGCGGGCGTTCCTCTTGCGGCCTGTTCCCGAGGAGCGCACCTTCGAGCAGTTCACGCGCTACACCGAGCGTTGGGCGCGCCCGGCGAGCATGGAGCCGGCGACGACGTTTCGGACCTGGTCCGGAGAGCATCAACCGCCCAGTCATTCCATGCCGAGCGCGCTCGCGGGGAAAGCCGTGCTGCACGCATTCGGCGCGGGGTCCTTCGACCGATTCCATCTCGCGCTCATGCGCGCGTACTTCGCCGACAATCGCACCATCTCCGAGCGCTCGGTCATCCTCGACGTCGCGAGATCGGTGGGGCTCGACGTCGCAGCGCTGGCCGCGAGCCTCGACGCGGACGGCGACGCACTCGAGGCGGAAGTGGTCGGCGACCATCGTGCCGCGCTCGCGCTCGGTATCTCCGCGGTGCCGACCGTGCTTGTCGACGACGAGTACGTGCTCCAGGGCGCAATGACCCTCGAGCAATATCGCAAGGTGGTTTCCCGGCTCGCCAGCTAGCGTGCGCAGGTGGTCGACGTCGTCGCGCGCTCGCGGTCTGTTTCGGTGGCGCGGCGAGCCCTGTTTGCCGTCGTCATCGCGGTCGTGTTGTGGTCCGCCTCGTCACTGTTCGTGCGCGCCGGCCACTCAGATGCCCTCGTGTTCACCACGTGGCGGCTGTGGTTCGCGCTGCCGCCCCTCGCGGTCATCGTCTCCTGGCGATCTCGCGGGTCCCATGGCGTTGCGCTCCGGCCGCCCGATGTCTCGCGCGGGCGCTGGCTCGGGCTCATGTTCGGCGCCGGCGCGTTCTTCGTGTCGGGGGCGGCGACCGCCTTCGCGGCGTTGGGATTGACGCGGCTGCTCGACGTGACGTTGATCGGTGCGCTCCAGCCGGTGTTGATCATCGCGTTCGCGGTCGCGTTCCTCGGCGAAAGGGTGCATCGTTCGCACCTCACGCGAGCAGCCGTCGCCATCGCAGGAACGATCCTGGTCGCGACGGCGGCATCGCGGAATGGCTCGTGGAGCCTGGCCGGCGACGTCGTCGCGGTCGTGAGTCTCGTGTTGAACGCCGGGTGGTTCCTGTACGGACGCGTGCTGCGAACGAGCTTCGAGATCGACCCGTTTGCGTTCATGCTCGCCACGCTCACGTGTGGGGCGGTGCTCCTCACGCCGTTCACGCTTCTCGCACACGGATCTCTCGGGATCAGCAGCCGCGGGATGCTGTTCGCGGCATGCACAATGGTGTCCGGAACCACCGCGCACGTGCTGATGGTGTGGGCGCACCGATACGTCCCGACGTCGGTGTCGTCGCCGCTCCTCTTGGGTGAGCCGCCGCTCGTTGCCGCAGGCGCCTGGGCATGCTTCGGCGAGTCGTTGAGCCCGATCGAGATCGTCGGGTCCGCGGTGGTCGTCGCGTCCCTCTGGGGCGTGGTGCGCAGCCCCGAGCTCGAGCACGCCGAGCACGACGCGCCCGATCCCGCACCGCCGACCTAACGCTGCACCGCGCGCAACCGGGCGACCCGCGGCACCGTGGCGTCCTTGCGCAGCTGATGCAACGCACCTTCGTCGTGCGCGAGGGAGTGGTCGAAGAAGTCGATCATCGCCTTCACGGCAACCGTTTCCCACGGTTCGTCGAACGCGATGTGCTGCGCGCCGACGAGCGTGACGAGGTACTTGGGTCCGGGTGCGTGTTTGAACTCGTCGACGCTGTTCTGATAAAGCGCGAATGGGTCCGCGGTGCCGTGGATCAGCATCAACGGGATCGAGGGGCCGGCGAACGAGTGGCCGTAGGGCTCTTCGATCGGACCGGCGCCGTGGGGACACGCCGCCGCGCAGCCACCCGAGATCGCGACGGTGGCCTTGATGCGCGCGTCCTGACAGCAGTCGTTGTACGCGACGGTGAGCGCGACGGTCGCGCCGAGCGACGCGCCGACGACGCCGACTTCGCTCCCGTCGACGATCCGTTGCACGGCCGCGTCGCGCGCAGGGAGGTTGAGCATCTGCGAGATCACGAAGCTCACGTCTCCCGGTTCGTTGACTGCATCGAAAGCATTCGGACCGCCCGGCGCGTCGTGCCGGGTGAGGGGGAAGGTCGGTGCGGCAACCACGTATCCGGCGGTCGCCCATTCGCGAAGGAACGGCGACTCGAAGCCGCCGCCGAATCCGTGCGCGTAGATGATGAGCGGGAATGTCCCGTTCGCAGGAGCCGCGTCGGCGCGCGGCTCGTGATTCGGGGCAGGCGCGCCCTGCGCCGGGTACATGATCAGCGTCTCGAGTGTCCGGCTGGCGCGCCCCGGACTGGTTCCGTTGGCGGGAGTCTTGCGCGTCGAGTCGACGAAGGTCTCCGTTCGCTTCCCGACTGCGAAGGGTCCATCGTGGCGCGCCGGCGACGCGGTTGCGTGCGAGGTCGTCGGAGCCCCCGACGGGTGCTCCGCCGTGGTTCCGCTCGAGCAGCCGAAGAGCGCGCCTCCGCCGAGGGCGAGTGTGCCCAGGACGGCGAGAATTGCTTGAGGCATGCCCGCAGTGTGCGCGAGGGGCCTCGAGGTTCACTGGAGGTCTGCTCGAGCCCACACGTACCCTGACGATCGGTGGAGTTCCGGATTCTCGGACCGTTGGAGGTGGTCTCCGACTCGGCGGTGGTCGACGTGCCGTGGTCCAAGTGCCGCGCGTTGTTGACCTTGCTGGTCGTTCGTGCCAATCAGGTGGTCAGCGCCGACCGGCTCATCGACGATCTCTGGGAGGAGCGGCCACCGAGGTCCGCGCCGGGAACGCTGCAGACCTACGTGTACCAACTCCGCAAGTCGATCCCGCTCGCCTCGCTGCGCACGCGGGCCGGCGGCTACGTCCTCGAGGTCGCGCCGACCGAGGTGGATGCGCTGCGGTTCGAGCAGGTTGTGGCGGACGTGGGGCGTGCGGACGCCGCCGCGCCCGAATGGGTCGAGGCGCAGCTGTCCGGGGCGCTTTCGTGGTGGCGCGGCCAGGCCATGACCGAGTTCGAGCGGGCGTCGTGGGCGCTGCGCGAGCGAGTTCGCCTCGATGCGCTTCGCCTGGACGCGCTGCAAATGCGCACCGATGCGCGCTTGACGCTGGGCGATCACACGGCAGTCGTGCCCGAGCTGGAATCGCTGGTTGCCGAGTATCCGCTGCGCGAACACGCCTGGGGCCAGCTGATGCTGGCGCTGTACCGATGCGGACGTCAGGCCGACGCGCTGGGTGCCTGCGCGCGCCTTCGGCGGCACCTCGGCGACGAGCTCGGCATCGAGCCGAGCCGCGACCTCGCACAGCTGGAAGAAGCGATCCTGCTCCAAAAGCCCGAGCTCGACTTCCAACCGCGGGCGCGTTCGGTTCCCGGTGCCGAACGAGAGATGTTCGCGCGGCGTCACGCCGACGTCGACGCCGTGCTCGGGGCGTGGGAGGAGGTCACGGCGCGAGCGCTCGTCGGCCTCGGCACCGCCCAGCATCAAGCGGGTGATCCGGCCGCTCCCAACACGCTCCTCGAGGCTGCTCGTCTGGCCCAGCGCGTCGGTGACGGAAAACTGCTGGTGCGTGCGGCTCTCGCCAACAACCGCCGCTCCGCCGCAAAGATCGGCGCGGTCGACACGGACCGGGTCGTGCTCCTCGAAGCTGCGCTGGCGACGGCAGGAAACGACGCGCCGAAACGCGCCAGCTTGCTCGCGATCCTCGCCGCGGAGTTGAGCTGGAGTGACAGCAACCGGGCCCGCGCACTCAGCGACGAGGCACTCACGCTGGCCCGTCGCGCCGGTGATGACGAGCAGCTGTGGGAGGTACTGGCGACGCGCCCGTCGACCATCTGGTCGCCCGCGACGCTCGACGAACGGATCGCCAACGCGCAAGAGCATCTTGCGGTCGCGGGCCGCCTCGGCGACGCGAGGTTCCGGTGGAGTGCGCTCGGCCATCTGTCCAACGCGCTGATGTGCCGCGGAGACGTCGAAGCAGCCGATGAGCTCATCGATGTCGTTGTCCGCCACGCCGGTGAAACCGGGTTGGTTCCCCACCAGGCGCTCATCGCTCGCCACGATGGGTGGAGGCGACTGCTGGCGGGCGAAGTCGAAGAGGCCGAATCGGCGGCACGCAGGTCGTTCGAGCTCTTGCGTGACAGCGGAAATTCCGACGCGTCTCTCACCTACGCGAGTCAGCTGTACGACATTCGCAGGGCGCAGGGACGTCTCGACGAAGTCGTCGAACGCGGCGAACACGCGGTTGCGGAGCACCGGGCTCGCCCCGCCCAACGAGTCGTTCTGGCCGCGTCCCTCTGCGAGCTCGAAAGGTTCGATGATGCCCGCCGCATCTTCGCGCCACACGCCGCAAGCTGTTTCGCCGACCTGCGATTCGACGTGACCTGGCTGACCGTGATGACCGCGTGCGCCGAGGTCGTCGCTTCACTCGACGACCGCGCGGCTGCCTCGGTCATCGCGGAATTGCTCCGTCCATGGCGCGAGCAGCTTGCGTTCGCTGTCATCACCTGCCGGGGCAGTGTCGCCCGTCCGCTCGGTCTCGCGCTGAGCACCGCAGGCCGGCTCGACGAGGCCGACGACGCTTTCGCGCAAGCGGCCGCCGTAAACGCGCGCATCGACGCACCGATCGAGTTGGCCCTGACGCAGGTTCAGTGGGCCGGCATGCTCGTGAGACGCGATCGAGGTGGAGATCTCGATGCAGCTCGCGCGCTCGCGGTGGCAAGCCGTGTCACCGCGGTCCGCCTCGCGTTGCCAACCATTCATCGTCAGGCCGAGGCGCTATTGTCCTGACCCGCGGGATCGGCAACCGAACCGACACAAAGCGGAGGGGACGTGGTTTCTACGGTCGCGGGTCTGCGCGCACGCGCGGGGACGTATGGCGGCGTCTTCATGGTCACGCTCGCGACATTGATGTACGAGATCGCGCTGACCCGCATCTTCAGCGTGACGATGTGGTACCACTTCGCATTCGGCGTCATCTCCCTTGCGCTGTTCGGTATGACGGCCGGTGCGCTCATCGTGCACCTGCACCCGGATCGCTTCCCGGACGACGCCGTTGCTGCTCGGCTGTGGTTGTTCTCGTTGCTCTTCGGAGTATCGATTCCGGTCTGCTTCATCGTCCAGCTGTTCATTCCGGTGAATCCGAAGGTCTCGCCCGGCGGGATCTTCTCCGTCGTCGTGACGTGCGTGGCGGTGTCGATCCCGTTCGTGTTCAGTGGCGTCGTCGTGTGCCTCGTCCTGACGCGATTCCCGGCACGGGTGAACCGGTTGTACGCGGCTGACCTGATCGGCGCCGCGCTCGGTTGCGTGTTGTTCGTCTTCCTCGTAGGGCACGTCGACGCGCCGAGCGTCGTCGTGGCCACCGGTGCGCTCGCCACGCTCGGTGCGCTGTTCTTCGCGTTCGACGTCGACCTCGCCGTCCGCGGCGCCAAGCTTGCGGCCGCCGTGTGTGTGGTGCTCATCGGCGGTCTCGCGATCGGCAACGCCGCGCTCCACAGCAGCAATCACGACCCGCTGCGCATCCGTTACGTGAAGGGAAGCGCTGACCACCGGCACCTCTACGAGAAGTGGAACGCCTTCTCACGCGTGACGGTCGACGGGACGCCGCAGGACCCGGCGACGCCGACGCTCGGCATGGTGATCGATAGTACGGCAGGAACCGGGCTCTATCGCTACACCGGGAGCGCGAGCGGCACGAGCAAGGTGCTCACGGACCTGCGCGATGACGTGACGAACCTGGCGCACCACGTCCGCCGGAACGCCGACGTGCTCGTCATCGGGGTCGGCGGCGGGCGAGACATCCTGTCAGCCCTGCTGTACGACCAGCACTCGGTCAAAGGCGTCGAGATCAACAAGGACATCCTGCACGTGACCAACGGGGTGTACGGCGACTTCACCGGCCACCTCGATCGCGACCCGCGTGTCAGCTTCGTGAACGACGAGGCGCGCGCCTACCTCACACGAACCAGCGCGAAGTACGACATCATCCAGATTTCCCTGATCGACACCTGGGCGGCGACGTCGTCGGGCGCGTTCGCGTTGAGCGAGAACTCGCTCTACACGACTCACGCGTGGAAGATCTTCCTCGACCGGCTCGAGCCCGGCGGCATCCTGTCCGTCACCCGCTGGTATCACAGGCCACTCGATGAGGGTCGGCCGTTGGAGATGTACCGCACGACGAGCCTGGCGGCACAGGCGCTGAAGGAACGGGGCGTGGAGGATCCTCGCTCCCACATCGCGATGTACGAAGGACCGCCGCTCCAATTCAATGCGAGCCTCGGTACGCTCCTGGTGAGCCCGCAGCCGCTGCCGAAGTCTTCCCTGAGCACGTTGCAGGATGTCGCCGACAGACTCCACTTCCGCGTCGGGCTCACGCCGACGCGTGCGAGCGACCACGTGTTCGCCGATCTCACCGGTCCCGGCGGCCCGCACAAGGGCATTGCCGAGGTGAGCGCCGACATCTCGCCGCCCACGGACAATCGTCCGTTCTTCTTCCAGATGGCCGATATCGGATCACTCGGTGATGTGTTCTCGAGCTCGGGCGATCAGGTCTTCCAGCCGGTGCTGGTACTCGCGGTGCTGTCGCTCACGGTGCTCGTGCTCACCGGCGCGTTCATCCTGTTCCCGCTCCTGCGAAGCACGCGACGCGCTGCCCATCGCGGGATGGGACCGTTTTACGTCTACTTCGCAGGCATCGGGCTTGCGTTTCTCCTCGTCGAGGTCTCGCAGTTGCAGCGACTCGCGGTGTTCCTCGGTCACCCCACGTATGGGCTCACGGTCGTGCTCTTCTCGGTGCTGTTGTTCAGCGGCATCGGCAGCATGTTGACCGAACGCATTGCCGCGCGGTCCGAACTCCGGCACTCGCTCGTCGCGGTGGGCTCGTTGCTGGCGGTGGTGATTGCCTTCGGGCTCGTGAGTCCGCACGTATTGCGAGCGACCGAGCACATGACGACGCCGGCGCGGATCGGCGTCGCGGTCGCGCTGCTCGCCCCGCTGAGCCTGATGATGGGAATGCCCTTTGCGTTGGGGATGCGCCTGGCGGCGACGAGGCCGGGCGCCACGACCGCGTTCATGTGGGGCATCAACGGCGCGATGTCGGTGTGCGGTTCGGTGTTCGGACTGGTGCTCGCGTTGTTCTTCGGGATCTCGACTGCGTTCTGGGTCGGGTTGCTCGCGTACGCGGTCGCGTTCGGCGCGATGACGCGGATGACCCCGCCGCGAAGCGAGCCGGCGACCGTCGCATCCTTGGCCGGTGAGCCCGAACCGGTTGCCGTGCCCGCGTCCTGAGCGAGGCGACGTTCGCGGCGGCTCAGACGCCCGCGGCGATCACCACTGCGTCGGTGGCGAATCCGGCGAAGAGGCCGATGAGCACACCGTACGCGAGCAAATCCATGCGTCGACTTCGCGCGGCAACACCGACGAGCTGCAGGACGACATAGAGGATGGAGCCGGCGGCGAGCGAGAGGAACGCGACGGCGAGCGTCTCGGAGGTGAACGCGTGCCCGATCCAGGTCCCGATGAATGTGGGTGCGCCGCCGATTGCTCCGAGCGTGAGGAGGAAACCCCAACTCGGCATCGCGTGGGTGCCGTCCACGCTCACCTCCCCGGCGAGGGGCGCGACAATGCCGAAGCCTTCCGTTGCGTTGTGCAGCGCGAACCCGATAACGAGCAGCGTCGCCAACGCGATCTCGTCACTCGCGGCGGCCTGGCCGATTGCGAGCCCTTCCGCGAAGTTGTGGAACCCGATGCCGACGGCGATGAGCAGCGCGAGTCGGCGTGCGGGCGACCAGGTCGCGATGCCGCCGCGCGGCGCGGCGCGCTGCTTGAGCGCAACGCCACCACCGCCCGATGATGCCGCCGGCGCAGGGTCCGGCGCCGGGCCCGGATCATCGTCTGGGTCGTCGACGAGGGTCGCACCGGGGTTGTGCGTGATGCGCTCCATCCATCGCTCGTACGCGACGAGGCCGAGTAATCCGGCGGCGAGACCGCCGGCGAAGAGCGTCCCGTAGCCCAACGCGCTCGCGAGGCCCCCGTCTCCGCTGTGGAAGTCGCTGAGTGCTGCGTCGATGGGTTCCCACGCGCCCGAGAGAATGTCCCATATGAGGAAGAGGAGGATGCCGACCGCGATCGCGTTGAGCACCATCCGCAGGCTGTGCGCCGGGCGCTTCATCCGTCCGATCGGGAGCCCGATCAGGATCGTCACCCCGGCGATGAAGCCGAGGAGCAAGGTCTTTTCCAGGCTCATGCTGCGCTCCCTGAGAGGTAAGGGCAACCTTACCTTCCCTGGAGCGCGGGTGGGAAAACCGCCTCGGGGCCGGGGCTACCTCTCGAGGGAGGTGCAGGTGGGGACGGCGTGGAAGCCGGGGGCGGTTGCCCCGCCGCACATCCAGAGCCGGCGGTGGTAGACGGCGAACGCGGTGCCGTGGCGGGGCACCAGCATGGGCCCGGTCGTCCAGGCATTGGCCGCGAATCGCTGCACGACGTCCACGAGCCGCGTCTCGACGCTCGGTTCGCCGCCGGCGACGAGCATCACGCCGTCGATCACCGCGGCCGCCGCGCCCGACGTCGCCACCGGCAGCCCTCCTTCCCGGCGCCAGCGCGCGCTCGCGGTATCGAAGCAGTCGATTGCACCACTGGTCCCGGGCGTGCGTCCGCCCGCGACGCAGGCGAGCGCGCCGCTGAGGAATCCGGCGACATGATTCCTGGGGTTCGGCATGGGAGCGATATCGGACCAGGTGTCGGTCTGCGGCTCGTAGGTCTCGGGGACGGCGATCTGTGCATCGCCGTCGCGTCCGCCTATCGCGTACAAGTGTTCGCCGACGGCGACGAGGGACAGTGCCCCTCGTCGTCGGCGCATCGGGGCGACTTCACGCCAACTGGTCGCGCCGCTCGCGAGCTCGAACACTCGGTTGGTCGCGCCTGCGGGCGTGAAGCCGCCCGCCACGTAGACGTTCCTGTTGATCGTGGCCGCGCCGGGATGGTTGACGGCGATGGGAAGCGACTGCCCCCGGCTCCATGTCGAACCGTCGAACACGAAGACGGCGGCGCTGCTGTTGCGTGCGGTGTCATAGCCGCCGGCAACCCACAAGCGGTTCCCCGCGGTGGTGGCGGCGGCCTCTTGGATCGCGAGCGGAAGGGCCGGCTCATTGCGCTGCGGCGGTGACGACGTCGGCGCCGTAGTGGACGTCGTGACGTCGCCCGGCGTGTCCTTCGTCGTCGTGCCCGTCCGGAGCGCTCCTCGCGTGCCGTGCCCGCTTCCACTACTGCATGCACCTGCGATGACAACGACTGCAACGAGCAGTAGGCGCCCGCGCCTCATCGCGTCACGCCCGTGTGGCCGAGGGAGTAGCGACCGGGTTGTGGCCATACGGACAGGCCGTGCGGGCGATTCGGCACATGGATGACGGAAATCACGTGGCCGTCGACCGTCGAAATGGCGTACACCGCGTCGTTGAACCGACCGGAGAGCCACAGCACCTTGCCGTCGGAAGAGACGCCGCCCATGTCGGGTGACGCTTCGGGCAACCGCCAGGTCGCGCTGACCGTTCGCGAGGCGACGTCGATGACGCTGATCGAAGCACCGCGCCGGTTCGACACGTAGAGATGACGCGCGTCGCGATTGGGATACACACCGTGCGCGTCGGTACCGGTCGGGAGGAAGCCGATCTGCCGCAACGATGCACCGTCGATCAGGTGGACGCCTCCGAGGTTCAGGTCGGCGACGTAGAAGACCTTTCCGGCGGGCTCCAGCTTGACGTCTTGCGGACTGGAGCCCGGAAGGTCGAGGTAGCGATCGATGCTGCCACTCGGCAGATCGACCTTCACGAGGCGACCTGCGAACTCGCACGACGCGATGAGATAGCTCCCGTCGGCGCTGAAGTCGAGGTGGTCGACACCAAGGCAGTCGAGCTTGACCGAACGACGAAGGGCGAACGTGTACGGGTCGCGAAAGTCGAGGCGCTGCCGGCGCTCGGCGACCACGATGGCCGAGCTGCCGTCGGGCGTGAAGTAGAGGTTGTACGGATCCTCGACGGGTATGTTCGGCCCGGCACGCTTCCCTGTGCGGGGATCGAGAGGTGTCAGTGAATTGCCGAGGTTGTTCGTCGCGTACAACGTGCGCATGTCCCAGGCCGGCACGACGTGTTGCGGTCGTGTGCCGGTGACGTATCGGTCGATCACGCGATACGTCGCCGGATCAATGACGTCGACGTATTCGGACATGCTCTCGGGAACGTAGATGAGCGGGCGTACGCCGCTCGTTGCGGCGCTGAACATGTTGACGCCGCTGTGTGCGTAGATGTTCTGCGGTCGCGTGGGACGGGGTGTAATTTTCGTGTCCGTCCGAGGTGCCGAGCTCGGCGTCGTGGTCGATTTCGACACGCTGGACGTCGTGGACGTACTGCACGACGCCAGCAATGCCAATACGAGACCGAGGGCGAGGCAGTGCAGCCGCGGGTTGCCACGGGTTGCAGCGTGACCGTTGGGCGCGCCTTGCATGCTCACGGTCTCCTCGAACGACTCATCGCCGTGCTTTCGGGGCGGAGCTCACCAACTCGGTCAACCGCACCACACCATCCGTGTTGACGCGCTTCCGCGTCGACGCAGTCACAAGCGCAATCGCGCCCGCCACCGCGACCAGCTGGGTCGCAGGGACGGTAGCGTGCAGTAACCACGTGAGCGCGATCGGCCCGCTGGGGGCGTACTGGTACGCAATCACGGTCAGGGCGGATATCGCGACGAACACGCGCGCCCACTGCTCGTTCGGCGTGAGCGCAGCAAAGGGCAGCGCCCAGATCAGGTACCACGGCAGCACGTAGGCACCGAGGAGCAAGTACGCGAGCAGTGGCGCCGCGATCGCAGCGTGCGGCGGGTCGTTGCGCGCGGAGGCGACGACGAGCGGCAAGGCAAGCGAGAGCGTTGCGATCGCGGAGATGACGGCCAGATGGCTCGCGATCACTGCCGGATCGCCGAGGAAATGGACGACGCCCCACACCGCCACGCGGCTCGTTCGTCCGGAGCCGGCGAGCAGGGGCGCGACAGCCCGCGCGCCTCCTGCCATGACGTAAGCCGTCACGGGAACGCCCACCGCGACGGCGCCGGCGGCGAGTGCCCGGCGTCTGCCGTGGTGCCGCGCCGCCCACCAGACCAGGCCCAAGACCGAAAGGAGCGCAGTCAGCTTGACCGATGCGGCGATACCGATGAGCAGCGCGCCAAGGATCGGGCGTCGGGCGACCGCGGCGGCTGCCCCGAAGAGCAGGAGGGCGACGAGTGCGTCGTTGTGGCCACCGTTCACGACGTAGACGATGACGAGTGGGTGGAGACCAACGAGCGCAAGTGCTGTGAGCGAACGTCCACGTCGCCACAGCATTGCGAGCAGGCCAACAACGCAAAGTGCAGACATGCCCTGGAACACCAGCCGCGTCGGCAACGGACGGCCGCCGGTTGCGCGGACGATTTCCGCGGAGAGGGTCGTGAACAAGGGGCCATACACCGAACGTGTATTCCGCCAACCCGGGCTCATCTGTTGCACCAGCGGATCACCGCGGTACTCGGCCGGACGATGCGTGTACGGACTCGCGTGGTGGCGGGTGACGATCGACCCGTACGAGGCGTAGGCCCAGAGATCGTGCGATCTCCGGGGTGGGACGCACACGGCCACGAGGAGCACCGTGCCGATAGCGACGACCACCGCTCGTGTCGGTGGGCCTTTGCCGTGGCGGGCGGTTCGGATGAGCATGCCGAGCGCGGCGAGCGCGATGACCAAGAGCGCGGTTGTCGCGGTCGCGGTCCGCGGCCAAGGCTTCGCGACCGTCGCGACGCTCGCACCCGTGACGACGACCAGTGCACACACGCCCGCCCGATGGCTCACAGCTCGCGCAACACAGCCAGCGGGGCAGTCCGAGCACGCCGGATCGTTGCGAGACCGGTGACGACCACCGCTGCGATCGCGACGGCCGCGACGGTCGCGAGATAGGCCCACGGCACCGAGAGCGCGGTAGGTGGGGGGTCGAAGACACCCGTGAGCACCTTGGTGAGCATCGACGCGAGCGAAGCTCCGGCGATCGCGCCCGCGAGCAATCCTCCTGCCACGACGAATGAGGCTTCGCTCCAGACGAAGCCGCCGAGCTGACGCGGTTTTGCGCCGAGCGCGGTCGCGATCGCAAAGGTGCGCTGCCGTTCGGCGAATCCCAACGCGAGGACGAGTCCGGTCGATGCTGCGGCCAGCGCGAGGGCGAAGCCGAGTTCAACCCGGGTCAGACCGGAGAGGTCGACGGCGGTGAGGCTCGACCCGACGACCTTGCGTGTGCTGGTGATGTCCGTGACGATGGCGCTCGTTCCGAGACGCGCCCGCAGTCGCGTCGCAACCTTGCCCGGCGACGCGGTGCCGACATCGATGAGGAAGGCGCCGACGGCGTCATTGCCGGTCCGGCGCGCGACGTAGTCGGCGTTCGCCACGAGGAAGCTGTCGCGCGGTGCGGTCGGGAATTCCTTGGCGACACCGACGTAGCGGAAGGGAACCTCGACGAGCCGCGTGGTGCGTACATCGCGAAGTCGCAGCCGCACAGTGTCGCCCGGCTGCAGCTGGAAGTCCTTGACGGTCTCGGCGCTCAGGAGAATGCCGTCGGGTTGGGTGCCGAGCCGGTGCATGAGGTCTCGGGCGCTCCCACCCTGGAAGTACGCGTTCTGCAGCTTGGTGGCATCGACGATCGTCGAGGTCCGAACCCCATAGAGGTCTTGGAGATCAGCTCCGACATAGGCGAAGCGGTGCTGCATCGGTTCGACGCTGTTGACGCCGGCGACACTTGCGATCTGAGTCGCGGCCGTGGGCCCGACGGCTGCCCCCGGCGCTTCGGTCACGGTGACATCCGCACCGTTGGTGAGTCGGGCATCGACCGCGGCCTGTGCCTCGTATGTGGCGTTGAAGACGGCGGTTGAGGCCGCAAACGCGGTCGTGAGCGCGACCAGCGCGAGCGCGCTTGCGAGCAGGCGGCGCTGCCGGCGCATGGTCGCTCCTACCGTCGCCGCGAGTCGCCCCGAGAACGGGCGCGCGAGCCATCGAGAGGCATTGCTCGTCGTTCCGAGCAGCAGGTACGCAGCGCGCCAGGCGAAGAGGCCCGCACCCAACCACAGGAGCGCCGGTCCTGCGAGCGCCCAGTAGTTGACGGAGATTGACGGTGTGCCCTCGGGCGCGAGGACGAGCTTGTAGCCGTTTCGACTCGTGAGCCAGAACACGAGTCCAGACACCGCGAGCACGATGAGGTCGACACCAAGACGCATCCAGCGCGGTGCACGCGCGCGTCCCACCGCGCGGCGCGCGCCGACGACCGTGATCGAGCGCGCGTCGCGCCATGCCGGAACCGCGATCGCGACGCCCGCGATTACGATCCCGATGAGCGCAGCGCCGAGCCCGAACGCGAGCGCAGTCGCATGCGTCGCGCCGAACGACGCGCTTCCGAATGATCGATCGCCGACGATCGACGCGATCGTGAGCCCGACGAGCGCGCCGAGACCGCCTACGAGCGCCGCCTCGATGAGCGCGAGGCGAACGAGGGTGCGGGTCGTTGCGCCGCGCGTACGCAGCAAGGCTTGTTCGCGGCGGCGCCGAGTCGCGCCGGATGCGGCGACGGCTCCCGTGAGGAGACCGGCGAGGACCGCGCCGGGAAGTCCGAGGAAGAGAAACAGGACCTGGGCGTACAGCGCGTCGGCGCGGGCGGCGCCGAGCGTTGCCCCGAGGTTGTCGCCGACGCGACCGCCGCCCGAGAGGCTGACCTCGAGATTTCGAGCCGCGCCCGTGACCTGCGTGTAGGCGGCGGAGGGATCGTGGGCCAGCGCGAGCGCGAGACCGGCGTGGATCTGAGTGCGGGTCAAGTTCGGGTGCTGCGCGGCGACCGGGTCGAAAAGTGTGTGCCACGTGTGGGTCGGGAGGAGGAGGACGTTGTCCGGTGGGGCCTTTGGCTGTGCCCCGGTCGGAGCGCCGACATTCTGGAAGAGCGAGTCGGCTTGAGGCAGGTCGACCACACCGTCGACGCGAACGTGTGCCGGCGCGAGTCCGGCCCTTCCGATCATGACGGTGTCGCCGGGTGTGACGCGCAGATTGGCGGCCGTTTGTTGGGCGACGAGCACTCCGGTCGCGGTGCCGGCCAGATCACGGATCGTGCCGGGGAAGGTCTGTCGATACCCGTTGGGCAGGCCGACCACAACACCTGGCCCGGTGCTCTGGGTCGATCCGTTGGTCGCGGCGCGCAATCCCGTTGTCTGCGCGAATCCGACCACGAGTGCGGTGCGCGCACGAGCTCGGACGGCATCGAGCACGGACGTCGGATCTGCACCCGGTTGCACCTCGACCTGCCAATCGACCGCAACGGTCTGCGCGGCGCGCTTGGTCATGGTCGCCTTCGAGCCGGCGAGGAAGGTACCGATCGAGGCGAGCAACGCGACCGCGATCGCGACGCCTACCGCGGTCGCCCCCAGCCGACCGGGACGCCGGAACGTTCCCCGCAGCCAGGTCAGGCCGAACACGTTGCATCCTTCGCGACACGTCGCGTCACCGTCAGCCGTCCGTCGGCGACCGGCCAGTGCTCATCGAGGCGATCGGCAACGGCGGGGTCATGCGTGCTGACCACGAGCGCGGCTCCCGTTTCCGCCGCGACGTCCATCAGCACTTCAACAACGTGAGTCGCACTGTGCTGGTCGAGTTGGCCGGTCGGTTCGTCGGCGAGGAGGAGGCGGGGGCGTTGCGCGAGCGCACGCGCAACGGCAACGCGTTGCATCTGACCACCCGAAAGCTCTTCGGGCAGCTTTGCGTGGAGATCCGTGAGGTCGAGGCGGTCGAGCGCCGCGGAGGCGCGTTCGCGTGCTTCGGCCTGCCCGACTCCGGCGAGCACGAGCGGGAGCGCCACGTTCTCGAGGACGTCGAGGGGCGGAAGCAGGCTCGGTCCCTGGAAGACGATGGCGACGGGGCCGGGTCGCAGTAACGCGCGGTCGCCGATGCCCGGCCAGGCAATCGTTCCTGCGGTCGGCATTTCGAGGCCGGCGATCACATGCAACAGCGTCGATTTGCCCGAACCCGACGGACCCATGATCGCAATGCGCTCGCGCGGCCAGATCTCGCAGGTCGCGTCGTGCAGCGCGACGACCGCGTTCGGACCCGACCCGTACGTACGCGCGATCCCATCGCAGCGGACCAGTACGGAGGCGGCAACACCCGTCATGAGCTGATCTCTCCGTCGTGCAGTGCAATCACCCGATCGGCCGCGGAGGCGACGGCAGTGCTGTGCGTCACGACGACGACCGCGGTCCCGTTCTCTGCTCGAGTACGGAGAAATACGAGGATTCTTGATGATGTCGCGTTGTCGAGCTCGCCGGTTGGTTCATCGGCCAGTAGCACACTCGGATCGTTGGCGATCGCGACCGCGAGACCGGCGCGCGCGAGCTCGCCGCCCGAGAGCTGCGATGGCCGCGCGGTCGCTCGGTCGCCGATGCCGAGATCTGCGAGGAGCTCCGGTACAGGTTGGAGGGCCCGAACGCCGCGCGCGAGTCGGCGCGCGACGAGGACGTTCTCGGCGACGGTGAGATGTTCGAGCAGGTTCGCGTTCTGGAAGAGGACTCCGATGCGACGCGCCCGAATTGCGGCTCGCGCCTCCTCGCTGCGGCGAGAAAGCGGTTCGCCGTCGACGCGCACCATCCCGCCGTCGGGTTCGTCGAGACCGGCGAGGCATGCAAGCAAGGTCGACTTCCCCGATCCGGAAGGCCCGGTCACGGCGACGAGCTCACCGCGGTCGACCGCGAGCGACACGCCCCGAAGCGCCAACGTTTCGTCGTCACCGGCGTGGTAGAAGCGATAGAGGTCGCGCGCCTCGAGCGTGTTGGTCATGTCGACCAGGAGAACGAATTGGTGACCCTCTTCCACGGGTCGACGTTGTCGGATCCTTTTGGTGCCGAGAGGGTCAGCGTGACCGAGGTGCCGCTGCGCCAGAACTCGTAGCGCTCTACGTCCAACACGACGCGCTTGCCGGTTACTGCGTCGGCGGCGGACTCGGCCCGATACGTGACCAGCACGGCTTGTCCGGCCGTCCGGGTCACTGAGGTGACGTCGCCGAGACTGAAGCCGCTCGCCGTCCGCTGCAGCGCGGGCACATCAGCTGATCGCGCCGTCGCCACAGTCGGCGCGGCGGGCGTCTTCATCGCTTCGATGCGGATCGAGTTGAAATGGCTGGTGAACGTGGTGACGGAGCCTGCGCCGGTTCGCGCCCAACCTTCGGGAACCTGGAGCGCGTAGGCGCCGTCACGAGACGCGTACTTCACGAACGCCTGGTTGTCGGGAATGTCTCCCGCAGGACTGACCTCGGGAGCATTGGGGTTTGCACCGCTCCTCGAGCTGCGCGGCGTCGAGCCGGAACCGCTGCTCGGGGCGATTGTCGCGTGGCTCGAAGACCCGCAGGCGGTAAGGACAGCGGCACACGCGGCGACCGCAAGACCACCGGAAATCACTCGTCGCATTGGACAACTCCAGGTCGGCGTGAGAGGGGTTCACCGTGCGGGTCGCACCCGAAGCGTCAGCTTCTGCGACGGTTATCGAACGGTAAACACCCGCCGGCGCGTCGCGGCCGGCCCGTTTTCGCCCGTAGCCTGGGTGGGATGGAAGCGCGGGTGCTGTTGGTCGAGGACGACGCGACCATCGGTCGCTCGCTCGAGCAGTCGCTGCGCGCGCAGGGATACACCGTGACCCTCGCCGCTGACGGGGAGAGCGCTCGACGGGTGTTAGCGTTGGCGCTCCCGCACCTTGTCGTGCTCGACCTCGGATTGCCGGACGTCGACGGGCTCGACCTCTGCCGTGAGCTCCGCGCGTCGGCCCCGGCCGTTTCGATTCTGGTGCTGACCGCCCGCGACGAAGAGATCGATATCGTCGTCGGCTTGGATGCGGGCGCGAACGACTATGTCACCAAACCGTTCCGCCTCGCTGAGCTGCTCGCGCGCGTACGAGCCCACCTCCGCAGACCGGAGCCAAGCTCGTCATCGTCGGAGGTCGTCATCGGAGATCTCACGGTGGACGTTGCCGCGCGGCGGGCCTGGGCGGGTACACAGGAGCTGACGCTCCGGCCACGCGAGTTCGACGTGCTTGCCTTGCTCGCCTCCGAGGTAGGGCGCGTTGTCACGCGCGAGCGCATCATGGACGAATGCTGGGACCAACACTGGTACGGCTCGACAAAGACCCTGGACGTTCATATCTCCCAACTGCGATCGAAACTTGCGCAGTGCGCCGGACCTGAACGCCCGACCATTGCGGTACTCCGCCGCGTGGGCTATCGGCTCGACGCGCCGTGAGGTTGCGGATCGTGCTCTCGATCGTGGGTGTCGCCGCGATCGCGGTGCTGCTGGTCGGCCTTCCCCTCGCGCTCGCCGTCGACCATCTCTACGCGAGCCAAGAGGTTCTGCGCCTCGAGCGCGAGGCCAGTGAGACGCGCCGGGCGATCGACATCTCGACGCTGGGAACGGGCGACCCGATCGAGCTCCCCAACAGTGGTGCAACCAGTTTCGCGGTCTACGACGCTGCCGGCGGCCGCATCGCGGGGAGCGGCCCCGCGGTCGCGGATGATCCCGTCCGACGCGCACTCCTCGGGGACGTCCGCGACGCTCGCCTGCACGGCACCATCGTCGTCGCAGTGCCCATCAACGGCGACGAACGCATCGCCGGTGTGCTTCGAGCGAGCAAGTCCTCGAGGTACGTCGTCGATCGCACGCGTCGCACGTGGCTCGTCATGGCGATAATCGGCGCGGCGGCCTTGACCGTCGCGGGCCTGCTCGCCCTGTTCCTCGCGCGCAGACTCACACGACCCGTCGACGCGTTGGTGACTGCAGCTGAACGCCTGGGCGCGGGCGACTTCTCGATTCGCACCCATCCGTCGGGCGTCGACGAGCTCGATCATCTCGGCCATGCGCTCGACACGACCGCGGAACGCCTCGGTGGACTGGTGGCGCGTGAGCGTGCGTTCAGCGCCGATGCGTCCCATCAGCTCCGCACGCCCCTTGCGGGGTTGCGCGTCCACGTGGAATCGTCTCTTGCGACACCGGGCGCCGACATGCGTGCCTCGCTCGAGGGCGCACTCGAGCCCATCGACCGTCTCGAGGGCACGGTCGACAGCCTCCTGCGTCTCGCACGCGACACTCAGATCGACCGATCTCCCCTCGACCTTGCTCGCCTCGTCCGTGACGTCGACCGCGATTGGCACGGCACACTCGCATCCGCCGGTCGGCCGCTTCGCGTGACGATCGACAATGATCTTCCCGCACCCGCGGTGTCCGAGCCCGCAGTCCGCCAGATTCTCAACGTCCTCGTCGAGAACGCGGCACATCACGGGCACGGGGTCGTCACGGTCGACGTTCGGCGCGTTCCCGGCGCGATTGCCGTCGAGGTCGGCGATGAAGGCTCCGGCGTGCTCGATCCCCTTCACGTCTTCCAGCGGCGCAACGGCAGCGGCCACGGCATCGGCCTCGCACTCGCGCGCACACTCGCAGAGGCCGAAGGTGGCCGGCTTGTTCTCGACCGACCAGGACCCGCGCCGACGTTCGCGCTGCTCCTTCCGGCGACCGCGTGACGACGGCAGATCGGGAGGACACTTGCTTCGGCTGCTGCTGATCGCGATCGGTGTCTTGCTGGCGTCCTGGGCGCTGTTGGCGGTCCTGGCGCGCCGACTGCCGGCGGGGGCGGCGAAGGATTTGGCGACGGTACTCCCGGCCTGCGTCACGACGGCGCGAAGACTCCGCCGTGATCCTCGGGTGCCGCGTCGAGCGAAGATCGCGGTCGCGTTCGCCGGTCTCTGGGTGCTGTCGCCGATAGATCTGATCCCCGAGTTCCTCCCGATCATTGGTCCCCTCGACGATGTGGTCGTCGTCGCCCTGGCGTTGCGATACGTCGCACGTCAGGTACCTCGTGAGGTGCTCCTCGAGGCGTGGCCGGCCGAACCCCGCATCTTGGAGTGGCTCATCAGGACCGACCGGAGGTCGTCCTAGCCTCGGGCTGTGCACGCGGCTCACGATCCGGAGGCGTTTCGCCGGCGCTTCTGGCTCACGCTCTTCCTGACGATTCCTGTCGTCGTCACGAGCAGTTCGGTGATGAGCGCGTTCGATTATCGCCTCGGCGGCGTCGCATGGGTCGATCCCGTCCTCGGGACGTTCATTTTCGCTTGGGGCGGCCAGCCGTTCCTCGCGGGCGGGGTGGCCGAGCTTCGCGCCCGCCAACCCGGCATGATGCTGCTCATCTCGATGGCGATCATCGTCGCGTGGTCGTCGTCGTTTGCTTCCAGTCTCGGATTCTTCAACCTCGAGTTCTGGTGGGAGCTTGCCGCGCTCGTCACGATCATGTTGCTCGGGCACTGGCAAGAGATGAAGGCCATCGGCCGAGCCCAAGGCGCGCTCGCGGCGCTCGCCGAACTGCTTCCCGACGAGGCCGAGCAGATCGCGCCCGACGGCTCGATCCAACTCGTCTCGATTGCAGATCTCCGGCCCGGAGATCTCGTCCTGGTGCGGTCCGGCGGCCGCGCGCCTGCCGACGGCCACGTCATTGACGGCGAAGCAGACGTCGACGAGTCGATGATCACCGGCGAGTCGCGGCCGGTGTCGAAGCGCGTCGGCGACAAAATGATCGCAGGGACCGTCTCGACCGACTCGGCGATCCGCGTCCACGTCGACGCAGTGGGCGACCACACCGCCCTCGCCGGCATCCAACGCCTCGTCGCCCAAGCGCAGGCCAGCCGCAGCCGCGCCCAAGCACTTGCCGATCGCTTTGCCGCGCTCCTCTTCTACGTCGCGACCGGCTCGGCACTGATCACCTTCGTCATATGGGCGGCGCTCGGCGACACACACCGCGCCGTCGAGAACACGGTGACCGTGCTTGTCATCGCTTGCCCTCATGCACTCGGCCTTGCGATACCGCTCGTCATCTCCATTTCCACCGCCGTCGCCGCGACTGCAGGCATCCTCGTCAAAGATCGCCTGGCGCTCGAGCAAATGCGAAACATTGACACGGTGCTGTTCGACAAGACCGGCACGCTCACAAAAGGAGCGCACGTCGTGACCGGCATCGCGGTCGATCCGGCGGCCGGCGTGTCGGACGACGAGCTCCTTCGGCTGGCCGCGGCTGTCGAGGCCGAGAGCGAACACCCACTCGCGCGCGCGATCGTCGCCGCGGCCCGCGAGCACGGACCTCGGCCGACCGCGCGCGAGTTCCGTTCCCTCACAGGACGCGGTGTCGCAGCACTCGTCGACTCGGACCATGTCGCAGTCGGGGGCCCCTCTTTGTTACGCGAACGCGGACTGCGTGAACCCACCGGCCTTCGGCCGGCACTCGACATATGGAGATCTCGAGGAGCTGCCGTCCTGTACGTCATACGAAACGACACGGTCATCAGCGCGGTCGCCCTCGAGGACGAGATCCGGCCCGAATCGCGCGACGCCGTCGAAGAATTGCACCGGCTCGGCGTACAGGTCGTCATGATCACCGGCGATGCCGGACAAGTCGCAGAGAGCGTCGCCGCGTCACTCGGTATCGACGAAGTCTTCGCCGAAGTCCTCCCTGAAGACAAAGAAAAGGCCGTGAGCAAGCTTCAGGAACGTGGACGGCGCGTCGCGATGGTCGGCGACGGGGTCAATGATGCTCCTGCATTGGCGCGCGCGGACGTCGGGATCGCGATCGGCGCCGGGACCGACGTGGCAATCGAATCCGCCGGTATCGTCCTCGCGTCGTCCGACCCCCGCGGCGTGATCGGCATCATCAACTTGTCGCGGGCCAGCTACCGCAAGATGATCCAGAACCTCGCGTGGGCAGCGGGTTACAACATCGTCGCGATTCCACTCGCCGCCGGCGCGCTCTCGTGGGCGAACATCACGCTCTCGCCCGCCATCGGCGCGATCCTCATGAGCCTGTCGACCATCGTCGTCGCGCTCAACGCCCAACTCCTGCGCCGCCTCGACCTTCGGCCCGAACCGATACCGACCGAGCAAGCCGTGTGAGCAACACGCCGGTGATCTCGACGCATGAATCGCGGGCGTCTTTGGGGAAGACAAAGGTATGAAGCAGATGGTTGCACTCATATTGGCGCTTGCCGGCGCGCTTTTCGCGGGCGCGTGCGGTGGCGACGACAATGCGAATCTGCGGGAAAAGGCCGAGGACGTCGCTGGAAGCGCAGGCGCCCGAGCCGCAGCAGAAGTGATGCGCGGCGCGCTCGAGGCGCAGGACCTCGACGGCGGCAAGACGCTGCGAGACGTCGAAGTCCTACGGGAGAATGCGGCCGACGTTCCCGGCGACCCGACCGTCGAAGGAATCGTCGACGCGGACGGCGACCGAAAGGACGACGACGGCAAAGTGGAACTGCGCGTGGGCGGTCAGGCAGCGTGCGTGATCGTCACGACCGAAAACAAGGTGTCGGTCGAAAGCGACGCTTGCAGTACCTCGTAGTGACCAAGTTGTGACCCGGTCGCTCATGCAGCTCGCCGAACGACTCGACTGATCATCCCCGCCGATGCAAACTTCCTTTCGACGGTGCGACCGGGACGGTTCCCGAGAACCTCGAAGACGAGATCCGACTCGTCTTCACGAACCTCGGCGGCATCCTCGAAGCGATGGGAACCTCCTTCGAGCACGTTTTGGAGCAGACCAACTTTCTCGTCGGTGACCCGGCGGTCGTCTACCCGGTCTTCCAGAAGGTCCGCGGAGAAATCTTCGCCGGTCATCTTCCCGCGAGCACCAGCGTCTTCGTGCAAGCCCTCGCCGGTCCGCAGAATCACTGCGAGGTCAAGCTGGTCGCGGTCATCACCGATTCGAACTGAGCCACTGCCGGACCCGACTGAGTGGTCGTCGCGTTCATGCCAGAGCCGCTCGTATTGGCGAACTCGTACAGGGCGATTTCGCCACATGGACGCACCTTGGACCGCGGCCGCGCAACGATGCGAGTATGCGCGGCGTGCAGGACGACTTCGCGTCGAGACTTCTGTGGATCTTCGGGTCGCCCCGCTCGGGGAGCACCTGGCTCGGACAATGCTGCGCGCAACTGTCGGGCGGTTTGGTAATCAATGAGCCGTTGATCGGCGCGCATCTTGGCCTCTCAGTTGGGAACCTGCTTGGCATTCCGGTCGAGGGTGATCCGCTCCTCCACCGTCACATGGCCACCCGCGCGAGCTACTTCTTCGCCGACGACGCACGCGCTGTGTGGGAGCCGCCATTGCGTGCGCTGGTGCTCAGCCGCTTCGCCACCATCGTTGGGGAACGGTCGGATCTGGTGATAGTGAAGGAACCGTGGGGCTCGGTTGGCGCGCCACTCCTCATGCGGCTCCTCCCCGAATCACGCATGATCTTTCTGCTGCGCGACGGCCGTGATGTCGTCGACTCGCTCATGGACGGTGCCGACGAAGGCTGGATCACCGACGCGATCGGCACCCACGTCAACGATCGGACCAGCATGGTCAGCGATGCTTCCCTCATGTGGGTTCGGAGCGTCGAAGCGACCAAAGAAGCGTTCGACAGCCACGCGCCGACGCTACGGTATCAGCTCACCTATGAGCGATTACTTGCTGATACCTCGGCGGAACTGAAGTCGATCGCGGCATGGCTCGGTCTCCGGCGGAACAATGTCGAACCTATCGTTGAACGAACGAAGTTCTCCGCACGCGCGGCGCACACGGTCGGCAGTAAGCGCTTCTTGCGGGCCGCGTCCCCGGGCCTGTGGCGCGAGAATCTGACCCTGGATGAACAGGAGATCGTCGCCATGATCATGGGGCCGACGCTGGTCAAGTTCGGCTATGAATAAACCTGGAGCGACCGTTGGCCAGGACGCGAGAGACGTCGCGCGCAAGCGAGCGCAGAAACGCATGTCGCGGATCAGTGTGTGGTACGAGCGGCTCTCGCTGCCGCTCACGATTTTCTTCCTTTTCTCCAACTCACGCTTCCATCCGAAGTATCAGATGACCTGGAGAAGAAAGCTCGACCTCGGTTTCCGCATGTACCGCAACTGGCGGCACATTCAGACGGGAATCTCGTACAAGGGACACCTCGCGATCGCGGCCAAGCTCTTGGAGATCCCGCCGTCGGTCGAAGGCGCAGTCGTTGAGTGCGGCTGCTGGCTCGGAGGCACGACGGCGAACCTGAGCATCATCTGCGACATCGTCGGTCGCAACCTCATCGTGTACGACTCCTTCGAAGGCCTCCCGGCGCCCGTCGCCGGCGACGACATGAACCCCATGGTCAAGGGTTCGTTCCGCGGCGATCTGCAGCTCGTCGAAGCGAACGTGGCGCGGTACGGAGTCATCGACCGGTGCCAGTTCCGGAAGGGGTGGTTCAAAGACACGCTCCCGAGCCATCGAGAGAACGTCGTGTTGTGCTTCATCGACGTAGACCTGAAGTCGAGCATGCACGACTGCATCGTCAACCTCTGGCCACACCTTACCGACGAGGGATACGTCTTCTTCGACGAGTACGTACACCTTCACAACTGCGCGCTCTTCTTCTCCGAGCGGTTCTGGCGCGACTACCTCGACACCACACCGCCCGGCCTCATGGGAACTGGAAGCGGCGTCGGTGTCGGCCAGTACTTCCTCGGACCGTGGCGTGGGAAGTCCGCGTCGCCACCGATCCAACGCCCCACAAGCCTGGCGTACACACGCAAGGACTTTCGTGGCGCCTGGGAGTATGTGCCGCAAGCCGAAACTTGAGGTTTTCGTGTCATTGCTCGCATTTCTTGTGCGAGCGGGGAGACTCGAACTCCCACCTCTTTCGAGACCGGGACCTAAACCCGGCGCGTCTGCCAGTTCCGCCACGCTCGCGCACCAAGAAGTTACTCCGACGGAGCTCACCGCCTGGCCCGCGCCCGATGCGTATTCTTCGGCTCGTGACGCGGCGGCGGGTCCTCGGCATCGGCGCGCTCGCGCTCGCGGCGCGTCTCGGCTACGTCCTCGCGTTCATGCGTCATTACGCCCCCACCAGCGACGCGCACAGCTACTACAAGATCGCGCTCGCCGTGTCGAGAGGCGACGGGTATGCCTTCACACTTCCGTTCGAATTCGTCCACGCGACGGCGATCCGGCAACCGTTGTTCCCGACCGTCGTGGCGGGCGCGATGCGCGTCTTCGGCGCGCGCCTCGGCACGGCGCAGGGCGTCAATGTGGTTGCCGGCACCGTTGCCGTTGTCCTCGGTGCGCTGATCGCCCACAGAATTGCGGGCCCACGGGCAGGATTGTGCGCGGGAATCGTCTTGGCCCTCTATCCGCCGCTCATTGCCAACGACGCCTCGCCGCTCGTCGAGTCCTTCGCGGTGTTGCTCCTGTTCGCGTGCGTCCTGCTGTTGGTCGACGGTCGCACCGTCCTCGCCGGCGCCGCACTCGGTCTGATGATGCTCGACCGGGCGAGCGCGCAATGGCTCGTCATCGGTCTCGGCGCGTGGATCGTGTGGCGCTTCGGCTGGCGGCACGCCCTACGGTTCGCGGCAGTCGCCGTTCTGGTCGTCTCACCCTGGGTCATTCGCAACTGGGTGCATGCCGGCGGCGCGGTCATCGTTGCGACCAACGGATTCAATCTCAACGCGATGTACTCGTCGGAGGCGCGCCAAGACGACGGTTTCGTGGACGCGTACTTCGATCCGCGCTTCGCGGCGATGCGCGTTGCCGCGATCGACGAGGTCGACCTCGACGGAATGCTGCGACGTCACGCATTGCGCGATCTCGAGAAGCATCCCGGACAGCTCGCCCATGTCCTCCGGAACAATATGTCACGCTGGTTCGAGCTTCGACCCTCCTTGAACGAAGATCCGGAACGTCGTGACGGCCACAACCTCGACGTGCGAGCGGCAACGTGGTTTCTGTTCTTCCCCGTCACCGCCCTCGGCGCGTTCGGACTTCTTCGCGCACGTCGGTCTCCCGGCGCCCAGCTCCTCATGCTCGCGGCGGGTTACTTCACCATCGTCTGCGCCGTCAGCATCGCGGTACCGAGACTGCGATCCGTCTTCGACGCGTGCGCCGCGGTGGGCGCCGGCGTTGCGATCGCGTGGCTGATCGACCGGCGGTTGCCGTACGGCAACGAACCACCACAGGTCCGCGCATTGCGCGGCCGCGCGAGCATGGTCATCATCGCGGTGACGGCGTTGTCGATCGGCGCGGGCGCACTCACGTGGCGACACGTGACCGAGCATCACGCTCGTCGATCGGTCGCCAACGTCCTCGCTCGGGACACGGATGCGGTCGACGTCATCGCGCGTGAGATCGCCGACGACGTGCGCGCGCGACGCCCAATGCGCCTCGACCAAGGCGAAGTCGACCGGTTGCGGGAGCTGGTGCGCGTGCTCGGCGTCCGGGCACCGGAGGTGTCGGCGGGATTGCGCCGCCCCGTCGGCGACGCGTTGCGAGTCGCGCGTGTCGCCACGCAAGAGGTCTACGCCGTGGGACTCCTCAGCGCCGGGGAGTACCTCCATCCTGCGACCGGTACGCCGTCGCTCGATCGGGTGCGTGACCGTTACGAGCGCGAGGTTCGCCGCGCCAACCCGACCCTGCGGCCGTGGTTCGACGTCGTGTCCGGGCGCGATTTGCGTGAGCTGCACCTGCGGCTGGACGGGCTGCGCGCGACGCTCGGCGAACGGTCCTGACCGGCCGCCGGCCGGCGCAGGTCGCTGCGTACAGGGCTAGCCTGCCGGCACCACTCGTGGAGGTGCGCATGGGCAAGCAGATCCCGATCGTCGACTATCTCGTCGTAGGGGATGGCGAACCGCATCTCGCCGCGTGGGAGTCGACCGACTCGGGCGCGTTGTACTTCGATCGCCGCAACGCCGACGCGAAGAACGGCGGCACGGAGTTCCGGCGAAGGAAGCTTGCGGGCACCGGGAAGGTGCGGTCGTTCACGATCGTGCACCGCACCGTGCCTGGCGTGCCCGCGCCGTACGTGTCGGCACTGATCGATCTCGACGGCGGCGGCGCGGTCAAGTCCAACCTCACCAACGTGCCGCCCGATCCCGAGCACGTCAAGCTCGGCATGCCGGTACGGCTCACGACGTTCGTGGCCGGCACTGACGACGACGGCACCGAAGCCATCGCATTCGCGTTCGAGCCCGCCTCAGGAAAGGGCGCTTCATGAGCCAAGACAACGTCTGGATCCTCGGCACCTACATGACGAAATTCGGTCGGCACACCGACAAGGACTTGATCGACCTGGCGAGCGAAGCAGCGCTCGCGGCGATGAAGGACGGTGGCGTCACGATCCAGGACATGGACGTGCTCGGCTGCGGCAGCCTCTTCAACGCGCAGGCGGGCGTGGGTCAACAGCTCCAGAAGCAGATCGGCCAGACCGGCATCCCCGTCTACAACGTCGCGAACGCGTGCGCGACAGGCGCGACCGCGATTCGCACGGTGTTGCTCACGATCAAAGCCGGCGAGGCCGACATGGGTCTGGCGGTCGGCGTCGAGCAGATGGGCAAAGGCGGTCTGCTCGGCGCGGGCGGCAAGGGTGAGCGCGGCCGCAAGGTGTACGAGCCCAGCGGCCGGTACGGCTCGGTGATGCAGGTCGAGGGCTTGCTCGGAACCGGGCTGATGCCCGGCGTGTTCGCGCAGGCGGGCATGGAGTACGCGTACGAGCACGATGGTGTGGATTTCGAGCAGTTCGCCAAGGTCGCAGAGAAGAACCACATGCACTCGACCCTCAACCCGCTCGCGCACTACCAGAAGCCTTTCACGCTCGAAGAAGTGATGGACGCGGAGATGATGTCGTATCCGAACACGCTTCTGATGTGTTGCCCGAACACTGACGGCGCCGCGGCCGTCGTGCTGGTGAGCGAAGAGAAGCTGCGCACACTGTCGAAGGAGCCTCAGAGCCGCGCGGTGAAGGTGAGCGCGTCCGTGCTCACCACCGATCCGTGGACGGAGCGCGCGCAGGTGCAACCCGACGTCAACACGCTGACCCGTAACGCCGCCAAGCAGGCGTACGAAACCGCAGGAGTCGATCCTCAGGACCTTGATCTGGTCGAGCTTCACGACTGCTTCGCGACGGCCGAGCTGATCCACTACGACAATCTCCAGCTGTGCGCGCCGGGCGAGGCCGGCAAGTTCATCGACGAGCGCGGTCCGTGGCGCGACGGCAAGATCCCGGTGAACGTGAGCGGTGGCCTGATCTCCAAGGGTCACCCGATCGGTGCGACGGGAATTGCCAACGTGTTCGAAGTGACGACCCACCTGCGTGGCGAAGCGGGCGACCGTCAGATCGAGGGCGCCAAGGTCGGTCTGACGCATGTCATCGGGCTCGGCTCGGCGTGCGGCGTGCACATCCTCGAGAAGGCGACGGTCTGATGCTCGCCGAAGGCACCGCCGCTCCCGACTTCAACGTGCCGGACCAGGACGGCCATCCGGTGCGCCTCTCCGACCAACGCGGACGTTGGGTCCTGTTGTGGTGGTATCCGAAGGCCGACACCCCCGGTTGAACGATTCAGGGAAAGGGCCTGCGTGACCAGGCCCAAGCGTTCGAAGCGCTGGAGTGCGAGATCCTCGGGATCAGCTTCGACACACCGGCAGAGAACAAGGCGTTTCGCGAGAAGTTCGACTTCCCGTTCCGTTTGCTCTCGGACCACGACGAACAGGTCGGCGTCGAGTACGGCGCGCGCGATCCGGGCACCGACAAAGTCCATTTCGCCAAGCGGATCGCGTACCTCATCGACCCGGAGGGTGTGATCCGCAAGACGTACACGGTCGGCGACGTCAACGCCTTCGCGGACGAGGTCCTCGGCGATCTGCGAGCGCTTCAGCGCTGACGCGTCCCGAACTTGCGTGACTGACGGCCCTATGTGGGCCGTCTCTCACGCAGGTTGGTCTGCGCCGAGGACGCCCGTGTCGACGAGGGCCCGGCGTGCTTCGTCTACACCTCGGACCTGACTCGCAGTGAAGCCGGCCGCGGCGGCCCCGTCGACGTTGAGAGAGTTGTCGTCCAGGAACAGGACCCGACTCGCAGGCGACGGAAGGAGGTGCGCGACGTGGTCGAACAGCTCCTGGTCCGGTTTGACGTAGCCGAGCTCGAACGACAAGAACCTGAAGTCGAACGCGTCGAAGATCGGCCAGCGCGCGTAGTTGTCGTGCCAATGCAAGGAGTTGGTATTGCTCAAGCAGCCCGCGGGGACCGTGCCTTGCACCTGCTCCAGGAGCGTTTGGGCTCCCGGGAGTGGGCCACCCGGCCAGCTCCGGAAGGCGTCGAGAAACAGCTGCGGTTCGATTGGGAGTCCCCAGTCGCCGACGACTCCCGTCGCGAAGTCCTCCGTGGAGCACCGTCCACGTTCGAAGCGACGAACCCAGCGGCACGTGAGCCACCGCCGCCACAGTTCATCGTCGCTTTCGATACCGGCGAGCTCCTTCATCGGGCCGACACCACCGAAGTCGATGAGCACTCCTCCGAGGTCGAAAAGCACGATGTCAATCGATCCGGTCTCCACTGGCGCAAGCGTAACGATGCGATCGCCGGATGGTTCCGCAACAGCAGTCAGGGTCGGCATGATGGGGTCATGACGGGCTCGAGCCTCGTGGTGCTGGCTGCCGGGCAGGGCACGCGTTTCGGAGGATTGAAGCAGCTCGTCGCGGTTCGCGACGACGGTTCCACGGTCACCGACCTGTTGATACGGCGCGCCGCGGATGCCGGCATCGAGCACGCCGTGATCGTGGTTCGGCCGGCGATCGAGGAGCTGTTTCGTGCGCATGTCGAGGGCATGGGCGCGGCCACGATCCCGGTCGAGCTCGTGGTGCAGCGGCGGCCGCGGGGAACTGCCGATGCCGTGCTCGCCGCCAGGGACGCGCTCCGAGGATCGTTTGTGGTCGTGAATGCCGATGATCTCTATCCCGCGGGCGCGTTCTCGTTGCTCGCGACGCACCTGTACGACGCGCACTCGCACGAGCACGCGGTCGTCGGGTTCCGGCTCGATCGGACGCTCGTCGGATCGCGTCCCGAGTCGCGGGCGCTGCTCACGATCGACGAGGCCGGCGTCCTCGTCGAAGTACGTGAGGGGAGCGTCGAAAAGGGTGGCGGATTGCATTTCCGGACCGCAACGTCCGTCGACGTCTTGTGTGGCGATGAGATCGTCTCGATGAACATGTGGGGCTTCCGAGCGAATGTGTTCGAGCGGCTCGCCGCGGCGGTTGGCGAGCTCGGCGCGAGCAGCCCCGACCGCGAGGTGTACTTGCCCGACGCGATCGAGCTGATGATCGAGGGCGGCACCACCGTTCGCGTTCTGCTGTCGGACGAGGCGTGTATCGGGATGACCTACCCGGAAGACCTCGCTACCGTGCGTGCGGCACAGTCGTGATCGACGCCGGGACCGTTCGGCACGTCGCGGCGCAGTTCTTGTTCTCGGCGCCGGTCGAGACGGTCGCGCCGTTCGGCACCGGCCTCATCAACGAGACATTCCTCGTCACGACACATCGCAACGACTACGTGGTGCAGCGGATCAATCGTTCGGCCTTCGAAGACCCGCGCTCGCTCATGCAGAACGTGGCGACCGTGTCGGCGCACCTCGGTGGTCGGTTCGTGCCCCAGCTCGTTGCCGCTCGATCGGGCGGCTGGATCGTCACTGACGACGGCGAGACGTGGCGCGCGTGGCGCCGCGTGCCCGGAGGCGAGGCGTGCGTCGATGTGACACCGACGCACGTGGCGTCGGCCGCGCACCTGCTCGGACGCTTCCACGCGGGCCTTGCGGACCTCGCGCCGACATGCCTGACCGAGACGATCCCGCATTTCCACGATCCCACGCGCCGGCTGGCGCGGCTCCGCGATGCCGTCGCAGCAGACCCGTTCGGCCGCGTCCAACAAATCGCGGCCGAGATTGACCGGTCGCTTGCGAACTCGTCGCTTGCGGTGCTGGCCGACGAGCTCGTTGAGCGCCTCCCGGCGCGGGTCGCGCACAACGACGCGCAACTCGCCAACGTCTTGTTTCGCGGCAACGCGGCTGTCTGTCTCGTCGATCTCGACACGGTCATGCCGACGGCTTGGTTCTGGGACGTCGGCGACTTGCTGCGCAGCGCCTCGACGGTCGCCGCCGAGGACGATCCGGACCCCCGACGCAACGTCGCCGACCCGCTGCTGGCGGGCGCGATCCTCGACGGCTACCGCGCAGGCGCGGCGCCGGTGCTGACCGCCGGCACCGAGGAAGACGACGCGCTCGAAGTCGCCGGAGCGCTGATCACGTATGAGCAGGCGCTGCGGTTCCTTACCGATTTCATCATGGGCGACGTGTACTACCGCACGACACGGCCCGATCAGAACCGCGACCGCGCTCGCGCGCAGCTCGCGCTGCTCGCGTCGATGCAAGGTACGGTCGGATCGTGACTGAGCTGCCCGTACTCGGCCGTTCGGCCCTGCGCGCGATTGCGGAGCTCTGCCGGCGGGGCGTTCCCGATTTCCCGTCGATCGACGAGCTCGACGGCGCGCTGTTCACCCCCGAGCAACCCGCAGTCGTTCGCGGTGACCCGGCCGTCGGCGTGGTCGCGACGGTCGAAAGCGATCACGGTGCTCACGTGCGGCTTCTCGTCGTCGACCCGGACGCTCGCCGGCGGGGCAACGGACACGGACTCCTACGCGCGGCGCATGCTGATGCGCGGATGGCCGGGCACGCTTCGATCACGGCCGGCGCCGACGGACCGTTCTTCTTGTGGCCGGGCGTGCCGAGCACCGATACGGCCCTGTTGTGCCTGCTCGAGCGTCATCACTACACGCGTGTCGAAGCGAACTTCGACATGACGATCGATCTCACGACGATCGCCGACGATCCCGGTGGCCACACGCTGGCGGTGCCCGCCGATCGTGAAGAGATCGCGACGTTCATGGCGAAGCACTGGCCGAGCTGGAAGGCCGAGGTGCTCCGCGGGCTCGACAAGGGCAACCTCGTCATCGCTCGCGATGACGAAGGCATCAGCGCGTTCTGCGCGTTCGAGGTCAATCGTGCGGGCTTTCTCGGTCCAGTCGCGTCCCGTCCCGACCGTATCGGTCGCGGCGCCGGCACTCCCGCCCTCGTCGGCGCGCTCCACGAGTTGCGCGCGCGGGGCCGGTCGAGCATCGAAGTCACATGGGTCGGGCCGATCGTCCCGTACGCGCGGCTGGGCGGCCGAGTCAGCAGCGTCTACTTCGTCTATCGCAAGGGGTTGTCGTGAACCTGTTGCCGCAGCCGAGAGTCCTCGACCTCGAGGATCGCCTCACCGCGAACACCACCGTCATCGAGCGCGTCGACGCGTCGCTGCCACCGCAGGGCTACACATTGACGATCTCCGAGACCGGCGTCGCGCTCGCCGGCGGCGACGCCGCCGGATGCTTCTACGGCTGGGCCACCCTTGCGCAGCTCGCGCGGCTGCACAACGGCGACTTGCCGATCGGCACGATCCGCGACCACCCCGATCTCGACATCCGCGGCGTCATGCTCGACGTGTCGCGTGACAAGGTCCCGACGATGGACACGCTCTACGCGCTGATCGACCGGCTCGCCACGTGGAAGGTGAACCAGGTCCAGCTCTACAGCGAGCACACGTTCGCGTATCGCAATCATCCCGAGGTGCATGCCGACGCGAGCCCGTTCACTCCCGACGACATTCGCGCGCTCGACGCGTTCTGTCGTTCGCGCTTCGTGGAGCTCGTACCGAATCAGAACTGTCTCGGACACATGAACCGCTGGCTCGAGCACTCGCGTTACCACGAACTCGCGCTTGCGCCCGACGGCTTCGTGGATCCGTATGGTCTCGGTCACGAAGCGATGACGCTCGATCCGGCGCAACCCGGTTCACTCGCACTCGTCCGCGAGCTCCTGGCCGAGTTGCTGCCGTTGTTCTCGAGCCGGCGCGTGAACATCGGCCTCGACGAGACGTGGGAGCTGCCGCGCGAGCGTCTCGACGAGTACTTCGCCTGGATCGCGACGCTGCGCGCGCTCCCCGAGCTCGACGGGCGCGAGGTGATCATCTGGGGCGACATGTTCTCGGGCGATCCGGCGCTGGTCGCAAAGGTGCCCGACGGCGTCACCGTGTGCGAATGGGGATATGACGCCGAGTACCCGTTCGGCGAACGGCTCGCGTGCCTCGCACGGGCCGGCCTGCCGTTCTGGGTCGCACCGGGCACGTCGGCCTGGCTGAGCATCGGCGGTCGCCTCACGAATGCTGTCGAAAATTGTCGACACGCGGCCCAGGCTGCGCTCGATCATGGCGGGCTCGGCTTCCTCAACACCGACTGGGGTGATCGCGGTCACCTACAGCAATGGCCCGTCAGCGACCCGGGGTTCGCCTACGGAGCCGCCGTGTCGTGGTGCCTCGCCTCGAACCGCTCGCTCGATCTCGCGGCGGCGCTGAGCACACACGCGTTCGACGACCCGACCGGCGGACTGGCCGCCGCGCTCCTGACGATCGGCGACGCGCACCGCGCAGTCACACCACAGATCCCCAACCATTCGATCCTCGCGATGCATCTCTACTTCCCACAGATCCGCGTCGGCCGTGGCATCACGAAGGGCATCACCGACCAGGAGCTCGACACCGTCGCGCGTCGGCTCGCCGAGGCACGAGCTGACGTTGCGCGCGCGCAACCGCGGCGCGACGACCACGCGCTGCTCGTCCACGAGGTTCTCTGGACCATCGACGTGCTCGAGCTCCTGACCGACGACGCACGCGCACGCCTCGCCGGCGACAGCACGCTCGGGTCTGTCCCGCAGAAGCAGCGCGACGCCTTCGCAGCGCGGCTCGCCGCCCTGACCGATCAACACCGCGAGCTATGGCTCGCCCGCAACCGTCCCGGCGGCCTCGTCGACAGCGTCGCCTGGCTCGACAACCTGCGCGTCGCGTACGAGACCGGCCAACCGGACCCGACATGGGGTGGCTGGCCGAAGCGTTTCACCTAGAAAGGAGAGCTCAAACGCTCGTCCATCCGCCGTCGACGCAGACGACCTGGCCGGTCATGAAGCTGCTGGTGTCGCTCGCGAGGAGGAGCAACGCGCCGTCGAGCTCGTGCTCGCCGCCGCCGCGCCCCATCGGTGTGCGCTGCTGGAGCCAGCGTTCCGAGCGCTCGTCACCGAACATCACCCCTTCGGTCATCTCGCTGCGAAACCAACCCGGCGCCAGGCAATTCACGCGCACACCTTTGCGCGCCCACTGGGCTGCGAGCTCGCGCGTAAGGTTCACGAGGCCACCTTTCGACGCCGCGTAGCCCGCTTCGGGAATCTGACCGACGCCGACGAGTCCCCAGATCGACGCGACGTTCACGATCGTTCCGCCGTCTCCGGAGGCGGCCATCGCCCGCGCGCACTCGCGAGCGAGCTCGAAGGGGGCGACCAGGTTGACGCGCAATGTCGCGCTGAACTTCTCGGTCGTCTCGTCGAGCGCCGGCGTCGGGTCACTCGTGCCGGCGTTGTTCACCAGGATGTCGACGCGGTCGTAGTGAGCGAGCGCCGCGGCGACGAGCGCCGCCGGCGCGCCATCCTCTGCCAGGTCGCAGTTGACGGGATGCGCGTCACGGAGCTCGGTCGCAAGTCGCTCGAGCCGTTCCATGCGCCGCGCCGCGAGGACGACACGCGCACCGACCGCGTCGAGCACGCGCGCGAAGCGGGTGCCGAGACCCGCGCTCGCACCAGTGACGATCGCGACCTTGCCGTCGAGGCGAAACGCGGCCAGTGGGTCGAGCACACGCGGAATCTAGCTGCGGGGAAGTCGCCCCGCCTCGGGTGGTGGCGGCTGCACGAGCCGCGTAGCGTCCCCGGTGTGAGCGACAACATCCGTCCCTTCCGCATCGATGTTCCCGACGCTGTGCTCGACGACTTGCGCGAGCGCCTCGCGCGTACACGCTGGCCCGACCAGATTCCCGGCAGCGGCTGGGGATACGGCACCGACCTCGCGTATCTCCAAGACCTCTGCGACTACTGGACGTCGAAGTTCGACTGGCGCGCGCAGGAGGAGCGGTTCAATCGCTGGCCGCATTTCCTCACCGACATCGACGGTCAGCAGATCCATTTCATCCATGCCCGCTCGGACGACTCGAACGCGTTGCCATTGATCATCACTCACGGCTGGCCCGGTTCCGTCGCGGAGTTCCTCGACGTGATCGAACCGCTGCGCGCGGATTTCCATGTCGTCGCGCCGTCACTCCCGGGATACGGCTGGTCGGGCCCGACGACCGAACCCGGTTGGGATGCGCAGCGCATCGCGGAAGCGTGGAAGACGTTGATGGCGCGCCTCGGCTACAGCCGGTACGGCGCCCAAGGTGGCGACTGGGGCGCAATGATCAGCGCGCGCCTCGCCGCAATCGACGCAGAGCACATGGTCGGCCTCCACTCGAACATGTTGTTGGCGTTCCCGGCCGACATGAGCAGTGTGCAGCTCAACGCGCAGGAGACCGCGGATCTCGGGGCCGCGGGTGAGTTCATGACGAAGGGCTCCGCATACCAGGAGATCCAGGGCAAGAACCCGCAGACGCTCGGTTACGGTCTGACCGACTCGCCGGCCGGCCTCGCAGGCTGGATCATCGAGAAGTTCTGGGCCTGGACCGACAACGATGGCAATCCCGAAGACGCTGTGAGCCGCGAGCAGTTGCTGACGAACATCACGCTGTACTGGGTCACGAACACGATCAACTCCTCGATCCGGCTCTACTGCGAGTCTCAGCGGGGCCGGAATTTCGGTCCCAGCGAGGACTTCGTGAGTGTGCCGACCGCGGCCGCGGTCTTCCCCAAGGAGATGTTCCGGGTCCCGGAGGCGTATGCGGCGTCCCGCTACAACCTGGTGCGTTACACGCGCTTCGACCGTGGCGGCCATTTCGCGGCGCTCGAAGAGCCAGACTTGCTGGTGCAAGATGTCAAAGAGTTCTTTGCCGGTCTGACGTGAGGAGGCGTGGGGGGGGGGGGGGGGGGGGCGGCCGAAACACCACCACAAAAAAAAGAAAAGAGGGGAATGGTGCAAAAAATAGGTGAGGGGGGTGTGGGGGGGGCTGGCAGG
>JBBQXS010000024.1:0-62584 GCA_038209365.1 Acidimicrobiia bacterium | reverse complement strand
ACGTAGGCCTTGTACCAGTTGTTGCCGTCGTTCCAGCGCAAGACGTCGCCGAAGTTGCTGCCGGCGAAGGAGCTGATCGAGCCGGTCACGAAGGCTTCGGCGTCGGGCGCGGCGCCACCGAGCACGGCGCTGTAGCTGGTGCTGCCGGTATTCGCGACACGTCCGGCGTTCCCCGAGACGGAAAACACATTGAGGCTGTTCGCGTCACCGGCCCACCTCTGGCCATCGGACGCGTTCCCCCACAGCACCTGATCGGGACGCTGGAACGTATCGGTCCCCAGCACAGTTCCAGAGCTCGGAACGGTTGTCGACGTGGTCGACGCGGTCGTCGCAGATGTCGACGTGGTGGTTGTGCTCGTCGTGGATGTAGAAGAGCGAGTTGTGCTCGTCGTAGTGGTGCTGGACTGCGTCGCGACGGCCAAGCGGTTCGAGAATTCCTCGTCGAACCAGATCCGGTCCTGCGCATCGACGTTGAGACCGTCATGTGGATGGTTGCCGGGACTCTTGTAGAAGGAGAACGACCCGCCGGCGGCCGGGCGCGAGCCGAAGGTGTTTTGGAGGGAATCAGTCAGCCAGATGAGGCCGTGGTGATCGGCGGCTATTCCGGATGTGTGGGAACCACAACTGCCGCAGGTGGGAGAGTAGAAGTATTCGGTGACGCCCTGGTTCGTCCCTGGTGAAGCCGCGGCAGGATTCAGTCTTCCGATCCCGTGCACCCACCCCTCCGACCACCAGATCTTCCCGGCGGGATCGACAGTGATGCGGTGAGGGGTCAGACCGGTACCTCCGGTCGCCGTCGTGCGGATCTTGTATTCCCTGAGGACGCCCGCGGAGGTGTACTTGCCGATGCGGGCGACTGAGTCGGTGTTCTCGGTGAACCAGACGTTGTTCGCCGTGTCGACAGTGATGCCGTAGGGATTGCTATTGGTTGCCGGGGTCGCGATTTCCTGAAACGTCTGCGACGCGGGAGTGAACGCGGCGATCTTGTTTGCGTAGTGCTCGGTGAACCACACCTTGCCGTTGGAGGCGATATCAAGATCCCAGGGCCCGGCGCTGACGGTCGGGACCGGCCATTGCTTGACCGTCGCGTTGGCGGGGTCATACCGCCCGATGGCGTTGGTGACCGGCATCGTGAACCAGACCTTCCCGGCGCCGTCAACCGCAACAAACAGTGGCTGACCGTAACCGGGCGGGAGCGAAACGATGGTCGTCCAAGTCCTCGTACCGGGATCGAACCGCGCGAGCTTGCCGGGAGGAGTCGTACTCGAGCAGCTCGGCGACGGATCACACCCGGGCATCGCGACCCACACGCGTCCGCTCGCATCAAACGCAGTGCCCCAAGGCAAACCACCCGGGACGGGATAATGAGTGACGCTGGCGATGCCGGCCGCAAACACTGTCCGCGGAGGCACCAAGGCCAGTGATCCCACAACAGCGGCCGCGCCCAGCAGCGCGAGTCCCGTACGGGTAGCTCCACGCCGCCGGACCATCGCACCCCACCGTTCGTCACGCCGCCCGCGTGCATCGATGATATCGGCGCGCGCGCCCGGCAGTGTCTGAATTCAGGACATCGGCGAGGGATGTGTCAAGACATCGGCGACACCGAGGTGGGAGTCGCCGATGGACATGGGCAGGTATCTCGTCGAAGCGCATGTGCGGGAGGGTCGGCCGGTCGCTGAACTGTCGGCCACTCATGGGGTGCACCCGAGTTGGATCTACCGGCTGGTGGCCCGCTATCGCGCCGAGGGCGACGCGGGACTGACCCCACGGTCGCGTCGACCCAAGACCTCACCGACCGCGCTCAGTCACGAACTCGAGAACGAGATCGTGCTGTTACGCAAACAACTCAGCGAAGACGGCCTCGACGCCGGCGCGCAGACCATCCACTGGCACCTCACCCGCCGCCACAGCACCGTGCCGTCGCTCAGCACGATCATGCGAGTCCTGCGCCGCCGTGGCTGCGTCGTTCCCCAGCCCCGCAAGCGTCCCCGGTCGTCGTTCATCCGGTTCGAAGCCTCGCTGCCGAACGAGTGCTGGCAGTCCGACATGACGCACTGGACCCTCACCGACGACACCCACGTCGAGATCGTCAACTTCATCGACGACCACAGTCGCTACTGCATCGCCTCGGTCACCGTCGGTGTCACACGAGCGGCTGACGTCGCCGAGATCTTCACCACCGCGATCGAGCGTTACGGCACGCCTGCGTCGGTGCTGACCGACAACGGCTGCATCTACACCGCGAAACACCGCGGCGGGAAAGTCGTCATGGAAACACTCACTGAAGCGCTCGGCGTGACCTACAAGCACTCGAGTCCGTATCACCCGCAAACCTGCGGGAAGGTCGAGCGGTTCCACCAGACCCTCAAGAAATATCTCGCCAAACAAGCCGCCGCCGGATCGCTGCTTGAGCTCCAAGTCCAACTCGACCGCTTCGTCAACTCCTACAACCACCACCGACCCCACCGCGCCCTCGCCCGACGCACCCCCCACGAAGCCTTCAACGCCCGGCTCAAAGCCCACCCACCCGCCAAAGTCCCCGCCACACACTTCCGCGTCCGCCACGACAAAGTCGACACACACGGATCAATCACCATCCGCTACCACAGCCGGCTCCACCACATCGGCATGGGCGCCCACCACCGCGGCCAACCAGTCGTCATGCTCATCGCCGACCGCGACATCCGAATCGTCACCCCAAACGGCGAACCACTCCGCCACCTGACCCTCGACCCCAGCCGCGACTACCAACCCCAAACCCTCGGCTGGATCTCTACGATGACCTGACACATACGTCGCCGATGTCGCGACACATCACAGCGCGCGCCCGGCAGGATTCGAACCTGCGACCGTCGGATTAGAAGTCCGATGCTCTATCCAGCTGAGCTACGGGCGCTCAGCAGCAGTTTCGCGCGTTCGAGGTCGGACTCGACGTCCGGGGTGACGAAGCAGACAACAATCCCACGACTAGCTGGTCTGACCCGCATGGTGGACGCGTTTGACGTCATACATGGCGCGGTCGGCTCGGTGAAGGAACGACGCGCGGTCGTCTCCTGGCTGAGTCCGAGCCAGACCGATGCTCGCGATGGGTTGCCAGCGCCCGCCGGCGAACTCGATGAATGCTCCGAGCGCGGCTTCGATGCGTGCGGCAACGCCGCGCTCTGCTCCGGGAGCGATGTCTCGACAGAGGACCACGAACTCGTCACCGCCGTACCGTGCCACATCGTCAGTTGGCCGCAACGCGTTCCGAAGGCGAGCTGCAACGACGCGCAGCACTTCGTCTCCGGCATCATGGCCAAATCCGTCATTCACTGACTTGAATCCATCGAGATCGACGAACGCGATGACGACATCGGTGCGACCGTGCACCAGCACGCCGTCGATCGCATGCTCGATGCTGCGTCGATTGAGGAGCCCCGTGAGATTGTCGTGTTGGGCCAGGTGACGCAGCTCGGTGGTGGAGGTCACATCGGTCATCGACCCGATGACCGGCCGAGTCGATGAACCGTCAGACTCGCCGACGGCCTGACACGAGAGGCCGAACACGCGATCGGACCCGCGGCTACGGAGCTCGATCGACGCCTCGCCGGGCCCGTCGGGCGACGCCAGCACAGACAGCAGTCCCTTCACCGAGCGCCAGTCCTCCTCCGCCACTACGTCTCTCAGCTCGGTCGCGCCGGCGTCACCGACGAGCTGGCGCCAATGTTGATTCGCAAACAAGATGACGCCTGTGCCGTCCGTGCGAAACACCGCGGCCGGCACCTGATCAGCAAGAACCGCGAATTCGTCGTGGCTTCGTCGAAGCTCCTCATGGCTCCGGCGCAACTCTTCGTCGTGCGCAGCGCGCGCTTGTTCTGCCGAGAGCTGTTCAGTGATGTCGTGGGCGAGACCTATGACTGCCCTTACTTGATCGTCCTTCAACCGGTTGATGAGCATTATCTGCACCCACAGCCCGGTTCCGTCGGGGCGCAGCACTTCCGCGCGCATTGTCTGGGTCCGGCCCGCCTCAGCCGTCACATACAGAAAGACTTCCAACATCGCGCGGTGGTGTCGCTCGTCGAAATACTCCACGCCGGAGTGCCCGACCATCTGCGCAGGCGTGCGACCGTAGATTTCCCAGACCTGACCTTCGGCTCTGAGTTTGATCCCGTCAAAATGAAGTATTCGAGCGTGCTGGCGACGGATTCGAACTCGAACGTCGATTCAAGTTCCGTCCATTGGTCGAGGCCCTGCGCGGGGCCGATGTCTTCGCGCACCACGACCACACCGAGACCATCATGGCCGCTGAGATCGACGAGGGTGTCCTCGATCCTGCGCAGCTCGCCACCGACGCGGCGCCGGAACGCGCACGCGATCAGTTCTCCCGGCCGTTGCAACATGTGCGCCCGCGCCTTGGCAACGTTCGCGCGATCGAGCGGGTGAACGTCAAAAATGGGCCGGACGCGGTGCTTATCGAGAAGTTGCACCTCGTCCGCCGCCTCGGCGAGCCACGACGGGACCGGAATGTCGTGACCGGCCCGATTTCCCATGAGCACCGCTCGGCCCGCAACCAACGCCATGAGACGAGACCGCGACCAGGCGCCAGCTGTGGAGACCGCCAGCGGGTCGGCGGCGATCGAAGCATCAGCGCTCGGGACCATCCTCATCAGATCGGCGCGGTGCGACGTCCCCTGGAGTCCCCGATATCCGGGTCGTGCCGAAGACCTTTCCGTCCGCCCGCGTCTCGGCACGACAGCAACACCTGTACGGAGCACTGACACCACAATCTCTTGTTCCTGACGCTGGGTGAGATCGACGACTCAGCTTCCACATGCATGACAGCACTCAGTGATCGATTCGCGTGATCGATGCAGGGGTGCATATGTGCTCCCGGCAAACCGCGACACTGGCAGCGCACTCGAATTCCTCGCGTGTATATCCTGAACGCTTTGCGGGAACGCGAGCGAGCCCCGGACCCCAGGCTTCTTCGCCCACACCTCGGGCGGGTGACGTGCATCGAAGTACTCGGGTATCCGTTGGCGCCGATCTTCGTGATTCCGTCGAGCAGCCGTTGCTCCCGTCGGACTCGGGCGCCGCATCGCGCCCGATCCGAATCCTCATCGTCGACGATCACAAGATGTTTGCCGAAGGCATCGCGCGCCAACTGGCGGCCGAGACCGACCTTCAAATCGTCGGCTGCGCGTTCAGCGCACGCGAGGGCATACGAAGGGCCGAGAGCACTCGCCCTGATGTCGCAATCGTGGACTGCACCCTTTCCGATAGCGACGGCTGCGCGGCAATCGAGCTTCTCGCTGTCGATCCCGGCACACGGGTCCTCATGCTCACGGGACCGCAGGACGAGCGGCTGGTGGTCTCGGCGATCGACGCCGGATGTTCGGGGTTTCTCACGAAGCACGCGGATACGGCTGAGCTCATCGCCGCGGTCCGGCAACTTGCTACGGGAGAGTCGTACATTCCCTCACATCTGTTGTCCGTGCTGCTCCCTCGTCTCGGAACGAACCACCAGGACCTCGGCAGGGATCTATCGTCACGCGAGCGCGAGGTTCTCGAGCTGCTCGCCACCGGAGCGCCTACGACCAAGATCGCGGAGCAGCTCTTTGTCAGCGTCACCACGGTCCGCAACCACGTCCAGCGGATCTTGGTCAAGCTCGGTGCGCACTCGAAGCTCGAAGCAGTAGCGATCGCCGTTCGGGAAGGCGTCATCGCACCATCGCATTGATCGGGCGTCGCCGCGACGCGGCTGTTGTGCATCTGCATCGCGTTCGATCATGCAAGTGCATGCTCGCGGCCTGACGCGTTCGCTTCTAAACGCTCTCACAGCGACACGCGTCCTCAGAAGTGTGATCGCCGCGTCGAAAGGACGAGAAGGTCGGCACGACGAGCGGCTCTCTGCGGAGCGGTACGCGCGAACAAGGAACCTCGCATGATCGGGAGAACGCTCATCCGTCCAGTTCGCACGGCGCTCCTCGTTGCCGCTCTGGTCGCGGTCGTGCCCGCGACCGCGCACGCAGACACGAGCGGCACGGCGACGATCACGGGCGGCGCACTCACCTTGACGTCCCCGACGACCGTCGACTTCGCGACGGCGTTGAACGGCACCGACCAGGACATCACCGCTCCTCAGCCGCTCGATGTCTGGGACGATACGGGATCAGGCGCCGGCTGGAACATCACCGCAACATCGACGACATTCACCTCCGGATCGCACACGCTGTCGACCTCGGCCGTGACAATTCCCTCGAGCCCGACCGTCGTCTTGGACGCCGGCGCCGGAACCGGAACGCTCGCCGTCACCGACGTCAGCTTCCCGTACACGCTGCCTGCCGCCGCGACCGCCCCGACCGCGACCAAGTTGTTCAACGCGACGTCTGCGTCGGGAATGGGGCACCAAACCGCCACCGCGACGATGCACCTCGCCGTTCCCCGCACGGCCTTCGCCGGCGTCTACACGTCGACCTGGAGGTACTCACTCGTGAGCGCTCCGTAGTCAAGCCCCGAAAGAACCCCTGCGTCTGCACTCCGTCAGTACTGAAAGGACGTCATTCATGTCGATGCTCTCGAGGTCACGCGCCGCCAAGACGGCGGTTGCCACGGTCGTCGGGTTCGCCGGGCTCGTCGCGCTGTCGGCCGGACCCGCCGCACATGCGGCAGACACAACCGGTACCGCGACCATCTCGGCCGGTTCGCTGTCGCTGACGGCGCCGGCGACTGTTGCGTTCACGGCAACGCTCGGCGGCGCCGATCAGAACGTCACCGCGCCGCAGTCGCTCGACGTGCATGACGCCACCGGCTCGGGCGTCGGTTGGCACGTCACCGCAACCTCGACGACGTTCACGGCCGGCGCGCGTACCCTCTCGACCTCGGCGGTCACCGAACCGGCCGCGCCGACGCAGAGCTGCGACGAGACCGCATCGTGCACGCTGGCGACCAATTCTGTCAGCTATCCGTACACCCTGCCCGCGGGAACCGTTGCTCCGACCGCGACGAAGATCATCGGTGCGACAGCGGGAACCGGACTCGGCGCGCAGACATCGGTGCACACGATGCAACTTGCAGTCCCCGCGAACACCTTCGCCGGCAGCTACACGTCCACATGGACGTACTCGCTCGTCAGCGCTCCCTGAATCAATCGCCGGCTGCTCGTGCGATTCCCACCGAAAGGCGCTGTCACGATGTCACGTTCCAGAGCAACGGCAGTGCGGAGACAGATCGCCGTCGCGGTCCTGACGGTGGGGATCGCTGCCGCCGGGACCGCGTCGACGGCGACGGCCGCGGTCCCAGCGGCGGGAACCTTCACGGTGAGGACGGTGAACGCGGACCCGAATGATCCGACCGTCCACCCCTACTTCACGTTGGCGGTCCGTGCCGGCCGATCGACCACACAGCACGTGGAGGTCGCGAATCCGACCGACGCGCCGGTCAACCTGGTGATCGACGGCGTCGAAGGTCGAACTGCGCTCACTTCGGGAGCGGTGTACGCCAACCGGAAAGACGTCAGGGCGAGGGCGGGCAAGTGGGTGACGCCGCAAACGACGAGACTCACCGTCGCGCCGCATACGAGCGTCCCGATCGGCTTCACGGTGAAGGTACCGGCCGGCACGAATGCCGGAGATCACCTTGCAGGTCTCGCCGTGCAGAACACCGACCCGGAGGTCTCCGGTAACGGATTCCAGATCAGGGAGATCGTGCGCACGGTAGTGGGCGTGCTGGTGACGGTCCCCGGCGCGACGGTCGGCTTCCACCCGCGCGTGCTCGGGGCCGGCATCGCGAAGCTCCCCGGTCCCAAGGTTGCGTCAGTGTCGGCGGTCATCACCAACGACGGACGCGCGCTCGGCAAGCCCGACCTGAAGATCACGCTCACCGGGCCCAGCTACAGCCGTACGGTGACCCGCACGCTCGACACGCTCCTGCCTGCCGACGCCATCACGTATCCCTACGCGTGGCCAGACGCGCTCGCGAGCGGCAAGTACTCCATCACGGTCTGGCTCACCGGCGGCGGGACGACCGCGAAGTACAAGACCACCGTCACGCTCGGCGCGGCATTGCGGGGCGTGAACACCAGCGCGCTCGGAAGCGAGATACGGCCGCCTCGTTCGGGGTCGAGCGGGATGCCTTGGACGATCGTCGTGGCAGTCGGCCTCGTAGGCGTGGCGGGTGGCCTCCTGCTTCGCCGGCGTCCGGAATTCCTGCGCCGCCATCAACCCCTGAACTGACCGAGCGCGCGCCCGCTGCCCAGTGGGTCGACGGCTACCGAGAGGACCGAAGTCGTGAAGAAGCAAGGGATGGCGCCGAACCGGCGCGTACGTCTTGGGTTCCAGCTCGTGGTCGCGTGCGCGGCGGTGACGCTCGCCGCCGCCGGTCTGGGAGTCGCCGACGTTCCGCTCCTGCGCGATCCCGCCGCATCCGCGGCCGGGACGAACACGGCGTACGTGGTGAACAGTGCGTCGAACTCGGTCACGCCGATCGACTCGGCCGGTACGCCGGGGACGGCGATCGGAGTGGGGTCGAACCCGTTCGCGGTGGCGTTCAGCCCCGACGGCACCAAGGCGTACGTCACGAACACCGGATCGGGCAGTGTCACGCCGATCGCCGTGGCGACCGGTATTGCGAGCACGCCGATCACCGTCGGGTCGAGCCCGTACGGGGTGGCGTTCAGTCCCGATGGGTCGACGGCTTATGTTGCGAATGCCGGATCGGGCACGGTGACACCGATCACCGTCGCCACGGACACGCCCCTCGCCGCGATCGCCGTCGGCACCAACCCCCGGGGCGTGGCGTTCAGTCCCGACGGCGCCAAGGCCTACGTCACGAACCTGGGCTCGAACACGGTCACGCCGATCACCGTTGCGACCGGTCTTCCCGGCGCGGCCATCATCGTGGGCACGAGCCCGTGGGGGGTGGCGTTCAGTCCCGACGGCGCCAAGGCTTATGTCACCAACATCACGTCGAACGACGTGACACCGATCACCGTGTCGTCCGACACCGCCGGCGCCGCCATCAGTGTCGGCGGGACCCCGATCAGCGTCGCGATCAGCCCCGACGGCACGAAGGCCTATGTCGCGAACCAGACGTCCAACACGGTGACACCAATCACCGTGTCCTCGAACACGGCCGGCACCGCGATAGCCATCGGGTCACAACCCTACGCGCTGGCGTTCAGTCCCGACGGGACGAAGGCCTATGTCGCCAACGGCGGGGACACGGTGACTCCCATCACCGTGTCCTCGAACACGGCCGGTACGGCGATCACCGTCGGCACGCAGCCGACTGGTGTGGCCTTCGTTCCCGACCAAGCCCCCGTTGCATCGTTCACCATCACCGGAACCCTCACTGCCGGGTCGTCAACCAGCTTCGACGCGTCCTCCTCTGCCGTTGCCTTCGGCACGATCGCGAACTACGCGTGGAACTTCGGTGACGGCACCAGTGTCGTCAACTCCGCCACCGCGACGACGACCCATACCTATGGTTCGGCGGGCAGCTTCACGACCCGCGTGACCGAGACGAGCTCCGCCGGCACATCGACGACACGGGTGTTGACCGGCCAGACCATGAGCCGCAACGGCGGACCGAGCGCGACCACCACTCACGGACTGACGATCGACGCAGCCGGGCAGGTTGCGTATGTGGTGAACGGTGGGTCGGACTCGGTCACGCCCATCAACACCGTCACCGGGACGGCCGGCTCGGCGATCGGCGTCGGGTCGAGCCCCTTCGCCGTGGCCTTCAGTCCCGACGGCACCAAGGCGTATGTCACCAACACCGGATCGGGCACGGTGACGCCGATCGCCGTCGCGACCGGTGTTGCGGGCTCCGCGATATCTGTGGGTGCGAGCCCGTACGCGGTGGCGTTCAGCCCCGACGGCACCAAGGCGTATGTCACGAATTCCGGGTCTGCCTCGGTGACCCCGATCACCGTGGCCACAGACACGGCCGGCGCCGCGATCACCGTCGGCGCTCTCCCGCGGGGCGTGGCCTTCAGTCCCGACGGTTCCAAGGCCTACGTCACGAACTTTGGATCGAACACAGTCACGCCGATCACGGTCGCTGCGGGTGTTGCTGGATCCGCGATCGCCGTCGGCTCGAAGCCGTTGGGGGTGGCGTTCAGCCCCGACGGCACGAAGGCCTACACCGCGAACTATCTCGGCAATACGGTCACGCCGATCACAGTCGCTTCCAACTCGCCGGGCACCGCGATCGCTGTGGGCTTGAATCCGATCGGGGTGGCATTCAGTCCGGCTGGCAACAAGGCCTACGTCACGAACGAGTCCTCGTTCTCCGTGACGCCGATCACAGTCGCGACCAACGGCCCCGGCACTCAAATCGGTGTCGGCGCCATCCCGCGGGGCGTGGCGTTCAGTCCCGACGGCACCAAGGCCTACGTCGCCGACAACGCCTCGAACTCGGTGACACCGATCAACGTGTCGTCCGACACGCCGGGTACCGCCATCACCGTCGGCGCGAACCCGCAGGGCGTCGCGTTCGTGCCCGATCAGGCGCCGGTCGCGTCGTTCACGACCAGCGGAACCTTCATACCGGGATCGTCGATCAGCTTCGACGCGTCGGCCTCCGCGGTTGCCTCCGGCACGATCGCGAACTACGCGTGGGACTTCGGCGACGAAACGAGCGTCGTCAACACGGCGACGGCGACGACCGCCCACACCTACGCGTCCTCGGGCAGCTTCACCGCCCGCGTCACCGAGACCAGCTCCGCAGGCACGTCGACCACCCGGGTGTTCACCGGCCAGACCATGAGCCGCAACGGCGGCCCGACCGCGACCACCAGCCACGAGGTGGTCATCGCGGCGCTCTTGTCGTTCATCGCGCCGGCGAGCGCATCGTTCGCCGACACATTGAACGGTCTGGACCAAACGAGCATCGCGATGCCGGCGTTCTCCCTGACCAACTCGGGCGCGTCCGGATGGAACGTGAGCGCCACGTCGACCCAGTTCACGACCGGATTCCGTACCCTTGCACCCGACGCGATCAGTGTGCCGTCAGCACCGACGATCATCTGCCAGACGACGTGCACGCTCGCGACGAACCAGGTGAGCTACCCGTACAATCTGCCGGCGGGTTCGACGGCACCGACCGCGACGAAGATCTTCGACGCGGCGGCCGCTACGGGCATCGGCAACCAGACCGTCACGCCCACGTTCCGGCTCGCAATACCGGCGAACACGTACGCGGGTGTCTACACCTCCACGTGGACGTTCACGCTCAGCAGCGGTCCGTGACCGTGACGCCGACCGGCACCAACGGTCACCCGGGAGTTGCTCCCGGCTCGTGCAACCACCGGTGCGCGGGATCTTCGTGCATCGCGACCCGGCGCGGTTTCCCGACCAGCGCCCACAGGTAATACAGGCGGTACCCGGGCGCCGCGCACACGGGGTGATAGCCGCGGGGAATGCCGACGATCGCGCCGTGGCGCAGGAAGACCGCGCGCGCACGGTCGGCGCCGCCCTCTCCGTCTCCGGACTCGTAGAGGCCCTGAAAGCCGAAGCCGTCCGGTCGGTCGAACCGGTAGTAGTACACCTCCTCCAGCGCGGGCTCACCGTCGTCACCGTCATGCTTGTGCGGCGGGAACGAAGACCATTGGCCCGGTTCGTTGAAGGTCTCGCCGACGATCAGCGCCTGCGCGCCCACGTTGTCGGCCACGACGTCGTGTACCTGCCGCTGCCATCCCGGTGCGCCGCGCTCGTGCACGACGACGTCGGCCGGCGCGATGAACAACGGCGCGATGCCGCCGGCGGCGAGACCGGCATTGCGTGTCGCAGCCAGCGCGAGCTCGGTGGGCGTGTGCGCGAGGACGTCGACGCTGCTGCCTGCCGGCAGATACATCGCTGACGCGCGTCCGTCGAAGACATCCCTGCGCGTCGCGCGTACCCCGTCCCATTCGAGGTCTCCGGCGAGCAGTACGAGCACGGCCTCCTCACCCGCCGGCGGCGCGATCCTCGCACGGCCTCCCCCCTCGAGGACGGGGAGGTCGAGCTGCACCCGTTCGCCGCAGTAGATCACGCGGGTCGGCGCAGGTGATCCTCGAGCGGTTTCAGCGACTTCTTGTCGCCCGCCAGCTCCAGCTCGGCGAACCGTTCGATGGCGCGTTCGTGATTCACGAGAGCGTCGAGCGCGGGATCGGTCGGTGTGCGTGCGATGTCGCGCAGCCGGACGAACTTCTCGAGGAACTGGGGGAGCGCGTCGCGCAGCCCGCGCAGCAGTTCCTCCCAGTTCTCGGGATCGATCCCGGCCGCGAGCTGCGCGCCTTCCTGCCGCGACACCGCCGGATCGGTGTGCAGGCCGGCGTTGGCGACGAGTCGGCGCAGCGTGGTCGCGGTGCGAGCTTCGACGGTCTGCAACGTGCGCAACTTCTCGCGGCGGTCGGCGTCGGGCTGCGCGTCGGCGAGCGTACCGAAGAACGCGTCCCCGAAGAGCTCGCCTTTGTACGCGTCGAGCAGAAGATCGTCGTATTCGCTCATCTCGTTCGTACTCCTACGGCATGGGGATTGCCGGGCGGGGGCAACGGATGTCGGAACAACTTCGCGGCGTTCTCGTGGCTGATCCGCGCGACCTCGTCGTCGGAGAGTCCGCCGAAGACTTCGGCGAACACGCGTTGTGTGTCGGGCCAGGTGCCGTCACCGTGGGGGTAATCCGATTCGAAGGTGATGTGGTCGACACCGATGGCGTCGCGTGTCGACAGCGTCGACGGGTCGTCGATCGTCGCGAACCAGAAGTTCCGGTGCAGCACTTCGGCGGGCCGGAGATCACCCGGGAAGTAGTCGCCGTAGCCCGACCGGTCGACGATGTTCTCGAGACGATCGTGCAGCATCGCAACCCAGCCGATCCCGCCTTCGCTCATGATGATCTTCAGGTCGGGATGTTTCACCGCGTACCCCGACCACAACCACTCCGCGCACGCGCTCAGCGAGAGCTGACCGAACAACGTCGCGCCGAGCGGCACCATCGGAGCGCCTTTCGGCATGTCCGCGACACCCGTCGAGCCGACGTGCAGGCAGATCACCGTCCCGGTGTCTGCGCACGCCTCGATGATCGGGTCCCACCACGGCGAGAAGATCGGCTCCATCCCGATGCGGTGCGGCATCTCGGGCAACGTCACTGCAGTGAACCCGCGTGCCGCGTTGCGCCGGATCTCCCTTGCGCCCTCGTCGGGATCGGCGAGATAGGTGATCCCCATCGGGACGATTCTTTCGGGATAGGCGGAGTACCAGACGTCGTGGAACCAGTCGTTCCACGCCTGCGTCACCGCCAGGCCGAGGTCGCGATTGCTGCAACGTGAGAACACCGAACCGCAGAACCCGGTGATCTGCGAGGGAAAGTTGACCGACGCCCATACGCCGTTGATGTCCATGTCGCGGATGCGCGCGTCGATGTCGTAGCACCCCGTTCGCATCTCGTTGAAGCGTGTCGGCTCGACCTTCCAGTCCTCGCGCTTGCGTCCGACCACCGCGTTGAGCCCCACCTGGAAGAAGATCTTCCCGTCGAAGTGCCACACCTCGTGGCCCTCTTCGGTCTCGACGACCCGTGGCGCGTCCTCCTGCATGTTTCCGGGCAGCCGGCCCTCGAACATGTCCGGCGGCTCGACGAGATGGTCGTCGGTCGAGAACAACGTGTAGTGGATCGCCCGAGGTGCGGGGTCGTCGTCGAGCCCGTGGGTCTCGCTCTTCCGCCAGTTGAGCTTGATCGTGTCAGCCATTTCGCCTCCGGACGTCCCCAGGCTAAGCCCCGAGCGACTCCCGCACCCACTGCTGGAACGCGGCCACGCCGTTCTCGTGACGTGGGCTCAGCACGCCGGTGTCGTAGATGCCCGTCTCCAGGTTCCGCTGCACCGCTTCGCAGATCGCGCGGTCCTCGTCCAGGATGCCGCACCCGAGCCGTACGACCTCGGCGTTCTCGTTGATGGCGTCGAGATCAGCGAAGAAGTAGTCGTACACGACGTACGTGTCCGAGGGACCGTCGGGAACGAACCGCTCGACGTTCATCCCCCGCGGATACACATTGAGCGCGAGGTTCGGGTATCGCCACAGCCACCTGCCGGTGTTGATCGCGCCATCGCGGGCCGGCGCCGAGTGCTCGCAGAAATGGTCGCCCACCTCGACGCGATACTCCTTGGCGACGATCTCCCGGTTCAGCTCCGGGTGCACCAATGGCACGTGGTATCCCTCGCCGTAGTTGTCGCAGTAGACCTTCCAATTCGCGGCGACGCGGTGCACCAACCGGTGGCTGTAGGAGAACGTCTCGAGCGGTTCGTGAGCCACTGCCTCGAAGAACGCGCCGTGGTCTTCGCTCAACGCAGGCGCTTCGTCGTGGAGATTGACGAACACGAGGCCGCGCCACTCGTCGACGCGCACCTCGATGAGCCCGAACGCGTCGCGGTCGAGGACGTCGTCTCCGAAGTCGCGCGCAGAACGGAGTCGCCCATCCAGTGCGTACGCCCAACCGTGATACCGGCATACGAGGCTCCCGCCGCTTCCGCGATCGTCGGTCACCAGCGGACCCGCGCGATGGCGGCAGACGTTGTGGAAGGCGCGCAACGCGCCGTCGTCCTGCACGACGACGACGATCGTCCACCCCGCGAAGTCGTAACGCACGTACTCGCCCGGTTCTCGCAGCTGCGCGCGGAAGCCTGCGAGTTGCCACTGGCGCCCGAAGATCGAGTGGCGCTCGTGTTCGTACACCGACGGATCGGTATACATCGTGGACGGGAGCGTCGAGGTCACTGCTCGATCTCGACCGCGGTCGGTCGCCGGTCGTTCGGCGCGATCTCGCGCTCGGGACCGTCGACATACAACGTTGCTTCGAGATCACCGGCCATGACTCGCACTGTGCCGGGTTCGATCACGAGATGCATCTCCTCGTCGTAGTACGCGAGCACCGTGGGGTCGACGGTGAACCGCACGGTCGAAGATTCTCCGGGCGCGAGGTCTACCCGCGCGAACCCTGCGAGCTGCCGGTTCGGACGCGCCACGCGCGCGACCTCGTCGCGGATGTACAGCTGCACGATCTCGGTTCCGGCCCGAGCTCCGGTGTTCGTGACACGCAGTCGCACCTCGAAGCCCTCGTCCGTACGGACTGCGTCGTCCGTGCGGAGATCCGTGTACGTGAACGTGGTGTACGAGAGCCCGAAGCCGAACGGATAGAGCGGAGAGGCGGCAGCGTCGACGTAGTCGCCGTAGATCATGCTGCGACCACCACCGGCGCGGGCGTCGTGGTGCACCGGCACCTGACCGGCCGCGCGCGGCAACGAGATCGGCAGGCGACCCGACGGCGATGCGAGGCCATACACGATGTCCGCGATGGCCGCGCCGCCCTGCTCGCCCGGAAGCCACGCGTACAGCAACGCCGCTGCGTGCTCGGCGATCCACCCGAGGGCATGGGCGCGGCCGCTGACCACGACGACGATCGTCGGCGTGCCGCAAGCGACCACGGCTTCGACGAGTTGTTGCTGCACGCCCGGCAACGCGAGATCGGTGACATCACGGAACTCTCCGCTCGTACAGTTCGGCATCAGGCCTGAGCGTCCGCCGACGACGCACACCGCGACGTCCGCGTCTCGCGCGATGGCAACCGCCTCGGAAATGCCCGAGGTGTCAGTGCTGCGGATCCCGCAGCCCTTGACGTAAGTGACCGCACGCGCAATTGCCCGGATGCCCGCGAGCGGCGTCACCGATTCCGGGTAGTACGGACCGGCGGCGAATCGCCCGCGCGCCTCGACGAGGCTTCCCGAATCGTCGCGGGGCTGCATGATCTCGGTGTGTGCGGGATAGGAGTAATCGCCCTGGAGGAGCCGCACATCGTCCGCGCCGGGACCGATCACGGCAACGCGCGCGTCGGCCACAAGGGGGAGCGCGCCATCGTTGCGGAGCAGCACGAGCGACTTCACGGCGGCTTCGTGCGCGAGCGCCCGATCCGAGGCGCGGGCATAGGCGCGCTCGGATGCGCCTTCGTCGACGAACGGATCATCGAACAGTCCGAGTTGGTCCTTCAGTCTCAGCACACGCCGCACCGACCGATCGACCAGCGCCACGTCGACCTTCCCGGCGTCCACGAGCGCCTTCAGTGGCGTCCCGTAGCAGTCGAGCTGAGGCAGCTCCATGTCCAATCCCGCCTCGAGGGCGCGCTGCGCGGCCTCGCCTTTCGTCCCCGCGACGCGGTGGTGGGTCATCAGCAGCTCGGTCGTGGAGTAGTCCGCGACGACCGCGCCTTGGAAGCCGAGCTCGCCACGTAGGAGGTCGTCGAGAATCGCGCGCGACGCGCCACACGGCAGGCCGTCGACCGACGAATACGAGTTCATGACGGTCGACAGGCCGGCTTCCGCGATCGCCGCGCGAAACGGCTCGGCGTACACCTCGCGGAGCTCACGCGGTCCGAAGTGCACGGGCGCATGGTTCATGCCACCCTCGGACATCGCGTACCCGAGGAAGTGCTTGCCGGTCGCGGCCACGCCGTTGCGGAGGTCGCCCTGCACCCCGCGCACGTAGGCGACGCCGAGACGGCTCACGAGGTAGGGCGACTCGCCGTAGGTCTCCTCCACCCGACCCCAGCGGGCGTCCCGAGCGACGTCCAGGACCGGCGCCAGCGTGTGGCGAGCGCCGGTGGCAACCATCTGCTCTCGGATGACCGCGCCGATGCGCTCGATCAGCTCGGGATCCCACGCCGAGGCGAGCCCGATCGCCTGCGGGAATTGCGTCGCGTCGCGTGCGCACAGGCCCGCGGTGCTCTCCTCGTGCACGATCGCCGGGATGCCGAGGCGGGTGTGCTCGACGAGATAGCGCTGGATCGCGTTGGCGAATGCGGCCCGCTCGCGCGACTGCAAGCCGGTCGTCGCGCCGATCCTCGTGATCTCACCAATGCCGTGTGCCAACCAGCGATCAGCCGCGCCGGGCGAGAAATCGTCGTCTCGGATCAGCGCGCTGCACCACACGCAGCCGAGCTGCGCGAGCTTCTCGTCGAGGGTCATACGCGCCAGCAGCGCGTCGAGATCGGTCATCGCGCAATAGTTGCACGATGCGCGATCCCGACGCGCTGCTGCGCGGACGCGCGACTCCTTAGTTGCGGATCCACTCCGCGTCGATCACGAGCTTGATCTTGTCGCCTACGACGACGCCGCCGGTCTCCAAGGCGAGGTTCCACTCGAGACCCCACTCCTTGCGGCTGACGTCGGCCTCGGCGCTGAAGCCGACTCGGGTGTCGCCCCAGGGCGATACCTGCGTGCCGAGGTACTCACCCTTCAACGAGACGGGGCGGGTCACGCCGCGAATCGTCAGGTCACCGTGGAGTGTGAACTCGCCGTCGCCTCGGTTCTCGACGCTCGTGGAGCGGAACGTTGCGAAGCGGTGGTTCTCGGTGTCGAAGAAGTCGGCCGAGCGCAGGTGCTCGTCGCGCTTGGGGTCGCCGCTCTCGACCGCGGAGACGTCGATGGTGGCTTCGACGGACGACTGGTTCGCGTCCTCGCTGATCACCAATCGGCCCTCAGTGACGGGGAAGCGACCGCGCACCTTGGTCACCATCAGGTGCCGCGCGGTGAACGCGACGTACGAGTGCGTCGGGTCGAGCGCGTACGTGCCGGCGTCGGGGATGTTCTGGACGCCTCGCTGAACTTCGGTACTGGCCATGGGGGGCTCCTTGCGAGAATCTTGCGGACTCAAACGTTGCTTCCGCAACTATATCACGAATGCTTGCGGACGCAAGAAACTTTCCGGGAGCGGTAAGATCGCCGGGTGAGCGACACCGCCGTGCTCTGGCTGACCGATCCCGAGATGCAGGCCTGGCGCGCCCTCATCCAGACGACGACCGGGCTCCTGGCCACCCTCGACAACGAGCTCCAAGCGGCGCACGGCATCTCACTCGGCGACTACGAGGTCCTCGTGCACCTCTCCGAGGCTCCCGATCGCTCGCTCCGCATGAGCGAGCTCGCGGGGCGCCTGCACCTTTCGCCGAGCGGGATCACCCGGCGGATCGACGGACTCGTCCGAGCGGGCCTCGTCGAACGACGGCAGTGTCCGACCGATCGCCGGGGCTCGAACGCGGTCATCACCGCGACCGGCGTGCAGGCGCTTCGCAACGCCGCGCCGACCCACCTGCGGGGTGTGCGTGAGCACTTCGTCTCCCGGTTGACCGAGCGGCAGCTGGCGAACCTCGCTTCCGCACTCTCGAGCGTCGAGGTCGACCCGGCAGGCGCGTCCGGCGGCTGCGACAGCGCGCGCTAGTTGTAGTCGTCCGAACCCACGACCTGCACCGCGCCGAGCGGCTGCTCGGGGTTCGCGTCGACGATGCGAGCGGGGTCGATACCGAAACGTACGCGCGCCAATGCCGATCGTCCGTCGATCCACTCCGCGGCGGCGACGGAGATCATCGTCCCGTCGGCGGCGTACAACATGAACACGTCGTCCGCGAACCGCAGCGCTGCCACACAGTCGCGGAACCGCACGGTGAGTTGCTCGTCGACATCGATGAACGTGACGCCCTCGGCCCCGACGACCAGACGCGCGTTGTCGGCGGGGTCGTCCTCTTCGGTTGCCGCGGCGTACGCGAGACCGACAACGGGTGGGGCCGTTGTCGGTGTGAGCATTGCAAAGCGCGGATCGATGAGCTCGGCGCCCTCGGGGACGACGACGATCGCTTGCTCGCGCATCGCGCCGACGACATCCGCGACGTCGGTGCGCGACACCGCGTGTATCTGGGACAGGAACTCCTCGACACTGCGCGGCCGATTCGTCAGCAGCTCGTTCCAGGCGAGCATTGCGCCGACGCCGGGAGTCGCCAAGGGATCGCTCGTCCATCGGTCGAACTCGGCGATGCTCGCCGCGAGGGCCTCGGGGCTGGGTGCATAGTCGGCGAGGTCGTCGATGCTTCCCAGCAGCGCCTCGACGCCGTCATCCACGCGTGGCCCGACGTCGATGCGGAAATCGGTGTAGTCGAACTCCGCCGTCCACGGATTGACGTTCGCTTCACGATCGGCGAGCAACAGGCTGGTCATCTCCGCCCGCCGCCGGATGTCGGCCTCGACGACACGATCCGCGACCTTCGCGGCATCGGTGCCGGGCATCACCGACGAGAAGTACACGAAGGGTTTCCATGCCCGACCGATCCAGTCCTGCGGGCACCATGCCGGCAACAAGATGTTCGTCGGAGTCGGCAGGGGCGGCGGCATGCGCTCACCTGCGGGGAGCCCGAGCCGCGGTTGCCCGAGCGAGGCCGTCGAGAACACGATGGCGTTCGCACGGTTGTACCGGCGCGAGACCCAGTCGCTGACGTTGGGTCCGGTCGTCCGGAGCAGCCCGAGGCGCGGGAAGCCTCCCAGGCCATAGCTCTGCGCACCGAACCGCACACCGAGGATCGTGACCGGCGGCTGGACCGGTTTGGTCTTGGGCTCGTTGAGGATCGTGTCCGCGAGATCGATGAGATCGTCCTCGGAGAGCGCCAGGAGCGCCGCGCACACGGAACTCAACGCGTTCGCGACCTCGGAGACGGTGCCGCTCGTGAAGAAGATCGTGGACGTCTCGTAGACGATCCAATTCATCCCTTCGACGTCGACCGCCGCGAGCTCTGCCACGAGCGCGGTGAGGCCATGCTCGAGCAATGACTCGTCGGCCGAACCGACCCGGAACGCGATTCCGGCCGTGACCGGCTCGGGTTGGTCGCCGACATAAGCCGGCACACCGTCGACCACCATCCGCTCGAAGTGCGCCCGCACACGTTTGAGTTTAGAGGCCACTGCGCCGGTGCCAGTTCGCCTCGAGCGAGGCGCGGGCAAGCGTCGCGTGGTTCACATGCCAGTCATCGGCATCCACATCGTCGATAAGGCGCCAAGCGACCTCGTGCACTTCATGGAGCTGCGGTTGCAGCTGGCCGCCGACGATGGAACACAGGTAGACGATGGACACCGTCCCGTGCGGGTGCTCCCCGGCGCACGCTTGACGGGAGAACACGCCGACCAGTTGATCCACGCGCCCGCGCACACCCGCCTCCTCGGAGAGCTCGCGCACCACGGTCTGCGCGGGCGATTCGTTGGGTTCCACCCAGCCCGCAATCAATCCCCACTTGCCGTCGTCGACCCGTCGAACGAGCAGCAAACGGTCGTCGTCGTCGAACACCGCGGCGTCGGCGCCGACTCTTGCCGTCTGGTACCCGATCTCGGCGTCGAACCGGGCACGGACCGCGGGTGCGTCGAGCGCGCTGCGCTCGGCGTATTCCTGGGCCGCGAGCTCCAACAGCCGTTCGTACCGCGCGCGATCGAACGCATCGTCGCAGTAGTGCAATCCGGTCCGCGCAATCGCCCGCACTTCATCGAGCACCGCGAGAATATCGCTCACCGCGTGGAAGCTAGCTCGCGTGCATCCATTGCGCGACCACGCGCGCGAGTTGCTCGCCACAGTCCTCTTGCAGGAAATGCCCGCCGCCTTCGATCGTCGTGTGCGGTTGGCCCGCGCAGCCCGGGACGTCGCGTTGGAACACACGTTCCGCGCCGCGGGTGATCGGATCTTTGTCGGAGAACGCGGTGAGGAAGGGCTTCGTCCACGAGCGCAACGTCTTCCATGCGTTCCGGTTGGCCTCCGAGGCGGGATCGTCGGGCGTCGTGGGAACGAGCAGCGGGAATTGGCGTGCGCCGGCCTTGTACGAATCGTCCGGGAACGGCGCGTTGTATCCGGCGACGATTTCGGGCGGAAGGTCATGATTGCAACCGAGGCCGACGATCACGCCGACGTCGAAGTCTTCGACCTCTTGGGAGAACCGCTGCCACCTCATGAAGCCGTCACCGGCGGGTGTGTCGCCGGACGGCAGGTATGTGTTCGCGGTGACGACCCGTGCGAAACGGTCGGGGTGCTCTCCGACGATCCGCAACCCGATGAGTCCGCCCCAGTCCTGGGCAACGAGGGTCACGTCGCGGAGGTCGAGACAATCGAACACAGCGCTCCGCACCCATTCGACGTGGCGCGCATACGAATAATCGGTCCGCTTGACCGGCTTGTCGGAACGTCCGAAGCCGACGAGATCCGGGGCGACACAGCGAAAACCCGCGTCAGCGAGGATCGGGATCATCTTGCGATACAGGAAGCTCCACGATGGCTCACCGTGCATGAGGAGCACGACCGGCCCGTTCCGGTCGCCTTCGTCGAGATGATGCACGCGGAGCCGCCCGCCCTCGCCGTCGTCGATCTCGACGTAGTGCGGCGTGAAGGGATAGTCGGGGAGTGAGGCGAATCGGTCATCGGGCGTACGAAGAGCGTCCATCGGTGGTCCTCGGTATCGATAGTTGCACTTGAAGTGCGACTTTCCTACCATGCGCGTCATGACGACCGCAACCCGCGTCGACGGACGAGTCACGCGCGGCGCACGCAACCGTGACGCGATCGCCGACGCGCTGCTGGTACTCCTCGAAGACGGCGATCCGCAGCCCACGGCGCGCGCGATCGCCGCCCGGGCGGGAGTCTCGGTGCGATCGGTGTTCCAGCACTTCGAGGACATGGAGTCGCTCTACGCGATGTGCGTCGCCCGGCAGACCGAACGCTTGGCGCCCCTGCGCACACCGATCGACGGGTCGTTGCCGCGCGCTGTGCGCCTCGAGGCGCTGGTTGCGCAGCGTGCCCGCGTGTACGAGCGCATCGCGCCGGTGCGGCGCGCGACGTTGCTCGCCGCGCCGGGCTCGCCGATACTGCAGCGCGCGCTCGCCGAGATCGGTGCGGAGCACCATCGCGAGCTTGCAGCGCTGTTCGCATTCGAGCTGCCGGCAGCCGAGCGTCGCGAGCAGCTGGCCGCGCTCGAGGTAGCAACGTCGTTCGACACGTGGGACCATCTTCGACGCGTACAGCGGTTGTCGCCTCCGGCTGCCGCTCGAGTCGTGAACCGGCTGGCTCGCGCCGGATTGAACGAGGGGAACGCATGAACATCTTGCTCATCACGACCGATCAGCAGCGTGCGGATACGCTCGGCGCCGCTGGCAGCCCGCTGGAGGCGACCCCTCGGCTCGACGCGCTCGCCGCCGCGGGAACCCGGTACTCGACCGCGCGCACACAGAACCCGCTGTGCCAGCCTGCGCGTGCATCGATCCTCACCGGCACCTATCCATCGACACACGGCGTGACGTGCAACGGGATAGACCTTCCCGCCGACGCCGAGGAACGATCGGTGGCGACCCTCCTCTCCCGGGCCGGGTACCGCACGGCGATCATCGGCAAGGCCCATTTCGCGACCACGTTCCCGTTCTTCCCGACGGGCAGGCTCGAATCGGTCGACGGTTCGGCGCGCGTCGACCCCGAGTGGCATGGCCCGTACTTCGGATTCGAGCAGGCGGAGCTCATGCTCTTCGGACACAACCTGCGGATCGCCGAGCTGGTGGGGCGCTGGAATTGGATCTTCGGTCCGCCGCCGTTCGGTCTCCACTACGGGCGCCATCTCTTTCGCGACGGCTTCGAGCGTGGCGTCGAACGCCTGCGGCTCATGCAGCCCGAGGCCGCCGGCGCGCAATGGGATCACACCCAGACGTGGCGCAACGCATTGCCCGAAGAGGACCACCCGACGACGTGGGTCGCCGATCGCGCGTGTGAGTGGCTGCGCGGGGTCGACGGGCCGTTCTTCGGTTGGGTCAGTTTCACGGATCCGCACCATCCGATGGACCCGCCAGCGCCGTGGTGCGACCGATACACGCCGGCGGACACGCTCGAAGTGCTGCCGGAGGTCCACCCCGACGAGTTCGACGGCAAGCCGCCGATCCATCAATTCCTCGCCCAGGGCATGCGCGGTCAGACACTCGAATGGGCAAACCCCGGCGGGGCGACGCTCACACGCGAGGAGCTGGCCAAGATGACGGCGGGTTACTACGGCATGGTCGCGCAGCTCGATCACGCGATCGGCCGTGTGCTCGACATCCTCGACGAGCGAGGTCTCGCCGACGACACGCTGGTGATCGTCACGAGCGACCACGGCGAGTTCCTCGGCGAGCACCAGATGATCTTCAAGGGGCCGTTCGGCTACGACTCCCTCCTGCGCGTGCCGCTGGTGTTGCGCGGTCCGGGTGTCGAGGCCGGAAAGATCGCGGTCGATCCCGTCGGCACGATCGATCTCGCGCCGACGGTGCTCGCCGCCGCCGGTCTCGACGTGCCCAAGTGGATGGAAGGCCGCGCACTCGACGAAGAGCCGCGCGAGCACGTGCTCACCGAGAACTACTTCAGCATCATGCGAACGCTGCCGATGCGGACGCTCACCACGACTCGCTACAAGCTGCACCGCTATCTCGACGCCCCATGGGGCGACGAGCTCTACGACCTGCAGGAAGACCCGGGCGAGCTCGAGAACCGCTTCGATGATCCTGCGTATGCCGAGGTGCGGTCCGACCTCCGCGTGTTGCTCGACGACGTGATGAACGACGACGTGCGGCGGGAGCCGGTGGTCGGTCTGGTCGCCTAGCGCGAGTACGCGCGCACGTACTCCGGAACGGGTGCCGTCACGTCCGGTTCGGCGACTGCCGCACCGAAGGTGACCGAGCAAGGGAGCACGCCGGCCCAGACACCGAGCGTCATGTCTTCCTCGTCATCGATCGGACCACCGGTACGGACCTTCGCCGACGCTTCCGCGATTGGCAGCCGAAGCACGAGTGTCGCCCGCAGCTCAGCGTCCGAAGGAGGTCGAGCATCGGCATTGCGCCCCGGCACGACATGCTCGACCAGTGCGTGCAACGCACGCTGCTTCTCGTCCGGGTCGTCGACGCGGGTTGCGCGGCCGAAGACCATCACCGAGCGGTAGTCCATCGAGTGGTGGAAGGCGGAGCGGGCGAGCACGAGACCGTCGACGATCGTGACGGTCACGCACGTCTCCACGTCGTCCGCGAGGGATCGCAGCATGTGGTTCGCGGCGGCGCCGTGCAGGTAGAGCTGGTCGTCGACGCGTGCATGGATCGTGGGGACGACCCAGGGACGGTCGTCGACCGCGAATCCCACATGGCACATGAGCGCCTCGTCCAGGATGGCGTTGATCAAGCCGAGGTCGAAGGACCCTCGCTTCGGCAACCGGCGATGGCGCGTGCGGTCAGTCGGCTCGAGTTGCATGCGCACAACCGTAAGGGCGGTGAATGCGCCGGGCGAATGGATTTCGTGTCACGCTCCTGCCCATGACCAACACGTGGCCGCTCACGGCGCGCGAAGTGGGTGGTGTGCCGGCCGTCCCGCCGCCCGCGGCGGTGCGCGTCGCGACCAGGGTGCGCGCTTCAGTTGCTCGTCTCCACGATCGCATGGGCCTGCCCTTCCAAGTCCTGCTGGAACGGCTGCTGGGCGCCCTCGATGGTCCCGCGCTGTGCGCGCTGGTGGAGCTCGGGGTTCCCGAGCATCTCGACGAACCGCGCACCGCGCATGCGCTGGCAGCGCGCGTCAGTGCCGACGAGGACGGGCTCGAACGCTTGCTCGCGTACCTCGCGTCACGCGGATGCGTGCGCCGCGACCGGCGGGGCCGCTACCACGCGAACCGCGTCACGAAGCTGTTGACACGGGACGGCGGCTGGGACGGATGGGCGCGTTTCGGCGGGGCGCCGTGGACCATGGCCGCCTACGCGCATCTGGGCGAGGCCGCGCGCCGGGGCACGGATCCGGTGGTTGCTGCGCACGGCGTCGATTTCTTCACCTATCTCACCGAGCACCCGGCGGCGGCGGCGGCGTTCAACGATGCGCAGGCAGCGGGTGCCCGCTTGCAAGCGGTCATGTGCGCAGGCTCGCTGCCGCTGGACGGTGTTCGATCAGTGCTCGACGTCGGCGGAGGCACGGGTACGTTCCTTGCCCACGTGCTCGCCGCCCACCCGGCGCTCACCGGGACCGTGCTCGACCGACCCGATGCCGAGCCGGACGCCCGCGCGACCTTCGCGGAGGCGGGCGTCACCGACCGGGCCAGCTTCCAGGGCGGCGACTTCTTCCGCGCGGTGCCAACGGGCCACCAGCTCCACGTGCTCACCGCGATCGTCCACGATTGGAGCGACGACGACTGCGTTCGCATCCTCGGCAACTGTGCGGCTGCCCTTGCACCGGGCGGCCGCATCTGTGTCGTCGAAACGATCCTCGAACCCGGCCGTCTCGGTTCGTTCGTGCAGGCGACAGACGCCCTCATGCTCGCCCTGACCAATGGCGGACGCGAACGCACCGCCGCGCAGTTCGATGCGTTATGGCTGCATGCCGGTCTGCGATGTGTAGCGGCGACTGCATTGCCGTCGGGCGGCACTCTGTTCCAGCTCCAAGTCAAATGAGAGAATCCCCACCCATGGACCGCGTTCGGATGGGAATCATCGGCGTCGGCAACATCGCCACGCTCAACGTGCCCGGATACCTCGAGCACGAGCAGTGCGAGGTCGTGGCGCTGTGTGACCCGCGTCCGGAGGTCCTCGAACGACGGCGTCGCGAATGGGGGGTCGGACGCGGATACACCGAGGTCCACGCGCTCCTGGCCGACGACGAGATCGACGCGGTCGAAGTGCTCAGTCCGACGCCGCTCCACGCCGAGCACGCGGTTGCGGCCCTGCGCGCCGGCAAGCACGTGTCGGTACAGAAGCCGATCGCGAACTCGGTGAACGAGGCACGCCGGATGATCGACGAGGCCCGCACCGCCGGCAAGATGCTGCGCGTCACCGAGAACTGCTGCCACTTCCCCCCGCTCGTGAAGGCGCGCGACCTCATCCGGGCCGGCGCGATCGGCACTCCGACGGTGGTCCGCATCAAGACGGTCGTCGGCCGCACCGAGTCGGAGTTCCAGGCGAGCCTCGACCCTGCGGGCTATACGTGGCGGTTCAACGCAGAGAGTCCTGGCGGTCACCTCTTCGACGACGTCATGCACAAATACGCGATGGCGCTCTGGCTCGTCGAGAGCGACGTGCGAAGTGTCCAGGCCGTGGTGCGTCAGGGTCCACTGTTCTTCGAGGCGCCCGCCGTTGCGCTCTTCGAGTACGAACGCGACGACCTGCTCGGGATGATGGAAGTGTCGTACGCGCCCGACATGTTCATTCGCAGCGACCACTACGGTGCCGACGAGTTCTTCGAGGTGCAAGGCACGCGAGGGTTCCTCTGGGTCACCCGTCTCTGCGGCAACCTTCACGTCGACCTGCCGCCTCTTGTCGTGTACGAAGAGGACGGCCGTCGCACTTCGTTCGCCGAGCTCGACGCGTCCTACGACGGCTCGTTTCGGCGGGCAGCGGCCGCATTCGTCGACGGATTGCTCGCCGGTGAGCGGCCCGACCTCGATCCCGAAACGGCGGTGAAAGCCCTCCAGTTGTGCTTTGCCGTGTACCGCGCGTCGAACGAACGCCAGCCGGTGGACCCGTCGGCAATCGACGGAGTGGTCAGCCCCCGCGGGTGGCCACCGGGCGAGGAAAAGCTGCGCGTCGACGTCGAGGAGCTGTTCCGGCGGGAGGCCGCACGCGCGGAGCGCTTCGGGACGCGATAATTCTCGAATCGACGGACGACGACGTGCACTGCTGATCGCCTTGGGCGCCAACGCCGCGTTTCTCGCGGTCGAGGTCGTCGGAGGTTTCGCGTTCGGATCGCTGGCGTTGCTGGCCGATGCCGTGCACATGGTGTCGGACGTGATCGGTCTCGCGATCGCGTACGCCGCGCTGCAGCTCGCCCGCCGCCCGCCGACCGAGCGACACACATACGGGTTCGGCCGGACAGAGGTGCTGGTCGCCCAGGCGAATGCGCTGCTCCTGTTCGCGAGCGCGATCGTGGTGGTTGTCGAGGCCGTGCGTCGCCTCAACGCACCGCACGCGCTCGACGCGGGCGGTGTGCTCGTGATCGGCGGGCTCGGCTTCCTGGTCAACATCGGGAGCGCGGCCGTCGTTGCCCGGCACGCGCACGGCAGCCTCAACCTGCGAGGCGCGCTCTGGCACCTGCTCGCGGACGCGCTCGGCTCGGTCGTGGTGATCGTCGCCGGTGTCGGGGCGCTTTTCGGTGCGGATCGCCTCGACCCCGTCGCGTCGATCGCGATCGCGCTGCTCGTCATCGCCGGGGCATGGAAGTTGCTGCGAGACGCGACGCGCGTCCTGTTGGAGTCAGTCCCCGCCGGACTCGACGCAGTCGCGGTACAGGAGGCGTTGTGCGCCGAGCCCGGCGTCGAGGCGGTACATCATCTCCATCTCTGGACGAGCGGGAGTGAGCACGCTGCACTCTCCGCGCACATCGTGCTCGGCGAAACTCCCTCACTGCACGACGCCCAGCTGCGCGCGGAGGAGCTCAAACGAATGCTCGTTGAGCGATTCGGGATCTTTCACGCCACGCTCGAGATCGAGTGTCACGCGTGCGCGGACGACGAGACGCACTCACATTTGCATCATTTGTGAACGACTGAGAGGTCGATGGGCGTCGAGCTGGCACATCCGTACTGAGACCAGCCCTCACTCTGAGCACTACCCGGTCCGCATCCCGGCGGACACTCAGCATCTGCCAGGTTTCATCGCAAGAAGCCGCGGGCATCGTTTCGGCGACCCCGAGCGAAATAGGAGTTCCCCCCATGGCGGACGAGAAGTTCGACGACCTCAAAGGCCGGGCCAAGGAAGCGGCCGGCGACCTCACCGACAATGACGATCTCAAGCGCGAAGGCAAAATCGATCGTGGCGCGGCCAACGTGAAGGGCAAGGTCAAGGACGCGGTCGACAAGGTTCGCGACAAGGTGGAAGACCTCACCGACTGAAGTCGCTGCACAACCGAGAAGCCTGCAAGTGGTGCGCTGCTGCTGAAAGGCCGGCGCACCACTTGCTTGTCCTGCGTTCTGTGCGACGTCTGTGCGACTAGGCGTCGAGGGTCTGTAGGCGTTCTCTGAGTTGGATCAGTGTTCTCGTGAGCAGGCGGCTCACGTGCATCTGGCTGATCCCGACGTGTTGCGCGATCTCGGTCTGGGTCATGTCGTGGAAGAACCGCAGCTCGACGATCATGCGCTCGCGTTCGGGAAGGTCGGCGAGGACGCGATCGAGCAGCACGCGATGCTCGGCCAGGTCGAAGCCGTGATCGGCCGCGCCGAGGCGGCGCTCCAGCGACGTGGCATCGTGGCCGTCGGCCGGCCGAGCGTCCAGTGACGACGAACGGTACGCGCCGCCGACCTCCATCGCCTCGAGAACCTCGTCCTCGCGCACGCCGAGCTCCGCCGCGACTTCCGGCACCCGAGGTGGGCGGTTCAGGCGCTGGGACAGCTCGTTGATGACATTGCCGAGCCGGAGGTGCAACTCCTGGGGGCGACGCGGGACACGGACGGACCACGTCTTGTCGCGGAAGTGGCGTTTCAACTCGCCCTCTACGGTCGCGGTCGCGAACGTCGAGAACTCGAGGTTGCGATCCGGGTCGAAACGCTCCACCGCTTTCAGCATGCCGAGATACGCGACCTGCAACAGGTCGTCGAACGGCTCGCCCCGGTTGGCGAACCGGCGAGCGAGATGCGAGGCAAGGGACTTGTGCGCTTCGATCAATTCGTTTCGCAACCGGCGCTCGCCGGTCTGGCGGTACTCGACGAACTTCGCGCGGAGCTTCGCTCGCTCCTCGGCAGTCAGGGCCATGGCTCAGTCCGCAGGAAGACGTCGCGTACAGGCAAACCGCGCCGACCCGTCGACGACCCGGAGCTCGTACTTGTCGCACACCGCGTTGAGGATCTGGGCGGTCAGTTGATCGAGACCGACGTCACCACCGGCCGCGACCGGCGCCCGGCCTTCCATGCGCAGCTCGCCGTCTCCGCTCGAGAAGGTGATCTCGAGGTCGCCCGGCGCCGCGGCGTCGACGACGGTGCTCGCGAGCTCGTCGACCGCGACCCGCAAATTCTCGATCTCGTCGATGTCGAGGCCCAGTCGGCTGGCGACACCCGACGCGGTCAGTCGGACGATTCGCACGTACTCGAGGGACGCCGGCACGGAGAGCCGTACCACCTCTCCGATCGTCTCTTGTGCTGTCACGCTCGGCCCTTCACGCTTCGCTCTCGACCCGGCGCCGCGCCGCGCGCCCTCGGCGACGGCTTGCCCTTGGGTCGCCACGCTACCCGCCGTCACAAGGGGAGAAACTGGGCGATTCCCCGGATCGCGCGGTTGCACACCGGCCCGGCCCGGGTATGTGGGCACGCCGAGCTTTTGCACCAGCACGTTGAGTGATCTCGGCCGGAGGCCGGATGCACGAGGGCCGCGCGCCCGAGCGAACGGGGCCGTCGTTCGAATGCGACGTCCCCGCGACCACCCGGAGCCTCGCGCGATTGCGCGCACGTTTCACCGATTGGCTCACGGCCGTCGGTGTCGCGGACCTTGCCCGGCGCGATCTCGTGCTGATGATCTCGGAACTCGCCGCGGCTGCGATCGACGGCGGGACCGAGGGCGAGCGCCGGCTGCGGGTGGGCGCGTGGAGCGACGACGAGGGGGTCGCGATCGAGGTGCGCGACGATCGAGGCGCCATCGATTCGCGTGTCCGACGTCCGGATCCCGGGGACCACGGACCCGGCCTCGCCGTCGTCGCGACGCTTGCCGATGTGCTCGCCGTGCGCGAGGTCGAGGGCGGTCGCTCGCTGCGGGCCCGGCGCTGCTGGGAAAATCTCGTCCCCCAACCCGTTTCCCCGTGAGCACGAGCGGGTAGCGGCGCCCGTGCAGACGCAAGCACGCGAACGAGGAACTGGCATGAGCAGCCAGGCGGAGGTCGACGCCGCCACCGTTGCCGACGGCGCGCCTGCGCTGCTCGGTGTCATCGATCGCGCGGCGCGCCTCGGGTGGTGCAACCGGACGTGGGCCGAGTTCGCCGGCCGGGACTGCGTCCAGCTTCTTGGTGATCGATGGCTGGCCGACGTGCACGCCGACGACCTCGAGCTGGTGCGTCTCGTCCTCGGCCATACCGAACCCTTCGACATCGACATACGCATGCGACGCCACGATGGTCGCGAACGCTGGATGGCGATGCGCGGCTCGGCGCACAACGACCACGTGACGATCATCTCGGCCGTCGACGTCAGCGCATCGCGAAAAGCGCAGCACGCGCTGCAGTTGCTCGCGGCGGTTGGAGACGAGCTGAACGCGTCATTGGCGACGGACGAGATCCTCGACGGAGTCGCGCGGCTGCTCGTGAGCGACCTCGCGGACTTGTGCACCATTGCGGTACGCGACGATCAGGGCCGGTTGACCCGGCTGGCGATCGTCGACACCGACAAGCGCATCGAAGCGGAGCTACGAGCACGGAACCACGACGTGATCGAGACCGATGGTCCCTCGGCGATCGCCGAGGTCGTCCGCACCGGCGCACTCCTGTACCGGCCCATCGTCGACGCACCCGGTCCGGATGAGCCGTCGCCACCGCTTCCCGAGGCGATCGCGCCTGCGGCAACCCGCTCGCTGATCTGCGCGCCATTGCGTACCCGTGACGAGGTGATCGGCGCGCTCGCGCTGGTCTCCTGGTCACGCCGCTACACCCCCGACGACGTCGAGCTCGCGCATGAGATCGCACAGCGCTGCGCGTCCGCCGTCGAGAACGCTTCGCTGTACCGCAGGTCCGAGGATGCCCGGGCGCGCCTGTCGCTGGTCGCGACCGTCGGAGAACGGCTCGCGACGACCTTCGACGTCGACGCGATGGCCGACATGCTCGTCCGGCGAATCGTGCCCGTGTTCGCCGATGTCGCCAGCGTCGCGCTCTACGACGACGATGGCGACAACTTGCGCCGGCGCGCGATCTGCCACGTCGATCCTGTCGCCGAAGCCGAATTCCGCGCCGGTCCCTACGACACGCCGATCGCGATCAACGGTGCCAACCCCCCGGCACGCGCCGCGCGTACCGGTCGTCCGGTGCTGATCGAAGATCACTCCCCCCGTGAGCCGGGTCGAGGGCGTCGAGCAGCAGATCCCGGCGAGGCGATGCGGATGCTCGCGCCGACTTCGGTGCTCGCGATGCCGCTGATGTCACGGGGGCGGACACTCGGGGTACTCACCGTCGGTTTCGTCTCGTCCGGCCGGCGCTACAGCGTTGCCGACCTGCCGCTCGGGAACGACCTCGCGCGACGCGTCGCGACCGCGATCGAGCGAGCGACCGCCTTCACCGAGGAGCGTCGAATCGCAGAGGCGATGCAACACAGCATGCTCCCGGACGCGATGCCCGACATTCCCGGCGTCGGCCTCTGTGTGCGGTATCTGCCGGGCGGCAAGGTCGACGTCGGAGGCGACTGGTACGACGTCGTACCGCTGCCGGGCGCGCGCTACGGCATCGTGATCGGTGACGTCGCCGGGCACGGCGTCCGGGCCGCGACGGTGATGGGACAGCTCAGGCACGCGTTACGCGCGTTCGCGGCCGATGGCGCCGAGCCCGCCGGCGTCGTCGCGCGGCTGAACCGATTCGTGTTCGAGCAGGGTCCCCTCGACATGGCGACACTGTGTTACGGCGTGCTCGACCCGACGCGGGGACGCATTGACCTCTCGACTGCGGCTCACGTGCCGCCGCTGCTCATTCGGCCGGACCATTCGGCCGAGCTGATCGAGCTGCCGCCCGCCCCGCCGATCGGCGCCGATCCGTTGAGCCGGTACACGACGACGTCGGTGCAGCTGGAACCCGGGGCGGTGCTGCTGCTGTACACCGACGGTCTGGTGGAGCGTCGGGGCGAGCCACTCGACGTGGGATTGGCGCGCATCGTCGAGGCTGGGAGCCGGTCGACGGCTCCGTTCGACGAGACCTGCGAGCACTTTGTCGACGTGCTGATCGGGGAGACGCGGCCCGCCGACGACGTCGCCGTGCTCGCTTTGCGGTTCGCCGGAGTGTCCCGCGGCCACCTTCGGGTGCGACGGCCCGCCCGGGCCGCCGAGCTCTCCCCCGTGCGGCGCATCACGGCCGCCTGGCTCGAATCGGCGGGCTTCGGAGCCGAGGAGATCGGCTCGATCGCCGTCGCGATGACGGAGGCCGCGACCAACGCGGTCGAGCATGCGTACGGTCCGGCCGAGGGTTGGTTCGAAGTCGAGGGCGAGATCCACGAAGACGGGTCGGTCGCCATCACCGTCCGAGACGCCGGGCGATGGCGACCCAAGGCGCGCGGTGGCGGAGGACGGGGCCTGGCGCTCATCGCTCGTTTGATGGACGAGTTCGAGGTGAGACGCCTGCAGATGGGTACGGAGATCTGGATGCGTCGGGCGCCGCGAGGGAAAGAACACCGACATGACATCGAGGTGTCCGGGTGAGTGACGTAAGCGGTCTGGTGGAAGTGATCGATCGGCACGAGGGATCGGTTCCGGTGTGCGAGATCAGAGGCGAGCTGGATGCCTCCAACGTCGATCACGTCCTCGACCATGTCGTGGGCAGCGTTGCCAACGAAGCGCCCGGCATGGTGCTGGACCTCGGGCTCACGAGCTATCTGGACAGCGCCGGCGTGCGCATCCTTTTCGAGCTGGCCCGCCGCTTGCGCTCTCGCCGCCAAGAGTTGCGTATCGCGGTGCCCGATGACGGCATCGTCCGCCGGGTCCTCGTCCTGACCGCGCTCGCCGACGTCGTACCCCTGGACGACGACGTCGCACGCTCGGTACGGGCGCTCCAAACCCGAACCTGAGCGCCGGAGGAACGCCGTGCCCGAACGTGGAAGCACGCAACATTCAGCACGCGTCGACGAGGAGCTCCACAAGGAGACCGAGTCCCTCCTTCGGGGCTCGCCGGTCGAGGCCCGCGCCGAGGATTGGCGGCGGATGGAGCCACCGGCCGACGGTGAGCCGTTGCCGGACGCCCACGTGACCGTCGACGATGTCGAGCTGCGTTCGTTGCTCGCCATCTCGCTGCGCCCCAGTGCATTTCCGGGCGATCGTGCTCGACTGCTCGCGGTGGCAGAAGAAGAACATGCCGAAGACCGCATTCTCGAATGGCTCGGTTCGTTGCCGGCAAGACAAACGTTCCCGAATCTCGAGGCGGTCTGGGAGACGCTTGGTGGTGCCAAGGAGCAACGCGACACCCCGATGCCCGAAGCGCGATCGGAGCCCGCGTCATCGGAGCCCGCGTCATCGGAGCCCGTGCGATCGTCGCCCGCTTCGCCCTCGCGCGACGCGATCGTCGCGCAGCAGGAGGTCGCGCCCGCCGCGCGTGCCGCGCGCGTGCCGCGCCCGGCGCCTCCCGCGCCCCCCGAGATCGATCAATCGATCGTCCGGCGCGTCCGGGGGCTCGCGATGGCAGGCGTGGAGCTGGCCGTCGGGGTCGTCCTCGAGGCGGTGCTGCAGGTGCGTCGCCGCCTCTGAGCGTCGCTACTCCTCGAGTGCGAAGTGGTCGCTGAGGCCGGTGATCTCGAGCAAGCGGGTCACCGGTTCGCTCGGAGCGCGCAGGCGCATCTCGCCACCGTTCTCACCGAGGCGACGTTGCGCAGTGAGGATTGCCCGCAAACCCGACGAGTCGAGGAAGCCGGTCTGCGCCAGGTCGAGCACGACTTCGTTGACCTGCTCCGCCACGAGACGACCGATCTGATCCTCGAGACCAGGCGCCGAGTACGCGTCGAGCTCTCCTCGAACCGCGAGGATTGCTCGACTGCCGTCCCGCTCGGTCGTCAAAACAAGATCCGGGCCCACCGCTTGTTCATCCACGAGCGCGTTCCCCCTCCGTCGCAGCAACCCACCCAAAGCTACCGCAGAGGCTCCTGGCGGAACTCATCCGCCGTTTGCGCCCGTTGGCTGTCGGGAACACGCCACTTCTCTTGAAGGAGGCAGACGATGGAGCTTGGCGTCGGTTTTTCGAGTGAGGAGCTCGGTCCGAACGAGATCGTGCGTGCGGCCGCGCTCGCCGAAGAGGTGGGGTTCACCACCGCGTGGGTGAGCGATCACTACCACCCGTGGATCGACGCGCAAGGCGAAAGCCCGTTCGTGTGGACGGTGCTCGGTGGCATCGCGCACGCGACCGAGCGTCTGCGGTTCGGGACCGGTGTGACCTGCCCCATCATGCGCATCCACCCCGCGATCCTCGCTCAAGCGGCCGCGACCACGCAGCGCATGTGCGACGGTCGCTTCTGGTTCGGCGTCGGTTCCGGCGAAGCGTTGAACGAGCACATCGTCGGAATGAAATGGCCGGAGGCCGACGTGCGACTCCAGATGCTCGAGGAGGCCGTCGACGTCATCCGCACGCTGTGGCAAGGAGGCGTGCGCAGCCACTACGGGCCGTTCTTCACCGTCGAGAATGCTCGCATCTACACGTTGCCGGCGACACCCCCGCCGATCTACGTGTCGGCGTTCGGGCCAAAGGCGATGGAGCTCGCGGCGCGCATCGGTGATGGTCTGGTGAGCACGAAGCCCGATGGCGACCTGCTCCGTCGCTACGACCAGAACGGCGGCCGCGGGCCGAAGCTCGGGCAGATGAAGGTCGCATGGGCCGAGAGCGCCGAGAAAGGCGCGGACCTCGCCTTCGAGCGTTGGCCGACATCGGGCCTCAGTGGTGAGTTGAGCCAGGAGCTGCCGTCGCCGAAACACTTCGAACAAGCGGCGTCGGTCTTGCACAAGGAGGACGTGGTCCGTGCGTTCCCGTGCGGACCCGACGCCGCGGACCACATCAGCGCGATCCGCGAGTACGCGGACGCCGGCTACGACGAGGTCTACATCACGCAGGTCGGCCCCGACCAGGAAGGCTTCTTGCGCTTCTACGAACGCGAGGTCTTGCCGGCATTCGCCAAGAGCAAGCAGCGCCGCTCGGCCTGAACGCCGTCAGACGATCGCGTGCGCGATCACATGATCGTGCGTGGGACGGCGCACCTCGACGAGATCGCCGCGAACTCGCGTTTCGTATACCGGCTCCGGTGTCGTCGCCGGCCCCCGCTCGACCGCACCGTCCGAGATGCAGAAGGCGCTGCCGTGCCACGGGCAAACAACACTGTCGCCGCGCACCTTTCCGCGATCGAGTGGGCCGCCCGCGTGCGAGCAGACCCCGGCGAGCGCGTAGACGAAGCCGCGGTTTCGTATGACTGCGATACGCACGCCATCGACGGCGACACCGATTGGCTCGCCGTCGACGAGCTCGTCGGTGCGGCAGACGGTGTGCCAGGCGTCGTCGGTCATCGTCGGCACCTCGGCGTTGACGCCGGCCCGTTGCACGAACACGAGATGGCCCCCCAAGTAGCCGCCCGCGGTCAGCGCACCAAGGCCGGCGACGCCGAGCAGCGCGCCGCGCACGTGGTGACCGCGGCCGCGCGCGCGCCAGGACGCGATCTCGAAAGCGAGCGCGGCACCGTTCGCGGCCATGTGGGCGACTCCGAGACGGCGCGTGCCACCGTGGGTGTCGTTCCAGTCGGAGATCCCGGTCGCCGCCGTAGGCAGCGATGCCAAGATCCCGAACGCGACCAGACGACGGGCCGCTTGCCGGCCGGAGCGCCACGCGAACACGTCCACGAGCGATGCGGCCGTCCAGGATCCGATCGGGAGATCGGTCAGCAACGGATGCAAACGATGGCCGAGCGGCGTTCCCGACAGCACGCGCTTCACCGCGTCCTGACTGGTCAGACGCTGCGCGACGGGTTCGATGGCGCGTGACGCGACATCGAAGGGCGCGAAATTCTCGAGTCGCTCGACGATCTGCGAGAGGCGCTCGCTCAGATCACGACCCGAGGTCAAGGCAACCGGCCCTCGCCCTTTTGGCGCGCGCCCCGCTCCATGGCCTCTTCGTAGTTCTCAGCCACCTCGGGGCTCTCGGCGGGTGCCCGCTCTGCCGCCTTCTCTTCCTCGGGGGTCGGCATGTCGTCAGGGGTGGCATGCACCTGCGCGTCGGCTGCTTCGGCCTCGCGCGTCGTGTTGCTCGGGCGGGTGGGTTTCGCGTCGTCGGGCACGGTCGTCCTTTCGTTGCCGGACCACTACACGTTCGGGATTTCGGAGTTGTACCCAGGGCCCGGTGGCGTCACGCCGCGGCACGGGCGGGAACGCGGAGTGACGACGACCGCCGAGGGCGGAGCAACGCGAGGAGCTTGCGCTCCTCCACCACGAGCCGTGCGCTTCCCCGGGCCGGTGCGGCCTGCCACCGCTCGCCGAGAGTCCCGTCGCGGTACCAGTCGATCACGTTCGGATGCACGTAGCTCGAACGGCACACCGCGGGCGTGTTGCCGAGGTGGGCGCCGACCGTCTCGCACACGCGCACTATCGAACGGCGCGCACTGGCTTCCGAGCGCGGGGGCGGTAACGCGGCGAACGCTGACGTTGCGAGCAGCGTCCCCATCCAGGTGCGGAAGTCCTTGGCGGTCACCGGCAACCCGGCCACCTCACGGAGATACTCGTTCACGTCGGTTGACGTGATCGGGTGGGGGGCGTCGTCGTCGCCGACGTACTGGAACAACACCTGCCCCGGCAGATCCTGACACTGCTTGACGATGCGACGGATACGTGGATCCTTCACCGTGACGTCAGAGGCGATGCCGTGCTTTCCCTTGAACCCAAGGCGTACCGCTGTCGAGGTGAACTTCGCGTGCCGATCGCGCAAGGTCGTCAGACCGAACGAGCCGTTGCGCCGCGCGTACTCCTCGTTCCCGACGCGCACGAGCGTCGACTCGAGCAGCCGTACGACGGTCGCCACGACTTTCTCCTTTGGCATCCCGCGGCGACCGATGTCGAGCGCGATCTGCTTGCGGATTGCCGGAAGCGCCGTGCCGAACTCGTAGAGACGCTCGAACTTCGCCGAATCGCGGTGTGCCCGGTATTCCGCGTGGTAGCGGTACTGCTTGCGACCCTTTGCGTCGCGCCCGGTCGCCTGGAGGTGGCCGGTGGCATCTGGGCAGATCCAGACGTCGGTCCATGCTGGGGGGATCGCCAAGGCTTTGATGCGACGTAACGTGGTGTCGTTGGTGAGCCGCCGTCCGGTGCTCGTCAGGTACGTGAAACCCTTTCCGGCGCGGCGACGCCGGATACCGGGCTGGCCGTCGTCACCCCAGAGGAGGTCGGACGGCACGTCGGAGAGAAGCGTTTGCGCGCACTGTGTGCTCACGAGACGCCCCTACCCGCCGAGATGACCGCATATGCCGCAAGCGAGCCGGGTACACCGGACCGGCGGGATGAGATGGAGGGCGGGTGCCTGACGATCCCGAAGCAATAGCGATCGAGCGCGTGACGCCTGACGTCGACGCGGGCCGGTTCGCGTCCAAGCGCGTGGTCGACGAGCGTGTCCTTGTCGAAGCCGATGTGTTCGCCTACGGCCACGTCGAGCTCGCGGTTCGGCTGGAGCACCGGCGCAAGGACGAACGGCGGTGGCGCGCGGCGTGGATGGCGCCTATCGGCAACGACCGGTGGCGCGGCGAGTTCACTGTGGACCGCATCGGCGAGCACAGATTCCGCGTCGTCGCGTGGCGCGACCACGTCGCAACCTGGGGGCGCGACGTCGAGGCGAAGCTCGAGGCGGGGCAGGACGTGCGCGTGGACGCGGAGGAGGGCGCCCGCCTCGTCGAGGAGGTGGTCAAGCGCGCGGACCGCGCCACAACCGAGACCGACAGCCTGTTGGCCTGGGCCCAGCGCCTGCGCGGCGGCATCGACGCGCGCACGCGGACCGACCTGACGGAGCTCGTCGCGATCGCGCGCACCCATCTGTGCCGCGCGGACGCGGTCGTGTTCGACGCCACCTCCGCGGTGTGGGTCGACCGGCCGCTGGCCGGCTGCTCCGCGTGGTACGAGCTGTTCCCACGTTCCGCATCACCCGATCCCGCGCGTGCGGGCACGCTGGCGGACGTCGCCGATCGTGTTCCCGACATCGCGGACATGGGCTTCGACGTGCTCTACCTCCCGCCGATCCACCCGATCGGTCGCACGCACCGGAAGGGGCCGAACAACCGCCGCGACGCCCAAGCCGGTGATCCTGGGAGCCCGTGGGCGATCGGCAGCGAGGCCGGCGGCCATACCGCGATCGCGCCCGAGCTCGGCACGTTCGCGGATTTCGACCGCCTCGTGCTCGCCGCGCGCCGGAGCGGGCTCGAAATCGCGTTCGACCTGGCATTCCAGTGCGCGCCCGATCACCCGTGGGTGCGCGAGCACCCGGATTGGATCCGGCCTCGCGCGGACGGCTCCATTGCGTACGCCGAGAACCCGCCCAAGAAGTACGAGGACATCGTGCCGCTGGACTTCGAGTGCGAAGACCGCGCGGCGCTCTGGGCCGCGCTCCTCGACGTCGTCCAATTCTGGGCCGCCCGCGGCGTACGGGTGTTCCGCGTCGACAATCCGCACACGAAGCCCTTCGGGTTCTGGGAGTGGCTGATCGCCCGGGTGCGAGAGACAGATCCGGACGTGCTGTTCCTCTCCGAGGCGTTCACCCGACCACGCGTGATGGAGCGGCTGGCCAAGCTCGGGTTCACGCAGTCCTACACCTACTTCACCTGGCGCAACACCAAGCACGAGCTCACCGAGTACTTCACCGAGCTCACGCAGCCGCCGCTCGTCGAGTTCTTCCGGCCCAACGCGTGGCCGAACACACCCGACATCCTCCACGAGACCTTGCAGCACGGCTCTCGAGCCACGTTCCTCGCGCGTGCCGTGCTCGCTGCGTGCTTGAGCGCGAATTACGGTGTCTACGGCCCCGGCTTCGAGCTGATGGAGCAGACACCGCGCGAGCAGGGGAGTGAGGAGTATCTCGACTCCGAGAAGTACCAGATCCGGCACTGGGACGTCGACCGACCCGACAGCCTGCGGCACTTCCTCGCGCGTCTCAACGAGATCCGGCGCGCGCACAGCGCCTTGCAACGCAACGACACGCTGCGCTTGCACGGCATCGACAACGACCAGCTCCTGTGCTGGTCGAAGCGAGGGGGCGACGGGGAAGATGCGGTGCTGTGCGTGGTCAACCTCGATCCCCGGAACACGCAGGCCGGGTGGACCTCGCTCGACCTCGGCGAGCTCGGAGTACCCGATGGCGCGCCGTTCGTGCTGCACGACCTCCTGACCGACGCACAATACGACTGGCGCGGCCCGCACAACTTCGTGGAGCTCGATCCACGATCGGTGCCCGCGCACGTGTTCACGATTGGACGCGGAGTCGCCGGGTGACCTCCATGCAGCGGCGGAGCAGCTCGCTGCTCGCGCCCGACGCCAACTGGTACCGGGACGCGGTCATCTACGAGACGCATGTGCGCGCGTTCTCGGACAGCGACGGCGACGGCATCGGGGATCTGACCGGGCTCACGCAGAGGCTCGACTACCTCCAGGACCTCGGTATCACGGCCGTCTGGTTGTTGCCGTTCTATCCCTCGCCGTTGAAGGACGAGGGATACGACATCTCCGACTACCGGGGAATCAATCCGATCTACGGGAACCTGCGCCAGTTCCGGCGTTTGCTCGACGAGGCGCATCGGCGCGGGCTGCGCGTCATCACCGAGCTCGTGCTGAACCACACGTCGGATCAGCATCCGTGGTTCCAACGAGCACGCCGTGCGGGCCGTGGAAGCCGCTTCCGCGACTGGTACGTGTGGACCGATGATCCGACGCGTTACCGCGACGCGCGCGTCATCTTCCACGATTTCGAGCACTCGAACTGGGCATGGGACCACGTCGCCGAGCAGTACTACTGGCACCGTTTCTACTCGCATCAGCCCGACCTCAACTTCGAGAATCCCGAGGTTCGGCGCGAGATGCTCCGGACGGTCGAGTACTGGTTCGAGCTCGGCGTCGACGGTCTGCGGCTCGACGCCGTGCCGTACCTCTTCGAGCGCGAGGGCACGACGTGCGAGAACCTGAAGGAGACACACGACTTCCTGCGAGAGCTTCGCAGTCATGTCGACGCGCGTTTCGCGGATCGGGTGTTGCTCGCCGAGGCAAACCAGTGGCCGGAGGACGCGACCGCGTATTTCGGCGACGGCGACGAGTGCCACATGGCGTTCCATTTCCCGCTCATGCCAAGGCTCTTCATGGGGTTGCGCATGGAGGACCGCTTTCCCATCGTCGACATCCTTCGTCAGACGCCGCAGCCGCCGGACGGGTGCCAGTGGGCGGTGTTCCTGCGCAACCACGACGAGCTGACGCTCGAGATGGTCACCGACGAGGAACGCGACTACATGTACCGCGCGTACGCGCACGACCCTGTGATGCGCGTGAACTTCGGCATCCGGCGGCGCCTCGCACCGCTCCTGCAGAATCACCGCCACAAGATCGAGCTGATGCACGCGTTGTTGTGCTCGCTCCCCGGCACCCCGGTGCTGTACTACGGCGACGAGATCGGCATGGGCGACAACGTCTACCTCGGTGACCGCGACGCCGTTCGGACGCCGATGCAGTGGAGCGCCGATCGCAATGCCGGCTTCTCCGCCACGAACGCGCAACGCCTGTACCTGCCGGTGATCATCGATTCCGAATACAACTACGAGACCGTCAACGTCGAGGCCCAGCTGGACAACCCGGACTCGTTGCTGTGGTGGGTGCGGCGACTGATCGCGCTGCGCCGGCGCAACCCGGTGCTCGGTCACGGTTCGCTCGAGATACTCACGCCGGACAACCATCGCGTGCTCGCGTTCTTGCGGCGCGAAAACGCGTCTGACGACGCGCCGGCCAAGCAGGTGCTCGTCGTCGCGAACCTTTCGCGTTACGCCCAGTACGTCGAGCTCGATCTCCACGAGTTCCACGGGATGCATCCGGTCGAGCTGTTCGGGCAGACCACGTTCCCGCCGATCGGCGATCTGCCGTACCTGCTCACGCTCGGACCGCACGCCTTCTACTGGCTGGCGCTGGAGCCTGCGCGCACCGAACACGCAGCGGACGGGCAGCTGCCGGTGCTAGGCGTGTCCCATTCCTGGACCGAGCTGTTCGACCGCGCCGGCCGTTCGCAACTCGACCACGCATTGCCGCGGATGCTGAAGACGCGTCGTTGGTTCGGCGCGAAAGGTCGAACGGTGACGCGCGCGCGCGTCGTCGATCAGGTCGAGCTCCCGCTCCCGCACCTGTGGGCGCAGGACGAGGAGATGCCCGCTCCGGAACCCGCGTGCGTCGCGTTCGTCCGCGTCGACTATCGCGAAGGCGAGCCCGACACGTATCTCCTCCCGATGGCATTCGTTCCCGGAACGGCGGGTGAGCGCCTCGCCGAAGAACAACCGGCTGCCGCGCTCGCACGAGTGCGGAGCGATGCCACGGAGCCGGGGGTCCTCGTCGACGCACACTGGCTCCCGGGCTACGGGCGTGCGCTCATGCAGCTGGTGCAGCGGCGCCGGCGCGTGAAAGGCGAAGAGGGCACCTTGGCCGGCATCACCTACGGGCCTGCGATCGCGCAACGACGAGTCGCGCGCGAGGCCGACCTTCCTGTGTCGGTCCTCGGCGGAGAACAGTCGAACACCTCCTTGACGTTCGACGAGGACGTGATCATGAAGACCGTGCGCCGGATCGAGCCCGGCGTGAGTCCCGAGGTCGAGGTGGGGCGCGTGCTGACCGACCAGGGGAGGTTCCCGTACGCGCCGGCGCTGCTCGGTACCGTCGAGTACCGGCGGCCGGGGATGCCACCGGCGACGATCGCCGTCGCGCACGCGTACGAGCAGAACGAGAGCGATGCGTACTCCTGGTACCGCGACGCCCTCGGGCGCTTCTACGACGGGGTGCTCAGTCGCCCCGAGGACCACGCGCTCGGTGAGCGTCCGGCGCCGGTCCACCCGTTGGATGTGCTCGACCGGGAGCCGCCGAGCGAATTCGAGACCCTGGCCGGCGGCATCCTGCCCTCGGTCGAGCTTCTCGGACGGCGCACCGCCGAGCTCCACCTCGCGCTCGCCTCGGCCGACGATCCGGCATTCACGCCCGAGCCGTTCAACGCGCTCGCACAGCGATCGACGTACCAATCGATGCGCAACACCGCAACGCGAGCCCTTCGGGCAGTCGAGCAGGCGGAGCCCGAGCTTTCGAGCGCGTCTGCGGCCGACGCGCATTTCGTCGTAGACCATGCGGAGGAGCTGCTCGACCGGCTGCGACGGTTGCTGTCCGCGCCGGGCGGGATGCGGATCCGCGTGCACGGCGACCTCCACCTCGGCCAAGTGCTGTCGACAGGTCGCGACTTCCTGTTCATCGATTTCGAAGGCGAACCGGTTCTGCCGATAGGCCAGCGTCGTTTGAAGCGGTCGCCGATGCGCGACATCGCCGGGATGCTCCGATCGTTCGACTACGCGGCGCGTACGTCGATTCCGGACGCCGCCGCGCGCGGGCAGGTGCGCAGTGAGGAACGCGCGCACGAGTTGCTCGAGGCGCATGCGGACGAGTGGGTCACGTGGGTCGGCGCCGCGTACCTGCGCGGATACTTCGACGGGACCGCCGGGAGCAACCTCCTGCCGAACGACCCGCACGCCCGGCGCGTCCAGCTCGACGCCCACCTCGTCGAGAAGGCGATGTACGAGGTGCGATACGAGCTCGATCACCGTCCCGACTGGATCGGGATACCCATCGCGGGTCTCCGCCGGTTGCTCGCGCGCACGTCGAAGCCGCGACCCGCCGAGGAGCCCGCGTGAGCGTGCGCGGCCTGCGCGACCTGCGCGCCCTCGCCCGAGAGCTCGGGGTCGAGGTGCGCTGGCGCGACCAGGACGGGGAAACGCGCGCCTGTTCCGACGACACGTTGATCGCCACGGTGCAGATGCTCGGCATCGCGCTGCAGCGGCCCGAGGACGCACGAGCCGCGCGGCGGCGCCTCGCGAGCGAGCGCGCGAAACGGCTCGTCGAGCCCGTCGCGGTTTCATGGGACGGCGCACCACCTGTACTGACCGTGCGATTGCCGGAAGCGGCGGGCGACGATCCGTTCGAGATCGTCGTCGAGCACGGCGACCGCTCGGATCGCGTCCTCCGAGACGCCTGCGACGTCCATGTATCGAGCCGCGCGGACGGCGCCGTGCAGCTCGACGTGCGGTTGCCTCGCGGCTTCGAGACGGGAAGGCATCGCATCACGCTGGAAGCCGCGGGACGCCGTGCGGAAGCGACGTTGCTCGCCGCGCCCGGCCGCATCGGACGCGCCGGGTTGGAGCGCGCGTGGGGCGTGTTCGCTCCGGTGTACGCGCTACATGACCGTGACCGCACCCACACCGGTGACCTCGCATCGCTCGCCCGGCTCTCGGCATGGGCGTCGGGACGCGGCGCCCGCGTCGTCGGCACCCTGCCGATTCTCGCGACGTTCGTCGGTCACGGCGACGAACCGTGCGACCCGAGCCCGTATGCACCCGTGAGCCGGCGGTTCTGGAACGAGCTGTACCTCGACCTGCGCGCCGTGCCCGAGTTCGAAGGTGAACCACCCGTCGTCGAACCATCACCGGGCCGCTTCACCGATCTGCCCCGCCTTGCGGACGCGCGCCGGCCGGCGCTCGAACGCGCGCTGGGTCGGCTCGATGCCACCTCCGGTCGGAGCGCGGCACTCCATGCCTGGCTCGCGTCCACTCCGTTGGCGCTCGAGTACGCGCGGTTCCGCGCGCGCGTCGAGGGCAGCGGAGAGCCCGGTGTTCGCTTGCACGCGTACGCGCAGTGGTTGATGGCGCAACAGCTCGGATCACTCGCAGAGGAGCTCGCCGGCCGCGACCAACTGCTGTACTTCGACCTCCCGATCGGTGCGCATCGCGCCGGATTCGACGTCGCCCAGGAGGGTGAGCTGTTCATCAGGGACGCATCGGTGGGCGCGCCGCCCGACAAGTTCTTCGCAGGCGGCCAGGACTGGGGCTTCCCGCCCGTGCATCCGCAGGTCACACGCGATACCGGCTACGCGTATCTTGCCGGCTGTCTCGGGGCGAACTTCCAATACGCGCGTGCCCTGCGCATCGATCACGTGATGGGGCTGCACCGCCTCTGGATGATCGCCCCGGGGGCGTCATCAGGCGAAGGCGCGTACGTGCGCTATGCGGCCGAGGAACAGTGGGCGGTGGTGTGCGTCGAAGCCGCGCGGCACGGCGCGACGGTGGTCGGCGAGAACCTCGGCACGGTACCGGCCGAGACCAACCGGGCGATGCGCCGTCACCGTGCGCTCGGGATGTGGGTGTTGGAGTTCGACCTGCCGAACGACGATGACGCGATCGCGCGGCCGCCACCTGCCCGTGACCTCGCTTGCATGGACACCCACGATCTGCCGACGTTCGCGACCTGGTGGCACGACCTTGCTCCGGCACCCCGCGGTGCTCTTCTGGAAGTACTGCGCGCCGCGGGCGAGCTCGACACCGAATACGGCGAGATGATCGCGCCCGAGTCAGTGCTGGCCGCGACGCTGGCATGGCTCGGACGGAGCGCTGCGCCGCTCGTACAGGCGTCGCTGGAAGACTTGTGGTTGGAGAGCGATCCGCAGAACATCCCGGGGTCCGACCATCAAGACGGGCGATTCCGGCAACGGTTGGCGTACGGACTCGACGAGCTCGACACGCTCGACACGGTCAAGAACGCGCTCGACCGGCTCGATCAGGCTCGCCGCCGCCCAAGGAGGAGTGGTCACGCATGACCCTGGTGACGGCGGATGACCTCTATCTGTTCAACGAAGGCCGGCACTACCGGTTGTACGAACGATTGGGCGCGCACGGCGTCGATGAGGCAGTCGAGTTCGGCGTCTGGGCACCGAATGCGCGCGCGGTGTCGGTAGTCGGCGATCGCAACGGTTGGATCCCCGGTACCGACGTCATGGAGCCGCTCGGCAGGAGCGGATTGTGGTCGGTGCGGCTCGCCGGATGGCAGGCCGGTGACCGCTACAAGTTCCACATCGAGTCGCACACCGGCTCCACGGCGGACAAGGCCGACCCGTTCGCCTTCGCGACCGAACAGCCGCCCGGCACCGCGTCCATCGTCGCCGATCTTGCATACACGTGGCATGACGACGGCTGGATGCGTGCCCGGGCCGAACGCCAGCGGCTTGACGCGCCGATCTCGATCTATGAGGCGCACCTTGGTTCGTGGCGGCGCGACCAACGCGGGTTCAGCCTCTCGTATCGAGAGGCCGGCGCGCGTCTCGGCGAGTACGCGCGCGAGCTCGGGTTCACACACGTCGAGCTGTTGCCGATCATGGAGCACCCGTTCTTCGGCTCGTGGGGCTACCAGACGACGTCGTACTTCGCGCCGAGCTCGTTGTACGGCAGCCCCACAGACTTCATGGCTTTCGTCGACGCGCTGCATCGGGAAGGCGTAGGCGTATTGCTGGACTGGGTGCCGTCGCATTTTCCGTCTGACGAGTTCGCGTTGTCACGCTTCGACGGCACGCATCTCTTCGAGCACGCCGATCCCAGGCAAGGTTTCCATCCCGACTGGAACACGCTCGTGTTCAACTACGACCGGCACGAAGTCCGGTCGTTCCTGATCAGCAGCGCGTGCTTCTGGCTCGATCGCTACCACGCCGACGGCCTGAGGGTCGACGCCGTCGCCTCAATGCTGTACCTCGACTACTCGCGCAAGCCCGGAGAGTGGGTGCCGAACGAGCACGGCGGCAGGGAGAACCTCGGTGCAATTGCCTTCCTGCGCGAGCTCAACGAGGAGGTCTACCGGTCGTTCCCCGACGTGCAGACCTATGCCGAGGAGTCGACGGCGTGGCCGGGCGTGTCGCGTCCCACATACCTCGGGGGATTGGGGTTCGGCGTGAAGTGGGACATGGGCTGGATGCACGACACGTTGCAGTACATGGAGCGCGAGCCGATCCACCGGCGGTTCCACCACGACGAATTGACGTTCCGCGCGGTGTACGCCTGGACCGAGAACTACCTGCTGCCCCTGTCGCACGACGAAGTCGTGTACGGCAAGGGTTCGCTGGCCTCGAAGATGCCGGGTGATTCCTGGCAGCAACTCGCGAACCTGCGGTTGCTGTTCGGCTATCAGTGGGCGTCACCGGGCAAGAAGCTGCTCTTCATGGGCGGGGAGCTCGGCCAGTGGGGCGAGTGGGATCACGACGGGCAGTGCGACTGGTGGTTGCTCGATGATCCGGCCCACGCGGGCATACGACGTTGGGTCACCGACCTCAATCATCTGATCCGCGCGCGCCCGGCATTGCACGAGCGCGACAACGACCCCGGCGGGTTCTCGTGGGCGATCGCCGACGATCGCGACCGCAGCACGCTCGCCTTCCTGCGTCACGCGTCGGACGGCGCGCCGGTCCTCTTCGTCGGAAACTTCACGCCCGAAGTGTGGACCAATGTCCGCGTGCCCGTACCGTGCGGCGGCTATTGGCGCGAGGTGCTGAACAGCGATGCAGACGTCTATGGCGGTTCCGGTGTCGGGAACCTCGGCGGGGTGGACGCGCAACCTGCACCGCTGCACGACCAGCCATGGTCGTTGACCCTCACGCTGCCACCGCTCGCCGCGTTGTTCCTCACGCCTGAGCGCAGCTGATGACGCGGCTGGGCGCGTGGGCGTCGGACGACGCCGTCGAGTTCTGCACATGGGCGCCGGCGACGTCCCGGGTCGAGGTGGTCATCAGCGGTCTTGATGGACGTCGCGTACCGATGGTGCGCGCCGACACCGGTTACCACGTTGCGCGGGTCGAGGGGCTGGTTCCGGGCGCGCGCTATCGCTTCTCGCTCGACGGCGACGCCGGGTCCGGCCCTTTGCCCGACCCGGCGTCTCGCTGGCAACCCGACGACGTGCACGGCGACTCGGCCGTGATCGATCCCACGTTCGCGTGGTCAGGTGTCGAATGGGTCGGCCTCCCGCTCGCGGACTACGTCGTCTACGAGCTGCACGTCGGCACGTTCACACCGGCGGGCACGTTCGACGCGGTAATCGAGCGACTCGACGCGCTTCGCGATCTCGGGATCACAGCCATCGAGCTGATGCCCGTCGCCGAGTTCCCGGGCGGCCGCAACTGGGGCTACGACGGCGTGTTCCCGTTCGCCGCCGAGTCCGCGTACGGTGGGCCCGACGGCCTGCGCCGGCTGGTCGACGCCGCGCATCGCCGCGGCCTCGCGGTCGTTCTCGACGTCGTGTACAACCACCTCGGACCCGAAGGCAACGTGCTGCCCGCGTACGGCCCGTATTTCACCGATCGATACCGCACCCCGTGGGGCGATGCGCTCAACTTCGACGGTCCGGGCCGCGACGAGGTCCGGCGCTTCTTCGTCGAGAGCGCGCTGTCTTGGATCGGAGACTTCCGCATCGACGCGTTGCGCCTCGACGCCGTGCACGCGATCGCGGATCCCAGCGCGTATCCGTTCGTCGAGGAGCTCATAGACGCCGTGCACGGCTTCGCCGACCGGCACGGCCGGCTCGTGCACGTGATCGCCGAGAGCGCCGACAACGACGCGAGGCTCATCACGACCAAGGAGCACGGCGGCGTCGGTTGCGACGCCCAGTGGAACGACGACTTCCACCATTCCCTGCACGCGCTCCTCACGGGCGAGCGGCACGACTACTACGTCGACTACGGGTCACCTTCCGATCTGGCAACCGCCTTCGAACGAGGCTTCGTCTACGCGAACCGCTACTCGTCGTTCCGCGACCGCCGGCACGGGCGCCCGGCCGGTGCGCTCCTGCCCGGCCAGCGATTCGTCGTGTTCGACCAGAACCACGACCAGGTCGGCAACCGCGCCGCCGGCGATCGCATTGCAACCCAAATCGGCGACAACGGCGTACGTCTCGCGGCGGTGGCTGTCTTGTGCTCGCCGTTCCTGCCGCTGCTGTTCATGGGCGAGGAGTACGGCGAGACGAACCCGTTCCCGTACTTCGTCTCGCATTCCGATCCCGCGCTCGTCGAGGCGGTGCGTCGGGGCCGTCGGGCCGAATTCGCGTCGCTCGCCGAGCAGGAACCGACCGACCCGCAGGCCGAGGCGACCTTCGACCGCGCCAGGCTCGACTGGGCGAAGCGCGGACGCGAACCTCATGCCTCGGTGCTCGAGTGGTATCGCACGTTGCTGAGGTTGCGCACGAGCCGCTCCGCGTTGCGGATCCTCGACCCGTCCCTCGTCGCGACCGCGGTGCTCGACGACGAACGCGCAATCGTGGTCACCCGCAGCGCGCCCGACGACGCGGTCCTGATCGTTCTCGGGTTCGACGACGTTCCTCATGACGTCGAGATCCTGCTCGGAGGCGGCGTCTGGACGACGCTGCTCGACACGCACGGCGACGAGCGCGGATTGCCGGACACGATCGCCGGCGAAGGCGACGGCCGGCTGCGGGTGAAGCTGCCGCCCCGTTCGGCGCTCGTCCTCGGTCTCGGAACGTGATCCTTCCGGCCTCGACGTACCGGCTCCAGTGCAACGCCGACTTCGATCTGGACGCCGCGGCGAGGCTGGTCCCGTATCTCGTCGACCTCGGCGTCGATTGGATCTATCTGTCGCCGGTGTTCGCGGCGCGGCGGGGGAGCACGCACGGCTACGACGTCACCGACCCGACGCGCGTGAACCCAGAGCTCGGCGGCCGCGAGGCGCTCGATCGCCTCTCGACAATTGCGCATGGTGCCGGCCTGCGCATCTTGTTGGACATCGTCCCGAACCACCAGGCGGCGTCCGACGAGAATCCGCGGTGGCGCGAGATGCTGGCAACGCGCGATACGCACTACTTCGACGCGTGGTTCGACGATCGCGACAACGTGCACTACCGCCGGTTCTTCGACGTCGGCGAGCTCGTCGGGGTGCGGGTCGAGCAGCTGGACGTGTTCCGCGAGACGCACGCGCTCGTGGTCGACCTGTTGTCGGCCGGTGTCGTCGACGGTTTACGTGTGGACCATGTCGACGGGCTGGTAGATCCCGAGCAATATCTTCGCCGGCTGCACGACGCGACCGGGGGTGCGTACGTCGTCGTCGAGAAGGTCCTGGCGCGCGATGAAGCCCTCCCTGCGTCGTGGCCAGTCGCGGGCACGACCGGATACGACGCCGGCGTCGCGCTCACCGAGTTGTTGATCGATCCCGACGGACGCGGCCGGCTCGACGCCGCGCTCCTCGGAGAGAACGGTGGCAATGCATTTGCCGCCGTCGAGCAAGACAGCAAGTCGTTCGCGCTCGACGAGCTGTTCACGCCGGAATGGTCACGACTGACGCGGCTGCTCGACGATGCGGATCTGCTCGCCCCGGCGTTGCACGACGTCACGGTCGGCCTCGACGTGTATCGCACCTACGGAGCGACGGATCGCGATCGCGATCGTATCGATCGGGCGAGCGTGAAGCTTCCTCCCGAGACCGCCGAGCCGCTGCGCGCCCGCCTCCTCGCGGACCCTCCCACGGACCTCGTCAGGCGCTGGCAGCAGCTGAGCGGCGCGGTGATGGCGAAGGGTCACGAGGACACCGCGTGCTACCGCTATCCGGCCCTGCTCGCGCAGAACGAAGTAGGCGGCGATCCGGGCGCGGACGCGCGCGACGCCGTCACGCGGTTCCACGCGCTCGCGTCGGCGCATCGTGGCTTGGTCGGCACGAGCACCCACGACACGAAGCGCAGTGAAGACGTTCGAGCGCGGCTCTGTGTGTTGTCGGAGCGCGCCGAGGCGTTCGAAGCAGGACTGATGTGCTGGCGCGAGCTCGTCGCTCCGGGCCCGACCGTCACACTTGTCGAGCAACGCTTCGTCGCGCAGACGCTCCTGGGCGCGTGGCCTCTCGACCCCGACGATCTGCGGGATTTCGACCGCCGCATCGAGCAGTACCTGCGCAAGGCGTTACGGGAGGCCAAGCAGCAGACGAATTGGATCCATCCGAACGAGCGTCACGAACGCGCGGTCATCGCGTGCGCGCGACGCACGATCGCCGACGGCGGTCGCTTGCTCGTTGCCGCCTTCGGTGATCTCGTCGACGAAGTCGCGTTCTTCGGCGCGATCAACTCGCTTGCGATGCTCACCTGGAAGTTGGGCATGCCCGGGACACCCGACATGTATCGGGGCTGCGAGCTGTGGGATCTGTCGCTCGTCGACCCCGACAACCGCCGTCCCGTCGACTTCGGGCGGCGCGCGCAGCTGCTGCACGCCGTGCCGACGCTCGCCGACTGGCGTTCGGGCGCGGTCAAGCTGCATGTCGCTGCCGCAGGCCTTCACCTCCGCCGCATGCACCGCGAGCTGTTCTCGCAAGGGGAGTACATCCCGATCGAGACCCCGGAGACCGTGCTGGCGTTCGCGCGCCGGCGCGGCGACGAATGGGCGATCGCGATCGCTCCTCGCCTCCCGACCCGCATCACCGAGCGCGGCCGCTGGCCGGTTGGTGATGTCTGGGGCGACACGACGATCGCGCTCCCCGACGACGGACCACCCACGTGGCGCGGGGGCCTACGTCTCGCCGACGTCCTCGCGGACCTGCCGGTCGCGCTCCTGGTCCCCTGACGACGCTTCGTCACCTGGTGCATGCTGTGACGCATGACCGATGACAGCTTCGCGACGCTGACGTACGAGACGCGTGACCGGAAGGCGTACATCACGTTGAACCGCCCCGAGCGTTTGAACGCGATCGACGAACGCATGCCGGCCGAGATACGCGGTGCCGTCGAACGGGGGAACGACGACGACCAGGTGCACGTGATCGTGCTCCAAGGCGCCGGACGTGCGTTCTGCGCCGGCTACGACCTCAAACGATTCGCGGAGACCGGAGTCGGGACGCAGGGGGTCGTGTGGGATCCGATCAAGGATTTCCGCGGCATGAAGCGCAACACCGACGACTTCTTCACGCTGTTCCGATCGCTCAAGCCGACGATCTGCAAGGTGCAGGGCTATGCCGTCGCGGGCGGCAGCGACATCGCCCTGTCATGCGATCTCGTCGTGATGGCGGCCGACGCGCGTATCGGTTACATGCCGGCACGCGTTTGGGGCTGCCCGACGACCGCGATGTGGGTGTACCGGCTCGGTGCCGAGCGCGCGAAGCGCATGTTGCTCACCGGAGACACCATCGACGGCCGGACCGCCGCGGAATGGGGGCTCGTGCTGGAAGCGGTGTCGCCGGAAGCGCTCGACGCCCGCGTCGAGGAGCTGGCGGACCGGATGGCCGGCGTGCCGATCAACCAGCTGGTCATGCAGAAGCTCATGATCAACCAGGCCTACGACAACATGGGCCTGCAGGGCACGCAGATCCTTGCGACGGTCTTCGACGGCATCACGCGTCACTCACCCGAAGGCCGCTGGTTCCAGGAGCTTGCCGCGACCCGGGGATTCCACGAGGCCGTCGAATGGCGCGACTCAGGCCGGTGGATCCCCGAGGGAGGCCGCGAATGACCAATCAGATTGGACCGTGGACCCGCCACAGGCGGGCTGAGCGTCCAATCAGATTGGACCCTGGACCCGCCACAGGCGGGCTGAGCGTCCAATCAGATTGGTCAGTTCGCGGTGCGCTGGAGGAGGACGAAACCGTGGTCGATGACGGGGACGTGGTCGCCGGGCTTGTACGGCGTCGGATCCGTTTGCGGCACCACGTGTGACGTGTCGAGGGCGACGCGCCATTCCAGCCCCCACTCCTCGGCGGGCACGACGAAGTCGATCGATTCGTGGTGCGCGTTGAAGAGCATCAGGAACGAGTCACTGCGCACGGGGTGACCGCGAGGGTCCTGCCACGGGAGCGCGTCGCCGTTCAGGAACACCGCGATCGTCTTCGCGGATGGCGCGTTCCAGTCGTCTTCGTTCATCTCGCGACCGTCCGGCGCAAACCACGCGATGTCGCTCGCGCCGCTCCCGTGAATCGAGCGGCCCTGGAACCACCCGCGGCGCCGGAACACTGCATGCTGCCGGCGGATCGCGGTGACCGCGCACGTGAACGCGAGGAGATCCTCGTCGACGTGCTCCCAGTCGACCCACGAGATCTCGTTGTCCTGGCAGTAGGCGTTGTTGTTGCCCTCTTGCGTGCGACCGATCTCGTCACCGTGCAGCAGCATCGGTACACCCTGCGACAGGAACAACGTCGCGAGATTGTTGCGTTGTTGCCGGCGGCGGAGCGCGAGCACGTTCGGATCGTCGGTCGGTCCTTCGACGCCGCAGTTCCACGAGCGGTTGTCGTCGGAGCCGTCGCGATTGTCTTCCCGGTTCTTCTCGTTGTGCTTGTCGTTGTACGACACCAGGTCAGTCAGCGTGAAGCCGTCATGGCACGTGACGAAGTTGATCGACGCGCTGGGCCGGCGACCCGTCGCCTCGTAAAGGTCCGACGAACCCGTGAGCCTGGCCGCGAACTCGCCGAGCGTCTGGTCCTGACCGCGCCAGAAGTCCCGCACGGTGTCGCGGTAACGACCGTTCCACTCGGACCACAGCGGCGGGAAGTTGCCCACTTGGTACCCGCCCTCGCCCACGTCCCATGGCTCGGCGATGAGCTTGACCTGTGAGATCACCGGGTCCTGCTGGATCACGTCGAAGAAGGCCGAAAGGCGATCGACGTCGTGCAGCGTGCGCGCCAGGGTTGCGGCGAGGTCGAAACGGAAGCCGTCGACGTGCATCTCGAGGACCCAGTAGCGCAACGAGTCCATGAGCAGCTGCAAGACGTGCGGGTGCCGCATGTTCAGCGTGTTGCCGGTCCCGGTGTAGTCGACGTAGTAGCGAGGGTCCTGTTCGGACAAGCGGTAGTACGCGGGATTGTCGATGCCTTTGAAGCCGAACATCGGCCCGAGGTGGTTGCCCTCCGCGGTGTGGTTGTACACCACGTCGAGGATCACCTCGATGCCCGCGGTGTGCAGCGTGCGGACCATCTGCTTGAATTCCTGCACCTGCTGTCCGAGGCTGCCGCTCGCGCTGTATTCGTGGTGCGGCGCGAGAAAGCAAATCGAGTTGTAGCCCCAGTAGTTGCGCAGGCCCACGCGTACGAGCCGGTGGTCGTGCACGAATTGGTGCACAGGCATGAGCTCGACCGCGGTGACACCTAGCCCCACCAGCCAGTCGACGACCTCGGGCACCGCGAGCCCCGCATACGTGCCGCGCAGGTTCGGTGGCACCGCGGGATGCAACTTGGTGAAGCCCTTGACGTGCATCTCGTACACGATCGACTCGTGGAAGGCGATGTTCGGGGCACGATCGTTGCCCCAGTCGAAGTACGGGTTCGTCACGACCGACTTGGGCATGAACCGAGCGCTGTCGCTGGTGCTGACCCGGTTCTCGTCGCCGAAGCGGTACGGATACACGGGCTGGCTCCAGTTGACGTCACCAGTCACGGCTTTGCCGTACGGGTCGAGCAACAGCTTGTGTGCGTTCGCGCGTTTGCCCTGTTGCGGCGCCCATTGGCCCGTCACGCGGAATCCATAGCGCTGCCCCGGACCAACGCCCGGCACGTAGACGTGGTGGATGAACGCGGTTGCCTCGCGCATCGGGACGCGCGTTTCGTGGCCGGCATCATCGAACAGGCAGAGCTGCACGCTTTCGGCGGTCTCGGAGAACAGCGAGAAGTTCGTGCCGATGCCGTCCCAGGTCGCGCCGAGCGGGAACGGCTGGCCGGGCCAGACCGCAAGATTCGCGACGTTCGGCGCGGCGTCTTGCGCACGAGGCAAACGGGGCGGACTGGGGAGCAGGCGCGCGCCGGACGGCCCGTCGTACGCGGTCATCGGGGAGCGCTACCCGGTGGTCTCCGGGAGAAAACGGGGTACGTGATCACGAACGACCGAGGATCGGCATGTGCCCATGATGTCATCCCACAGTGGGCCGAACCGTCGTGACGACCGCCGCGACGACAGCCGTGATGACCACTGACAACGAGGAGCTGTAATGCGATTCAGGACCAAGCTCGTACTGCTGGGCGGTTTGGCGTACGCCGCCAAGTGGGCGTACGACACTCACGTGGCGCCCGGTCAGCAGGCCGGGCAGAAGCTCGCCGGCGGGGACTCGGCGACGGGAGAGCGCGCGCCGGTCGGCTACGACACACCGACTGGAACCGATCCCGATGCGAAGTATTCCGAGCCGGGATATGAAGGCAAGTCCTTCGGGCAGGCGGTGAACCAGGACCAGGCGCTCGTCGACCGACTCGTGCAGGAGAACGACGGCGATGTCGGTCGGGCCGCGCAGGCGTTCCAAAACGAGTCTGCCGGCGCGCCCGCGCTCGAGCGCCAGGAGCAGACGCGCGAATAAGGGGCAGATCATGCTCCGGGTCGGTACCTCGGGTTGGCAGTACACGCACTGGCGCGACCGCTTCTATCCGCCGAAGCTCCCCGCGACGCGATGGCTGGAGCACTACGCGGCGCGCTTCGCGACCGTCGAGGTGAACAACACCTTCTACCGGCTGCCGAAGCCCGAGACGTTCGCAGGTTGGGCCAAGCGCGTGCCCGACGACTTCGAATTCGCGATCAAGGCGAGCAATTATCTGACGCACTACCGGCGCTTGCGCGAGCCGGCCGAGCCGGTGGAGCGACTGTTGACCCACGCGGTGCCACTGCGTTCGCACCTGTCGGTCGTGCTGCTCCAGCTGCCTCCGGACATGAAGGCCGCGCCTGAACGGCTCGACGAGACGCTGCGGGCATTCGGCGGCCGGGTACGCGTGGCGGTGGAGCCGCGCCATCCGTCGTGGTGGTCCGACGACGTGCGCGAGATCCTGGCATCGCGCGGGGCCGCGATCTGTCTGGCGGACCGCGGGTCGCGCCTCATCACGCCCGAGTGGCGTACGACGGACTGGTGCTACGCGCGGCTCCACTTCGGGCACGCGCAGCCGCCGTCGTGCTACGCGCCCGCCGCGCTGCGGTCATGGGTCGCGCGCCTCGTCGAGCTCCACGGCATTGACGCCGACGGATACGTGTACTTCAACAACGACGGAAACGGGTGCGCGGTTCGCGACGCGGTCGTCTTCGCTCGCTACGCCTCCGAAGCAGGCCTGACGGTCACGCGTGTTCCCGATCGATCGGAAGCTCCTGTCGGCTGACCGCTCAGATCGCGACCTCGCGCACCACCTCACGCGGCGTCTTGTCCGGACGCACGCCCAAGAACGTCGGCTGGCGGATCATCCCGCTCGACGTCCATTCGGTGAACTTCACCTCGACCACGAGTACGGGTTGCACGAAGCGCACTCCCTTCGGCGGCTTGCCGTCGTCGAAGGGGCTCGTGTCACGCGCGCACTGGTCGAAGAGGCGCGTGAGCTCGGCGATGTAGGGACCCGACAGTCCGCTCCCCACCTTGCCCGCGTAGTGCAGGCGACCTTCGTCGTCGTAGTAGCCGACGAGCAGCGAGCCGATGCTGCCGGTGCGGCCGCCCTCGCCGGGCTGCCAACCACCGACCACGAACTCCTGCCGCAGTGTGTGCTTCACCTTCAGCCAGGCGCGAGAGCGACGACCGGGCTCGTAGCGAGAATCGAGCCGTTTGGCCACCACACCCTCGAGCCCGAACTGTTTGCTGACCTCGAGCGTCGCGTGGCCGTCGCCGACCTCGTGCGGTGGCGTCTGCCACGACGGTCCGGTCAGCCCGAGATCGGTCAGCTGCGCGCGCCGTTGCTCGTACGGAAGCTCCATCGTCGAGTGCCGGTCGCACCACACGAGATCGAACAACACGTAGACGACGGGGACCTCGCTGACCAGGCGACGGATCGACGAGTCGTTCTGCACGTGCATGCGTCTCTGCAAACGCTCGAAGCTCGGGCGCCCGGCGTCGTCGAACGTGACGATCTCACCGTCGAGCACGGCCTGTCGCGCGCCGAGCGCCTCGCCGAGCTTGCGCAATTCGGGATAACGTTGGGTCACTTCGTTGCCGTTGCGCGTGAACAGGCGGAGGCGGCCGCCGTCGACGTAGCCGAGCGCGCGGATGCCGTCCCACTTGAGCTCCCACGCCCAGCCGTCGCCCTTCGGTGGCGTCTTGGCGAGCGTCGCCTGCATTGGTCGAAGGTCTTCCGGCGGATCCGAACCCTCGGGATCCTGCGGCGGATCCATGCGGTGAATCATCCATTGGTCTCCGCGTGTGCGGAACAGCACGTACCGGCCTTGCACACGCTCACCGTGCAACGTGATCATCACCTCGCGGTCGTCCCACTTGTATGTCTCGTACGTCCCTGTGTCCCAAAGGCGCATCGAGCCGCCGCCGTACTCGCCTTCGGGGATGTCGCCCTCGAACGTGAGGTACTCCATCGGATGGTCTTCGGTGCGCACCGCGAGATGGTTGCGCTTCGGGTCGATCGGAATGCCCTTTGGGACGGCCCACGACGCGAGCACGCCGTCGTGTTCGAGGCGGAGATCCCAATGCAGCGCGCGTGCGTGGTGCTCCTGCACGACGAAACGAGGCGCAGTCTTTTTCCGCGTTGCCCGTGCTTTGCGCGCCGGGGGCTCCGGTGTCGCCGCGAAATCGCGCTTGCGTTCGTACTCCTCGAGACCGCGCCGGCGCGCCATTACACGGCTCCTTCGCTTCGCCATCCTTGGCTCCGCTGCATCCGCACGGTTACACGGCTCCTTCGCTTCGCACGATGCGTGCAACGTACCCGCCACGGGTACCCCGAACGCCATGGCTCGCAACGAGATCGTGATCGACGCACCGCCCGAGAAGGTCTACGAAGTCCTGCTGGACCCGAGCGCGTACCCGCAGTGGGTGGTCGGCGCGAAACAGCTGCGAGGAGTCGACCGCAAGTGGCCGCGCACCGGTGCCCGGTTCCACCACAAGGTCGGCGCGGGTGCGGCGACACTCAACGACTCCACGAAGCTTCTCGAGAAGAGACAGAACCGCAGGATCGTCTTGGAGGTGCGTATCAGGCCGGTGGGAGTGGGCAAGGTCGCGATCGACTTGAAGCCGAGGCGGCGTGGACGCAGGACCAGGGTCGTGATGACCGAGGACCTCACGCGAGGGCCCGCGTCGTGGGTCCGCCGGCCGATCAGGTCGGCGGCGATCTCCGCCCGCAACGCGGTTTCGCTGCGACGACTTCGTCGCCTCGTAGCATCGCGCGCCGGGAGCCGCTGAGCAGTCATCTCCGCGGGATCACATGCCGGACGCGATAGTCATCGGTGCGGGACCGAATGGTCTCGTCGCCGCGAACTTGCTTGCCGACCGCGGTTGGGACGTCCTCGTGTGCGAAGCCGCGCCGACGGCCGGCGGTGCAGTCCGTTCCGCCGAGCTGATCGAGCCAGGCTTCGTCAACGACGTGTTCAGCGCGTTCTATCCACTCGCGGCCGCGTCCCCCGTGATCAACCGTCTCGGCCTCGAGCAGCACGGCTTGCGTTGGTGCCGCGCGCCACTCGTGCTCGCGCATCCGGCGCCCGACGGCTCGTGTCCCGTCATCTCCATGGATCTCGACGAAACGGCGGCGTCGCTCGACGCGTTCCACCCCGGCGACGGTGAAGCGTGGCGCCAGCTGTTCGCCCGCTGGCAACGGATGCGCAGTGGTCTGCTCGATGGCCTGTTCACGCCGATCCCGCCGCTGCGTGCGACCGCGAAGCTCGCCCTCGCGACCCGGCGCGAGGGGCCGATCCGCTTCGCGCGCTTCGCCTTGCTCCCGGTGCAACGGCTCGTCACCGAAGAGTTCGGCTCCGAGCAGGCCCGCCGCCTGTTCGCGGGCTCGGCCCTGCACGCCGACCTCGCTCCCGGGGACGTGTTGAGCGGATTCTTCGGGTGGATCTTGTGCAGCCTCGGACAGGACATCGGCTGGCCGGTCCCGGAAGGCGGCGCCGGGCGGCTCACCGATGCGCTCGTGGCTCGCCTCTACGCGAAGGGCGGGCGACTGGAGTGCAACGCGCCCGTGGACAGTGTCATCGTGCGCAACGGTCGAGCGGTCGGCGTGCGCACGCGAGGCGACGACATTGTCGCGACACGAGCCGTGCTCGCCGACGTCGACGCGCCGCGCCTTTTCCTCGACCTCGTCGGCAAGGAGCACATTCCGTCACGCGTGCGTGACGACCTGCGCCGCTTCGCATGGGACCAGTCGGTGTTCAAGGTGGACTGGACGCTGAACGGCGCAGTGCCGTGGACCGCGCCGCAGGCGCGCCGGGCGGGCACGCTGCACCTCGTCGAAAGCATGGACGCACTCACCGAGTCGCGCGCGCAGATCGCACGGGGGCTCATCCCGGACCGTCCGTTCGTGCTCGTGGGCCAGCAGTCGATGACGGACCCGACCCGTGCTCCTGCGGGATGCGAGACCCTGTGGGCCTACGTTCACCTGCCTCGCGAGATCAAGGGCGATGCCGCGGGCGAGCTCCCCGACGTGTTGGACGGCGATGCGAAGCAACGTCTCGCGGACCGCGTGCAGGCTCGGATCGAACAGCTCGCGCCAGGATTCGGCGCGACGATCAGGGGGCGGCACGTGATGGCGCCGAGCGACCTGCAACATCGCGATCCCAACCTCGTCGGCGGCGCGATCAACGGCGGGACCGCCCAGCTGTACCAGCAGCTCGTGTTCCGGCCGACGCCCGGCCTCGGGCGCCCGGAGACGCCGATCCGCGGTCTCTACCTGGCGTCGGCGAGCGCCCATCCCGGCGGGGGTGTGCACGGCGCGTGCGGCTCCAACGCCGCCCGAGCGGCGGTCGCCCACGACCGTGTGCGCAGGGTCGCGCGCCGCGCGCTGCATTGAGCGGCGACCACGCGGAAAAGCGCTGGAAAAAGAAGAGGCACCGGAGGGAACGCCGAGGCCGGGCGGCGATCCTCGGCGTTCCCGAACCGGTGCTGCAGGGGGACCAAGCACGCCGTGCGGGGGGCGGCGTCTCGGACCCACCCCCTCGCTACCCGACGGGCGCGGACGACAAACACACGCGACAAGAAATTTCTGGGCCGTGTTTCGGAGACGGTGCGGCGCGCCTCAGCCCACCGACGCGACCAGCGGCGCGGCGACCTGATCGGCGTGTCGTTGCGCGTCGAACTGTGACCGTCCGGGCGTCTCGTAGAACATTGTCCGGGTGCCGCGCAGGTTCGATGCGGGGCCTGCATGGGGGTCGGTGTTCGGCAATGTCCCGTTGATCCAGAATCCGCTGGACCCGAGCGCTTGGGCGTCACCGGTGCACTGGGTCACGGGGTTCGTGTCGTTGTCCTCGTAGTACAACCTCGTGCTCGGTGCCGGCGACACGTCGGTCGCGAGGGACCACACATGGGTGAGCGCGCCCTGTGGCCCGTCGACCTTCTCCCACGACGGCGCGGCGCTCTGCAGCGTGTCCGGCGTCCCGTCGATCTCCACCGGGGCAGGGTTGTGGTTGTTCGAGTACTGCATCGACCGGGCGGCGTCGCTGTAGTCGAAGAAGTCGACCGGGCCCGGGATCGCGTGCACGCGGAGGTCGGTGACGTTGTCCTCGCGCTGTGCGTAGAAGATCTCGGTACGCTCCGTGTACGGCCCGCTGTTGGCCCCGATATAGCTGCGGATCGCTCGGACCGGTCCGTTGATGTTCGCGATGAACGCCCCTTCGGCGTCGTCGAAGGTGTCCTCGCTCCGCGCGCAGTTCCCGGGGCCGAGAAGCTCCTTGTGCCGGTCGACGATGTCGGCGCCGTTCGACCCGCCCGCGGTGATTGCCAAGCCGTCGTCCAGCCAACGGTCGTGGAACGTGCGCGTATAGAAGCTCGTCGTCACCTTCGACGATTCGGGATTCGGCCCGTCATCGAACCTGTACGTCGTCTTGTACGCACCCGATGTCAGGACGAAGTCGTACTGCACGTATCTGCGGCCGGCCGACGGGTCGAGGCTCGTTCCGGAGCGACGAAACAGGTACGCATACGCGACGTGCGCGTTACGGGGATCGGTCACCTTCAACCGAACGCCGCTGGCGTGCACGACGCCGGCCGGCTCTGCGGCGCCGGCCGGAGCCGCGCCACCCGTGTCCGCGGCCATGAACACGATCTCGTCCGCCGACCCGAGCAGGCCATCGGCCGCGCCCGTCCAAGTGTTCGCGTCGGCGTACACGCTCACGCTCACGGGGTTCGTGGTGTTCGCCGGCTTGTGGTAGACGGTGTTCAGCTCGACGGTCTTGCGCTCGTCGATCTGTACCGGCAGCTGCACCCACGTGCCGCCCGCGTACCTGAAGGCGACGACATCGCGCACGGGGACGTTCGCGAGCGCGGGCACCTGCGCACCGGTGAGCACGACGGGGTCGGTCTGGCGATCGGCGAACTGCGCGGGTGCGTTCGGCGGCGGGACGACACATGCACCCATCGCGAACGCAAGGCCGGCGAGCACGAGGAGCCAGCGAGGTCGGCGATGCACAGCAATGAAGGTACCCCACGACGAAAAATCCCTACTGGACTCGTCGGGATTCGGGTCCTACGGTGACGGCCGCGACTGTGCTTCCCCGCGGAAAGGATGCGAAGCATGCCGAACAACGACGCCTGGGGTCTCGAGACCCGACTCGTCCACGCCGGTGCGGAGCCCGACCCGGCGACGGGTGCACGCGTCACGCCGATCTATCAGACGACCTCGTTCGTGTTCCGGGACACGGCGCACGCGGCGGCGCTGTTCGGGCTGGAAGAGCTCGGCATGAACTATTCGCGGATCATGAACCCCACCCAGGACGCGTTCGAGCAGCGCATGACTGCCCTCGAAGGTGGTGTGGGCGCGTTGGCGACGGCCAGCGGACAGGCCGCGCAGACCATCGCGCTGCTGAATCTCGCCGAGAACGGCGGCCACATCGTCTCGAGCGCGTCGTTGTACGGCGGCACGTACAACCAGCTGCACTACACCTTTCCGAAGCTCGGCGTCGAAGTCTCGTTCATCGACGACCCGGACGATCTGGACGCATGGCGGAAGGCGATCAAGCCCAATACCAAGGCCTTCTACGGTGAGAGCATCGGCAACCCGAAGGGCGACATCTTCGACTTCGAAGGTGTGTCAAAGGTCGCGCACGACAACAACATCCCCCTCGTCATCGACAACACGCTCCCGAGCCCGGCATTGCTACAGCCGATGCGCTACGGCACCGATGTCGTTGTGCACAGCGCAACGAAGTTCATCGGCGGTCACGGCACCTCGATCGGCGGCGTGATCGTCGACAGCGGCAACTTCGACTATCCGGGCAGTGGCCGGTTCCCCGGCTTCACCGAGCCCGACCCGAGCTACCACGGCCTCGTGTTTGCGGAGCTGCCGCCCGAGTTGCGGCCGGCCATGTACGTCTTGAAGTGCAGGTTGCAGTACCAGCGTGACCTGGGCGCGGCAATCTCGCCGTTCAACAGTTTCTTGTTCCTCCAGGGTCTGCAGACACTGAGTCTCCGTATGGAGCGTCACTCCCAGAACGCTCTCGCGGTTGCCAAGTGGCTCGAGGGTCGCGACGAGGTTTCGTGGGTGACGTACCCGGGGTTGACATCGAGCAAGTGGTACGACCGCGCGCAGAAGTACCTGCCCAACGGTCAGGGTGCGATCATCGCGTTCGAGCTCAAAGGTGGGGTCGACGCCGGTCGCAACTTCATCGACAGCCTCGAGCTGTTCAGTCATCTCGCGAATGTCGGCGACGTGCGCAGCCTCGCCATTCATCCCGCGAGCACGACGCACAGCCAGCTCGAAGTGAACGAGCAGGCGACCACGGGCGTGACGCCCGGCCTGGTGCGGTTGTCCGTCGGCATCGAGACCCTCGACGACATCCTCGCCGACCTCGACGCCGGGCTCCGCGCTGCCAAGTCGTCCTGACCCCGTGACCGTGTGACCTCGTGACCGACGAGGAACCGATTCCCGTCACCGGTGCGTGGCGCCCCGGCGATCCGCCGGGGCGCCGGCGGTTCGTGACAGTGTTCGACGATCGCCAGTTCGCGTTGCGCGCGGGCGCGACGTTGTCGGCGATCACGGTCGCCTACGAGACCTGGGGGGCGCTCTCACCGGCGCGCGACAACGCGGTGCTCCTGTGCCACGCGCTGACCGGAGACAGTCACTCGGCCGGCCCGGTCGAACCCGGTCACCCGGGCCTCGGCTGGTGGGACGCCTTGGTGGGTTCCGGCCGAGCGATCGACACCGATCGCTTCTTCGTCGTGTGCCCGAACGTGCTCGGCGGTTGTCAGGGCACCACAGGGCCCTCGTCGCTCGATCCTTCGAGCGGGAGACCGTACGGATCGCGCTTCCCCGTTGTCACGATCCGCGACCAGGTGGACGTCGAGGCCGCGCTCACCGACGCACTCGGCATCGAGCAGTGGGCCGGCGTGATCGGCGGCTCGATGGGGGGCCAGCGTGCACTCGAATGGGTGGTCAGGTACCCGGACCGGGCGCCGCGGGCGGTCGTCATCGCCTGCGGCGCGGCGGCGACGGCCGAAGAGATCGCGCTGTGCTCGTTGCAGATCCGAGCCATCGAAGCCGATTCCCACTTCCACGGTGGTGATTACTACGACCTCGTGGAAGGACCGTGGCGCGGCATGTCGATCGCTCGCGGTGTTGGTCAGGTCAGCTATCGCTCCGAGCTCGAGCTCCAGCAGCGGTTCAACCGCGGTCACCAGAACGACGAGCACCCGTTCGAAGGCGGCCTCTACACCGTCGAGTCGTATCTCGAGTATCACGGCGACAAGCTGGCGCGACGCTTCGACGCCAACAGCTACATCGTCTTGACGCGTGCGATGAACCACCACGACGTCGGGCGCGGGCGCGGCGGCGTGTCCGAGGCGCTTGGACGCGTGACCGCCGACGTGACGATCGCGGGAATCTCGAGCGACCGCTTGTATCCGCTGCGTTTGCAGCACGAGCTTGCCGACCTCATCCCGCGCAACAAGGGCGTGGAAGTCGTGCATTCGATAGCGGGCCACGATGGGTTCCTCACGGAGCACGAAGCCATCGGTGACATCATCGCGGGCGCGCTCAACGCCTAAACCTACGAGTTGGTTCTACGCGGTCGCGTCGTTCGCCGACAACTCGTGTTACAGGTCGCGGCATTGGGTTGACGGGACCCCGTTTGGTGGTCCAGCAGTCATGAGAGTGCTGGTTGGTGTTCGGTGATCCACTCGTCGCGCTTCTCGGCGGGTGTGAGACCGTCGAGGGCGCTGTGCGGTCGGTAGGTGTTGTACTCGATGCGCCACGC
>JBBQXS010000023.1:0-62592 GCA_038209365.1 Acidimicrobiia bacterium | reverse complement strand
CGCACTCGGGCTCGGTGTCGAGCTCCTCGGTTGGCGTCCGGAAGACCTCCCACGCGGCGTGTAGACCACGCCATAAGGTGCGACCGTGGGCATCCTCGACGACGACGTCGCCCGGGTTCGCGAATCGACTGATCTCGTCGCGTTGATCGGCGAGCACGTCGCGCTGAAACGCGTCGGCCGTCGCTTCCAGGGCTTGTGCCCCTTCCACACCGAGAAGACGCCCTCGTTCTCGGTGAGCCCCGAAAAGAACGTGTGGTACTGCTTCGGGTGCCAGAAGAGCGGCGATGCGATCACCTTCGTCCGCGACGTCGAACAGCTCGATTTCGTCGGCGCCGTCGAACGCCTCGCCGCGCGGGCCAACATCACGCTGCGCTACGACGACGCGAACTTCTCGCAGGAGCGGAAGCGCAAGCAGCGCCTCCATGAAGCAACGCAAGCCGCCATCGACTTCTACCATCAACGGCTCCTCGGTGGCCCGGACGCCGGCAACGCCCGCCGCTATCTCCGCAGCCGCGGCTTCGACGGTGATGCCGCGCGCCGGTTCTCCCTGGGCTGGTCGCCCGACGGCTACGACGCGCTGAGCAACCATCTCCAAAAGGAGAAATTCGGCCGACAGGACATCACGGACGCGGGTCTCGCGTTCGTCAACAAGGTCAACAAGCTGCAAGACGCGTTCCGTGGCCGCTTGATGTTCCCGATCTGGGACACGCGCGGTGACCCCGTCGGGTTCGGGGGCCGCATGCTCGAAGAGGGCAAGGGCCCGAAGTACAAGAACACGTCCGACACCGCGATCTACCACAAATCGCGGCTGCTCTACGGGCTGAATTGGGCGAAGGGTGAGATCGTCGCGCAGGGCGAAGTCGTCATCTGCGAGGGCTACACGGACGTGATGGCGTTCGTCCTCGCGGGCGTGCCGATTGCAGTTGCGACGTGCGGTACCGCGCTTGCGGACGAGCACTTCCTCACCTTGAAGAACCTTGCGCGCAAGGTCACGCTCGCCTACGACGCCGACGCCGCAGGTCAAGCGGCTGCCGAGCGTTGCTATCAGTGGGAGCAGAAGTTCGAGGTGCAGTTCCAGGTCGCCGACCTTGCGCCCGGCCGCGACCCGGCCGACGTCTTCGACGACGATCCTCAACAGCTGGTGGCAGCGGTGAAGGGCGCGTCGCCGTTCCTCGAATTCCGTGTCGAACGGTTGCTGCGAGCGGCGGATCTCCTCTCGCTCGAGGGCCGGGCGCGTGCCGCGCAAGACGCAGCCATCATGATTGCCGAGCATCCGAACGACTTGGTGCGGGATCAATACGTGATGAAGCTCTCGAGCCGCATCGACATCGATGCTGACCGGCTGCGCACGACGGTCGAACGCGCACGCACGCGTCCGCACATGCGACGGGAAGAACCGACCCGGTCGCCCGATGTCGCCCTCTCTGTGGATCGCCGCGAGCTCGACGCCCTGCGTTGGGCGGTGCACGCTCCCGATCTGATGAGCGGCCGGCTCGACGGTGTGTTGTTCGCCGATGCGTTCGCGCGGACAGCGTTCGAAGCTCTGACCAGCTGGCCCTGGCACGAGTGTCTACAGCGGGTATCACCCGAGGTGGGGGCGCTTTTGCAGCGTCTCGCGGTCGAAGACCCCGAAACGAACGGAACGGCCGAGGACCTCGCCCGACACGTCGTCGTGAACCTGGTGGAAGCGTCAAGTCAACGTCTTCTCGCGTCGATGTTGAGACGTGAGGATCCCCGCAGTGCGGACATCAAAACGATGCTCGACGCGCTCGCGAATGCGCGGTCGTCGGAGCATTGGGATGTCGCAGAGAACGTTGCCGAGCAATTGGTAACGTGGATCGCCGATGACGGAGACACCTGAGCCCGACAAGACCGCGGACGCACCTGCGGGTACGCCTCCGCCTGCGGCCGATGCCGTAACTGTCGATGCCGTCGACGCCGCACAGTTGGATTCGGCCGCGTCGAGCGCGGCCTCTCATGTCGGAAGTGTGCTCGCGCAGGTCAAGGAGCGCGGGTTCATCACCACCGGCGAGATCTTCGCAGCGTTTCCCGATCTCGAGCCCGACGCGGACGAGCTCCGTGTGTTGTGGGACATGTTCGAGTCGCGCGGCATCAAAGTGCTCGATGAGATCGCGGAGGAATTGCAGCTCGAGGACCAGCGGCGTGCCGGCGCGCAACAGGGTGGTGGAGAAGCGCCGCGACGACGCCCCGAGCACCGACCGAGCGCGACGTCCCGGCCCGGCGGTCCCGCGTCGCGACGGCCCTCCTACGACGAACCGGACGAAGAACTGCAAGCGGTCCGCAGCGCAGCTCGGCCGACGCACACCGAAACCGGCGGCAGCTTCGATCCCGTCCGGATGTATCTCAAGGAGATCGGGAAGGTCCCGCTGCTGACTGCCGAGCAGGAAGTGATGCTCGCGAAAAGGATCGAGGCCGGCCTGTTCGCCGACGAGAAGCTGAACCCGCCGACCGAAGACGAAGACGGCAACGCGATCGCGCTCGTCGAGATCAGCGAGAACCGGCGAGCGAGCTTGCACGCGGTGCAGCGCGATGGTGAGCTCGCGAGGCGTCAGCTCACCGAGGCCAACCTCCGGCTCGTCGTGTCGATCGCGAAGCGATACGTCGGTCGCGGCATGGCGTTGCTCGACCTGATCCAGGAAGGCAACCTCGGGCTCATCCGGGCCGTGGAGAAGTTCGATTACACCAAGGGCTTCAAGTTCTCGACGTACGCGACCTGGTGGATCCGTCAGGCGATCACTCGCTCCATCGCGGACCAGGCGCGCACGATCCGCATCCCGGTGCACATGGTCGAGACGATGAACAAGGTGTTGCGCGTCTCTCGCTCGATGCTCCAAGAGCTCGGGCGCGAGCCGACGGTCGAGGAGATCGCGACCAAGGTCGAGATGACACCCGACAAGGTGCGTGAGATCCAGCGCATCGCGCAGGAGCCCGTGTCGCTCGAAACGCCGGTGGGGGAGGAGGACGACAGCCTCCTCGGTGACTTCGTCGAAGACCCGAATGTGATTGCCCCGGCGACGGCCGCAGCTCGCGCACTGTTGTCGGAAGCGATCGAAGAAGCGTTGCAGGAGCTCAACGATCGCGAGCGCGCGGTCGTGCGCCTGCGGTTCGGTCTCGACGACGGCCAGATCCGTACGCTCGAAGAGGTCGGCAAGGAGTTCGGCGTCACGCGCGAGCGCATTCGCCAGATCGAATCCAAGACCCTCGCCAAGCTCCGCCACCCCACCCGCTCCCAACGCCTCCGCGACTATCTCGAAGAGAGCTAGCTGTAATGCCCACGGACGTTGTTGAGGGGATCCGCTGAGAGAAGGGCCTCCGCGAGTAGGTGTGGAGCTGCTGAAGCATCACACCGATCTCGGGAGGCCCTCTTGAAGTATCACGCTAACGCGAAGTTGACCGTGCGAGCGCGCCGCGACCTCGTCGAACGGATGCAGGCCGGCTGGACGGCAGGCGACGTCGCCGATCAGATGAACGTGTCGGCGGCGACGGTCTACAAGTGGTGGCGCCGCTGGCGCATCGAGGGCGACGCGGGCTTGTGGGACCGGTCGAGCCGCCCACGTTCGTGCCCAGGTCAGACACCACGGGCGATGGAGCGGCGGATCGAACGGATCCGCACCAACCGCAAGCTCGGGCCGGCTCGTATCGGGGGGATCGTGGAGATGCACCCCTCGACTGTGCATCGGGTATTGCGCCGGCGGGGACTCTCGCGCCTGGAGTGGATAGACCGGCCGACGGGCCGGGTGGTCCGTCGGATCGAGACGTCACGGCCAGGTGAACTCGTTCACGTCGATACCAAGAAGCTGCACCAAGTGCCCGACGGTGGCGGTTGGCGAGCGCACGGACGCGGAGTTGTTCCCCAACGCGACCGCATCACACCCCAGGTCGATTACGTCCACAGCGTGATCGACGCGTTCAGTCGCGTCGCGTACGTCGAGGTCTGGCCCGACCAAACCGCCGAGACCTGCACCGCAATGTTCGAGCGCGCCGTTGCTTGGTTCGCCGAGCTCGGCGTCACCATCGAGGCTGTCCTCAGCGACAACGGCCCCGCTTATGTCAGCCGCCGATGGGCCGAAACCTGCCACGCGCTCGAGATCGAGCATCGCCGCATCCGGCCCTACACACCCCGCACCAACGGCAAAGTGGAACGGTTCAACCGCACCCTCCAAGAAGAGTGGGCCTACATCCGCCCCTACAAGTCAAACAACCAACGCCTCGCCGCACTTGCCCGCTGGCTCCACACCTACAACCATCACCGCTGCCACACCGCGCTCGGAGGCCAGCCACCCATCAGCCGCCTCAACAACCTGTCAGGTCATTACAGCTAGCGCCGTTCCGCGAGGTCACAGGCGTTTGGTCGCCGAGCGGCCGTTTACGTGCACTGTCCGACCAAACGATTGCGATAGGGCATGGTCCGGGCGCTGCTATCCTCGGCCGCCATTCCGGGGTAGCTCAATCGGCAGAGCGGCGGCCTGTTAAGCCGTAGGTTGAGAGTTCGAGCCTCTCCCCCGGAGCAGTCCCCGCCCCCCACAGGGCGGGGATCTTTCTTTCATGGACCGTCACACCCGGGCCGACTCATACGTCGGTACGGTGACAGCAGGCCAGAAGAACGCGGGGGCCGCGTGGCAGTCGAAGAACGCTGGGATACCGCCGGGATGCGGCAGCTCCGGGAGCTGTACGAGCCCTTGCGGCGGTTCGCGGCTGTCATCGGCCGTTGGGACGTCGACCCCGACGATCTGGTCCAGGACGCGTACACGAGGGTGTTGATGAAGGATTCATCGCAGATCCGCGAGCTCGGGCCGTACCTGCGCCGCACGATCGTCAACCTCGCGACCGACGAACGGCGCCGCCGGGGCCGGGGAACGGCGGTGCTCCACCGCCTGGGCGCGACGGCGGGCTCGACGGACGACTACCCCAGCGATCTCCAGGACCTGCTGCACTTGCAGCCCCGCGTGCGCGCGCTGCTCTTCCTCGTCGAAGTGGAGGGCCAACAGATTGCGGACGCGGCCGAGCTCGTCGGCATGTCGCACAGCAACGCACGCGTCGCGTTGATGCGAGCGCGACGACGTCTTCGGTCGGACCTCACGGTGGAGGCCAGCGGTGAGTGAGCTGCACGACCGCCTGACGGCGCTCGCCGAGCGCGGCACTCCTCGCGGCGCGGACGCGGTGCTCGACAATGCTGTCAAGAAGGCGGCCATCGGTTTGGTCGAGGGCGACCGCGAGCACGACGACCTCGACCCGATCCCGTTCGTCACGACCGAGCCCGAGCGGTCACGCCGCCCCGGCCGCCGGTTCGGCTCGATGATCACCGCCGCGGGTATCGCGACGATGCTGCTCGTCGGCATGCTCGCGATCTCCTCGCTCGTCGGCAGCGGTGGCGCAAGCTCTCCGGAGGCGGTTGTCCGGCGCCTTGCCGATGCCATGTCGCACGAGGACCCGTTGGAAGCGGCCGATGTCCTGTCGCCCACGGAGGTCCGGTCCCTGCACGAGACGCTCGACGCCGCGGAGAAGAAGGCCGCCGAGCTGCGCTTGGTCGAGGCGGCAAGCGCACCGCTCACCGGCGTCGACTTCTCGGTCGATGACCTGCGACTCACGACCACGCCGCTCGCCGACGGGTTCGCCAAGGTGACCATCGAGCAAGGAACGCTCTCCGCGAGCACCCAGAAGTCGAAGTTCTCGCCGCTGATGCAAAAGGTGCTCCGCGACACCGAGGACAACTCCGCGAACGTCGACCTCGCGCGACTCGATGAACAGCAGCGCGTGCCGACCTTCGTGGTAGTGGTCCGCGAGGAAGGTCACTGGTACGTGAGCGCCGCGTACACGGCCCTCGAATATCTCCGTGTGTACAACGAGTTGCCCGGCGCCGATCTCGGGTCGGGTGAGCGTGCGGCGGCGACGCTCGGCGCCGATTCGCCCGACGCGGCGGTACAGGACGCGATGCGTGCGGCACAGCGCAGCGACTGGACGAAGCTGATGACGCTGGTGCGGCCCGACGAGCTCCCCCTCTACGACTACCGCGACGCGCTGCTGGCGCTCGCACAGCGGGAGGAATGGAAGACGACGTTCACGATCGATCAGCTCTCGACCACGTCGGAGGTGCACGGCGACACGGCCAAGGTGGAACTGCACGCGTCGGGCACGACGGACTCGGGTCGGTGGTCGGTGGACGGCGGCTGCTTCACCCAGCCGGCCTCTTCCGATGCCCCGAGCGGAAACTACGTCTACTGCCTGCCGAAGGCGCCGGTCGACATCTTCGACGTCTTCAGCAGCACGGCACCGGCAACCGCGGACGGTCCGTCCCAGATCACGGTCGTGCAGCGCGACGGCCGGTGGTTCGTGAGCCCGGTCGGCACGGTGCTCGACGTCCTGAACACGTGGATCCGGAACATCGATCGCCGCGGGCTGTATTCGTTGCTGCATCTGCCCACCGAGCTCGAGCCCGACGGCGAGATCCGGCTCGGCGAGCCCGTGACGGTGCCCGGGGGTGTGCGGGGTATGCACGTTTTCACCTTCACCGGTCACCAAGGTCAGCGCGTCATCGGTCTCGTGAAGCCGCCTCAAAACAACGAGTTCTTCAGCGAGAGCGCGGAGATTGTCGCCCCCGACGGCAACTCGGTCGGCGGGTTCTACGGCGAAGCGCTCACATTGCCGGCCGACGGCATCTACCGGATCGCCGTGTTCAACTACCGCGGTGTCGACCAGACGGTCACCGTGTGGAACGAGACGGACGCTCCCGCGGAAGCGCGGTCGTCGACGTCTTCGGGAGGCTGTGTGATCGACGTGTTCATGGCCTCGTGCGACTCGAAGTCGTCAACGACCGCGACGACGCCGACGACCGCGACGACGCGGCCGTGACCGAGCGCCCGCGTTCGCGGCACGCCGACGTGTGCTATCTCGCCGGCGGCGTGGCGCTCGTCGCGTCTGCGTTCGTGCACTGGGTGTCGCGTGGCCCCGGCAGCGGTTTGCGCGGACACGAGCTCGTCGACGCAGTTGTCGCGCTGGGTGGACATGTACCCGCGCTGTCGAGCGGACGGCTCACCGTCCTTTGGTATCTCGTCCCGGCGTTGGGCGCGGCCGCGTGGATCGTGTGCGGCGTCACCGGTGCACGGAGCAGGCCGGCGCGTACCGTCGCTCTCGCCGGATTGCTCGTCGCGCTGGGCGCCCTCGTAGCGTTCGCCCACATGGTCGGGACCGCGCGGCTGGGATGGGGTGCCAAGCTTGCAACGTTCGGCGCGGTGCTCTTGTGCACGGGCGCGTGGTGCCCGCTGCCGCGGCGGTCTCGGTTCGAGACTCCCGGATCCCACACAATGACGGCTGGGGCCGGTAGCTCAGTGGTGAGAGCAGGGGACTCATAGTCAGACGCTCGTGAGCGTTGTGCTGACGCGCGTTGCGTGCCACCCGCGGCGGTGGAACAATCTCGAGATCGCCGCGGGCTGTTTGACCGAGCGATCTCGACGCGCGAGGACGGAGTGAAGAGCGACTTCCCCAGTCTGAACGATCCGCGGTCCGAAAGACGGAGGGATGGGCGGGCGATCGCGTCTGCGTTGGCGTTGTCACTCATCCCCGCCGTGTTGATTGCTCGCCACGGTCAATGGAGCGACCTGAAGGGCGGCTCGCATCCATCGCTGTTCGATGACGCGATGATCTCGATGAGTTATGCGAAGACGCTCGCGTCAGGTCACGGATTGGTCTGGTTCGCGGGCGCCCCAAGGGTCGAGGGGATCACGAATCTGCTCTGGACGTTGGTGTTCGCCGGGGTCTATCGACTGGGTTTCACAGGAGATTCCGCGATCATCGCGGCGAAGGTACTCGGGCTTGCGACCGTGTGGTTGGCGGCGATCGTCGCCGCAGAGTTGACGAGTTGGTTCAATCCGGCGGGACGCCCCTGGACTCGCTTCCTCGGAGCGCTTGTAGTCGCTGCGAACGTTCCCCTTCTGTTTTGGGCAGTGCAAGGCCTCGAGGTCGGCCTGCTGACATTTCTCATGCTGGCAACCTGTGCACTCTCGTGGCGTATCGCGACTGCGGAGAACCCAGCCTTTCGCGATTCGATCGTTCTTGCCGTCGTCGTGGTAGTGGGCGTCGTCACCCGCAACGACTTCGCCGTCGTTGCCTTGGCGCCTCTCGCGTGGGCTTCATTCGTCGCCCGGCGACGGCTTCCTCGGCTTCTCTGGCCCTTGGCAGGTGCAGCGCTCGCCGCATCCACAGCCACCGTGGTGTTTCGACTCTGGTATTTCGGAGTGCCCTTACCGAACACCTATTACCTCAAGGTCACTGGAATCCCGCTCGGGGATCGTCTGATTCGCGGAACTGCCGGCGACGCGATAACTGCCGTCGCTTATCTCTTGCCCGGCTTGGTGATCATCGCCGCCTGCTGGCATCGCCTCACCTTGCCGCAGCGCCGCCTCATAGGTCTCTTCGGTGCGATCGCGGCCGGTCAGCTCGCCTACAATGCTTTCGTTGGAGGCGACGCCTGGGAGGCGTACGCGCTTCCCAATCGTTATCTCACACCCGCATTCGTATGCGTTTCTCTCGCCGCCGTTTGCGCCCTGAGCGCCACTGCAGGTCGGGCGCTACAGCGTGATCGATACCGGCGAAGCATGCTCCTCGCGGCGTGCCTTGCCGCGATCGGGCCTGGTTTCAACGTCATCGCGCTCGTAGTAGTTCATTACAGTTCGCACGTCGCACTGGGTTCGGATGGTCGAATCGCAGCGCCGCCCGCCCTTCTGATGCCACTGCTGTGCGCTGGCATTCTGATCGTGATGGTCACGGTGGCTCGGCGGCGCGCATCATCGCTCGCCGTGCACGCGACGGCACTCGTGATCGTCTTACTTGTCGCTGCTTCTCCTGAGGCCTTTGCCCATGGGGAGCGAGACGGCGGCGGCAACCAGTTCGCCGAGAAAGGTGCGATCATCTCCGACATCACGTTGCCCGGTGCGAAGGTCGCGGTCGGCGGCGCGGGCGCCAGTCAGTACTTCAGCGGGCGCGCAATGATCGACATGCTCGGCAAGAGTGATCGCCATATCGCGAATGAATCGCCGGCGTCGCCAGTATTCAGGCCCGGTCACAACAAGTGGGACATCGAGTACTCCGTCGGAAAGTTGAGGCCCGACGTCGTCCTGGACCCGCCCGACGCCCGCCTGTTACCGAGTCTCGGATACACGAGAATGATCCCGAAGGCCGGGCGCCGACGTAAGGCGCTCTGGGTGCGAACGGGCTCTCCATTCGTCCGGTGGGATCGGCTCGTTTCCCGGTGAAGTCATGCGTGGCCGATGGCACCTGCGCCCCTCGACCGCTCGGCCCGCCCGCCGGGCCTTGTAGTAGGAGTTATTCCGGGCCCGTAGCTCAGTGGTCAGAGCAGGGGACTCATAATCCTCCGGTCGCTGGTTCGATCCCAGCCGGGCCCACCATCTTCGTCCTGGCCAGACGGCATGCCCGTCGAGCGCTCTTCTGTGCCGGCGACCCGAAGTCCGCGAGAAGTCCGCGGGACTGAATCGAGGCGGTCGGCGAGCGCGTCCAAGTCCGCGTCGAAGAGGTGGCCGTACACGGTCCTCGTGAAGCTCGCGGAGGAATGCCCGAGAATCGATTGCAGCGCCTTGTCGGACGCATCCGCCGAGATCATGAGCGCAGCGCCCGAGTGCCGTAGCGCGTGCAGCCCGACCATCGGCAAACCGAGGCGACGAAGCGTCGAACGCCAGAGCCGGTTGTAGAAGTTCGAATGGCGCGGCGGCTGCCCGGAGGGGCTACGGAACAGGAACGCGTCCGCGTCGGCCGAAAGAAGCCTCTCCAGCGCTTTGGCGAGAGACGAGGGGAGCGGCACCGACCTCGTTGCGTGCGTCTTCGGAGCGCCGAACACGAGTCGCCCTCGGACTTCGGACACCGACTCCGTGATGCGCAGCCGGCGGTGCAAGAGATCGACCGAGCGCACCCGAAGCGCCGCGGCCTCGCCCCACCGGAGTCCGAGCGTGCCGAGCAGTCGAACGAGCGTGTCGTACGGCTCTGGCATCTCGGTCGCGATGGTCTCGACGGTCTCAGGGTCGAAGAAGGCTGCCTCCCGGCGAATGATCGGTGGCAGCTTCACGCCCGCGGCCGCGTTGTGAAGGATGAGCCCGTCGCGCACTGCTGAATTGAGCACGAGACGAAGGACTACAACGGCCTTGCGTATCCGCGAAGCCGACAGTCCGGAGTCGTGCATCGTGCCCACCCATGTCTGCACGTCGGACGGACGTAGCGCGGCAATGCGCGCGGCTCCGAAGGTCGGTAGGACGCGCGACCGCAGCAAACTCTCATAGCACTCGACCGTCGTTGCCTTGAGCGTCGGCCGGGCCCCGGCGATCCAGCGGTCAGCGATTTCCTGTACCGACGCTCTGCCGAGTCTCGGGTCAAGCCACTCTCCCGTGTCTCGCGCCGTCTCCTGAGCGCGAAGCCAACGCTCGGCATCGACTTTGCGGTCGAACGTCTTCGTTCGTTCGCGACCGTCCGGAGCTCGGTATGCCGCCTGCCAGCGGACGCCTCTCGAGTTGTCCTTGCGGCTGACGGCCACGACTCAGCTTTCGTTCCTGCGCTGCGCGACGTCCAGGCGCACACGCTCGGCCACCCAAGATTCAACATCTGCTCGTCGATACCGAACATGACGACCGATGCGTGCCGCGGGTGGGCCGTCTCCCGTGACGCGCCAGTTGCGCAATGTCCCGACCGGCACTCGAAGGTAGCGCGCGACGTCTTGCACAGTCATCAATTCGGCGTTGCGTCTCGCGTCGCTCGCGGCCGATCGGCGCTCGCGCTGATCTGCTTGCCGTCGCGGCTCGGCGACGCGATGAAGCTCGACACGCGCCGGCGCCGCAGCCGTCGGATCCGCGGATGTCTTGTCGAGGGTCGACGCGCTCTGCGAGCTGGCGTGCGAGGGGGGTTCGGCCAGGTGCGACATTCAGGCCTGGTCTGACGAGCGGTCGCGCCGCTGCACAGCGCGGTAGTCGGTGAGTAGGTCGAGGACGGCGATCGTGTACATGGCGATCCGTTCGCGGTTCGTAGCTGGCGTGTCGCCTGTTGTGTGCGAATCGGCGAGCGCGATCGGAACCGTTTTCTTCGAGATCGATCGACATTTTTCGTCGACCGGTCGGTTCCGGATTGGTGGGGTTCCTGGTGACTGAGAACTACGCGGAGCACATATGGCGGTTCCGCACAAGCGGAACCACCGAGGTGGTCTGGTGGCTCGCGAGCAGGTCTCGAAACGCGGGTCTCGTGACGACCAGATCCGCCCGTTTCGGGGCCCTGAACGAGCGGTGCCCGGGTCGGCGCAGGCGCCCGCGACGGGGGCGCGTGTGGCCGTTTGACGCCGCGGTTGACGTCAACGCGAGCGACGGCGAGGTCTTCGAGTTCGGTCGCGCTGGCGTACGGCGCGTTTTTCCGCTCTCACGAGTCCGGTTCTCCGTTGCTCGAACCCCACCAAGAGGCCCACCAAGACACCCACCAAGAAGCCCACCAACTTGCTGAAGGTGCAGGTGAAGAGGTCGCGGTCTGATCGAGGTTCGGCGAGATACCTTCTCGGCGTGCCGACCCGCCTCGACGACCTCACACCTGGGGCCGTCGTCCGCGGGCTCCGCGCCGACGGTCCAGTCACGGTCGTCGCGGTCGAATGGCACGGGTCGTCGTGCATCACCCTCACCTTCCGGACCGCGAGCGGCGAGGCCGACCACCAACTCCTCTACCGCGACGACGAAGCGACATTGGACATCGAGGCGAACGGACGCGAGTGGGCGTTCGACGGCGACAGTGACAACTTCCGGCTCGTTGCCGAGGCTCGCCGCATTCAACTCGCGTATCTCTTCGACCCGCGGCTCGCAGTCCACCTGAGCCTCTTGGAGCCGCTTCCCCACCAGATCCAGGCGGTGTACGGCGAGATGCTCCCGCGCCAGCCGCTGCGGTTCGCGCTGTGCGACGACCCGGGTGCCGGCAAGACGATTATGGCCGGCCTGTACATCAAGGAGCTCATGCTGCGGGGCGATGTGCGCCGGTGTCTCGTGGTCGCGCCGGGCGGACTCGTTGGCCAGTGGCAGGACGAGCTCGCGGACCGCTTCGCCCTGAACTTCACGATCCTGACCCGTGAGGCGATCGAGAACACGAAGTCGGGAGATGCCTTTCGCGACAACAACCTGCTGATTGCCCGCCTCGATCATCTCGCGCGCAACGACGAACTCGTCGAGCGACTTCGCGCGACTGACTGGGATCTGGTGATTGTCGACGAAGCCCATCGCATGTCGGCGCACTACTTCGGCTCCGAGCTCAAGGAGACAAAGCGATACCGGCTCGGCAAGGTGCTCGGCGAAATTTCCCGTCACTTCTTGCTGATGACGGCGACACCACACGCGGGCAAGGAAGAGGATTTCCATCTCTTCATGGCGCTCCTCGATGCCGACCGGTTCGAGGGCCGACCAATCGACGGTGCCCGTGCTGTTGACGTCTCGGACCTCATGCGCCGCATGGTCAAGGAGAAGCTGCTGCGCTTCGATGGTCGGCCGTTGTTCCCCGAACGTCTGGCATCGACACTCCCGTATCCACTGTCGGATCGGGAGGCGGTGCTCTACGCCCAGGTCACCGATTATGTGGCCGAGGAGATGAATCGGGCGGAGCGGCTCAGTGATCAGGGTGAGGGCAGGCGCGGCAACCGCGTCGGGTTTGCAGCGACAATTCTGCAACGGCGACTGGCGTCGTCGCCTGAGGCCATCTACCAGTCGCTCCGACGAAGACGCATCCGGCTCGAGGACCGGCTTGCGGAACTGCGTACGAAGGCTCGCGGGGAGAGATTCGTCGACCATGCTCCTCAGTTCGACGACGACGACCTCGACGATCTGGACGACAACGAGCTCGAGGATCTCGAGGAGGCCATCGTCGACGAGGCGAGCGCGGCGCGCGACGCGGAGGAGCTTGCTCTCGAGATCGAATCGTTGCGGCGGTTGGAGGCGATCGCCGAAGAGGTGCGCCGCTCGGGAACCGACCGTAAGTGGATGGAGCTCGCGGCGTTGCTCGACGGTACGCCAGAGATGTACGAACCGACTGGTGCACGCCGAAAGCTGATCGTGTTCACCGAGCATCGCGACACGTTGAACTATCTCGTCGACAAGCTGCGTACCTTCTTCGGGCGCACCGAAGCCGTCGTCACGATCCACGGCGGTGTGCGGCGCGAGGAACGACGCCGGATCCAGGAGGTGTTCACGCAAGACCGCGAATGTTTTGTGCTTGTCGCGACCGACGCCGCCGGAGAAGGCATCAACCTTCAGCGCGCGCACCTGCTCGTGAACTACGACTTGCCGTGGAACCCGAACCGCATCGAGCAGCGGTTCGGTCGTGTGCACCGTATTGGCCAAACAGAGGTGTGCCACCTGTGGAACCTCGTCGCGGACGGCACCCGTGAGGGCATGGTCTACAAGCGTTTGCTCGACAAGCTGGAGGAACAGCGTCGCGATCTGGGCGGACAGGTGTTTGACGTGCTCGGTGCCGCACTTCCCGGCCGCGCCTTGCGCGACCTGCTGATCGAAGCGATTCGCTACGGCGACCGCCCCGATGTGCGGGCGAAGCTCGACGCGGTTGTGGACGCGCGCGTCGGGGAAGGTTTGAGCGAGCTTGTCGAGGAGCACGCCCTCGCCGCTGATCTGCTCGACGCCGCCGACGTCGAACGTATCCGGCATGATCTGCTCGAAGCCGAGGCTCGGAAGCTACAGCCGCACTACGTACGGGCCTGGTTCACAGACGCGTTCGAGCGCCTCGGCGGACAGCTGCGTGAGCGCGAGCCGGGCCGGTTCGAGGTCACGCGGGTCCCCGAAGCCGTGCGAGCGCGCGATCGGCGCGTTGGATCAGGCGCGCCCGTGCTGCGCGCGTATGAGCGAATCACGTTCGGCAAGCATCTTGCGCGTGTAGCGGACGAAAGCCTCGCCGAGCTGGTTGCTCCCGGTCATCCGCTTCTGGACGCGGTGCTCGATCTCACCGTCGAACGGCACGCTGCATTGTTGCGGCAGGGCGCAGTACTCGTCGACGACGCCAACTCCGAACGTGCGCGCGTCCTCTTCCTACTCGAGCACAGCATCACCGACGGCAATGAGACGACTACGGGTCACAAGCGAGTCGTCTCGCGCCGATTCGAGTTCGTCGAACTCGACGCTAACGGCAACGCCCGTACGGCCGGCTACGCGCCATATCTCGACTACCGGGCGCCGTCAGAGGTCGAGCGCGCGCGCCTCGCCCCTATTTTGGAAGAGCCGTGGCTCGCGCAAGACCTCGACGGCCTCGCCGTCGGCCATGCGATCGAAGTTGCAGTGCCGAACCACCTTGCCGAAGTGCGGGCGCGCACCGAGACACGAGTGATGAAAGCACGCGCCGCGATCCGAGAGCGCCTGACGAAAGCGATCGCGTACTGGGATCACCGGGCCGCGACATTGCGAGAACAGGCCGATGCGGGCAGACAACCCCGCATGAACCCCGACCGCGCGCAAGCGCGCGCCGACGAATTGCAGCTACGGCTGCGGACGCGCATGGTCGATCTCGATCGCGACGGTCAGCTCGCTGCCCTGCCGCCTCTGGTGGTGGGCGGGGCATTGGTGATACCGGCAGCATTGCTGGCCTCTCCCGACCAGGTCCCGCCGCCGACACCACCACTCTTCGCCCTCGAACGCGCAGAGGTCGAGCGACGCGCCGTCGACGCAGTGCTTGCCAGCGAAGAGGAGATCGGGCGCATCGCCGAGGAGATGAGCCACTCCAATCCGGGATTCGATATCCGCAGCGAGGCGCGCGACGGCACGCTTCTGTTCCTCGAGGTGAAGGGTCGGATCGAGGGCGCCGAACAGTTCATGGTGACCCGTAACGAGATATTGCACGCGCTCAACGTGCCCGATGCTTGGGTGCTCGCCCTGGTCGAGGTGAGCACACGAGGTGCCGCGCATGACCGCGTGCGCTACCTACGGCGCCCGTTCGGCGACACGGTGCACCTTCCGTTCGCGACGACGGCGACGACCTTGAGCTGGCGCGACTATTGGGAGCGCGCTACCGACCCATGCTGACGCTCCTTTCGCGGCAGTCGTTGCAGAGGTCGCTCCCCGGTTCGAACAAACTCCTGGCGAGCGTCAACCCGCAATCTGCACACCGACGATCAGTCGGAGTGTCGAATCCCTTCTCTGCCTTCGCCCTTGTGGCGCGAAGCGCGCGACGAGGAGCGAGAACCACTTCTCCGGTGCGAATGCGCTCGGCAAGGTCGAACCACGCGTCATGGTTGTCGTCCAGACGGCGCAATGTCCGGCGATAGTTGGTGTCCTTCCGCAGAGGTTCCCGAAGTGCGTCGCGTTCCATGCGCCCGAGCCACTCGACGTCGCGTACGTGGCGATAGTCGCCGACGGCGGTGCCTTCGTCGTAGCGGTAGGCGCTGGCCACGGTGCCGACCAGTACCTGCCGCACCCGGGCATCGGGCGTGACGACGAGGTCGCCAACCGCGAGCTCGTCGCGGAATGCGACGAGCTCCGCGGCATCTTGCGCCGCCGGAAGCGGTGCACGCCCGAAGGCGTGAACCAGCTCCGCGATCCGCGCGGTGCTCAGGCCCGCCAGGTCGTTGAGTCCGGGGATATTGGTCCAGCCCAGCGCGATGGCGCCGGCTGCCTCGAAGGCGGCCGCGTGCCGGCTCTCCTGACCGGCCCGAACCAGCCAAGCCGTTCCCATGCCACGGATCCTGGCACAGCGCGGCCGGCCAGGAGCCGTGCGCGAAACTGGCTTGGTGATAGGGATGTCGGTGTGACGAAGCTCGTTGAGGTGGCGCTACCGCTCGAAGCGATCAGCGTCGCGAGCCGACGCGACAAGGACCGCAAGGTCGGCTCCATCAAGAACGTGCACAAGTGGTTCGCTCCGATGCCGACACCCGCATGGCGCGCGCTGCTGTTCGCGAGTCTCGTCGACGACCCGGGAGATGGCGACGAACGGAAGAAGCTGCTCCATCTGATTGAACGCCTGGTGCCCGAGCACGGTGGAGCACCCGACAACGACACGCTCGCCGAGGCCCGCAAGGTGCTCCAAGAGGCGACGGGAGGTAACCCGCCGATCATCTTCGACCCTTTCTGCGGCGGAGGGTCGACGCTTGTGGAAGCTCAGCGGCTCGGGCTGCCCGCCGCGGGCAGTGATCTGAATCCAGTGCCGGTGCTGATCACGCGCGTGTTGACGGAGCTTGTGCCACAGGTTCAGGGACGTACTGCCCTCGTCGGCGATCCGAAGCAGTTGAAGGGGCTTCAGGGCAGCCCGCTTGAGGGCTTCCTCGCCGACTGTCGTCACTACGCGGAGCGGGTACGCGAGCAGGTGTGGAACGAGATCGGGCACTTGTATCCAGACCCCCCGGGCGGCGGCACTGTGATCGCGTGGTTGTGGGCGCGAACCGTCGTGTGCCCAAACCCGGTGTGTCGTGCAGTCGCGCCGCTTATGAGTTCATTTTGGTTAAGCAAGAAGAAGGGCTTCGAGACGTGGCTTGAACCCATGGACGCGAAGCCTGGCGCGGCGGTGCGCTTTGAAGTTCGTACCGGAGCTGGTGGGCCCTCGCACGCAAAGGGCACGATGGCGCGAACTGCTGCCAGGTGTCTGACGTGTGAGCAACCGATCCCGTTGGACCACGTTCGATTCGAAGGTCGAGCGGGCCGTATGAGCGTGCAGCTCATGGCCGTTGCGGTGGATCAGGCCGATGGACGGCGATACCTCGATCCCCTGAAGGCGGTCACGACCGCACCGACCATCACCCGCCCGCCGGGCACGATCGACCTTGAAATGCCTGAGCAGGCGCTGGGCTTCCGCATTCAGCTGTATGGCATGACGAATTACGCCGATCTTTTCACTAATCGGCAGCTCGTGGTTCTGGGCGCCTTCGCGGGCGCGGTTGCGCAGGTTCCCGAATGGGTGCGCGCTGATGGGGGTGACGAGATTTACGCCCGCGCGAGCGCGACTGTTCTCGGCCTCTGTGTCGGCAAACTCGCGACCTTCAATTCCACTCAGGGGCGTTGGTGGACGCGGAACGGACCGAGCAAGATCCAGCCCGCGTTCACGAGACACGCATTGCCGATGGTATGGGATTTCGGTGAGGCAAATCCGTTTGGCGGCTCGGTCGGAGATTGGCTTCGCCAAGTTGGATCACTTTCCGTCGGGTTGAGCGCACTCCCGACTCAATCGCAGCATGCGCACGTCTATCAAGCTGATGCACGGCAACCTGTCCGCCTGACGACGCCTGCGCTCTTGGCTACCGATCCGCCATACTTCGCCCAGATTGGCTACGCCGATCTCTCGGACTACTTCTACGTATGGCTGCGCCGAGCCCTTTCGAGCACAGAGCCGGATTTGTTCGCCACGGTAGCGACGCCGAAAGCGACGGAGTTGATCGCGGCGCCGTATCGGCACGGCGGTAGTAAGCAAGCTGCTACCGATTACTTCGTAAGCGGATTCACCGAGGCGTTTCACAACCTGGCCGCCGCGTGCACGGTAGATCTGCCGATGTTGGTCGTCTACGCGCATCGTCAAGAGGAGTCCTCGGACGACGGCTCACTTGGTTCGACCGCTTGGACGGCGATGCTCACGGCGATCCTGTCGGCTGGCTTGAAGATCGTCGGGACGTGGCCGATTCATGCAACTACGTCGGGTCGTCAGATTGGAATCGGAACGAACTCGCTGGCTTCCTATGTCGTGCTCGTCTGTCGTACGCAGGACCCGAATGCCAAGGTGATCGACCGGCAAGGCTTCTTGTCGGCCCTGCGAGCGGACCTGCCGCGTGCGATTCGAAAGCTGCAGGAGGGCGCGATCTCCTCTATCGACCTCGGCCAGGCGACGATCGGGCCAGGCATGGCGATCTTCTCGCGGTTCGCCCGAGTGATCGAGCCATCGGGCGAAGCGATGACGGTCGACGACGCGATCCACCTGATCGGTTCGGTACAGGGCGAAGTGTTGAACGATTTCGTCGGGGACCTCGACGGTCCGACCCGGTGGGCGATGGACTGGTATCGCGCTCACGGGTTCGACTTCGCGCCCTTCGACGATGCGGAGAAGGTCTTCAAGACCACGAACACCTCGCTCGATGGGCTCGTCAAGGCGGGCATTATCGAGTCGCGAGGTGGCAAGGTGCGGTTGCTGGCCCGTGAAGAGTTAACCGCCAACTGGTCGCCCGACGAGGACCAGGATGTGACCGTGTGGGAGGTCACACAGCACCTGGTCCGGCTCCTCACCGTCGGAGGTGGCGAGGACGCGGCGGCAGCGTTGTTGAAGCGAGCGCGACGCTGGTCCGACGAAGCGCGCAATCTCGCATACTGGTTGTCGCTCAATGTGGCTCGTAGCCGCCCGAAGGAGGCGCTCGACTACGACGCGCTCGTCACGAGCTGGCCGGAGATCGCTCGTCGGGCAGAGCGCGAGCCGACGCGTGAAAGCGGGACGACCGGCTCGATGTTCACCGAGGATTCGTGATCATGGAGCCTTCGGTCATCGAAGAGGTGCGTCTCACGGCTTACAAGAGCTTCCGCGACGCGGTGTTGCCACTCGACGACCTCACGGTGGTCGTCGGCCGCAACGGGAGCGGAAAATCGAACGCGCTCGACGGCTTGTGGACCCTGGCCCGATTGGCGTCGGGCGACGACGTGCGCGACACGATCGACGGTGGTCGCGAAGGCGCTGCTGTACGTGGCGGCGTCGCCGGATGCGCGCCTTTTGGCACCTCCCGATTCGACCTCGGCTGCACGGTCCGAACCGGGATCACGACCGTGACCCTTGACGTTTCCGTGCAGACGGAACCGATTGTGCAGATTGTGTTCGAACGATTGGCGCAGAACGGAGGGACGCTCCTCGTTACCGACGAGCCTCGTGGAGATTCGAGTGACATTGTCGCGAGCTGGTCGAACCAAGAGGTCGGGCGCAATCCAAAGTTGTCGTTCAGAGCGGACCGTCTCCTGACGACGCAAGCGTTATCTCGCGTGCCCGCAACCGAGGCCGGCCAGCAGCTGCACCTTGCAGCGGCAAAAGTGCGGGCCGCGCTCAAAGCCGTGTTCGTCCTCGATCCGGTCCCGCACCTCATGCGTCAGTACGTGCAGCAGACCGACAAGCTATTGCGGCGCGATGCGGAGAACCTCTCGGCGGCAGTCGCCGACCTCATCAGCTCCCAAGACGTGAAGGATCTGCTGCGTGCGGCGATGGGTCGGCTCAACGAGCAGGAAGTCATCGACGTTGTGACGAGTAAGTCGGACCTCGGCGACGTGATGCTCACACTCATCGAACGCTTCGCCGAGAGCGACCACCCGGTTTCAGCGCGGATACTCAGCGATGGCTCGTTGCGCTTTCTCGCGATCCTCGTCGCGTTGCTACAAGCGCCGACGGTCGACACGATGCCGGAACACCTGGCTTCAGAGGACGCCGTCGGCCAGACGACCGTCGTGATCGAGGAGCTCGAGAACGGCTTGCACGCGTCGCAGGCGAAAAGCCTCATCGCGCTGATCCGGGAGCAGGTCCAGGCGCGCAGCGTGCGCGCGCTCGCAACGGCGCATAGCCCGGCGATTCTCGATGCTCTCATGGGCGACGAGCATCGAAGCGTCATCGTCTGCCAGCGCGGTCCGTCGGGGCGCAGCACGCTCACCCGTCTCTCGGAGATGCCGAACTATCTCGACATCGTGTCGTCGGGTGGCCTTGGGCAAGCGGCGGAAGCCGGTCGGATACACGGAGACTTCGACGACGTCGAGGATCCGCTCGCCGTGCTCGAGCGGGTGCTCCGATCGGGCTCACGGTGACAGTGACGTTCATCGACACGTCGATCCTCTGTGAGCTCGTCGGTGTACCGGGGATGTGCGAGCGTCAGGCCGAGATCGAAGCGGAGTTCCGCACGCGAGTCGAGTTGGGTGAACGGTTCGTGATTCCCGTCACCGCGATGATCGAGACGGGGAACCACATCGAGCAGGCGAACGGCAACCGACGTGCGGCGGCACTGGTGTTCACCAGCCTCCTGCGAGCGGCCATCGACGGGCAGTCTCCGTTTCGGCTGTGGCGCTCGCCGTGGGACGACGAGTTCCTCGGCGCATTGTGCGATGGCAACTCAACCGGCCAGTCGTTCGTCGATCTTGCTACCAACGGTCTGCTTGGTGCCGGCGACGTCGCGATCCTCGTTGAGCGTGATCGCTTCGTCGCCGAGACCGCGTTCTCGCGCGGCGATGTCGACATTTGGACGCTCGACGCGGCGCTGGCGGCTCATTCATGAACGAACCCCAGCCCTACCCGCGCGTTCCGCACCTCGTTGGCGGTCGCGGTACGGAAGATGATCGCGTGCTTTCCGAAGACGACGTAGGGCGAATGCTCGAACGCCCGGTCGCCATCGAGGAGAAGCTCGACGGCGCCAACGTCACGATCTGGTGCTCCGACGGACGGATGCAGTGTGCCCTGCGCAGCGGCCTCGGCTCGACGGATCGCGCCGGGCAACTCGGTCCGCTGCGAGCATGGGTCGCCGAGCGCACCGACGCGCTTCACGCGCTGCTCGTCGACGGAGGGACGTTGTACGCGGAGTGGCTGTTGCTTTCTCACTCGGTTGCCTACGACCGACTCCCGGCCTACCTGGTCGCGCTCGACATCCGGCGCGCCGATGGGAACTTCATGACGATCGACGCGCGGAACTCTGCCTGCGCCACGGCCGCTCTCGCCGTGCCGGTCGAGTTGTGGCGAGGACGGGCGACGGGTGTCGCGTTTGTGGAACAGCAGATCGGCCCGTCGCGCTACGGAAGCGATCGCGCTGAGGGCGTGGTGATCCGCACCGTCGACGGCCGTTTCCCGCGGATCGCGAAGTTGTTGCATGGCGGATTCGCGCGTCTCGACGATTCGGCATGGGCGTCGAAACGGCCACGCAACCAGCTCGCGGATCGAGCGGCATCATGGCACTGAGCAACCGTGATCGCGTCGGCCGAGCGTTCGAAGCGCTGGCGACAGGGCTTGAGCCCTACATCGACCGCCGTATGCGTACAACAAGCCGGAACGGAGCGGAGTGGTTGCCGGCCTTCGTCGCATCGGCCCGACCTCCGATCAACGGTGAGGTGTCGCTCGGAGACCCGTCGTTTCAACTGAGGGTGATGACCGAGGTCTGGGACACGGCGTTTCGCAGCGAGCTCACCAAGAGCGATCGCAACCTCGTGTTCGAGCTGCGCGACGTGCGCAACAAGTGGGCGCACAACGACTCGTTCACGGTCAGCGACACCTACCGCGCGCTCGACTCCATCGAACGCATCCTCGTGTCGGTCGACGCCCGAGAGGCCGACGACGTCGGGCTCTCGAAGGAAGACCTGATGCGGCTGAAATACGAGGCGCAGGCGCGCAAGGCGACGCCCGTCGCCGACGTCCTGATCAGCGCCCCCGCGGCCGGGCTCAAGCCGTGGCGCGAGGTGATCCAGCCGCATGACGACGTCGCGCGAGGCAAGTTCCAGATCGCCGAGTTCGCGGCCGACCTGCATCTGGTATCCCGGCAGGAGGGGCTACCCGAGTACCGCGATCCGATTCCATTCTTCGAGCGGACATTTCTCACGACCGGACTGCAACACCTGCTCGGCCAGGCCGTCGAGCGGCTGACCGGTGAGGGCGCGACGCCGATCGTCGATCTGCAGACAAGCTTTGGTGGCGGCAAGACGCACTCGATGATCGCGCTGTACCACCTCTTCTCCGGCACGCCGGTGGCGCAACTTCCCCAAGATGTGCACGACCTCGTGGTCGCGCTCGGCGTGACCGAGCTGCCGTCGGTCCGCCGCGCCGTGCTTGTGGGCACCAAGCTCCCGCCCGGTCAGGCGTGGACGAAGCCTGACGGTACCGAGGTCGGTACCTTGTGGGGCGAGCTTGCGTGGCAACTCGGTGGCGCCGAGGGATACGCGATGCTCGCCGAGGCCGACCGAACGCGCACAAGCCCAGGTGACGAGCTCCGGACCCTGCTCGAACGGTACGCACCGTGCCTCGTCCTGATCGACGAGTGGGTGGCGTACGCACGTGGGCTCTACGCGGACGACACCCTGCGCGGTGGCACCTTCGACACGCACTTCTCGTTCGCGCAGGCCCTGACCGAGGCCGTCCGAGCGACGCCCAACGCATTGCTCGTCGTGTCGATCCCGGCGTCGGAAACGCCGGAAGGCGGACCGTCGATCGGCTCGGACATCGAGGTCGGGGGTGTCGGCGGCCGCGAGGCGTTGCGGCGTCTGCGCGTCGTGATCGGACGCATGGAGTCGTCATGGCGGCCGGCTACGGCCGAGGAGAGCTTCGAGATCGTGCGGCGCCGGCTGTTCCAGCCGATCGACTCGACGTTGCTGCCCGCGCGTGACGCGACGGCCCGTGTGTTCGGCGAGTTCTATCTCAGCCAGCGCGCGGAGTTCCCTCCCGAGTGCCGTGAGCCGTCGTACGCCGATCGCATCAAACACGCGTACCCCGTCCACCCCGAACTGTTCGCGCGACTCTACGAAGACTGGTCGACACTCGATCGCTTCCAGCGGACCCGCGGTGTACTGCGACTCATGGCACAGGTGATTCATGCGCTCTGGGCATCGGGCGATCAATCGCCACTGATTCTGCCCGCCAGCGTTCCGCTCGCGGATGTCGAGGTCGTGAGCGAGCTCACGCGCAACCTGGACGATTCATGGAAGCCCATCATCGACACCGACATCGATGGTGAACATTCGCTGCCGCGCGCGCTCGACGATGAGTTCAAGAACCTCGGCCGGTACCTCGCGACGCGCCGGGTTGCCCGAACCGTGTTCATGGGCACCGCGCCCCGGGCCGGCTCTCCGAACCAGGGGATCGACGTTGCACGAGTTCGGCTCGGTTGCGCGTTGCCCGGCGAAACGGTCGCCATCTACGCCGACGCGCTGAACCGACTCGCTGATCGGGCCACCTACCTCTACGCCGGCAACGGGCGCTACTGGTATGGCACGCAGCCAGGAGTGGCTCGTCTCGCTCGTGATCGGGCCGATCGCTTGCTCGACGGCGATCGCCACGTCATCCGTGATCACGTGGTCGGCCGGTTGCGCACGCTCAACGACGCTTCGGGCCGGGGCGACTTTGCGGCCGTGCACATTGCACCTGCAGGGCCGGGCGACGTCGCCGACGTCGCCGAGGCGCGTCTCGTCGTGTTCGGGCTCGATGACGACCACAGTCGAACCGGTGACTCGCGAGCGCTCGCGGCTGCGCAAGGCATCCTCGACTCGCGTGGCAACGCGCCTCGCGACTATCGCAACATGCTCTCGTTCCTCGCAGCCGATCAGCGGCGGGTCGACGACCTCGAACAGGCGGTGGCGGAGTACCTGGCGTGGGCTGAGATCGTCGAAGAGTCAGGTCCTCTGAACCTCGACCAACATCAAGAGAGTCAGGCGCGCGATCGGTGCGAAGACGCGGACCGCACGGTCAAGCTGCGTGTCGCCGACGCGTACCAAGTGTTGCTCGTACCGAGGCAACCGGACCCCACCGGACCGATCGAGTGGGACATGGTGAAGGCCGACGGGCAAGGTGAACTTGCGGTGCGCGCGGGCGAGAAGCTGAAGCACGGTGGCGCGCTCTACGTCGACTACCCGCCGCTCCTGCTGCGGATGCGCCTCGACGGACCGCTGGCGCCGATGTGGGAGAGCGGGTTCACAACCGTGAACGACGTATGGGATGCGTACGCGCGCTATGTGTATCTCGATCGGCTGCGCGACATCGACACACTGTGCCGTTGCGTCTCGGATGCGCCTGCGAGTTTGAACTGGGTGCAGGAAGGCGTCGGCGTTGCCGAATTGCGCGATGAACGGACCGGTGACTTCGCGGGTTTGGTCGGTGGAAGCCGTGCTGGCTCAGTACGCGGAACGACGCTCCTGGTACCGCCCGTACTTGCCACCGCGCAGATCGCTCGGCAGCGTGAAGCCCCCGACGAGGCCCCGGATCACGAGAACGGTGAGTCGGGGAGCGAGCCACAAACCGATACGACGCTCCGGCGGTTCTATGGGACGGCCACGGTCGATCCCGAGCGCCTCGGTCGTGACGCCGGCCGCATCGCGGCCGAGGTCGTTGCGCACCTCACGGCGCTGGTCGACAGCGAGACCGAGATCACGATCGAGATCAAGTCGACGAGCGAGACAGGCTTCCCCGACGATGTCGTGCGCATCGTCACCGAGAACGCTGCCGCGCTCCGGTTCCGTGAGCACGGCTTCGAGCGCCAATAGCGCCCGAGTCGACGTACGCGATTGTGTGCTGGCGGGCACTCAAGATCCACTGTCCCCTTTTGTGGGCCCTACGCGACTGAGCTGGGACGTGCTCGAAGTCTCGTGACGGGTTGACGTTCGCGCGTGAGGCCGCCGGCGAGCAAGATGCGGAGCCGGTAGTTGGCGAGTTGCGGAACCCGCGGCCGGATCGTTTCACCTGCTTGATCATGAGGTTCGCGGCTTCGACGGGTCCGTTGCTCGCGCCGGTCGTGTGGTGGGCGAGGATCTCGGCTCGCCATCGACGCAGGGTCTTCGCGAGGCGGCGGAGCTCGAGCCCGGACTCGCGTGCCGCGCACCATGCGATCGCGTCGTCGAGCGCGACGGCGGCGACGACCGGATCGTCGGTCAGATAGACGTCGCGCACCTTCTCCTTCGCGACCCAGCAGTCCTGGACTTCGCCGTCGGGATCACCGTCACGAAACGCAGCCCAGATCCGTGCCCAGCCCGCTCCATCAACGCGTTCCGCTCCGAGCAAGAAGAGCTTGCGCATGTTGTAGAGCGGATCACCCTGCCAGCCGCGATGACCGACGGTTGCTTGCTGCACGCGCTGGCGGCACTTCGTGAGCGCCTGGTTCGCGAGCCGCACAATGTGGAACGGATCAACGACCATCGTCACCGCGCCGAGCAACTGCGTGCCGGTGAGCGCGGAGCGGTAGCCCTCGTGCGGATCGACCGACACCACCTCGACGGAGTCGCGCCACGCGGCGGGCATGAACGTGAGCCATTCCCGCAGGTCTTTCGCGTCGTGGCCCTCGAACACGTCGAGGATCTGGCCGCTGGTCACGTCAACAACCGCGGTCACCAGCCGGCGTCGGCGACGCCGATGCGAGGGCTGCATGACCGTCTCATCGAAGCCGACCATCGCCGTTGGTCCCGACTCGCTCTGGATCTGCGACGCGAGCGCGACCAATGCGTGCGACCGTCGCCCAGACCGTCGACCACGACACCCCGAACCCTCTGGCGATCGACGCGGGGGTGCCCTCGATCGCTTCGATCCGATCGGTCGCCCACTCGCCCGCGCGTTCGGTGAGCACCCGCCGTGCCGCGGCGAGATCCGATCGCTCAGTCCACGTCTTGACGTCGCAGTCGGGTTCCGGGCACGACCACACGCGCTTGCGCCACTCGACACACACGGCCCGGTTCGCGCTCGGTGCATCGCGCAGGCGCACCCAGCGTCGATCCTTCGCCCGTGCTCGTGTGCCGCACGCCGCGCAACCCGTCACCACCACCGTCGACACGACCGCGATCGTCAACTCGACACCGTCATCGGCGACGTCGAGCACCACGAAGTTGGCCGCGCCGAACCACACCGCGCTACTACCGTCAAACACCAGGGCCTCCCGAGTCTCGGACCGTCAAGCAGTCACGAGACTCGTGGAGGCCCCACCCTCAACGGTGGACCCTCACCAACAGATCACTCCCAGGTTCAACGCGTAGAGCCCTTTTGCGCCTCAGATCCGTGACCCGACTGAGTAGTCCGGTCGCTGACACTGCGGTCGCGGGATGCGTGGAGGCGCCGACTTCGGCCCTCTCCGTACGTCTCCGCGCAGGATCACGCAGATGCGAGAAGCCGCAATGGAGCAACGTCGGGTGGGATCGCCTTCTGTTCGACGATCGGGCCTTCGCGTGACCAGGCTTGCAGCCGGATCAGCAGCGTCCGTTCGCCGGTCGCGACGGGCCGTAGTTTTCGCGCCAGGAGGGCTGCGAGCCGCTCGTCATGTGTTGACACGATTACCTGCCGCGACGCTTTGACCCGCCGAAGTAGATCAGCGAGGCCCAGGAGATTCACGGTGTCGAGGCTTTGCAAGGGATCGTCGAGCGCAACGACCTGCAGCGGCAGAGATTCGATCGCGAGGTTCAGGGATAGGAAGGTGCTCACGGCGAGCACGTTCAGCTGCGAACTTGAAAGCACGACAGACGGCTCGTTGATTGAAAGGTCGGCCGTCCGGTCACCAAGTGAAGTCCAGAGCCGCCCGCGTCCGCGCACCGTTCGTGTGAGGAAGTTGACGGCGCGGAACGACGGGTGAGGATCGACCTGCGCGGATGCGCTGGAGCAACGGCTCGATTCGGTGCAGCTCCGTCGACACGATTCCGGTGTTCACCTCGCGCAGCTTCTCCAGAAGGAGCGATGCCAGTTCACCCGTTGCCTGTCGGGAGGCAAGCTCCTGCTCTCGTGCAGCCAGGTCGGCGCTCAACACCGCAACCTGCCTCTCGAGGTCAGTACGTTGCGCCGTTTCCGCGGAACGGGCGAGCTGAACCGACAGCCGTTCGCCTTCGGAACGGAGAATTCTGATCGAGTCGGCAATGCCGCGAGCAGCAACAGCGTCAGCTTGGGCCCGCTCGCTCGTGTCGTCGGAGTGGTGCATACCGACATCTCGTCTAAGGCCGATGAGCGTCTGCTCCCACGCCGTGCGCTGCTCCCGCGCGGCCCGAGCTGTGCGCACCTGCGCCCTGATTTCGGCGAGGCGCCGCTCGGCCATTTCGACCCGAGCCGCTGCCTCGGCGACGCCGTCGGACGACATTGCTGCACGCGACTCCTCGCTTCCGACGAGCCGGCCCAGCGTCGTTCGTGTCGCGTCCTCGTCGTAGGTCTGGCCACAAACGGGACACGTTTCACCGAGGTGATGGAGCGCGAGCTCAGCGAGGGTCCGCATCGACTCACGCTCCTCCGCCTGTTCAATCTGTTCGCGGCGATGCTGCGCCGCCTGCTCCTGAGCCGCGGCGAGATCCTCCGCCACGGTCTGCAGAGCTGCCTCCGCGGCGCGTTCGGTCTCTTCGATCGGCGCTGGATCCGGCGGCACCGCGACCGGTTGGCGGAGATGATCAATCAGACGTTCCAACCCCGCAGCCCGTCGCTCTTCCCTGAGCTGTCGAACCTCGAGCGCACTGAGCGCGCGATCGAGACTCTGCGCCGACCGATCAGCCAGTAGTTGGCTCGACTCCTCGGCCGAGATCATGCTGGCGACCTCGTTGATCCAGCGTCGAACGTTGTCCTCGCTCGCGACGTCTGCATCTAACTGGCCCAATCGAGAAACGCGCTGTCGGAGCCCAGAGAGTTGCGTCCTCAACGGAGCGACGTCGCGCTCGATCGTGTTCGTCGCTCGCGACCAATTATTACGGCTGAGCTCGAGCTGGCGCTGCAGTTCCTCGACGCGTCCAACGCCAACCAACTCGCTCACGACCTGGAACCGCTCTTGATCGCTGTCGGACTCGACGAACTCGCGCACGAGGTCCTGCTGCAAGCACGTCGCTCGCGTGAGCGACCGAGAGAGTGCAGCTTGCGGCTCCGGTGCGAACTTGGCGTCGGGCCACAGGATGTCGAGCAAGCGCGCTTCGGCGACGGGTCCGCTCAGCTCGTCCGTCCCGCTTACCATCGTGAGGTGCTCACGTTTGTCGAAGCGCCGGACAATCCGTATCTCCGATCCGTCGCTTTCGACCAACGTGAGCGCTACCCGTGCTTCGCCTGTCGGTGAATACATGCTGACGAGATTGGGCGCTTCGCCCTGAATTCGTGCGATCGAGCCCGTGAGTCCCCAGAGCAGCGCGTCGAACATCGACGTCTTTCCAGAACCGTTGGCGCCTGCCACGATCACGGCGTCGGCGTCGAGGTCGAATACCTGTGTGCGCGGAAAGCCCCGGAATCCGGCGATCTCTACCGTCTTGATCCTCATTGCTGCTCACCACGGGCTTCATGAAGTCGCTCAACGATCGATGCGTTCTTCGCGAAGGCTGAAACGAGTTCTTCGACGAACTCACGCGGAACGTCGTCGTCAGCCATGAGTTCTGGGAGCAGATCGAGTAGCCCGGAACGCGCCGTTGATGGTGGCTGTAGATCCAACGGAAGCAGGGGCAGCAGAGCGACGCGGACATCCTCCAGCGTCTCGAGCTCTTCGCCGGTGGACACCAGCTTTCGCACGCGATTCGTGTCGTACCGCAGATCGACGACGCTCGTACGGTCGCTTGCCGTCACAGGCCCCGTCGTGAACAAGGCGAGGTAGCCCTCCCACGCCTTCGGTTCCGGTCGCGAGAGATGCTCGGAGATCAGATCCACGAGTTGACCTTGCGTCACGTGCCACGTCTGAAGCAGTTGTTCCCACGTGTCGTACAGATGCAAGGCAACGATTCCATAGGAGTCCTCGAAAAGGCGCACTGCTCCTTGCCAACTCATGGGCGTCGGCACTACCGAGTACCCGCCCGATTCGAGGAGTTCGGTCGCGGCCGCCAGAACTTGCGTCGCGGTCAGTGGAGATGCCGTGGACATCACCTACGCCACCAATCGCTGCGCTTGGCTTGGATCGTCGCGGATTTCATCGACCATCACCAGATCCGGGCGTGGTTCGCCTTGCGCGATGTCGCCGGCCCAGTCTCCGATGACATCTTCCGGCGCCGCGATGTCGTCTGGATGCCCGCCCAGCACTCCGCTGAGTAGCGCTGCTCCGGGACGATCAATCCTCTGAATGTCGCTCAGCGCCTTGAGGACTCTTGCCTCGACAGCCGTCCACCGGAGCGTTCCGCGGCCTGACGCGACGAGGAACGCTGTCGTCGTTTTCTCGGCGCGACGTACTTGTACGACACCGTTCTCCCGAAAATGTGCTTCACCATCACTATGAACTTCGATGAGGCAGGCGCCTAGCAACAAGTCGGCGAGGAGCGGACGACGTTCGTCCTCCGGCACATACAGCGACGCGTCAAGCAACCACGACGCGCGCAATGCGCCCAGTTCGACAAGTCCGATGCTGTGCAGCCGCGCGCAGGTAGCGGCAACGTGGGCACCGTCGTCCTCCCATCCATGCTCCGCGCACAACTCGAGGCACGCTTCCTGCATCGAATGGCGGAACTCCTCGAGCAGGCGTCCAGCAACGGCATCCATGAATGCACCCCAGCCGAGGTGAATGTGCGCGTCGGTAGGGAGTTGAAGGGCCTCCTGGAACTGAGTATCCGTGGCCGGATCGACGAGGTACGCGTGGTGACCTGCGGTCACGGCGTTACGAACGCGCGTCACGGCGTCGGTGAGAACCGCCGCAGGAGAACCCAGTCCCGCGAAGATCACGACCGGGCACGACATCACGCGCTGCGTGACGACCTCTTCCCAACCTCCTTGCCACTCCTCAGCGAGCGCCTCGGCACGGAGGATCCATCGATCCGAGTCCTGCTCGTCGACGTTGCGGTGGAGATAGATCAACGTCGACGATCCGAGCTGGGCGGTCGCACCTGGACCGGGCACGACATCGACTTCCGTCGCGCTTACTCGGCCGAGCCCTGCCGACATGGCCAAGTCGAAGTTGAGGTTCAACACCGCGCTCACGACACCCTCGCGGAGGAGTGCCGCCGCGATCAGGTATCCGCGGTTCGGTTGAGCCTGTCGAAACTCGCTGCGGGGTAGCCGCTCCACGACCGGCGACTGCGCTCCGTGCTTCTCCCACACGGTCGAGGTCAAAGCCGACAGGTCTTCGGGAGTCTGGCACTCGCCGTCGGCAAGCAAACCGTCGTGTACGAGTTGTCGGTTCACCTCGAGCGAGTACGTCGTCGCGAGCTTGAGGCCCGTGGGTGCTTCGAGCGAACAACCGGCGCCGACAACGAGTGCAATACGCCCGCTGCGTTCGGCGATGGCGTGGAGCAGCTCCGCCGGCAACGGAGGATTGTTGGCTCTCCGCGTTGAAGTGGGGAGTGTGAGGTAGCAGGGGATCCACCGCGCGGGCCAGGGGTCCCGCCATCGTCGCGGCTGCTCTACGGCTGCGACAACGGGAGACCCCTGACGATGAGCGACGGTATCGGCATGGCTGAAGCACTGCTGGGACTGGACGGATTCCGTGTCCTCGAGGTGCGCGAGGAACCCGACGAACTGACGGTCACGATTGAAACGACTCGCGACTTCGTCGGCTGTTCGCGGTGCGGGGTGCGTGCTGTGGCGCAGGACCGGATGCGGATCGAGATCCGCGATCTCGCGTGTTTCGGTCGACCCGCACGACTCGTCTGGGTGAAGCGGCGGTGGCGCTGTGTCGAACCGGCGTGCGACGCGAAGACCTGGACCGAGCGCTCCTCGCATGTCGACGCGCAAGCGGTGCTGACCCGGCGTGCGGGGATGGAGGCATGCCGTCAGGTCGGTGAGAACGCTCGGCCGGTCGCGGGCGTCGCGCGTGAGTTGGGTGTGTGTTGGTGGACGGTGATGAACGCGGTGATCGAGCACGGCACCCCACTCGTCGACGACCCCGAGCGTGTCGGCCCGGTGGTGCAGCTCGGTGTGGATGAGACCTCGTTCCTCTGCGCGAACCGTGAACACGCGACGGTGTACGTGACCGGCCTCGTCGATCTCCAGGCCCGGCGCATGATCGACATGGTCGAAGGAAACACCGCTTCGGACCTGCGCCGATGGTGCGCCAACGCAGACCCGAACTGGCTGGGTGGGATCGGGGTCGTCGCGACGGATCTGACCGACTCGTATCGGGCGGGTATGAGCCCGCATCTCGATCATGCGACGCGCGTCGCGGACCCGTTTCATGTGGTGCGGGTCGGGAACCGCTGCCTCGACAAGGTCCGGCGCCGCGTGCAGAACGAGACGCTCGGTCATCGCGGCCGCAAAGACGATCCGCTCTATCGGATCCGCAAGATCTTGCTCACCGGCAACGAACGCCTCGACGACCGCGGCCGGCAACGCATGCTCCTCGGCCTGCGCGTCGGTGACCCCAACGACGAAGTCGCCGGCGCGTGGCTCGCGAAAGAATCGGTGCGTGACGTCTACCTCGCCGAGAACCGCGCCGACGCGGAAGTGTTGCTGGACAAGACGATCGCCGGCTGCCGAGAAGACGCAGTCGAAGAGATCCGTTCACTCGGTGACACCCTCTCGCGTTGGCGTGACGAGATCCTGGCCCGCTACGACACCGGCGCGTCGAACGGACCGACCGAAGGCCTGAACCTGCTCGTGAAGAAGGTGAAGCGGTTATCCGTTAACCGGCCCTGGGCGGCCCGTTACTGGTTGATCCGCGATGGGCGGGTCGGGGCGGGTGAGAGTGTGGTTACGGGCAGGCTTGGGGGTTGGCGATGCGCGTTGAACGAGTCGAGGGAAGCCATCGGGTCGTTGATGGTCCGCCGGTCGATGGTGACCTCGCGAATGCGTACTTGTCGCACTTGGAGGTCCGGGCGTTCTCGCCGTTGACGGTGCGGTCCTACGCGTTCCACGTGCTCAGCTTCTTGCGGTTCTGCTCTGACAGGGAGTTGTCGCTCGCGACGGTCACGCCGATGGACATGTTCGACTTCTTGGACTGGTTGTCGACACCGAAACGGGCCGGCGCGGTCGTGTCGTTGCGGTCGGCTCGAGGTGCAGCGGCATCGACGATGAATCAGCGGATCGCTGCGGTCCGAGGGTTGTTCGAGTTCGCGGTGATTGCGGGTGCGCGAAGTGATTGTCCCGTTCCAGCGGCACGCCGGTCGTCGGGAGCGCGTGCGAAGCGGCGCGGCCTGTTAGGTCACGTGTCGTCGGGTCGGCCACGCACCGGCGGCCGGTTGGTGCGTGAGGCGAGCCGGTTGCCGGAGTCGCTGGATGCTGGCGAGGTCGAGGAGTTCTTCGCCGATCTGTTGACGTATCGGGATCGGGCAATCGTGTTGGCGATGCTGCTCGGCGGGTTGCGTGCAGGTGAGGTCCGCTCGCTTCGTCTCGCCGACGTCGATGTCGGTGTCCGCCGGGTCCGAGTCCTCGGCAAGGGTGGGCGAGAACGGGTCGTTCCGATCCATCGGGACTTCTTCGTCGCGGTCACCAACTACCTGCGTCATGAACGCCCGACGGACAGCCCGGCGGTCGAGTGTTTCGTCGTCCTGCGCGGGCCCACGACCGGTCATGCGATGACCGAGGCCGGTATGCGCAAGGTGTTCCGCACTCATCGGGACCGGTCGGGCGCGATGCGGGTTCGGCCGCACCGGTTGCGTCACACCTATGGCACCGATCTTGCGGCGGCGGGGATGGATCTGCTCGTGTTGCGCGAACTGATGGGGCACGTCTCACCGGAGACGACGGCGGGTTACGTCCATGTGTCACCGGCACGGATCGCTGATGAGTACGCGAAGGCGCAGCAGCGATGATCGCTCAGCCCGCGTCACGAACTTTGCCGGCCGAGCGGTGGGTCGACCTCGCTGCCGGCTATCGCGGCTATGTCGAGGGTCTGTGTGTTCAGCGGCAGAGCAAGCGGCTCCGTTTGGTCGGCCTCGACCGGTTCCTGGGTCGCTTCGACGATGTCGGAGCTTGGATGCAACGACCGACCGCGGCGCGTCTCGATGATGCTTGCCGGGCTGATGCGTGGGCGTTCCTCGCGTGGTGTTTCGCCGCCGGTCATGTGCGTCCCGATGTCGATCTGCTTGCCGGCCTGGCCAACGGCTCGCACTTCACGGTGTGGTGCTCGTTGCACACCAACGATGTCGACCGCGCCCTCACGGCCGGCCGGGAGCTCGGCTGGGCTGACACCTGGGCGCATCAAGTGTGCGCGACCACCCTCGCGTTTGTGTGCCTGACCAGCGGTTCGAGCCTGAACGATCTCGATGAGGACACGTTCTCAGCCATCATCGCGGCGCTCGATGCTTCGACCGCGGTGACGGCGAACCATCGGCGCGTGCTCCACAGTCGACTGCGCGCGTTGCAGCAGGTGTGCTTCCAACTCGAGTTGCTCGACGAGCCGCCACCGCATCCGAACCTGCGCGTGCGCAGCCTCGCCGATCAACTCGCCGCGATCCCTCAACCAGAGATCCGCCGGCTCGCTGAGCGTTACCTGCAGACCTGTTCGACGACGCAGCGCCCGTCCACGATCGAGGATCGGTGCGACAACTTCGAACTGTTCGCCATGTGGCTGCACGACCACTACGCGCACGTCGTTCGGCTCGATCAACTCGACCGGGCGATCATCGAACACTTCTTGACGTGGAACCACGGTCGACCGTCGAGGGGACGACGCGCGGCTGGGCGACCGGTCTCGATCGCGCGCCAACACGGTGCCGTGTCCGTGCTCAAAACCTTCTTCGAGGACATCACGTTGTGGGGTTGGGCAGAACGCCCGCCCCGACCGTTGCTGCATCGAGGCGACCTGCCACGCATCCCGACCGCGGTTCCACGGGCGTTGAGCCCCGACGCCGACCGCGACCTGATGGCCGCAGTCGATGAACTCGACGACGTCGCCGGGCGCTGCGCCATCAAGATTCTGCGTGGAACGGGGATGAGATCCGGTGAACTCTTGGATCTCGAACTCGACTGCCTCGCCGACTACGCCGGGCACGGCACCTGGCTACGCGTTCCGGTCGGAAAACTCAACACCGAGCGAACCGTTCCGCTCGACGACGCGACTCTGGCCGCGTTCGACGAATGGACCCGCCATCGAGGACGCAGTCGACCACTCCCACACCCACGCACTCATCGCCCCGTCGAGTTCATGTGGGTCATCAACGGTCGCCGCATGGCCAACGGTCGGCTCAGGCGCAACCTCGAACTCGCTGCCGCAAACGCCGGCATCGGGCACGTCACGCCCCACCAACTCCGCCACACCTACGCGACGACCCTCGTCAACGGCGGGATGAGCATCGAAGCCCTCATGGCTGTCCTCGGCCACGTCACCCCCGAGATGACCTTGCGCTACGCGCACCTGGCGTCCGACACGATCCGCGATGCCTACGACACGGCCATGAACAGGGCACGCCCCCACACCCGCTTCGTCGCCGGACCGACCGGAAGATTCGTTCCCGACCACATCGAATGGCTCCACAGCGAGATGATCAAGACCCGCGTTGCTCACGGATACTGCAGCCGCCAACTCGCCGCTGGGGCCTGCTCCTACGCCAACATCTGCGAGCAATGCGACAACTACGTCCCCGACCCCAACCGGCGCGACATCCTCGACGCACAACTCGCCGACGTCATCGTCCTTCGAGACGACGCTGAACAACGAGGCTGGATCGACGAAACCAACCGCCACCAACACGTCGCCGACGCACTCACCACCCACCTCCGCACGACCGAAAACCGACGACCCGCCGACACCGCCTCTTGACCCAACCCCGAGGGCCGGATAAGCGGGCACGGCTTCCGCCGCTTCGAGCACTACCGCCTCCGCGTGCTGCTCCACACCGGCGGCATCACCTGGCCACAACGGCCATCACCACCACGCATCCGAACCCGCACTCCCCACTCAAACGCGTAGAGCCGGATTGTTGGGGCTCATGGCCCCATGCTGCCACTTCCGAGTGACAGGCAATCGTTGGCGGTCCCGCCGCCTCCAAGCGCCCGTGGATGCGACGAGCGGCGAGCTCGCCGCGTGTCGAATCTGTCTCACAACGGCGGGCGACGAGCTCGCGTCAACAGGCTGACCTGCGCATTCATCAGCACAACTCCGTGCGAGCGGAGAGAGCCGAACGCCTCGGTGTCACCGACGTGTCCGGCACCGGCGTGACCGCGCCGTCAACTCGGTGCGGCGACGCTCGTCGTGCCTGCGAAGTCCGCGAGAAGTCCGCGGGACATCGAGGAATGAGGCGAAACAGCGTGAGAGGCTGTGAGGTCTTAGGGCAGGTCAGAGTCGGTATCGTCGTCCGACGAGCCGTCCTCTGCCGGACTCATAATCCCTCGGTCGCTGGTTCGATCCCAGCCGGGCCCACGCGAACGAACTGATCAGAGCCACAATCGATGGTCGAGGGCGTGTGGGGTGCCCGCCGCTTTGCCCATCAAACGGTGTCGCACGTCGTGTGCGCGATGGACGTCGTGGACGGGGTGGAAGCGGACCCGTGACGGGATGTCACTGCGTGGACTCGTGTGGACGGCGCGTTCGTTGACTCGATGGCGCGGCGGCGCTGTCGTGACTCCGGGCGGTGCCGATCCCGACGATCAGTGCCGGCACCGCCCTCACGAGAGGTCAGATCTGTCCGACCTCGCATTCCTTCGGGTCGATGTGACCCAGGTTCTTCACCACCTTGAACGTGCCGCCCTCGGATCGAGCGATGTACATGTTCATGCGCACGTGGTGCTGACCGGGCACCATCTCGGCCGGCCCTCCGGGACCTTGCGCGATCCGGGCGTGGTCCAACGCCGCGACGACGTCCGCCTGGTTGAGCGAGCCGGCTTCGTTGACGGCCGCCTCCCAGAGCTTGAGGGCCCGGTACGTTCCGGTGCACGCGCTCCCGGCGGTGAACATCGCGCTCCCGGGATAGAGCCGTTCGTAGCGGTTGAGGAGTTCCATGCTGAACGGATCCTCGACGGCGCGGTAGTAGTCGAGACACCCGTATAGGCCTTCGACGTGATCGGCCGGAACCAGGTTCAGGAAGTTCTCGTCGAAGTAGGTGCAGACGATGATCCCACCGCGACGGGTGAAGCCGGCGCCGTGCAGCTGCTCGAGGAACGGCGTGAGCCCGGGCGGGACGATCGTGTTGAACACGACGTCCGCGCCCGTCGACATGATGTCGTCGACGATCCGTTCGTAGTCGGTGTGATCGAGCGGGAAGTACTCCTCCCCGACGATCGCGCCGCCTTCGGCGGTGACGACCTCACGCACCTTCTTGTTGAGCGTGTGCGGCCAGATGTAGTCGGCCGACGGCATATAGAAGCTCTTCGCGCCGGTCTCGCGCATCAGCCACGGGAAGAACGGCTCGACCTGCTGCGCGGGCACGGGGCCGGTGCAGAAGACCAGCGGGTGGCACTCCTGCCCTTCGTACTGCTCCGGGTAGAGGTAGAGCTTCGCCGCCTGGTCGACCACCGGCCCCTTGATGGCCTGTCGCGTGGAGCTGTAGATGCCGCCCACGACGACGTCGACCTCGCGCTCGACGAGCTTCGTCGCAGCGGCTTCGGCCACGTCGTCGTCGGTTGCGCTGTCCTCGACGAACAACTCGATCGGACGACCGAGCAGGCCGCCGCGCGCGTTGATGTCGTCGATCACCATCTTGGTGAGGTTCACGTTGGCGATGCCCATGAAGGAGAGCGCACCGGTCTGGTCGGTGATGAGGCCGACCCGGGCCGGGCGCTTGATCGTGGTTGTCATCGTCGCCTCCTCACGCGCCGTAGGAGCCGAGGAGCCTCGCGGCTTCGGGCTTGCCGAGGTGTCCGGCTTCCTTGAGGATCGGCGGGACCTCGGGGTCGGACACGAACTTCGCCCAGCCGGCCTCGTCCCAGTCGAACAGCGCCCACACGCGGTTCTCCTCGACGGGGTCGCGAAACACGGTCGAGCCCTTCGACCCGTGGAGGGCGCGCTTGTCGGCGCCCTTCGTCCCGAACACCTCGAGGAATCGGTCGACGTTCTCGACGGTCGTCGTTGCCAGGATCATGACTGCTCCTTTTCGGAATGGATCGCGGTGGATCCCACCTACGCCGACCGATCGATCGGCGTAGGGGTCATTCTCCGGACCGGCAGCGGGCGCGGCATCGGTAGTCCTACCTATTTCCGCTCGCGCGGTCACAGCGGGGTCAGCCGGCGCCGACGACCTGGTGCTTCACGGCCCAGCGCGTCGCCGCGGCGCGGCTGGAGACGCCGATCTTCGTGTAGATGTTCTGGATGTGGTGCTCGGCGGTACGTGACGAGATGAATAGCTGCGTCGCGATCTCGCTGGCGGTCGCGCCGTCGGCCACGAGCCTCAGCACCTCGATCTCGCGACGGCTCAAACCACCCGGACGCACTGCGCGCGCCCGCGGGGCCGGGTCGCGGCGCGCGACGTCGATCTGCTGACGCGCGTACACGGCCGCGTCGCCGAGATCGAGCGCAGCGCCCTCCGCGATCAAGTCGGCGGCGCGCGTCTTCCCGAGCGCGCGGCTGACGCGATCGCCGAGGTCGGCCAGCTCCGGGACGTGGTGTGCGCTCGACGGCTCGCGCGAGAGCGCCCCGAGCAGCATCGCTGCCGGCGCCGGCCGGTCGAGCCGCTCGAACAACGCCGGCACGCTGGCCAACGTGATGATCAACTGGGGCACGTTGCCAGCCTGCTGGAACGCGGCGATCGCGTCGGCGAACAGCACTAGTGCCGCCTCCGGTTCGCCGTCAGAGGTGTGCAGGCGCGCCGCGTCCCGCGCAAGAAAGCCCTCGAAGAACTCGACCCGTTGCTCACGCACGAAGACGAAGCCCTCGTCCCAAGCTGCGAACGCACGTCGCACGTCGGCCTTCGAGAACGCCATGCCCGCGATCCAGAGCGCGTAGGAGATCCAGTACGGATTCCCGAGAGACCGCGCCGCGGCGACGGATTCCTCGGCCAACGCGACAGCCTCGTCGGTCCGGCCGGCCGATTGGAGGCCGTCGACGTACGACGCGATGCCGTAGCCCCGATCGCTGCCGTACCGCTCGGCAACGCTGCCGGTGAGCTCGATGTAGCGATCGAGGTCTCCGCAGTACACATTGCAGAGCGCTTCGACGAACGGGGCGTATCCAAGCTCGCACGCGTCGTAGCGGTCGTCGAACTCGAGCTCGGTCGCCCGGTGTGCGCTCTCGCGGGCGGCCAGCGCCCGGCCGGCGAAGCACGCGTAGCCCGCGGCGGTGCACAAGCGGGGAAGCCGGCGTACGTCGGCCGCGGTCGCCCGCTCGAGCAGCTCCTCGGCCCACGCCAACGTCTCGAACAGCTGCACCGAGAACCCCATGAGCGCGGCATGGGCCGCGATGTCGGTCGCCACCTCCAGGTCTCCGCGCGCCGCGGACCACTGGTATCCCGCCCGCAGGTTGCCTAGCTCGGCTTCGACCCAGTCGACTGCGTCGCGCCAGCCGGGGCCGTTCCAATGCTCCCATCGCGCGGCCGCCTCACGCGCGAAGTACGCGGCGTGCCGATCGCGCGTGTCGATGACCCCTTGGCCCGTCTCGGCCAAGCGGTCATCGGCGAACTGGCGGATGGTCTCGAAGAGGCCGTACCGGGTGCGTGTGGCGGTGTGGTCAGCGACCACCAGCGACTTCCGGACGAGTGAGTCGAGATGACGGAGCACGTCGACGTCGTCGGCGCCGTCCAGCACCGCGCACACGCTCGTGAGGTCGAAGCCGCCCGCGAACGCAGATGACCCGCGGAGCAACTCGCGCTCGTCATCGTTCAGCAGGTCGTACGACCATGCCACCGCGTCGCTGAGGGTGAGCTGCCGCTCCGGCCCCGGCGTCGACCCCCGCAACAGTCGGAAGCGATCGGCGAGCCGGTCCCGTACCTCGATCGCGCTCATGGCGGCCATGCGCGCCGCTGCCAGCTCGATTCCCAGCGGGAGTCCGTCGAGTGTCTCGCAGATCTCGGTCACCGCGGTGGCGGTGTCGCGCTCTCCCAGCCCGAAGTCGGGACGCACAGCGCGCGCTCGGTCCACGAACAGCGTGACGGCGTCGGAGGACTCGCCTCCTTCCAGCGCGAGCGGTGGCACGGTGAACACCGTCTCGCCGTCGAGCATGAGCGTCTCGCGTGTGGTGGCGAGGATCTTGACGTTCCGCGAGCGGCCGAGCATTGCGGCGATGGCCGAACTCGCGGCGGCGAGAACGTGCTCGCAGTTGTCCAACACCAAGAGGAGCCGGCGTCCGGCCAACGATTCGGCGATCGTGTCGATCAGCGCCGAGTTCCCCCGCGGTGTGATGCCCAACACCGACGCGACGGCCGCTGGCACCGAGTCCGGGTCACCGACTGAGGCGAGCTCGACCATCCACGCCCCGTCGGGGAACTCGCCCTCCAACTCGGATCCCGCTTCGAGTGCGAGCCGGGTCTTGCCGACCCCGCCGACGCCGCTCAGCGTGATCAGCCGGTGCGACCGGACGAGCTCGGCGACCTCCTCGACCATCGCGTCGCGGCCGACGAACGAGCTGAGCTGCTGTGTGAGGTTGCCGCGGAGCGCCTCGCCGCCGCGCAGCATCGGGAAGTCCGCCGGAAGTCCGTCGACGACGACCTGGTACACCGACATCCGTCCGCGCAGACCGCGGAGCCGGTGCTCACCCAACGGCCGCAGATGCACGTGGTTGCGCAACAGCACCTCGGTCGCGTCCGAGACGAGCACCTGACCTCCGTGTGCCAACAACATCAACCGCGCCGCGCGGTTCACCTCGGTGCCGTAGTAGTCCCGGTCGCGTTCGTTCGCGGTGCCGGTGTGCAATGCCATGCGCACCGTGAAGTTCACGGTTGTGTCGTCGCGCACCTGTTCCTGCGCCTCGATCGCCGCGGCAGCCGCGTCGTCGACAGTCGAGAACGCGGCGCTGAAACTGTCACCACCCATAGCGAACACGTATCCGCCGTGACCCTCGATCGCGCCCCGAACGATCGCGTCGTGCACGCGCAGGGCCTCGCTCATGTCGAGCGGAGCCTCGTCCCACAGGCGCGTCGAGTCCGCGATGTCGGTGAACAGGAACGTCACCGTGCCAACCGGGAGCCCACGCGGCATTCCCGAACGGTAACGCGGCGCCCACGAAGTGGTCGGTGACGAACCACGGTCGAGGTGATGGCGTCCCGTCCAGGGCGAGTAAGGCCTCGGGCTCGCTGAATGATGCCCTACAGCGGCATCGCTCCGAAGACCCCCTCCGCGCGCACCTGCTCCATGAACGACGGTTCGTATGCATCCTCGGGGGTCTCGCGCACCATCCGGTCGAGTTGCTCGGCGTCGGTACCGACGAGGATGCGCCACCGATCAGTACGCACGCCTTCGAGGATGATCGTTGCGGCCTGCGCGGCAGTTGTCGGTGCCTGGTCGCGGAACATCTCGCCTTGGAGCTGCATGCCGTTGCGCAGGTCCTCGTCCGACGCGCCCGATGCATCGATTCCCTGGGAGGCGAGTCGCGCCCGTACCTGTGCGAGCTGCTCGGCGTCGAGATGCTTGGGGTCCAGGCCGAAGTAACGGAACGAATTGAGCACGATGCCCGTTCCAATGTGGCCCGGCATTACCACCGATGCCCGTACGTGCGGCGCGTTGAGTCGCAGATCGGTGATCAGCGCCTCGGTGAAGCCCTTCACCGCGAACTTCGCTGCGCTGTACGCGGTGTGCGGCCTCGCCGGTCCGAGCGATGCCCAAAAACCGTTCACGCTGCTGGTGTTGACGATGTGCGCTTCGTCGGCGGCGATCAACATCGGCAAGAACGTCCTGCAACCGAGGTAGACACCGCCCCAGCACACGGCGAAGGTCGCGTCCCATTGGTTGCGGTCTTCCGAGACGAAGCTGCCGCCGCCACCGATGCCGGCGTTATTGAACAGCAGGTTGATGTGGTTCGTGCTGTGCTCCCTTGCAACATGCTCGCGGAAGTTCAGCCATTGGGCTTCGTCGGCGACGTCGGCGACAAATGTGGTGATGCGCGTTGCGGGCGGAGCGTCCTGTTGGGCGCGCGCGCGGGTCTCCTCGAGCGTCTCTTCCGATACGTCGCAGGTCGCGACGTGGCATCCGTCCGCCGCGAGCTGGCGAACCAGTGCACGACCCATCCCGGAACCGCCACCGGTGACGACAGCGTGTCGTCCCGCGAAATCGCGCACGGCCGGACGGTACCAGCGAGCCCGCCACCTTGCCACGCCGACACCCGAGTCGGTTGCGCCGCAACGAAGCGTCGGCGGCGAGGGCGCGGCTACCGTCTTCGTCGTGCGTGATGGCGAGTGGGTGCGGTTCGTGATCCGCTTCGAGATCCTCCACGTGGATCGCTTTCGCGAGATGGCTCGCGCGATGGTGGCGGTGAGTCGCGACGAACCGGGGACCGTCGTGTACGACTGGTACGTCGATGAAGCGGCCGGCACGGGCACGCTGTACGAGGCCTACGCGTCGGCGGAGGCACTTCGCGCGCACGGGGGCGGTGCGGTGTTCACCGAGCTCGCGCCGCGCTACGCCGACGCGGTGCGGGTCGCCCAGGTGGATGCGTTCGGAGCGGCCGACGGTCTGCCTCGCCGCGACGTCCTGGGAGCGCCGACCACGTGGTGGGGTGCACCGATCGCCGCGGTCACGGACGCGGGATGACGATCGATCACGGCGCGCTGCGGGTCAAGTACCGCGAGGAGCGTGACAAGCGGCTGCGGCCCGACGGCAATGACCAGTACCTCGAGCCCACCGGCCGGTTCGCGTCGATGCTCGACGATCCCCACACCGAGAGGATCGAGCGGGAGCCGTGTTTCGACGCCGTGACCGTCGCGTTGATCGGTGGCGGGTTCTCGGGGTTGTGCGTGGGCGCGCGGCTGAAGCAGGCGGGCATCGACGACGTGAGGATCATCGAGGTCGGCGGCGACTTCGGAGGCACGTGGTACTGGAACCGCTACCCGGGCGCGATGTGCGACACCGCGGCCATGATCTACCTGCCGCTGTTGGAAGAGACCGGCCACGTGCCGTCCGCGAAGTACGTCATGGCACCCGAGATCTTCGAGCACTGCACACGCATCGCCAAGACGTTCGACCTCTACAGCAACGCGCTGTTCTCCACCGCCGTCACCGAGCTCGAGTGGGATGCGGCCGCGGCGCGCTGGATCATCCGCACCGACCGCGGCGACGCGATCCGCGCCCGGTTCGTGGCCATGGGCACAGGTCCGCTCAACCGGCCCAAGCTGCCCGGCATCCCCGGAATCGAGACCTTTGCCGGCCACTCCTTCCACACGAGCCGCTGGGACTACACGTACACCGGCGGCGACTGGGCCGGCGCGCCGATGACGAACCTGGCCGACAAGCGGGTCGGCATCATCGGTACGGGCGCGACCGCGGTGCAGTGCATTCCGCCACTCGCGCGCGACGCGCACGAGCTGTACGTGTTCCAACGCACGCCGTCGTCGGTCGACGTCCGCAACAACCACCCCATCGACTCCGAGTGGTTCGCGACGCTCGAGCCCGGCTGGCAGAAGAAGTGGCTGCTGAACTTCGCGACCCTCCAGACCGGAGGCTTCGCCGACGAGGATCTCGTGAAGGACGGTTGGACCGACATTTCGCAACGGATCCGAGACCGGATCGTCGAGAAGGTCGCCGAAGGCAACGAGCTCACGCCCGAGCTCGCCGACCTCGCGTTCCTCGAGAGCGACGACGAGAAGATGGAGGAGATCCGTGCGCGCTGTGACGCCGTTGTCGAAGACCATGAGACCGCCCAGCAGCTGAAGGCCTGGTACCGCCAACTCTGCAAGCGGCCGTGCTTCCATGACGAGTACCTGCAGGCCTACAACCAGGCGAACTGCCACCTCGTCGGCACTGACGGCAAGGGCGTCGAGCGCATCGACGGAACCGGATTGTGGGCCGCGGGCTTGCACTACGAGCTCGACTGCCTGATCTTCGCCTCGGGCTTCGAGGTCGGCACCAGCTACGACCGCCGCTCGGGCTACGACACCATCGGACGCAACGGCGACCGGCTCTCCGAATGCTGGCATGACGGCATGCACTCGATGCACGGCATCCACGTGCACGGCTTCCCGAACCTCTTCATCATCGGCTTTGCGCAGGGTGCCAACCTGATTTCGAACATCACGTCGAATCTCGCCGACGCCGGCGTGACCATCGCGGCCGTCGTACGGCATGCACTCGAGACCGGTGCCGACGAGGTGGAGGTCACGGCCGAGGCCCAACAGTCGTGGATGGATCTGCTGGACAGCAGCCCCGCGTCATTCTTCGGCAACCCCGACTGCACGCCCGGCTACTACAACAACGAGGGCCAGCCGCTGAACGCCCGCGCCCGCTTCGGCATGGCCGGCTACCCGCTCGGCCCGGTCGCGTACTTCGAATACATCGACACCTGGCGCAACTCCGGCGACTTCGAGGGCCTCGTGTTCCGTACTCGCTGACCGAGGTCAGCCAACCCCGCCTCGGTCGGGGACACCTGGTCGACGCGGCTGACGAGTTGCGCCGCGAGCACTTTGGCGTGACCGACATCCTCAGAGTCGTCCGCGTTTCGCCGATCGGCCCGCGCCCGTTACCGTTACTCCGTGGAGGACATCCTGGTAGCGCTGGCGTCGCAACACAGCGAACTCGCTGAAATTGTCGATGGGTGCACGAACGACGACTGGAAACGCCCGACGCGATGCGTTGGGTGGGACGTTGCCTCGGTCCTTGCGCACCTCGCACTCACCGACGAGTTCGCTACGGCAAGCGCCCGCGGCGAGCTCGATCGTTATGACGACGGCCTTCTCGGTAGCCGTGAACACCAGACTGTCTCAGTCGACGCCGCTGCCGCAGCACAAGTCGATGCGGAGCGAGGCGCAGGCGGCGACGCGATACGACAACGTTGGCACGACGCATCCGAAACTATGCGGGTCGCGCTCCAAGCAGGTGATCCGCATCAGCGCGTCACGTGGGTCGCTGGCAAACTGTCACTGCAAACCCTCGCAACCACGCGACTGTCGGAGTGTTGGATCCACACCGGCGACATCGCATCCGCGCTCGGCATCACACTCCCGCTGACTGATCGATTGCGTTACATCGCTCGGCTCGCGTGGCGGACACTCCCGTACGCGTTCGAACGGGCCGACATGACCATGAACGGCCCGGTCGCGCTCGAGTTGATCGGACCAAACGGCGAACAATGGCGCTTCGATCCCGATAGGCCTGCGCTCACGACGATTCGAGGCTCCGCCGCCGAGTTCTGCGATGTCGCAGCCCGTCGCGTCGACCCGGCCGAAACCGATCTCGTCGCGACCGGCTCCGACGCGGCCGGGGTGCTCCGCCTTGTGCGCACCTACGCGCTGTAATCGAACGCGGTCGCCACATCGACCTGACACCGACTACGCCGCGACGGCACCTCCCAGATGAGCCACCCACCCGGCGTACGGAGATGACCCGGGCGCGCGATTCGGGGGAGTGCGTTATGTGCGAGCGTCGCTGGCATGTGGTGTGAGGGGCGGGGCGGTCGTATCGTTCCGGCGTGCGGCAGGACCGTCGGGAACGGTGACGTTCCTGTTGCGGATATTGAGGGTTCGACGCGTGCGTGGGAAGTCGATCCGCACGCTCGGCCTCGCGCTTTTCAGCGTTGCACGAGTGGCGCTCTGGGCTCGCTGACCGCGATCCGACTGGATGCCGAGCACATGCAGGGATGCTCGCCCAGATCGGCAGTCATGCGCTCGGACTCCAACGCATCTCGTAACCTCGGATCAATGCAGTTCAGCCCTGAGTTGCGCGACGGGTTGGCCTCCGGACGCATCACGTTGTCGTTCAGGCTCTGGCAGCGCCCGAAGGTCAAGGTTGGAGGTCGATACGCAACGGGCGCGGTACGCATCGAGATTGATTCGATCGAGATGGTGCCGTTCTCCAGCGTGACACCGGCAGACGTGCGTCGATCGGGTGAAAAGGATCGCGAATTGCTTCGTGAGCGCGCCGCGCACGCAGGGCCGATCGACGACGACACGCTCGTGTACCGCATCGAGTTCCACGTCGTTCCATAGGTGTCGACGAACAGTTGAGCAAGACCATGGCGGGCGACGAACGTGAACGGCACGTGATCGTGATTTGCTCGGCCACGCAAGCGAGCGTGCCAACTCGTCGAAGTTGGCGTCGTCGTGCTCGTGCCACTCGTGCCAGTGCCAACTGATGACCGTGTCGAAAAGTGGCGAGTCGGCACTGAGCAGTTCGATCCGGCGCTCCATAGCGCCATGCTCGCACCGGTCTGTCAAAGTGGCGGTGTGGCTGAGCAACAGCTCGATGGCGGGATCGCGAACGCAGGCAAGGTCGTCCGCGTCGGTCCGCATGTTCTTCGCCCCTCGAGTCCGCACTCGGGTTCGATCCACGCCTTCCTGCGGGCGGTGAGGCACGCCGGCTTCGAGGGCGCCTCATTGCCAGTCGGTATCGACGAGGACGGACGCGAGCGCCTCGTGTTCATCGACGGCGAGGTCCCCGTGGCGCCCTATCCGGACTGGAGCCAGACCGACACCGCGCTGGCGTCGATCGCCAGGCTGCTGCGCGGGCTGCGCGACGCCGCCCGCGGGTTCGACCCTCAGGGTCTCACCTGGGATGACACTCTGGCTGACCCTGCGGGCGGGACGATCATGTGCCACAACGACGTGGAGCCTTCGAACGTCGTCTTCCGTGACGGCATCGCCGTTGCGCTACTGGACTTCGAGTTCGCGGCCCCCGGCCGCCCCGTCTACGACGTGGCCCAGCTCGCTCGCCTCTGTGTACCGATCGACGACGACTTCGACCAGGCGCGGCTCGGCTGGCGGCCCGCCGACCGGCCGGCACGGCTACGACTCGTCGCCGACGCCTACGGACTGGACCGGGACAGTCGGGCGGAGCTGCTCACCGCCATGAACGATGCCATCGCCCGCGTCGAAGCAGCCGTCCGGCGCCGCGTCGACGCCGGTGACCCGAACGTCATCGGGATGTGGAACCGGACCGGTGGCAGCGAGCGCTACGACCGCCGGCGCCGGTGGTGGACGGACCACCACGACCAGTTCGCCGCGGCCCTCCTCTGACGCGCATCCCTTGCGCTACACGCCCGCCGCTTAGATCGCGTCGAGGAACGGCGTGATCATCGCGAACACTTGAGCAGCGCGACGACGTCACCGGCGAGCGCCTCGATCGTCATCGGACGGTCGGTGTCGGCGGCGTGTGGAGCAGCACGAGTGGTTGGCCGGTACCGTGCGTCTCGTAGTAGAGCTGCAGTCCGTTCACCGGTGCGTAGGTCGTGTGAAGTATGACGGTACGCGTCCCGGGTACCCATCGCGGAGCGGCCGACGTGTGGTTCGTGTTTCTCGAAGGGTCCTCCGTCCGGGGATCGCACGAGCGTCGAACGACGATCCGAAGGAGGACGACGGAATGAGGACACCACTGATTGCTTCACCGCAGGAGTGGAACGCCGCACGCGAGCAGCTTTTGATCAAGGAGAAGGAGCTCACCCGCGCCCGCGACGCGCTGGCGGCAGCGCGCCGACGGATGCCGTGGATGGCGGTCGACAAGGAGTACTGGTTCGAGGGCCCCGCCGGGCGGGTGAGCCTCGCCGACCTGTTCGAGGGCCGTCGCCAGCTGATCGTCTACCGCGCCTTCTACGGACCCGAGGTGACGACGTACGCGGAGGGCGGCTCGTACCCGGAGCGGGCTTGCGTGGGCTGCTCCTTCGTAGCAGACCAGGTGGCGCACCCCGGGCACCTGCACGCGCGGAACACGACACTCGCGTTCGTCTCGCGCGCGCCGCAGGTCAACATCGGGCGGCTGAAGGAGCGTCACGGGTGGGAGCACATCCCCTGGTACACGATCACCGACGACTTCGATAAAGACTTCGATGTCGACGAGTGGCACGGCACGAACGCGTTCATCCGCGAGGACGACCGGATCTTCCGCACCTACCTCATCAACGCCCGTGGCGACGAGCAGATGGGGAACACGTGGAATTATCTCGACATCACCGCGCTCGGCCGCCAGGAGGACTGGGAAGACTCGCCTGAGGGTTTCCCGCAAACTCCGCCGTACCAGTGGTGGAACTACCACGACGCGTACGGCGCGGCGATGTGATCGCGGTCCGGGACGGGAAACGGCTCTGTTCGTAGACCAAGCAACACTGCTCGTCGGTCGCGACGATGCCCTTTCCAGGGCGGCGGAAAGGGCATCATCACACATGCTGGGATGCACGCGTACTCACCGTGTGAGCTGAAGCAACGTACGTGTCGCATTCCACCGGCCGCAAGCACGCAACCGTTGAGACTTGCTCAACACAGATGCGCAGCGCCGCAGTCGTTGCACGTCCCGTGGAGCGCTTTAGAGGCGTAACACTTCTGCGAATGCGGGGCTGTACTGCATGGCCGCGTCGACGTTGGAAGGGACTACCAACGTTGACCGCAACGCGTATGTCGGTTAGGAACGATGACGGGAAGTCGACGATCCCAAGGAGGATTATGCGACGACTAGGAATCCTTACGATATTTGGCTTGCTTCTCTTCGCCATCACCGCGCCCGCCGCGACAGCAGCGTCGCCACACTTCAAGCACGGCGGCACGCCGGTATGTCGCGATGCCGGGACAACCATCGAATGCAAGGGAGCTCTTGCCGGTCTCGGCAACGCCGATGTCGTGTTCCGGTTGTCGGCGGACGGACTGGCGAGCTTCGCGTGCGTCAACCCTGGAGGCAACGAGTCCCCGGGCCAAAACAAGGTTCCATTCACTGCGAGTTCGGTGACAACGATCTCGGCCGGCGACATCAAGAACGGCAATCTCGCGTTCAGTGTCTCTGCACCGCAGACGCCACCCACCGCGACAGCAGCCGAAGCGGGGTGCCCGAATGGAAACTGGTCGACCCGCCTCACGGAGGTGTCGTTCAGTAACGTTCGGCTCGTCATCGAACAGCCGGCAGGGACCGTGATCTTCACCTGCACCCGAACGGGCGCCGTCACCGGGTCGTTCCAGCAATTGACCTGCCAATAGGCACCCCTGTCTGACGCCCGTCGTCAGATGCCGTTTCAGGCTTCGGGCATGGCGCATTCTCTGCACCGTGCCCGAAGCCAAACGGATGTGGGTGCCGCAGATGTGACATACGGCATAGGCCGTACGAACTACGGGCCGCGAGGCGTTCATGGCTGGGGCAGGCTGGTGGCAGTCCCGGCCAGCGACTTCCCACCAATCCCCGGTCGAGCTGCCACCGCCTCCCTGAGCGATCGCCCTCCGTTTTCGCCTTCTGCCAAAGGGTGCACCAGCAGGCTGTTACGATATATCGTGATACACCGTCAGGACGGGAAGGGAGGCCGCGATGAGCGACCCCAACACTGATCCAGAAACCAATGCACATGGCGGCCGGCACCGAGGCCGGCGCCGAAGGGAGACGATGATGCGCGGACGAGGTGGACACTTCGAGCGACGGGGCCGAATGCGTCGAGGCGAGATCCGCTCCGCCCTGCTCGCCGTGCTCACCGAGAGCCCCGGCCATGGATACGACGTCATGCAGCGGCTGGAGGAAAAGTCGGCCGGCGCCTGGCGTCCCAGTCCCGGCTCGGTATACCCCACGCTGCAAATGCTCGAGGACGAAGGCCTCGTCCGTTCCGCGGAACGCGACGGCAAACGGGTCTTCGAGATCACCCCCGAGGGCCGCGACGAGTCAGCAAGGCGTTCCGACGAAGCCGGCGGCCCACCCTGGGCGATTTCCGGTCGCCCGAACTCGCCGCTCGGTCAACTTCGAGAAGGCGTCATGCAGGTGCACCTGGCCGCCCGCCAGATCGCGCACGCCGGCGACGAGGACCAGCTCCGACGCGCGATCGAGATCGTTCGCGACGCGCGCAGACAGTTGTACCGACTGCTCGCCGAAGACTGACAAAGCAACCGCGACCCGCGTCTGCGACGCCGGTACTCACGGCCAGGTCGCCGTACGCTCACCGCCGCCAGTGCAAGTGGCGCCGCCGTGTCGAAGACTTCCGTGCGCCATCGATCGAGACGCCGAGGTGAGGAGACGAAATGCAGGCTCGGTACGGTTGGGCGCTCGTGATCGCCGTGATCGTCATCATCCTCGTATGGGACGTTGTCGCCGCGATCACCGAGGGTGAGACGGTGACAGGCACGTTCCGATGTTCCGTCGCGCAGACGAATTGGCGCTGGCCCGTCTTGGCGCTGACGATCCTGCTGTTGGTGCACTTGTTCCTGCCCGCGCGGCTGTGGCGTTACGATCCGCTCGACCGGCTGTACTACCGAATCAATGGCACGCCTGCCTCGTCCATTCCGACGGACTGCTCGGGCGACCACACGTGAGCAGGATGTCCGGCGACCCGAGACGAGACGCGATCGATCGACGCGGCGCGTCAGCTGTTGGGGCGCGCGTATGTGTCTGCGGTGCCGCTCTCGAATTCGAACGCGACGAAGGGCTGATCACCGACGACCCACGCGTCGTGACCGGGCTCGATGACGTAAGCATCGGCCGGTCCAATCTCGAGCTCGGTGCCGTCGTTGTGCGCGATGTGCAGCTGACCGGACACCACCGTGCCGACGTGTCGTGCCTGGCATGAGTCCGTCTTGGCAACGGGTTTCACGCACTCCGACCATCGCCAGCCGGGCTGCGCGGTCATCCGCGCTGCCTTCGCAGTGCCCAGGTCGACGACTTCGACGCGCGTCTTGTCCGGGGTGCGTGTTTCGTCGGGCGAATCGAAGCTCTTCTTCGCGGTGCCGGCCATACGCTCCCTCGTGTCGGGCCGAGAATTCGGCGTCTCTCGCGGGAAGTGAACAACACCGCGTGAGGCATCGCAAGCGGTCGGCAGCGGGGAACCGTCGACCCGTGCTCACACCGTTGCGCCCGCGCCGAGGAATATCCCTCGAGCCCCGGGTGTAATGCTGTAATCATCTCACCCTGGGAGTGGCGGTCATGGACACTGCTCTGGCCCACACAGACGAATTCTCCGACGACGCCGAGGCGCTGGACGCCTACTCGGCGACCGTGACGCGGGTGGCGGCGCAGCTGCGCGGGTCCGTCGCGAGCCTCGAGGTTCGCTCGGGCCGTCGGGCCGGCGGCGGCAGCGCCGTCATCATGACGCCCGACGGCTTCCTGCTGACCTCGGCGCACGTCGTCGACGGCCACCGTCAGGGACGGGCCGCGTTCTCCAACGGGGTCGAGTCGAGCTTCGAGGTCGTGGGCGCCGATCCGTTGTCGGATCTGGCCGTCGTGCGTGTGCACGGTGCCGACCTCGTGCCGGCCCGTCTCGGCGACGCCGACGCGCTCCAGGTCGGCCAGCTCGTCGTGGCCGTGGGCAGCCCGCTCGGGCTGCACGGCTCGGTCACCGCCGGCGTGGTGTCGGCGTTGGGACGGTCCCTCCCTACGCGCGCGGGGTCTTCCATACGAGTCGTCGACAACGTGATCCAAACCGACGCCGCCCTGAACCCCGGCAACTCCGGCGGCGCGCTCGCGAACGGTCGCGGCGAGGTGATCGGCATCAACACTGCCGTCGCCGGGATCGGGCTCGGTCTCGCTGTGCCGATCGACGCCAACACGCGCCGGATCATCGGCGAGCTCATGAACCACGGGCGATTTCGGCGCGCCTACCTCGGAGTCTCGGGATCGCCCCATCCGCTCGCACCACGCGACGCCGGACCTGCCGGTCAGGCGCGGGGCTTTCGGGTCGAACAGGTGGTGCCGGATGGTCCCGCCGCCCGGGCCCGCGTGCGCGCCGGTGACGTGATCCTTGCCATCGACGGGGAACCGACACGCGATGTGCGGGAGCTCCAACGACGCATGATCGCCGACAGCATCGGCGCGTCCGTGGTCCTTCGGATCTGGCGCAACGGGGCAATTGTCGACGTGACCGTCCGGCCGACAGAGCTCGAGGTCTGAGCACGACGGCGAGAGTCACGCCCGTCCAGCCTATTGAAGCGACTCGAGCTGCTCCATGAACTCGAGCCGCATGCCACCCGGCGCGTCGACGAACGCGATCCTGCGTCTTCCGAACGGGCCGGAGACAACCTGTGGCCCCCACACGATCGTGTGCCCGTCGAGCTCGCGTTCGAGGTCGTCAGTGAAGAGCGCGGGATGAAGGAAGCACTCGGCGGGAAGGTCGACGGCATCTTCGTAGATCGCCCGGTCGAACAGTGTGATCCGGACCGGTCCGAGGAGCACGTCGGCGCGTTCGATGCCGTTCCACGACATACGGTCGCGGACGACGCCGCCGGCGCGCTCATAGAACTCGACGGCCGCATCCATGTCGGCCACCTTCACCGCGAGATTGGCGATCCCGGTTACGGTCATGACGTGCGTGCTCCTGGGCGGCCGACGCCCCCAGCTTGACACGCCGGTGCGCATCGCCGACTCGCCAGCACACACCGGGCGCGTCGCGCTCAGGCGTCCGGCGTCGAGGCCTCCGCCACCGCCTCCGCGATCACGTCTCCCTGCTGCTCGCCGTCACCTCCGTCATCGCTGCCGCCTGCGGCCTGCAGCTGCGTCTGCACTGACGCTGCATCGCGCTCGGCCTCGCGCGCTTCGGCCGCCCGGACCTCTGCGATGCGCATCAGCTCATCAGCCCGAGCCTCGGCCTCACGCGCATACGAATTCGCGCGCTCGGCTTGCGCTCGTGCTGCGGCCGCTTTGAACTCCGCGTCCGTGGCGCCCGCCCTCGCGGCGAGCTCGGCTTGCCGCGTGGTCTCGCGCCGGGCGTCCGATTCGCGGGCGGTGACCAGGAGCTCCTCGGCGCGCAACACGTCTGCTTCGAAGCCCTCCGCCGCCGCGGCGGTCTCGGCTTCTCGGCGCTCCTCTTCCACGATCCGTGCCGCAAGGTCGCGGGCGCGCTGCTCCGCGGCGGCGCGACGTTCGGATGCCCGCGTGAGCGCGTCGTCCTCGACCTGGTCCAGCGTTGCCTCCGCGTCGGCTTCCGCCTGTTCGAACGCGGCGGCGTGTTCGGCGCGCTGCCGCTCGAATTCCTCGCGCCGCCTCTTCGCGGCCTCGACCTCGGCACGGGCGTGCTCCTCGGCTGCCGCGACCGCTTCGACTTCGGCAACCTCTGATTCCGCCAGGACCTCGATCAGGCCCTCCTCCGCGGCCTTTGCTTCAGCGATCGCCCGTTCGGCTGCCGCTCGAGCCGCCTCGACACGAGCCCGTGCGTCATGTTCCTTTTCAGCACGCGACTCACCAGCTGCTCGCACCTCGGCCCGGTAGTGCCGCGCGCGTGCCTCCTTCTGCTCTGCCTCCGAACGCTCGAAATCGGAGACGCGCTGCTCGGCCGCCGCGACTTCGGCTTCGCGCCGGGCGCGCGCGGCCGCTGCGGCTGCGACGCTCTCGTCGTCCAGCCGCTTGCAAAGCGCATCCTCTTCGGCCGTGATCCGGTCTACCTCCGCGGCGGCCTCCGCCGCTTCCTCCCGGACCCGCGCAGCTGTCGCGGCCGCGCTCTCGGTCGAGCGGAGCGCATCGAGCAGCATCTCCTTGCGCCGCGCGATCTCTTTCTCCGCGGCCTCGGTCGCCGTCAGCGCACGGTCCACCGAATGCTCCGGGGGCCGGGCATTGCCGCGTGTCGGCGCGTCGTGTTCTTGCGACTCGACGCGCGTCTTTGCACGCGCTTCACGGCGCAATCGCCGATGACGCCTCCCGTTGTGGTTCTCCGCGACGTCGCTCTCGGCCGACTCCGGCGATTCGGGCGTCATCCGTGCGTCCTCCGTAACTGCGCGCGCCTGATCGAACGCGCTGACAACGCGAACCACCCCATCTGTGGATCTGCCCCAATTGTCGGGCTTAAGAAAACGCCCGTCAAGGCATCTCACACCGATATCCCACGAAACGCGCTGTCCTCGCCGGAGCTGGTGAGCATTGCCAATTGCCCATCGCCTGATTGCGCAACACAAACGCGCCGAGCGCGGCGTGCGCGCTGACGGACGCGAAGGGTTCTTCACTTGCGAGTGCGTCGACGCGTCGGCGAGTCCTAGCATCGTGTCCACGTCGACATGGAAGGCTTGATTGCTCGTGCACGTCTTGCGACGCATCATCGTTTCCCTGGTCTTGCTCGGACTGTCATCGACGATGCTCACGAGTTGTCACGGCCTTCCTCACGCGGACGCGGTGATCAGCGGGCTCGACTTTCCTGCCGCGTTCACGATCGATCCGAACGGCCACGAGATCTGGTACGCCCTGCGGTACAACGGCCAGATCCATCGCCGGGACCTCAATACTCGCGAGGACACGCTGGTCTGGACCGTCCCCAACCTGATCACCACCGGTGAGCAGGGACTGCTCGGTCTGGCCTTGCACCCGAAGTGGCCGTCGTCTCCGTACGTCTACGCCTATGCGAGCCGCAACGTCGCAGGGATCGCGCGCGACCAAATCCTGAAGATCTCGACGTTTCTCGGGAAGGGCTACGCGCAAAAAGTCATCATGGATGAAAGGAACATCGCGAGCGTCCACAACGGCGGTCGTATCAAGTTCGGGCCCGACGGCGCGTTGTACGCGGTGGTCGGCGAGCACGCGAATCCGGTCAACGCGCAGACGGTCAATGGGAACACGAACCTGGGGGGCAAGGTCCTGCGGATGACGCCCAACGGCGGCGTGCCGGCCGGGAACCCCTTCCCCGCAAGCTTCGTGTGGGCCTACGGGATTCGCAACTCGTTCGGGTTCGCGTTCGACCCCAACCAAGGCAGCCTCTGGTTGACCGACAACGGGCCTTCGTGCAACGACGAGGTGAACCGCATCGTCAAGGCCGGGAACTTTGGATGGGGCCCGGAGGCCACATGTGCCACGCCGCCGAGCCCGCCGTTGAACACGAACCAAAGCGGATTGCTGCCGCGCCTACCGAAGCGCTTCTATCCCGCGCAGGGCATCACCGGCACCGCCTTCTGCAGCAGGTGCGGGCTCGGTACCAAACTCGAGGGGCGGCTGCTGTTCAGCACCGTCAACAACGGCCAGCTCCACAGCCTGACGCTGAACGCGCAACGGACCGGAGTGGTGAACGACACGATCGTCTACGACCATCCGAGCGGTGTGCTCTCGGTGGAGACACAAGGACCCGGTCACCCCGTCTACTTCAGCGATTCGACGACGATCTATCGATTGACGCTCGTCGGCTGAGCCACGTGCGAGACTCCGCCGGATGAGGCCCCTTGCGTGCACGGCGACCGCGAGCGTCCTGCTGCTCGCTGCTTGTTCGTCCTCGTCCTCGTCCTCGGCCCCGAAGGCCACGACGACGATCGCGTCGACCGCGCCCGCGCGACCCGCGGCACCGCCCGGTCCGAGCTCGTCGATCAGCGGACCGATCACGGGCGGCACCGGCACCGCGTTCGTCGGAGCTGCGACGACACCAAATCTCAACGAGTCGGGATACCGCGAGTCGGAGTTCGTTGCCGCCGGCACGGCGCGGTCGTACGAGATGGTGGGCGAACGCTCGACGAACGGACGCTGGAAGGTACGTCCGAAGGACAGCGCGCAGTACCGCACTCGGATCGTGGTGCGCACACCCCGAGACCCGAGCCGCTTCAACGGCACGTTGCTCGTCGAATGGCTCAACGTGAGCGGCGGCATCGACGCTTCGCCGGACTTCACGTACATGAGCACCGAGTTGTTGCGGAGCGGATATGCATGGGTCGGGGTGTCGGCCCAACAGATCGGAGTTTCCGGCGGCACGCCCATCGTCCCGGTGGCCGGTGTACCCATCGGCGGCCTGCGCGGGATCGACACGGCCCGCTACCGATCGCTGCGGCATCCGGGAGACCAGTATTCGCTCGACATGTTCACGCAGATCGGCCGCGCGCTGCGTGCCCCGGGTCGCGTCGACCCGCTCGGCGGCCTCCGACCGGAGCGGGTCGCCGCCATCGGTGAGTCGCAGTCGGCGTTCGAGCTGACGACCTACCTCGACGCGATCCAGGCGACGGCTCACGTGTATGACGGTTTCTTCGTCCACAGCCGTGGTGGGGGAGCGATTCCCATCGAAGGTGGCAACATCGCCGCGGGCATAGGTGGCGGCATCCACATTCGAGACGACACCGACGTACCCGTCTTGGTCTTCGAGACCGAGACCGATGAGGATTTTCTGCAGTTCTACAGCGCCCGCCAACCCGACACGGACCACATCCGGTTGTGGGAAGTTGCGGGCGCAGCCCACGCGGACGCGTACCTCGTCGGCGACGACGTTGCGGGCACCCTTGGGTGCGGGGGCGAGATCAACAAGGCGCCGACGCATTACGTCGTTGCCGCTGCCCTTCGCGCCTTCGACACCTGGATGCGCACTGGGACGCCGCCACCTACCGCACCTCGCCTCGACATCAAGGCGGCCAACGGCGGGCCGAAGATCCAGCGGGACGCACGCGGCAACGCGCGTGGTGGGATCCGCACGCCGCAGCTCGACGTACCTGTCGCTGCGTACTCCGGCGCGCCCGCCGACGCCTCGAAGTTGGTCTGCCTGCTGTTCGGCAGCACGCACCCGTTCGACGCAGCCACGCTCGCGCGGCTGTATCCGAGCAAGGACCAGTACGTGGCCGACTTTCTTGCGGCCACCGACGCGGCGATCGGTCGGGGACACATCCTGCAAGCGGACCGCGCCGCCCTGCTCGCCGAGGCCGAGAAGGTCAAGCTGTAACGCGCGGTCGCGTCAATCCTTCGTGGCCGCGTCCTCGTGCTGGCCGCTGCGGAACTCCTTCGAGGCTTCGCCGAGCGAACGCGCAAGCTTGGGCAGCTTCGTGGAGCCGAAGAGCAGTAACACGACTGCAAGGACGATGAGGAGTTCTGGGATGCCGAGGTTCATGTTGGTTCTTCGGCGCCACTGAGTGACCCGGATGAGTGTTGCGTGTCATCCGGAAAGGGTGGCGGTTCCGAAGGCACCGCGTGAGCCTCGGTCCCGCGGAGCTACTCGTCGTCTTGGTCGTCGGACTCTTGGTGCTCGGCCCGCAGAAGCTGCCCGAAGCGGCGCGTCAGGCGGCCCGCGGGCTCGGGCAGCTGCGCCGCCTGCAAGCGACCGTGCGCGACGAGGTCATGGGTGGCCTCGTCGACGACCCGCCGGCGAGCGTGCATGAGGCGGCGAGCGCGCATGAGCGGGAAGGCGGCTCGTTCTCGTGACCGCGACGCTCGAGGTCGAACCGCCTTCGGGGACGCGCGGTCACGATCCGGCGCTTTCGCTCGTCGACCACCTCACCGAGTTACGGCGGCGCGTCGCGATCTCCCTCATCGCCGTTGCGGTTGGAATGGCGCTTGCGTTCGTGTTCGCGAACAGCGTCGTGAGCTTTCTCGTCGGCTTCTACACGGATGCGACACACGGACGTCAGCGAACACTGATCTTCACGGGTCCGCTCGATGCATTCGCGCTGCGGCTCAAGATCGCGTTCTTCGGCGGCATCGTGCTCGCGCTGCCGGTCTGGCTCCTGCAGATCTGGCGGTTCGTCACGCCGGCGCTCGAGAAGCGCGAGAAGCGATACGCGATTCCGTTTGTCGCGACATCGATCGTCCTGTTCGTGCTCGGCGGCATCGTCGCCATGCTCACGCTTACGAAAGCGCTGGAGTTCTTGCTCGGTGTCGGCGGCCCGAATCTCAATCCCATGCTCACGGGCGACAAGTACGTCTCGCTCATCGCGCTGATGATCGTGGCGTTCGGGCTCGCGTTCGAGTTCCCCGTGCTGTTGATGTTCCTGCTCCTCGCACGCGTGGTGTCGACTCGACAGCTCCGTCGATCACGACGCATCGCGTTGATCGCAATCGTCGTCTTCGCAGCGGTGATCACACCGAGCCAGGATCCGTTCTCGCTCTTCGCGATGGCGATACCGATGTATGCGTTCTATGAGGGCTCGATCCTGCTCGGCCGGATCCTGAAGCGCTGAAATTCAGCAACGCGCACTGCGTCGAGTCCGTACGCTCGCGGAATGGACGACGTCTTCGTCGGGATACGGGGAGCGCTCGCGGAGGTGTTCGCGGGCCGGCACGTCGTCTGTGCGGGCGGCGTGCTCGCGGGCATGCACCCTGTCGTCGGCGAGTTGCGCGCCGTGGGCGTCGAGCGGATGCTCTTGCTGCCCACGAGTGTCGGTACCGGCCCGATACCCGCCGGCGACGATCTCGAGATCCTCGTGCACGAGCTCCCACCCACCCCGGGCGCGACCGCGCAGTTCCGCGCCGAGGAACGGCTGTTCGCCGACCCGCCTCCGGAGTTGCTGCACGCGATCCGCGAGTTCGTCGGTGCGGAGGAGCCGCTCGTGCTCGCGCAGCCCTTCTCCGCGGTGCAGGCGTTCGGTCCGCTGCCAGTCTTCGGACCCCGGCGCACGGAGTGGGTCGCACTCGAGGACAAGACGGTTGGAGACGCGATGTTCGACGCCGTTGGCGTGCCGCGCCCACCGTCGATCGTTGTCCCGGTGGACGTTCAAGTCCTCGACGACGCGTGCGCGCGGACCGATCAAGGAGCCGGCACGGTGTGGGCCGGTGATGCGCGCGACGGCTTCAACGGGGGCGCCGAATACGTGCGATGGGTGCGGAACGAGGAGTCGCGAGCGTCGGCGATCGAGTTCTTCCGCGCTCGGTGCGACCGTGTGCGCGTCGCACCGTTCGTCGACGGTGTGCCCTGCAGCATCCACGGATTCGTCGTCGCATCGGGCGTCGCCGTGCTCCGCCCGGTCGAGCTCGTGACGCTGCGCGCCGACGACGACAGCGGACTTCGGTACGCGGGCGCCGCCACGTACTTCGATCCCGAACCCGACGATCGTGCCGTGATGCGCACCGCGGCGCTTCGGCTCGGCACGCACCTTCGGGAGCGCGTCGACTTCCGCGGCGGCTTCACGATCGACGGCATTTGCGGCGCCGACGGATGGACCGCCACCGAGTGCAATCCGCGCGGTGGCGCGGGACTGGGTTACCTCGGCGCATGCGTGCCCGAATTGTTGGGAGGACTGATGCAGCGCATGGCCGCCGCCGGGGGCTTCGCGACGCTTGACACGAACGCGATCGAAGAGGTCGTCGTCGGACGCGCCGACGGGTGCCGGTGGGGCGGGGCCTGGACGCCGACCGCCGCGGTGTGGTCGGAGACGATCACGACGCCCGTCGCGGGCGACGAGCACGGGTACCGCCGGGCAGCCGACGGAGAGGTCGCGGATGCCACCATCTTGACCGGTCCGGGACCGGCCGGCGGCTTCGTTCGCTACGAGCCCGTGCCCGAGCGGACGCCGGCCGGCCCGTCGCTGGCACCCCGCGCTGTGGCCGCTCTCGAGTTTGCCGACGCCGAGCTCGGCGCGGGGATCGGTCCGCTGTGGCCTGCGCCGAACGTGTCTCAGTCCAGCTGACGCTCGATCGAAGCGACCTTCGTGTGAAGCATGTCGTCGGCGCCCGGCCGATGATCGATCTTCACGACGATGCTCACGCGCGGTGCTTCGGCCGCGGCGACATCGACGCAGCGTTTGAGTAATGCCATCACCGCGTCCCAGTCACCCTCGACATTGGTGAACATCGCATTGGTCTCGTTCGGTAACCCACTGTCGCGAACTATGCGAACGACGTCGGCGACCACGCGCCCGACCGAGTCTCCGATACCGAGCGGAGTGATGGAGAACGCACAAAGCATGCGACGATTCTCGCCGCGGGTCGTGGGTCTACGAAAGGCCGGCGCCTTTGCGCACGATCTTGCCGATGGCCGAGAAGTCCTCGCGGCCGAACCCGGCGTCGATCGCGGCCTGTAACACCGGCTGCACGACCTCTGCACTACGCGCCTCGACGCCCGCGCGGGCGGCCTCCCGCAGGACGAGCCCCACGTCCTTCGCCATCAGCGCGGTCATGAATCCCGGACGCCATCCGTTCGAGGCGGGAGTGTCCGGGCGGGCGCCCTCGAACGGGATGCGTGTGCGGATCGCGTTGCAGTCACCTGTCGCGTGCGTCAACACCTCGTAGACCACGTTCAGATCGACGCCTTCCTTCACGGCGAGGGTCGCCGCCTCGGAGACGGCGAGCATCTGTGTCGCGTACACCAACTGGTTGCAGAGCTTGACGACCTGGCCGTCGCCCGGTCCGCCCGCGTGCACGATGAGACCGGCGAAGGGCTCCAGCGCGGGGCGGGCCGTGTCGAGCACGGCGGCATGGCCGCCGACCATTAACGTCAACGTGCCGCGTTCGGCACCGATGCTCCCGCCCGACAACGGTGCGTCGAGATACCCGGCGCCGGTTGCATTGACGCGTTGGTGTTGCGCGCGCTCGACCTCGGGATCGATCGTAGAAGTGTCGACGACGATCTTGCCCGGCTCGAGCGCATCGAACGCGGCATCGACCACCTGCACCACGTCGGGAGAGTCGGGTACGCAGAGGATCGTCACCTCGCTCGCCGCGACGACATCGGATGGGCCGGCACCTTCCTTCGCGCCGGCCTTGATCGCGGCGTCGATCGGCGGGCGGCTGCGCGACGCGACGGTCACGTCGTGTCCGGCACCGAGCAGGTGGCGTGTCATCGGCAAGCCCATCGCGCCAAGACCTATGAATCCGATTCGCATGCGCGCCGACGATAGTGGCGACTACCGTGCCGCGCATGGCCGGAGGACTCTTGTTCGTCACGCAGGTCGCGCCGTACCGCGACGGGCCCGCGGGCGTCCACGGCGTGCTCGATCAGGCCGCGGTCGGCGTCGCCCAGATCGCCGAGATGCACGGGCTGCGCGCACAGCGCGTGGACGATGTCCGCGACCTGACGGACGAAGCGATTCGTGGCGCCCGCGCCCTCGCCTTGTTCACCATCGGTGAGACGCCGTGGAGCGCCGCGCAGCGCCGAGCCATCGTCGAACACACCCGCGACGGCCGCCTCGCGATCTGCGCGATCCACTCCGCGACGGATTCGTGCTACTCGTGGGACGGCTACGGACGCCTCGTCGGCGCGCGGTTCGACGGTCACCCCTGGACGCAGACGTTCGTTGCCGACGTCTGTGACGCTTCGCATCCCGCCTGCGCGCATCTCGGCGACGCGTGGCGCTGGCACGACGAGGTGTACCAGTTCCGAGATCTGCGCGCCGATGCCCAAGTGCTGTTACGCGTGCGCGAGGGCGAGCTCGATCTGACCGTATCGGGCGCCCGGCTACCCTCGTTCGGCTATCCGGTCGCGTGGTGCTTCACCGAAGAGCGCGGCCGCGTGTTCTCCACGAGCCTCGGTCACTTCCCGGCCGCGTGGGAATCGCCCGACTATCTCCGCCACATCGCGGGTGGGCTCGCTTGGGCGCTCTCGGGATGACGCGTGCGCGCAACTTCTCGAACTGGGCGTACTGGCGTCTCCACCTCGAGGCGGTCGCCGAGCCCGCGCCGCCGCCGGATGTCGCAGCATGGCGGACGCGCACGCGACTGCAGCTCGGGGTGCTCCTGGGACCGAGCCCGGAACCGGTGCCGCTCGATGTCGAGACGACCGATTCTGTCGACTGTGGGACGTATCAGCGTGATCGCATCGTCTTCGACAGCGAACGGACGATGTCGGTGCCGGCGTTCTTGTTGATCCCGCATGCCCGACGCGATGCTCCGCCCGGGCCGGCAGTGCTCGCGATTCACGGCCACGGGCCGGGGAAGTCGCTCGTGTGCGGGATCGACGCCGGGGAACCCGGTGACGACTACGCGCATCAACTCGCGATGCTGGGCCACGTCGTGCTGGCTCCCGATCTGCGCGGCTTCGGCGAGCGCGCCGACTGGATGCCGCCCGACAAGTACCACTGCGACTGGGATCTCGTATGCGCCACGATGGCAGGCGTGCTGCCGCTCCAGCGAAACCTCTGGGACATGCAGCGTGCGCTCGACGTCTTGACCGCACATCCGCTGGTCGATGCGAACCGCGTCGCGGCCGCCGGCCTGTCCTACGGCGCCACCTGCACGTTGTTCCTCGGGGCGCTCGACGATCGAGTGCGGGTCGCGGTCGTGTCCGGCTTTCTGTCGTCGTGGCGCGCCGCGCACGCGGTGCCCTGGAACATGTGCGGCTCGCAGGTGATGGTGGGTCAGTTGGGTGTGCTCGAGCACCTCGACGTCGCGGCCCTCATCGCTCCTCGTCCGATGCTCGTCGAGTCCGGCGTCGAGGATCTCATCTTTCCGGTCGTGTCCGCGCGCGAGACCGTCGCGGCCCTCGCACCTGTCTACGCACACCTCGGCGCGCGTGACGGTGCGCTCATGCACGACGTGTTCGACGGGGACCACCGGTGGCATGGCGCACGCGTGCCCGGGTTCCTGCAGGAGTGGCTGTGACCGACATCGATGCGCGACTCGGCGAGCTCGGCATCGTGCTGCCCGGCCCCTTCCCGCCGCACGATCCGCTCGACGCGGTCGTCGTCCACGCAGGCAGGGCCCGTACTTCGGGCCAGCTGCCACGCGATCGCGACGGCGTGCTGGTGCACCCGGGGGTGCTCGGCGCCGACGTCACCGTCGCGCAAGGCGCCGAAGCTGCCCGTTGGTGCGCGCTGAACGCTCTGTCCGTGCTGCGGGCGGAGCTCGGCACCTTGGATCGCGTCGCGCGCGTCCTCACGGTGCTGGGATTCGTGGCTTCGGCGCCGGGATTCGTCGAACAGCCGGCGGTGATCGACGGAGCCAGCCGTGCGCTGCATGACGTCTTCGGCCCGGCGGGACGGCACAGCCGCAGCGCAATCGGTGTCGCCGCGTTGCCACGGCGTGGCGCGGTCGAGATCGAGGTCGAGGTCGCGCTCGGCCCGTGAACAGAGGGGCGCCCGCCGCTCGGGGCTCGACCGCCCGGAGCTGCCCGCGTAGCGTCGACGCCATGAGTGCTCGAATCGCGGTGGTAGGCGGCGGCAGCTATCACTGGGCGCCTCGCTTACTCGCGGACTTCGCGAACACGCCATCGCTCACGGGCGTGGACGTCGTGCTGCACGATCTCGACGCCGAACGGATGAAGCGCATGGAGGAGCTCGGGAACGAGATTGCGCGGCGCCGCGACATCCCGATGACGGTGCGGTCCGAAGGAGATCGACGGTCCGCGGTGCGCGGCGCCGACTTCGTGATCACCGCCTTCTCGGTAGGCGGCTTCGACTCGATGCAGCATGACATCGAGATCCCGCAGCGATACGGCATCCGCCAGCCGATCGGCGACAGCGTCGGACCGGGCGGCATCATGCGGGCACTGCGCAGCATCCCGGTGTTGGTCGACATCGCGCGCGACGTCGAGGCGGTCGCACCAGACGCCTGGTTGGTGAACGTCACGAATCCTCTCACCGCGCTGTGCCGATCGGTCACGCGCGAGACCGGGGTCAAGACCGTGGGACTCTGCAACGAATGGGTGAGCTGCACCTGGGTGCTGAGCCTGTTGTTCGACTGTGGCATGCACGAGATCGATCCGGTGCTCGGTGGCGTGAACCATTTTCCGATGGCGACAGGCTTGCGGGTTGCGGGCGACGACGGCTTTGCGCGCCTACGGGCGCTCCTCGCCGACCCCGCACAGATGGCGCGCTCACCGATCTGGATGGATCCACCCGACCGGGCGCAATGGCAGAAGATCGCGACGTCCGAGTTCTGGAGCAAGTCAGACGTCGTCGCCAACAACCGCGTGCGATTCGAGGTCTTCGAGCGCTTCGGTGTGCTCCCCGGCTCGGGCGATCATCACTCGGTCGAGTTCATGCCGAACTTCGTGCACCCCGGCAATGACTACGGGCACGAATGGCGAATCCATCACTACGGAATGCCGGGGCATCGTCGCGATGCCGACGATGACGTCGTCTTCTACGAGGAGATGCGCGACGCGGCTGACGTCACGCGCATGCCGTCGGGTGAGCTGGTCGCCGCCCTCATCGACGGCATCGTCGACGGGAAGCCGCGTCACCTCCCGGTGAACCTGCCGAACGACGGCAACGTGACGAACCTTGCCGACGGCGCGGTCGTCGAGATCATGGGCGTCGCCGATCGCGACGGTGTGCGCGGCCGTGACTGCACCACTGTTCCGGGGATCATGGGCGAGTACGTTCGGCGCGTCAACCTCGCGCAGGAGTCGACCGTCGAGGCCGCGCTCACCGGCAATCGCGCGCTCGTGCTCGAGGCGATGCTCGCCGACGCGATGGCGACCCAGATCGCGTACGACGACGTCGTCGCCATGACCGGTGAGATGCTGGCAGCAACCGCCCGCTGGCTCCCACAGTTCTAGTTCGACGGGGGCGTGTGTGAGGTGCGGAAAACGCACCTCAC
>JBBQXS010000022.1:0-63953 GCA_038209365.1 Acidimicrobiia bacterium | reverse complement strand
CGCACTGCCTGTATGTGGTCGAGCGCATGTTTGCCGGCGTGCGGGAGCGGTTGTTGGGTGCGATGGTCGGCGGCAACGCCGCGCGCTTGTACGGCGTGATGGTCCCAACATATTGGACGCTCAGCCCGCCACAGGCGGGCTGAGCGTCCAAACAGATGGAGGAGGCATGACGCTGAAGGACAAGACGGCGATCGTGGGCGTGGGCGCGACGCCCTACTACCGGCGCGGCGAGTCGGTGCCTCAGACGCCCATGGAGCTGGCGGGCAAGGCGGTGCTCGCGGCGCTGGCCGACGCCGGCCTCACCGCGGACGACCTGGACGGGTTCGCGTTGTACAGCATGGGCTTCGACACGTCGTTGTTCGCGCAGTGGCTCGGCGTGCCCGAGGTGCGGTTCACCGCGATGCTCACCGGTGGAGGCGGAGGTGCAGCCGGATCAGTCGGTCTCGCGGCGGCCGCGATCGTGAGCGGCATGGCGGAGTGCGTGGTGTCGGTCATGACGTTGCAGCAGGCCGCGAGCCGGTTCGGCGCCTCGTTCGCACCTCGTGGTTCGAAAGGCGCGGTGTACAGCGCGCCGCCGTCGCCCGAAGCCAACTTCGTGCAACCGTCAGGCCTGATGGCCCCCGGGCAGATGTTCGCAGTGCTCGCGCAGCGGCACATGCACCTGTACGGCACGACTCGCGAGCACTTCTGCGAGGTCGCGGTCTCTACGCGCAACAACGCGGTCCGTCGACCCACATCGCTCATGAAGGAACCGTTGACACGGGAGGACTACTTCAGCGCGCGCATGATCTCCGATCCGCTCTGCCTGTACGACTTCTGTCTCGAGTGCGACGGCGCCGTCGCGGTCGTGACGACGAGCGCGGAGCGGGCGCGCGATCTGCGTCATCCCCCCGTGCGCGTGATCGCCTCGGCGCACGGCGGGCACGGCCGGTGGGGGCAGGCGATCACGTGGATGGGCATGCCCGACGACGAGTTCGTGTCCTCGGGACATCGACCGGTCGCGCGCCGGCTGTACGAGATGGCCGGCATGTCGCCGGCCGACGTCGACGTGGCGCTGATCTACGACCACTTCAGCCCGATGGTGATCATGCAGCTCGAGGACTACGGATTCTGCGGCATCGGCGAGGGCGGCCCGTTCGTCGGCGACGGCAACATTCGCTGGCCCGGCGGGTCGCTTCCCGTGAACACGCACGGCGGAAACCTGTCGGAGGCGTACATCATCGGCATGACCCACGTGATGGAAGCCGTCGAGCAGTTGCGAGGCACGGCGGTGAACCAGGTCGACGGCGCGGAGGCGGCGCTCGTCACCGGCGGTCCGGCGTCGATTCCCGTGTCGTCGCTCCTTCTCGGGAGGGCGTGAGGTGATCGCGATACGAGGCGTGCCGCCGGCCGACGTCGTCGGGCTCTCGCCCAGCCCGTCCACCGGACCGTTCTGGGAGGCGGCCGCCCGGCATCGTCTCGTGCTGCCACGCTGCACCACGTGCGGAACGTTTCGGTTGCCGCCGTCGCCGTTCTGCTGGAAGTGCCGCGCGCAGGACGTCGAGTGGGTCGACCATGACGGCGCGGGGACGGTCTATTCGTTCACGGTCATTCGCCACGCGGTGATCCCCCAGGTGCGCGACGCGCTGCCGCTGATCGCGGCCGTCGTCGAGCTCCCGGGCACGGGCGGGTGTCGCCTGATCGGCAACGTCGTCGATTGCGAACCACAGGCGGTGCGCATCGGCGCGCCGGTGACGCTCGACTGGTACGACGTGCGCGAGGGCACGTCCATCCCGGTCTTCCGGTTGTGAGCATCCACCGCCGGTCAATGGCGGACGTGTTGCGCTCGCACGCGCGCGCGTACCCCGACAGGCTCGCGTTCGTCGACGTCGACACGCGGCTCACCTGGCGCGCGACCGACGAACGCGTGAACCGCGTCGCACACGCCCTCCGAGCTGCCGGTGTCGGCGCCGGCGACCGTGTGCTGTGGCTCGGTCAGAACTCGTTCCGCCTCCAGGAGTTGCTGCTGGCGTGCTGCAAACTCGGCGCGATGTTCTGTCCCGCGAACTGGAGGCAGCAGCCGAGCGAGCTCGCCTTCGTCATCGATGACTTGTGTCCCGCCGTCGTCGTTTGGCAGGACGAAGAGGTCGGCACGACGGTGCAGGCGGGCCGTCAGGCCGCGACCGACGCGGCCGCGCGTTGGATCGCCCACGACACCGGTGAATACGAGGCGTGGCTCGGGGAGATCCCGGACGGCATGCCCGATCCGGACGCCGACGCGGACGACGCATCACCGTTGTTGCTCATCTACACCGCCGCCTTCGACGGCCGCCCCAACGCAGCGATGCTGCCATCGCGCGCGCTGATCGCACAGGGACTGCTCATGGCGCCGTGGTCGGGCATCGACGCGAGGTACGTGTTCTTGAACTCGGGACCGCTCTTCCATATCGGCACGTTCATGCCGAACCTCTCGACGTTCGTGAGCGCCGGTACGAATGTGTTCATCCGCCGTTCCGACGGCGACGCGCTCTGCGCGGCGATCGAGCGCGACCACTGCACCGGCGGCTTCGTCATCGGACCGATGATCGACACCATCGTCGCCGCCAACCGCGACAACCAATACGATCTCTCTTCGTTTCGCGGGAAGCGCGGCAACCCTGCCTTCGACGCGTGGGTGCAACGCGACGACAGCCTGTGGGGCCGCCATGCCGGCGGGTACGGCCAGTCCGAGGTCATGGGCATGGCGACGTTCAACCTGCTCGGTGTCGGCGCGGCGGGCACGCATGGCCGGCCGTCACCGCTTGTCGACGTGCGCGTCGTCGACGCGGAGGACAAGGAGGTGCCGCCCGGCAGCGTCGGTGAGATCGTCGTGCGCGGGCTCACGGTGATGTGCGGCTACTGGAATCGCGCGACGTTGAACGAGCTGCGGGCGCGTAACGGCTGGCACCACACCAACGACCTCGGGCGATTGGAAGCCGACGGCTCGTTCACGTTTGTCGGTCCGAAGACGCGGATGCTGAAGTCGGCCGCCGAGAACATCTATCCGGTCGAGGTGGAGAATTGTTTGAAGGAACACCCGGCGGTCGAGGATTGCGCGGTGATCGGTGTCCCCGACGACGCGTGGGTGCAGGCCGTCAAGGCGGTTGTGGTGTTGCGCGCCGATGCTCGCGCGACGGAAGAAGACCTGATCGCGCATTGCAAGCAACGCATCGCGTCGTACAAGAAACCGCGCTCCATCCAGTTCGTCGACGCGATCCCGCGTCGAGGCTTCGCGCCGGACTACGACGCGCTCGACGACCGCTATGGTGGCGGCGGCTACCCGGGCGGGACAACGCGGAGCGCGTGATCAGATGACCGACGTCAGGAGCCCCGTGTTCCGCTCGCCGACGAGCAGCACGTCCTGGCGCAACCCGCGGGCGTCGGACACCTCGAGCGCACACGTCCCGCCGGCGACGAGCGCGAAATCGTCCGGCCAGGACTCGACACCGCGGCCGACGCCGTAGATCACGGCTTCGCGCGCGCGCAGATCGCCTGCCGTCGCACCGGCGCGGCACGCGGAAAGAAGCGGCTGCCATTGCTCCGGTGGCGGCTGCTCGGCAACCGAATCGGCACCGATGCGGTACGTGCGCGAGACCGACGCTTCCCACCCGTCACGCAGCGCACCCGCACGCAACACCACGAGCTCGTGTGGCGCGAGGATGCGCTCGGGCGAGAGCCATGTCGACGCGTTCGCGTCGAGCGGCGCTACGACCGCCTCGAAGGCCGGGGTCGTCACGCCGAACGTCGCGAACACCTGCGCGCACACCCCACGCAAGGTACGCGGGTGCACGCCGGGACGGAGGAGGTCGACCATTGCCGCCATGCCCGCGCTCGCGACTTCGGCGGCGGCGCGCACCCCCTCCGCGCGCTCGGGGTCGGGTCGCGACCACAACGCCGTGAGCAACGGCCCGGCGTCCACGAGCTCGGCGGCGGGCGCGGCCCTGGACAGCAACGTGTGCATCAACGGAGTCATGCCGTCGACGGCGACGCGCTCGGCCTCCGCCAAGCCGGGAATTGCGGCGAGGGCGGCGACCAACTTCTCCGGGTTCCACGTGATGCCGTACAGCCGCTCGACCGGAAACCCTGCGGGCACGGCGTCGTCGCTGTTCGACAGCACGTGCACGGCGGCGCGCTCGCGTATGACGACACAGCTCGGCGAGAACGCGCGCGTGCCCGCGAGCCAGAGCCGTCTCGTGTCCGCGACGGTGCGCGCGTTCGCTTCGCGGCCGAGCACCATCGCGTCGACGTCCCGACTGGCCATCGCGTCGAGCACCACATCGATCCTCACGAGCTGAAGTCTCCGTCGAGCTCGGCGCGCGACGACAGCCATTCGTAGCCGTCGGACGTCACCGCGATGATCTCCTCCGACCGGTGCCCGGCGCTGCCGTCCTCCCAGATCACGGGTTCCAGCACGAGCACCATGCCCGGCGCCAGGACGAACGACGCGTCGAACGCGTCGCCGAGATCGGTGCCGACGAACGGCAGCTCCGCGCTGTCCGTCCCGCACCCGTGCGCAAGATAGAAGTACGACAGCCAGGGCCGTCCGCCGTGGTGCGTGCCTGCCGCGCGCACGAGGTCGGCGGCCGTGACGCCCGGTCGGACGATCGTGAGCACGTGGTCGACGACGTCGCGCCAGCGGGCGAACTGCACGCGCGCTCGATCGTCGGGCTCGCGGCCGATGATCCACGTCGCGCCGAAGTCCGAGGCGTAGCCGTGCAGATTGATGCCGCTGTCGACCCACATGACGTCGCCCCGGGCGAGCTCCCGTGGTCGCGTCGGCAGCGGGAACACCGGCTCGCCGGTGATCGAGGAGGGACCGGCGCCGATTGCCTTCGGCATCACCTGGAAGACCGGGTCGACGGTGTTGGCGTGGGCGCCGAGCTCGGCGATCGCGCGCAGGAATGCGCCCGAGAGATCGGTGGCGCGCGCGCCGGGGAGGGCGAGCGGCCGAACCGTTCGCATCGCTCGCTCGTTGAGTGCTTGCGACTGACGGATGCACTCGAGCTCGTCGCGGGTCTTCGTGAGCTTGGCCGGGGCGAGCACGACGCCGGCATCGAGCGGCTTGCGATCCCGCAGTGCCTCCCAGAGCGGGAAGGGTGCGTCGTCGAGTGCGAGCACGCCGCCCGGCAGCGCCCGGGCGAGTTTGTCCGCTCCGTTGCGCGCCTCGACCCCGATCCGGGGATGAACCCATTCGTGAGGAAGGTCGATCGGCGCGCCCTCGGGAAACTCCGTGTAGAGGTGCGGCCAATCGGCGTCGCGCTCGAACACGACGACCGGACGCTGGCAACCGGCGCGGACGTGGTCGGCCGCGGGCACGCGTGCACCGGTCGCATACGACACATTGTTCTGGCCGCAACACAACAGCACGTCGACACCGGCCGTATGCATCGCGCTGCGGAGCTTCTCGATCCGCTCCCGTCGCATGCGCGCGAGATCGAGTGTGCACAACGGCGCCGTCACAGGCGCCAGCGCGAGCGGCCGGCGTTCCTCGCCGAGCCGGGTCGAGGACCGGAGTCGCACTCCTCCACAGTGGTGTAGCGGAAGATCCGCACGTCCGTCGGCCAAGCGCGGGCATGCAGACCGGCCTTGCTCCAGAGCGCGGCGAGGAACTCGTCGCAGTCGCGCAGCTTCGCCCACACGGACGGCAAAAGCGTCGCCCGAGAGGTCTCGCCGGTCTCGACCGTCAGGCCGTCGATGCCGGGCCGCACACGGGTGCAGAGGTCTTCGAAGGAACAGGCGACGACAGGCGTGGATGGCGACAGCACCGAGACCTTGACCGACATCTCGGGAAAGTCCGCGCGCGTCACGGCGGGCGCGCGCGTGTCGTCGAAGGCCGCCGCGAGCGCATGCTCGGCAACATCGATCGCAAGCGGCTGGTGCGCACGAAGCGTGCCTACACAGCCGAGCAGCCGGTCGTTGCGCTCGAGCGTCACGAACGTCGCGGCGAGCTCGCACAGCGCGGGGTCGAGACCAGCGAGCACGGGTGTGCGCCGCTCACCACGGTCGAGCGCGTGGGCGATCACGTCCAGCGCGATGCCGCAGAGCCTCACGATGGTGCGTCCGCCAGCGCGAAGGCGCCGTATCCGACGACCCGGTCGGCCGTTCCCCCGGTGTCGCCCGATGACCGAAGGTCGAGCAGCGACGGCACGAGCGCCCGTTCGCGAGCGATCTCGAGCAGGCCTCGCAACGGGGAGGCGCCGCACGCGTCGTAGGCGCCGATGGCGTCGGACGCGTACGCGACGATCGAGGCGGCCGTGTGCGCGTCGTGTCGGGCGGCTGAACGATGATCTTCGTAGTGCGACAGATCCGACGACACCAGCACGACGGTTTCCGGTCCGCCCCACACCGCGCCGATGACGCTCGCAACGCTTTCGGTCGCGCATCGACCGACGACGATCGGTACCAACGTGAACGACGGCAGGACACGTTGGAGGAAGGGCAGCTGCACCTCGAGGCTGTGCTCGGACGCGTGCGGGCGGTCGTCCACGACGAGGTCCGGCATGCCGGTCAACACGGCGCGCGCGGTGGTGTCGACCGGCACATCGCCGAGCGGCGTGCGCAGCGCGTCGGCACGGGGGAGCGCGCATCCGTCGAACGCGACGTAGTGCGCGGGGCCGAGCAGTACGACACGCGTGATGTCGTGACGGGCGGGCAGCAACGTTGCGTAGGCGGTCGCGGCGATCGGGCCCGAGTACACGTATCCGGCGTGCGGCACGACCAGCGCCTTGGGCGCCGTCGCGACGCGGGGTGCGGTGGCGAGCAGTCGGTCGACGGTTGCGGCCAGCTCGCCGGGATCGGCCGGATAGAAGGATCCGGCGACCGCCGGCGGGCGCGTGCTCATCGGCTCGCCTCGATGCCGGCGAGCCGTACCGGCTGACGGCGTGCTCCCCACGTTCCCGGCGGCCCGTCGAAGTGGCCCGGGAGCCGCGTGCCACACGTCGTGCAGTGCCCGTCATCGGTGAGGCCGTAGGCGCCGAGCCGGTACCAATCGCGTTCGATCACGAGGGCGCGGCATCCGGGACACCACGTGCTGCCACCGGCGCGGTCGTGCACGTTTCCCGTGTACGCGTGGCGAACGCCGTTCGCGAGTGCGATGTCGCGCGCGCGGGTCAACGTCGACGGCGGTGTCGGCGCCACATCGAGCATCTTGAAGTCGGGATGAAACGCGGTGAAGTGCATCGGGACATCGGGACCGAGGTGATCGACCACCCAGCTCGTCATCGCGTCGAGCTCTTCGTCGCTGTCGTTTTTTTCCGGGATGAGGAGCGTCGTCGTCTCGACCCACACATCCGTTTCGTGGACCAGATATTCGAGTGTCTCGAGCACATGTTGCAGATGGCCGCCGCAGACGTGCCGGTAGAATTCCTCGGTGAATCCCTTGAGGTCGACGTTGGCGGCGTCCATGTGCGCGTACATCTCACGGCGAGGCTCGGGGCAGATGTAGCCCGCCGTGACCGCGACCGCGGCGATACCGGCCGCGCGACACGCGTCGGCGACGTCGATCGCGTACTCCATGAAGATCGTCGGGTCGTTGTAGGTGAAGGCGATGCTCCGGCAGCCGAGCTCTTTCGCCGCGCTCGCGAGCGCGGAGGGCGACGCGCCGTCGGCCAGCGTGTCGACATCCTTGGATTTGGAGATGTCCCAGTTCTGGCAGAAGCGGCAGGCCAAGTTGCAGCCGGCGGTGCCGAACGAGAGGACCGAGCTCCCGGGCAGGAAGTGGTTGAGCGGCTTCTTCTCGATGGGATCGACGCAGAATCCACTCGACCGTCCGTATGTCATGAGCACGACCGCGTCGTTCTCGCGCGCGCGAACGAAGCACACGCCGCGCTGGCCCTCGTGCAGCTTGCACGCGCGGGGGCACACGTCACACTGCACCCTGCCGTCGGGCATGCGGTGCCAGTACTTCGTCGGGAACGCAGACGCTTCGGGCATGTGACCTCCAGTGTCGCGCCGCGAACCGCTCAGCGTCCGGGCTGACGCTCCGACGTCTGCAGATACACCGCAACCTGCGCGATGAGGCCATCCAGGACGTCGAAGACGACGACCTCGTCGGTGCGGAGGCGGTCGCCGCCGTCGTCGACGGTCTCGCTCAGCTCGACCGCCACCGTTGCGCCGCCCGCGGTCATCCGTTCGACCGCCAGCTCGTAGCCGGAGAGCGCACCGATCGTCGTCTTCAAGAACTCCACGTACTCGTCGCGGCCGTCGTAGACGTCGCGGTACGGACCCACACGGTGCACATCGCTCGCGAGCACGCTTGCCAGCGACGGCCAGTCGTGGGCAGAGAGCGCAGCAAGGTACCGCTCCACGATGTCGCGCCCGAGCGCCTCGTCGAGCACCCTGCGGCCGCCGGGGTTGAGCGGCACCTCTGCGATCAACGCGAGCCCGGCGGGGCTCATCTTGCGCGCCGTCTTCACGATCACACGTTGCAGCGTGTCCGCGTCGAGCCGGGCGGCGACCTCGACGAGCTGGGTCTCGAGAAATACGAGGCACAACGCATCCTCGAGCACTTGCGCATCGGCATCCCGGCCCAAGCCGTCCTTGCGGACCAACGCCTGCACGCGCGTGATCGTCGGTGCGTCGTAGCCCACCTCCGCCAGCACGGCACCGAGCTCCCGCGCGTGTTGCTGGTGGAGTGCCTTGCGCCAACGCAGGTAGCCGGCGCGACCGGCGGGATAGGAGGCGCGCGGCGATGTCCAACGCCGGAAGTGATGACCGCGGGCCGCAAGCACCAGCGCGACGTCGGGGTCGGGCACGAGTCGCCGCACCCAACCACTGACCAGCTCGGCGTGCACGATCTCCTTCGGACCGGTGCGCTCGCCCACGGTCACGATCGTCGGGTCCGCCGCGTTCGCGGCATCGATCGCGCCGAGCGCGCGGTGCAGCCGGTCCACGACAGCAGCGTACGCCGCCCGATTCGCGGCGTTTCGCTCCCGTGATCTGGGTAACCTCTCTCCATGCTCGCCCAACCCCGCTCCGTGCTCGCCGACCGGTACGAGCTCGGACCGGTGATCGGTCGGGGCGGGATGGCAGAGGTCCGCACCGCCCGTGACCGGCGGCTGGGTCGCACGGTCGCGGTGAAGTGCTTCGATCCCGCCGGCTGGGCGACGGCGCACGGGCGCGCGCGCTTCGAAGCGGAGGCGCGCGCGGGCGCGGCGGTGTCGCATCCGAACGTGGTCACGGTCTACGACGTCGGCGTCGACCAGGGGATGCCGTTCATCGTCATGGAGCGGCTCTCCGGTCGCACACTCGCCGACGAGCTCGAGCGCGGTGCCGCACCGATCGAACGCGTGCTCGACGTGATGCGCGCACTCCTCGCCGCCGTGTCGGCTGCACACGGTCGCGGTGTGCTCCATCGCGACCTCAAGCCCGGCAACGTCTTGCTCGACGACGATGACCGTCCGAAGCTCGCCGATTTCGGGATCGCGATGTCCGCGGACGTGACGGCCGGGCTCACCCAAACGGGACTCGTGATGGGCACGCCCGCATATCTGGCGCCCGAACGCGTCGACGGCGAGCCGGCGACGGTTCGGAGCGACCTCTATGCCGTCGGCGTGATGTGCTACGAGGCGCTCACCGGGTCTCGGCCCTACGAGGGTGACAGCGCGGTTGCCGTCGCGTACGCGGCGCGTCATGCAATCTTGCGCCCGATCGCCGCGCTGCGGCCGGAGGTGCCGGCCGAGCTCGCGGCGGTGGTCTGCCGCGCGATGGCTCGCCGCCCCGAGGACCGCTTCGCATCGGCGTCAGAGCTCGCGGACGCGCTCGAGGACGCTGCCGTCGTTCGTCACGCGCGCGAAGTCGCAGATGAAACCGTCCCCGTCGAGGTGAACGCGCCGACCGCTCCGACGCGCGTGCTCCGCGTCCGCCGCCGCGCCGACCCCGCGAGATCGCGTCGCGCTCCTCTGGCGGTGTTGGGTGGCATCGTCGGGGTCGCGATCCTCGCCGGCGTGTTCGCGTTCTCCCACGACACATCCGCCCTGCGGGTGCCGCGTCCCTCGCCCCCGAGTCAGACGAAGGTGACGCTGCCGTCCGGGCTGCAAGCGCCGTTCGACAAGCTCCAAGCCGCGGTCGACAAGTGAAACGCATTTCGGCGACCACGTTCTGCGTCGTGATCGCGCTCGCGGGTGCCTGCGGCGGCGCGTCCGGCAAACTGGATGCCCGCGGCGGCAGGCTGCTCGACGCGCAAATCGCAGCTGCGCGCGACGCCGCGGCCCACGGCGACTTCGCCCGCGCCACGACCTTGCTTCGTGGGCTCGACAACGCAGTCGAAACTCTCCGCGACCAGCACCTGGTCGGTGACACTCGGGCGCGCGAGATCCACCTCGCGGCGGCCGATGCGCAGCGTGCACTTCGCACCGCGCTCTCCACGAGTAGCACGACGCCGACGGTGACGAGCCCGACGTCGGTCGAACCGAAACCCGGTCCCTCACCGAACCGCAAGGACGAGCCGAAACGCGGCGGTGACAAGAACCACGGCGGCGGGGGAGGCGACTAGCGACTCGCTAGCTCGGTGGGCGCAGATGCGTGGCGAACCAGGACAGCGTCCGCGCCCATGCATCCCCGGCGTCGTCGGGTCGATAGTCCGACCGCTGGTCGCAATGAAATCCGTGCCCCGCGTCGGCATAGCGCACGACGTCGGTCTCGACGGCCGTTGCCTCCAGCGCGGTTCGCAACTGCTCGACGTCGTCGACCGGGATCGACGCGTCCTGGTCACCGAACAGGCCGAGCCACGGGGTCTCGAGCCCGGCGGCGTCGGCGGCCAGCGGCGGGAACTGGGCGAAGCGACCGGTCACGATTCCGCCGCCGTAGAAGCCGACTGCGGCCCCCAGCGCGTAGCGCAGTGCGACGAGGAACGAGACGCGCCCACCGAAGCAGAATCCGACGATCCCGATGCTTCGATCGGAGAAACCGGCGTCGTGCAGGTGCCCCAGCGCGCCCTCGATGTCGGTGAGGATCGACTCGTCGCCGGAGACGTCCTTGAAGAGCTCCATCACCTTCGTGAAGTCCCCGTACTCGACCACACATCCGGCGCCCGAGCGATGGAACAGGTCGGGCGCGATCGCGTAATACCCGGCGTCCGCCAGGCGGCGAGTCACGTCCTCGATGTGCCCGTTGACGCCGAAGGCCTCCTGTACGACGATCACGGCCCCCCGCGGCTCGGCCGGCCGGGCAACATAGGCCCGCATGGGCCCGTCGGTGGTCTGGAGCGTGACGTCGGCGGCGGCCATGGGCGTGCAAGCTACCTCCGAGGCCGGGAAGTGGGAACACTCGAATGGCCGGGCTCGTTCGCGACAACACTGATGGATGTGAACCCCATGGCCGTGCTCGCGATCTCGTTCGCCGCCGGTTCGATTCCCAGCTCGCAGATCGCCGCACGTGTGCGGGTGGGCGCGGACCTGCGCGCCGTGGGAACCGGCACGGTCTCGGGCACGAGCCTCTATCGCGTTGCCGGCTTCATGCCGCTCGCGGTGTCGGGGATCGCCGACATCGCAAAAGCCACGGTGGGGCCGTTGCTCGCGGGCCGCGACCGGCCGGTGTTGCGCGCGGTCGCCGGCGGCGCGGCGATTGCGGGGCACAACTGGTCGCCGTTCCTGCGCGGCGCGGGTGGGCGTGGCTTCGCCCCGTCGCTCGGTGCGCTCGGTGTGAATGCCTGGCCGGGGATCCCGCTGATGCTCGGCGGGCTCGTGGCGGGCAAGGCGGCGAACCAGACGGGCCTCGGCGGTTTCGCGGCACAGTGCGCGCTCGTTCCGCTGTTGGCCCGGACACACGGCCGCCGCGGCGCGATCGTCGGCGCGTGCGTGGTCGCGCCGATGTGGACGAAGCGCGTGCTTGGCAACAGCCCGCCCGACGCATGGTCGGTGCGCGTCGCGTTGCAGCGCCTGTTCTTCGACCGAGACGAGCCAGACGAGCCCCACGAGCCCGACGAGAGGGAACCGTGACCCGGCCCGCGTTGTTGCGGGCCGGTGGGTTCCGCAAGCTGCTGATCGGTCAGGGCGTCTCGGCGCTCGGCGACTGGATGGGCACGTTCGCGCTCATGGCACTGGTCTTCCGTGAGTCGGGCTCGGCGACGGCGGTCGGTGGCATCCTGGCGCTGCGTCTCCTGCCCGCGGCGCTCGGGGGTCCACTCGCCGCCCGGGCGGCATCCCGCTGGAACCGGCTCCGCACGATGGTGTCAATGGACGTCACGCGCGCCGTCATGGTGGCGTTGGTGCCGCTCGTGCGCGGACTCTGGTGGGTCTATCTCTGGGCGTTCATGATCGAGGTCGGGAGTCTGGTGTTCCTTCCCGCCCGAGACGCGTCGATCCCGGATCTCGTCGACGACGACGAGCTCGAGCTCGCAAACGGGCTGGTACTCGGTTCCTCGTATGGCACGATTCCGCTCGGCGCGGGCGTCTTCGCGCTCGTCGCCGCGCTACCGGGAAGCGACCTGTTCGGCCGTCCGCTCGCGCTCGTGTTCTGGCTCGACGCTCTGTCGTACGTCGTCTCGGCATTGATGATCGCTCGCATCACCACGCTCGCCCATGGTGTCGGACGCTCGAGCGACGCCGAGGTGGACGTGGAGAACCAGGCGAAGGTGCGGTTCCGGGACGCGTTCGCGATCCCCCTCGTGCGCGCGGTGTTGCCTGCGACGATCTCGGTCGCGCTCGGGTTGGGCGCACTGTTCTCGCTCGGCATCGACTTCGTACGGACCGTGCTGCACGCGAGCGACGCGCAGTTCGGAGTGCTCGTGGCGCTGTTCGGTGTCGGCGCGGGCGGCGGCCTGGCGTTGATGCAGCGGTTGCATCTCGTCGACCGACTGCGGGCGACGCAGCTCGGCGTGCTCGCGCTCGGCTGCATCGTCGCGTTCTTCAGCCTCGCGCCCGCCATCGGCCTCGCGTTCGTCGGTGCGGTCATGTTCGGCGCCGCGGCCGCGTGGACGCTGGCGTCGGGCATGGGCGCGCTGCAATCGGAGCTCGACGGGCAGGAGCGCATCCTGGCGTTCGCCGTGTTCCACATCGTGATCCGCTCCGGGCTCGCGGCCGCAGCAATCGGCGCGGGCGCGGCGGGAGAGCTCGTCGGCAACGTTCGCTGGCCCGTCGTCGGCACGCTCGAACCGTCTCGCCTCGTGCTGTTGTGCTCCGGAATCTTCGTGTTCCTCTCCGCGTTCCGGGTGCGCCTCTCGCACGAACGCCCGGTGCCGGAACGCCCGTTGCCGGAACGCCCGTTGCCGGAACGGCCGGCGGCCGAGGGCCCGCAGCCGGAAGGCGCCTGATGGCCGTCGCGATCGTCACCGACAGCGCGGCGGCGCTGCCGCCCGAGCTCGCACGGGCCCATGCCATCGCGATCGTGCCGATGTGGCTCACGGTCGGCGGAGTTGCGATGCGCGACGGTGAGGTGCCGCTCGGGCAGATGTTGGCCCACGACGACGTCACGACGTCCGGGCCCACGCCGGGTGAATTCGAGACGGCGGTGAAGGAGCGGGAGCGGGAAACAGACGACGGGGTGCTCGTCCTCACGATTGCGTCGACGATGAGCGGGACACATGAAGCCGCGGTGGTCGGCGCGCGCGCCGCCGGGGGTGCGGTCAAGGTCGTCGACACCGCGACCGCGGCCGGCGCGCAGGGGCTCGTGGTGCTCGCGGCGGCCGCCGCGGCGGAACGCGGCATGTCACTGGAAGAGGTCGAGCAGGCCGCGCGCGCGGCCAGTGCCCAGGTGCGCTTGCTGGCGACCGTTCCGAGTCTTGATCATCTCGTGCGCAGTGGCCGCGTCCCGAACATTGCCGGGTGGGCGGGGCGTCGTCTCGGCATCGCGCCGCTGTTCGAGTTCCGGGACGGCGGGGCGCACCCGTTGCGTCCCGCCCTCGGTACGCCTGCCGCCCTCGACCGCATCGTGTCGCGATGGCGGCGGGATCGTGTGCCCGGCGCGCGCTTGCACGTTGCGGCGCTCCACGCGCAAGCCGAGGCGGAGGCCGACGAGCTCCTGGCGCGCGTGCAGGCCGAGGCCGATCCCGCGACCGCGTTCGTCGGCCCCTTCGGCAGCGTCATGGTCGTGCACACCGGTCCGGGACTGGTCGGCCTCGCGTGGCGCTGGGAACCGGCGCCCTGACCCCTACGAGATGATGTCGTCGATCATGCCGTAGTCGCGCGCCTCTTCGGGCGTGAACCACCGATCCCGTTCGCCGTCGGTGAGCACCCGTTCGAGCGTCTGGCCGGTGTGCTGCGCGGTCAGCTCGGCAACGAGATGGCGCGCGCGGGTGAACTGCTCGGCTTGGATGGCGACGTCGACCGCGACTCCTTCGACGGCTCCGTGCGGCTGGTGCATGAGGATACGACTGTGGGCGTAGGCGGCGCGCATGCCCTTGGTGCCACCGCAGAGCAGGAACTGCGCCATGGACGCCGCGAAACCCATGCACACGGTCGCGACGTCACACTGCAGCGATCGCATCGTGTCGTAGATCGCGAAGCCGGCGTCGACCTCGCCGCCGGGCGAGTTGAGGTACAGCGTGACCGGTTCGTCGGGGTGCTCGGCCTCGAGCACGAGGAACTGCGCGCACACTCGCTCGGCCAGTCGGCCGTCGATTGGGCCGGTGAGCATGACTCGCCGTTGCCCGAGGAGCCGGCGAGAGATCTCGATCTCGAACGGAACGGGGTTCTCTTGATCGTCTTGCAACTGCATGGTTGCACATTAGCCCAGCCGGCTCGTCGTAGTAGCATGCAACCCATGGGTTGCACTGATGAACAAGGTGCCGTCGAACGCACCATCGAGCTCGATGCGCCGGCCGAGCAGGTGTGGCAAGAGCTTCCGGCCCTGCTCGGCGACGACACGAGGCTCGTGACCGAACCGGGGGCGCCGCTGCGCGTGGACGGGCCCGAAGGCGACCGGCTCGGTGTGATCGAGCAGGTGGAGCCGGCTCGGCGCCTCACGTTCTGGTGGACGGCCGTCGAAGGCGACGACGCACCGTCGTACGTCGAGATCGATCTCGAACCGTGTCGCGTCGGCACCTTGCTGCGCGTTCGGGAAAGCCGCGTCGACGGCGAGCGCCTCCTCCGTGCCGCCTTCCATGCCCGCGCGTTCGCCTGATCGCGTCTTCGACGCCCTCGCAGACCCGACGCGCCGGCGCATCATCGAGTGGCTCGGCCGCGCGCCGGCGACGGCGGGTGAGCTCGCGCAGCGACTTCCGGTGACGCGCCAGGCCGTCGTCAAGCATCTGACCGTCCTCGAGGATGCCGGCCTGGCGACGGGCGAGCGCGATGGACGAAGGGTCGTCTACCGGCTCACGCCCGGGCCGTTCGCGGAAGCCGCGCGGTGGATGCACGACGTCGGCGGCGCCTGGGACCGCCGCCTGGAGAAGCTCGCGACGCGTCTCAGGAAGCCGGGCTGAGCTCGTGGGCGAGGGCCCACTCGACCGCTTCCCGCACCGTCTCCAGCGCGACCGGCTCGAATGCGTGGCCCATCCCGCGCACGACGACGAGCCGCCGCGGCTCGGGGGTCGCCTCCCAGAGCTGGGCGGCGTCTCGCACCGAGATGAAACGATCGTCGGTGCCGTGGATGTACGTGATCGGCACCTTCAGTTGGGGCACGAGATCGATCGGCGGCGCCGGGTTGGTCCACCGGTCCGCGATGCGGACGCTGCAGAGGCGACGCGTCGCATGTCGTCCGACGCGCGTCCGCGTCATTGCCGCGGCGAGCACGCCGCGCACGTTCCGGGGAAGGCTCCACGCGGCCGGGCACGAGAGCGTGACCACTCCGGTGAGCCCGAAATCGGTCGCCGCGTAACGCAGCGTTGCGATGGCACCCATCGAAGCGCCGACGACGACGACGCGGGACGTGCGCTCCCGAGCGAGGCGTACGGCCGCCTCGACGTCGTGCTGCTCGTGGTCGCCGAGGGTCGACTCGCCCGGCGATTCGCCGTGGCCCCGCGCGTCGTACGTGATCACGTCCAGATCATCGGTGTGCAGCGCATCAGCCAACGCTTCGACGTTGGGGCAGGCGGCGGATGCGCTGAACCCGTGCACGACGACGACCGCGGCGCGCGGGCTGTCCGCTGCGAGTCGGCAGTGTGCGACGAGGTCGAGGCCGTCGGCGGTGCGGAGCGTCCGGCGCGTCATGACCCGGTTGCGACCGCAGCGGTCCGTCGCCAACCCGGGAGGTGCACGATGATGCCGTTGCGCGCCATGCTCCGCTTGAACCACAACGCCGACGCCACGATCGCGACGATCGTGACGCTCGCCGACACCACGGTGCGGAGCAGCACGAAAGTGCTGAGCGATTGCGAGAACAGCAACCAGACCGTGATCCCGGCATTCGCGGCCTGCACGAACGCCCAGAGCAGCGAGATCTGACGGAAGAACCGGCGCACGTGCGTGTTCGCGTGCATCTCCGTCGAGAGCGGACAGAAGTCTGCGGCGAGGCGACCCGCAAGCGGGCGGTCGAGCGGCACCGAGAGCAAGAACGCACCGGCGACCAGCATCGTCGCGAGTGACGGTTGCAGGAAGTAGACGACGACCGAGTCGGCGAGGATCGCGATGATCGTCCTGGCCGTGAGCGTCAACGCGCCGAGCATGAGGATGCCGGGGATGCGACGGTGGGTGCAGGCACGCACGAGGACGAGCGAGTAGACCCACACGAGTCCGGCCGTCATCGCGCCCCACACGCCGAGCAGTCGCAAGAAGACGAGGAACAGCACCAGCGGGACGAGCGTGCACTCGACGAATCTCGGCGCCGCGTGGCGCAGGACCGTACGGAGATCCGGTATCTCCATTTGCTCGGAGGTCATTGCTCCCTCATCGGCGCCGCAGCGGCATCACTCAAGACCAGCCAGTGCGGGGTCCGGGCAACTGCCCTGATGATGACACCTTTTCCGGCGCCGCGGGGGATCGGCCCTCGCGACTCTTCTGTGGATGTCATGGGATCCGGCACCCGGTTCGGGCCCCGGCTCCGCCGCCCGTCGGGCGCTACGGTGCCCGCATCAGTCCCCAGGGAGGACGAGATGAGCTTCCGGGTCGTCGTCGATTTCGACAAATGCGAGAGCAACGCGCTGTGCATGGGCGTCGCGCCCGAGGTGTTCGAGGTGCGCGACGACGACTTCTTGTACGTGTTGCAGGAGGAACCGCCCGACGAGCTGCGCGCGAAATGCGAAGAAGCGGTGCGCGTATGCCCGAAACAGGCCATCACGATCGTCGATGCCTGACACGACGCCCGCCCCGGTGCGTGGGTTGGAAGGACGGACCGCCCTGGTCACGGGTGGCGGGAGTGGCATCGGGCTGGGGACCGCGCGCCGGTTCGCCTCGCAAGGCGCGCACGTGACGATCGCGGGCCGCACCGAGAAGCGCCTCGAGGATGCCGCGCGCGAGATCGAGCGCGACGCAGCCCCCGGTGCCCGCGTGCAGCAAGTCGTCGCGGACGTCACCGTCGAGAGCGACGTCGAACGCGCCGTCGCGAGCGCGTGCGGGCCGGCCGGTTCGCTCGATGTGCTGTTCGCGTGCGCGGGCGGGTCGCTGCACGGCGGCCCCATCGCCGCGTCGGACGCGGATGCCTGGCGCGCGACCGTCGATCTCAACCTCGTCGGCACGTTCCTCTGCATCAAGCACGCAGCGCCCGCGATGATGCGCGCCGGCGGCGGTTCGATCATCGGCATGTCGTCGATCGCGGGTCACACGACCCACCGGCTCATGAGTGCGTACTGCGCGAGCAAGGCAGGCATCGAGATGCTCGTCCGGTGCGCAGCGGACGAGCTGGGCGAGCACAACATCCGCGTCAACGCGGTGCAGCCCGGGATCGTCGACACCGAGCTGATGAGCTTCATCACGGCCGGCGGCCCGGTGCTCGACAGCTACCACGAGAACATGCCGGTGCCGCGTGTCGGAACGGTCGACGACGTCGCGGCCGTCGTCGCGTTCCTCGCCGGTCCCGAGTCGACGTGGATCACGGGCCAGATGATCGGTATCGACGGGGGCCACCAGCTCCGCCGCGGCCCCGACTACCGGTCACTCCTCGGTGGCTGACGGGTGAGGCACATGGATTTCGAGGAGTCGGAGGAAGAGCGCGCCTTTCGGGCCGAGGCGCGGGCGTGGCTCTCCGAGCATGCGAAGCCGCGCGTCGCGGGCGGGCCGTCCGATCACTCGTACGTGCCGGGCGAGCGCACGCCGGAGGCCGACCTCGAGCACATGCAGGCGTGCCGGGAGTGGCAGCGCACGTTGTCCGAGGGTGGGTGGGCAGGCATCGCCTGGCCGCGCGAGGCCGGCGGGCGCGGCGGCAAGTCGTGGCAGCAGCGCATCTTCAACGAGGAGCAGGCGAGGTTCGACGTCGCGGTCGGCGCGTTTGCGGTCGGCATCGGCATGGCAGGCCCGACGATCATCGCGTGGGGCTCCGACGACCAGAAAAAGCGCCTGCTGCCGCCGATGCTGCGCGGGGACGAGATCTGGTGCCAGCTGTTCTCCGAGCCGGGCGCGGGCTCGGACCTGGCGGGCCTGCGCACCCGCGCGGAGCGCGACGGCGACGAGTGGGTCGTGAACGGGCAGAAGGTATGGACGTCGGGGGCGCATTACAGCGACTGGGGGTTGCTGCTCGCGCGCACCGACATCGACGTGCCCAAACACAGGGGAATCACGGCGTTCGTGCTCGACATGCACACGCCCGGTATCGACGTGCGACCGCTGCGACAGATCACCGGCGCAGCCCATTTCAACGAGGTGTTCCTCACCGACGTACGGGTCCCCGAGGCGTGCCGTCTCGGCACCGCCGGAGACGGCTGGCGCGTCGCGAACACGATGCTGTCGAACGAGCGCGCGCTGATCGGTGGCGGTGGCCGCGTGGGCTTCCGCGACATCGTGGAGCTCGCGCGCAGCCGCGGGACGAATACCGATCCGCGCCTGCGCCAGGAGCTCGCGCGGTCCTACACGCGGCTGCAACTCATCAAATGGCTGGGATGGAGGGCGCGCAGCCGGAAGGACCAGGGCCTCGGCCCCGAGGCGTCGGTGCTCAAGCTCGCCGCGTCCCGCCGGCTCGAGGCGGACGGCAACCTCGTGCTCGGCTTGCAGGGCGCGCCCGCGATGCTCTCGGACGGGGACGCGATCTCGGACGGCTACTGGCAGCAACAGTTCCTCATGCAGTGGAGCAGCCGGCTCGGCGGCGGCACCGAACAGGTGCAGCGCAACGTGATCGGCGAGCGCGTGCTCGGTCTCCCCGGCGAGCCACGCGTCGACAAGGACGTCCCGTTCCGCGAGCTCCCGACGTCGTGAGCTGACGCCGCGATGGAGCTCGCCGCGTTCCAGGAGTTGATGGCGCGTACGTACGGCGAGCGCGACACCGCGCGCGGCGTCGATGCGACCGTGGCGTGGCTCACCGAGGAGTTGGGCGAGCTCGCGCGGGCGGTTCGCAAGGGCACGCGCGAAGAGCAACTGCACGAGCTCGGTGACGTCCTCGCGTGGCTCGCGTCCCTCGCCGAGCAGCTCAAACTCTCGCTCGATGAGGCGGCCGCGCGCTACGACGCGGGATGCCCGCGCTGCCGGACTCGTCCGTGCGCGTGCCCATAGGGGGCGCGCCTCGGGAGATCGCAGATCGCGTCGAGTCCGGACGTCACGCACGTGGACGGTACCCTCCCGCGATGCGGGTTGTCGTGGTCGGCGGGGGGATCGCGGGGCTCGGTACCGCGCTCGCGTGCGCACGAGACGGGCACGAGGTGACGATCCTCGAGCGTGACGACACACCGATGCCGAACGACGCCGACGCCGCGTTCGAGTGGAAGCGCACGGGCGCGCCACAGGTTCGGCACTCGCACGCATTTCTCGCGCGTTTGCGCAAGGTCTTGCGTGCGCGGGCGCCCGATGTGCTCGACGCGCTGCTCGATGCCGGTGCGGCCGAGATTCCGTTCACCGAGAACCTGCCGGAAACGCTGACCGATCGAGATCCGCGGCCGGGTGACGACGAGCTGGTGGCGATCGCGTGCCGCCGCACCACGTTCGAGTGGGTGCTCCGCCGGCTCGTGCTCGCCGAACCGCACGTCACGCTGGGGCACGGCGTCGCGGCGCGCAACCTCGACGCGGAGCCAGGCTCCGTCCCGCGCGTCACAGGCGTCGACGGCCGGTCGGCCGATCTCGTCGTGGATGCGCGCGGCCCGCGCTCGTCGTCGGACGACTGGTTGTCGGCGATCGGCGCGCCGCCGGTACACGAGGAGCTGCACGAGAGCGGCATCGTGTACTTCTCGCGCTTCTACCGCGTGAACCCGGGAGTCGTGCTGCCGTCGTTCGCCGGTCCGGTTGCAGCGGATCTCGGCTATCTGAAATATGCCATCTTCCTCGGCGACAACAACACGTTCTCGATCACCTACGCGATCGAGCGTGACGACGAAGAGCTCCGGCGCGCCCTGGTCGATCCGCACGCGTTCGAGGTCGTGTCGCGTGCGTTCGTGGGCATCGCGCCCTGGCGGGCCGACAATGTCGCCGAGCCGACGACGTCCGTGTACGTGATGGCCGGGCTACGAAACCGTTACCGCCCGCTCGTCGACGAGCACGGCGACCCGATCGTCCACGGTTTCGCGGCGGTCGGTGACGCCTCGGTGTGCACGAATGCGCTGTACGGTCGCGGGTGCAGCTTGGCGTTCGTGCATGCGTTCGGGCTCGCGGACGCGCTTCGTCAACATCCCGACGATCCGACCGCGTTCGGACGCACGTTCGCGGAATTCACCGTGCGCGAGCTCGTACCGTGGTTCCGTTCGGCCGTGCTGCAAGACGCGCAGGCGCGCGCCATGCACGAGGAGCTCTCGTCCGAAGATCCGCGTGCGTTCATGCAGGCGGTGTTCCGTGACGGCCTGCTGCCGGCGATGCGTACGTCGCCGGCCGTGTTCCGTGGTTTCCTGCGCTGGTTCAACTTGTTGGTGACGCCGGAAGCTCTGATGGAGGACCCCGAGGTCGTCGGCGACGTGCTGGCCGCGTACCAGGACCGCGAGAACCACCCGACGCCGGTACCGCTGGGCCCGGACCGAGCCGCGCTGCTCGCGCAAATGGCTCAGTAGGCCAGCAACGCCCGCAGATCACGCGTGATGTCGGCGACTTGCGGAAGGATCGCGTTCTCGAGTGACGGTTCGTACGCGCACAGCGTGTCCGAAGCGGCCAATCGCCACACCGGCGCGTCGAGATGCTCGAAGCACGCGTCGGCCACGAACGCTGCGACCTCGGCCCCGAAGCCGCACGTCAAGGTGTCCTCGTGCAGCACGAGCACGCGGCCGGTCTTCCGCACCGACTCGGCGACGATGTCGTGGTCCCATGGAGCGATCGTGCGCAGGTCGATGATCTCGATGCCCGCGTCGGCGCCGAGCTCGTGGGCCGCAACCTGCGCCCGGCGCACAGTGGCACCCCACGTCACGACGGTCGCACGGTCGCCGCGCGCGACGTATGCCCCGCGTCCGAACGGAAGCATCCAGTCCGGGGGCGGCATCGGGTCGCGGTTGTAGCCCTGCCGGTACAGGTGCTTGTGCTCGAGGAACAGCACCGGGTCCTCGCAGCGCAGGGCAGTGCGCAGCAACCCGGCCGCGTCGCGCGCCCTCGACGGGAACGCGATCAGCAGGCCGGGGACGTGCGCGAAGATCGACTCGCCGCATTGGCTGTGCCAGATCGAGCCTCCTTGCAGGTAGCCGCCGATCGGGATGCGCACCACCATCGGACAGGTAAAGGTGCCGTTCGATCGCCAGCGCGTCGTGGACGCCTCGGACTTGAGCTGGTGCATGGCCGGCCAGACATAATCGAAGAACTGGATCTCGGGGCAGGGACGCAGACCGCGTATCCCCTGGCCGACGGCGCGGCCGATGATGTTCGCTTCCGCGAGCGGCGTGTTGTAGCAACGGGCCTCGCCGAACGCGCGCTGTAGACCGAACGTGATGCCGAACACGCCACCCTTGCCCGGGACCTCGTCGATGACGTGTGGGTCGGCGTCGGCGACGTCTTCGCCGAACACGCGAATGCGTTCGTCGCGGGCCATCTGCTCGTGCAACGTGAGCCGGATCGCCTCGCCGAACGTGACCGTCTCGGCGTCCTCGGGGACGTCGGGCTCTCCCGGGTCCGCGCTGACGGGCATCGGCCCGGTGACGTTCGTCACGACGCTCTCCGGCGCGGGCCGGGCAGCGGCCAGCGCGGTGTCCGCGGCGGCGCGCACCGTCTGGCGTGCCTCGGCGCGCAGCTGCTCCGCCGTTTCGGTCGTCAGCATGCCCGCCGCGATCAGCTGCTGCTCGAGCACGTTGATCGGGTCGTGCTCACGCTCGTCCTCGAGCTCCTCGGCGCCGCGGTACTTCTTCTGGTCGTCGGAGAGCGAGTGCGAGTAGGGACGCGTGACAAGAGCGTGAATCAGGCACGGTCCCGCACCCGCGCGCACGTGGGCGATCGCGTTCGCACCCTTGCGCCGCACCTCGAAGTAGTCGCGGCCGTCCATCTTCACGACGTGCAACCCGCGGATGCCACGCACCATCTCCGAGATCGGCGCGGGCGCCTGATCGGTCGAACGCACCGAGATCGCGTACCCGTTGTCGGCGACGACGTACAGCACGGGGAGGTGCAGACGGCACGCAGTGTTGAGCGACTCCCAGAACTCGCCTTCGGATGTCGCGCCCTCCCCGAGGGACACGTACGTGAGCTCGTCGCCGTGCGCATGGCAACCGGGCAGCTGTGGCCGGCGGCTGATGTAGCGCGCCGCTTCCGCGCACCCGACGGCCGGGAGGCACTGCGAACCGGTGCACGAGGTCTGGCTCACGACGTTCTGCGGTACCGAACCCCAGTGACACGGCATCTGGCGGCCGCCGGACGCGGGATCGTCCGCCGCACCGACCGCCTGCATGAGCATGTCGGTGGGCGTCACGCCGAGAGCGAGCGCCAGCGCGCGATCGCGGTAGTACGGGAAGAACCAGTCGTATCCGGGGAGCAGATAGCGGGCGAGGCCGAGGAGGAGTGCTTCATGGCCCGCGCCGGAGATCTGGAAGAACGCGCGGTTCTGCTGCCGCAACGCGATCTCGCGGTCGTCACAGAAGCGCGAGACGAGCGCGAGCTTGAAGTCTTCCAACGCCTCGTCGAGCGACACATCGTGCGATGCCAGTTGCACCGCGACCTAGCCTATGGGACCACCGCGAGGACACTGTGCAGCCGGGGATCGGAGCGAAGGAGCCACACTCGTGACCGACGCCGAGACCCTTCCGTGGCGCCGACGACCGGAGCGCGAGACGACCGGCTTCCTCTCGCCCGCCGCGCGCGGCGCGGCGCGCGAGACGCGGGTCGACCCCACCGGGGTGGTCGGTCACGGCGCGGGAGGGCGGGTCACCCGTGATGACGTCCTCGCGGCCGCGGCCGCGGCCGCGGGCGCCGTGGCATCGCGCGACGAGGTGGTGCCGTTCGACAACATCCGGCGGCGCACCGCGGCCGGCCTGCTCGCGTCGAAGCACACGGCCGCACATGCCGGGACGTTTCTCGGTGCCGACTACTCGGCCGTCGATGCCGTGCGTCGCACCGCGCGGCTCACCGCGTTGCCGTTCGTCGCACGGGCCGTCATCGACGCGTTGCGCGAGTACCCGATGTGCAATGCCACCCTCGAGGGCGATGACGCGCTCACGGTGCATCGTGCAGTGCACCTCGGCATCGCGGTCGACCTCGACTTCCGCGGTCTCGTGGTCCCCGTCGTGCACGACGCCGACGGTCTGCGCCTGCGTGCCCTCGCCGACGCGATCCGCGACGTCGCAACGCGCGCCCGCGCCCGCAAACTCGGACCCGACGACCTCGCGGGCGGCACCTTCACGATCACCAACCCCGGCGCGTCCGGGACGTGGATCTCGTTCGCGGTCATCAACCGCCCGCAGGTCGGCATCCTCGCGACCGACGGCGTATCGAAGCAGGTTGTCAGCGACGAAGACGCCCGTTTGCGGATCGCGCCCGTCGGGCATCTCTGCCTCTCGTTCGACCACCGCGCGATCGACGGCGCGTACGCGGCGTCGTTCCTGCGTCGCGTGCAGGAGATCGTCGAGACCCGCGACTGGCTCAGCGAGTTGTGAGCTTGGAAGGGTCTTCGACGTCCGTGGGTTTGCAGTCGGGTGGCGCATTCACCGGGTCGCAGCGCGCGGGCGTGCCGCCCGGGATCCGGACCGTGTAGCCCGTCTTCAGCGTCGGGTCCGGCTTCTCGTAGTCGGTGCTCACGAACTGCGCGCCGCCGGACAATGCCGCTTCGCGCGACTTCGTGTCGTTCGCACGAGCCTGCACGGTGTCCGCGTCGGCGCGCGTCCGCACGATCATGTGTGCCGCAACGGCGGCCTTGATCTTCGCGCCGTCGGCGATGGGGTCGTTCAGCTTTGCGAACGCCGCGTCGTCCTCACCAGGCGACGACGGCGTGAAGATGAGCCGGCCCTGCAACGAGGGATGTCCGTCGAGGTACGCATTGCGGAACCCCTCGTTGTCGAGCGTGAAGTACACCTTGCCGCGCACTTTCCCCAGCGTGGGCCAGCCTTGCGTCCGCACGGCTTCGCCGAGTGTCGGTGCAGAGCCGCGCACGTCGTCGGGCGTGAAGAAGTCGTCGCGCGCGAACACCGAGGCGATCTCTTGCTCGAGCCGCCGGAACATCGGCTCGGTGGCGGTGTCGTCCTTCATCTCGATCTGTATGTTCATCGGGACGTGCCCCGGGTGCGCGTCGGACCACGACTTCACGAGCCGCAGACACGCGACGAAGGTGAGACAGGTCGAGTTCGTGTCGATGCCCGCCTGGTGGATCACCTTGAAGCCGGGCTGGTGCATCTCGGGGTGGTCGGGGACCTTCACGCCGACCGACACGGGATACGAGGGCGACGCGTACTTTCCACCCTCGGGGTCGTCCCACACGTCGAGCTCGATCTGCCGGACGCCGAGGTCGAACTGCTCGGGGAGCGGCGCGTGCGCGTAGTCGAGCGTGGGGCTGAGACCGGGGATGGCCTTCTGCAGGGCTGCGAGCACCTCTGCGTAGGGACGGCCGTGGTAGCTGTTGTGCGACCCGAGCACCTGTACCTGGTCGAGCCGCAAGGTGTCGTCGAGACGGTACCGCGCCGCGGTCGTCGGCGGCCGGGCCGACGTGCTGGTCTTGGTGTCGCTGGAACACGCGGCCGCGAGCGCGACAACGACGACGATCGTCAACATTCGGGGCCGCACGACCCGCAGCCTAGGATCAAGTGATGAAGGTGCGCGTTGATCCTGATCTGTGTGTGGGCCACGGCCGTTGCTACGCCCTGGCGCCCGACGTGTTCGGCGCCGACGACTTCGGTCATTGCGAGATCCTCGTCACGGCACCCGAGGGCGCTCTGGCCGAGCAGGCGAGGCTGGGCGCCGAGAACTGCCCCGAACGAGCAATCTTCTTGGAGGACAGCTAGTGGTCGACGTCCTGCAGTACGAGGGCAGACGTGTCATCGTCACCGGTGCGGCGTCGGGTATGGGCGCGGCGACCGCGCAGATTCTCGTGGACCTCGGCGCCGAGGTCCACGCGATCGACATCAAGAAGCCGGACCTCCAGGGGCTTGCGAGCTTCACCGAGTGCGACTTGCGAGAGCCCGCGCAGATCGACGATGCGATCAACAAGATCGGCAAGATCGTCAATGGGTTGTTCAACTGTGCGGGGCTGCCGAACACGTTCCCGCCGCTCGACGTGATGCTCGTCAACTTCTGTGGCCTGCGTCAGCTCACCGAGGCTGTCATCCCGAACATGGTCGAAGGTTCGGCGATCGCGTGCATCGCGTCGACCGCGGGCATCGGCTGGATGCAGAACATGGAGCTGCTCTTCGGCCTGATGATGACACCCGACTTCGGTGCGGCGCGCACATGGTGCGAGGAGCACCCCAAAGACCTCGCCAATGCGTACGGGCTCTCGAAGGAAGCCATCAACGCGTATACGGCGTTCCGGTCGTTCGCGCTCGCGAAGCAGGGCCTTCGCATCAACTGCGTGAATCCCGGTCCGACCGACACGCCGATGATGCCCGAGTTCGAGAAGGCCGTCGGCAAGAAGTACATGGACGACTTCCCGGTGCCGCTCGGCCGCCACGCGGTCGCCGAGGAGCAGGCATGGCCGATGGTGTTCCTCAACAGCCCACGCGCGTCATATCTCACCGGTCACCAGCTGGACGTCGACGGCGGCTTCAAAGGCGGCCTGTTCACCGGCCAGATCGACCCCAGCGTGCTGATGCCCGAAGGCTTCGGCGAAAGCTGACGCGCGCCGAGGCTCCAAGCGAGGCGCGCCGTGGGACGGGAACGGCGCTTTCGGATGGGCTGCCGTACCACTCATCTCGTGGCGATCGTGGGCTCCGGGTGTTACGTTCTTCCTCGCTTCGCCTCGGAGGGACGCTATGGGTCCTCGCCTGTTCGCCGTAGGCCTCGGCGCGATCGCGGTGGCGCTCGCCGTTCCCGTGCCGGCCATCAGCGGCGCGGTCACTCCCGACCGGGCTGGGGTGGAGGCGGCCAGTTCACCGGTTCCGGGGGCTGAGCTGTGGGTGAACCGCTACAACGGCCCAACGAACGGCTACGACATTGCACGCAGCCTCGGCGTCAGCCCGAATGGCAAACACGTCTTCGTCACTGGATCCAGCAAGTCGACGACCGTCACCGATTACGCGACGGTCGCCTACAACACGGTCAACGGTCGCCAGTCATGGGTGGCGCGTTACAACGGCCCAGGCAACTACAGCGACGACGCGTACGGCCTCGCGGTGAGTCCGGACGGCTCCAAGGTCTTCGTCACCGGTACCAGCGAGGGCGGCCCGAGTACGGTCGACTACGCGACGGTCGCTTACGACGTGGCGAAAGGGACGCAGCTGTGGGTCGCCCGCTACAACGGCCCCGCCAACAGTTATGACAGCGCCTCCAGTGTCAGCGTCAGTCCCGATGGCACCAAGGTCTTCGTCACGGGCGCGAGTGTCGGCTCGACGACGTCCGGAGACTACGCGACCGTCGCTTACAACACCGCGGACGGCAGCCGCCTGTGGGTCAGGCGCTACAACGGGCCCGCGAACGGCAGCGACGGCGCCTCAAACGTCCAGGGGAGCTCCGACGGTACCAAGGTCTTCGTCACCGGGAACAGCTCGGGCTCGACGACCTTCGGAGACTACGCGACCGTCGCTTACAACGCCGCCAACGGCACCCAGCTGTGGGTCAGGCGCTACAACGGGCCCGCCAACGGCGACGACTCGCCGAGTGGCCTCGGCGTGAGTCCCGACGGCTCCAAGGTCTTCGTCACCGGTACCAGCGAGGGCGGCCCGAGTGCCTTCGACTACGCGACGGTCGCTTACGACGCGGCGAATGCGACGCAGCTGTGGGTCGCCCGCTACAACGGCCCCGCCAACAGCTATGACACCGCCTCCAGTGTCCGCGTCAGTCCCGATGGCACCAAGATCTTCGTCACGGGCGCGAGTGTCGGCTCGACGCCGTCCGGAGACTACGCGACCGTCGCCTACAACGCCGCCAACGGAATCCAGCTGTGGGTCGCTCGCTACAACGGGCTGGGCGCTGCCGGTCTCAGCGTCAGTCCTGATGGCACCAAGGTCTTCGTCACGGGCGCGAGTGTCGGTTCGACGAGCTTCGTCGACTATGCGACGGTTGCTTATAACGCGGCCAATGGGACGCAGCTGTGGGTCGCTCGCTACAACGGTCCAGGTAACGTCAACGACTATGCCAGCAGTATCGGAGTGAGTCCCCGCGGCAACAAGGTCTTCGTCACCGGATACAGCGACGCCTCGAATACCAACGCCTCAGAGGACTACGCGACCGTTGCCTACAGATGTTCTTGAGCGTCACTACGGATTGAGCGACCCGGTACGCCGACCGGCACGGCGCTCACGACACGAGCGCATAACTGCCCTGGGCTCAGGGGGTCTCTGGGTACATTGCCGGGGACTCGGGTGCGCGGGTGATCTCGCGTTGGAGCTCGGGGACGCTGTCTGCGTCAGGGGTCACTCCGGCTACAGGGGGCCCTCCGACCGGCCGATTTAGCAAGGTGGATCAGAGTTCGCTCAGCGTCGAGGTGCGCCAGGCCAGCGCCGACCAGGTGAACCGCGCGCTCCGGCGTAGTGCACTCGTCGGGATCCCGGCCTCTTCACTGCTCGCCCTGATTCTGGGGTCGTCGGTGCCCCTCCCGCGTCGCTTGGCGTTCGTGGCGTTCGTCTGGGTTGCCGACGTCGTGATGTTCGCGACCAGCGGCTGGTATCTCCGCAGGCGCCGGCGGGGCGAGCTGATCGACGGTTACTGGCAGGGGCCGTGCAGCGCCTGCCTCCTCGGGCTCGCCTGGGGGTCCCTCGCAGTGATCGCTCTGCCGAGCGCGCATCATGCCGACCTGCGGTCGGTCTGCCTGTTGTTCGCGTGCGCGACTTCGGCCAGCTACACCGTGGGGACCGCGGCGCGTCGCCTCTATTTCTACGCCTGCCAGGTGCCGCTCCTGTGTTTCACGACGATCGCATTCGTGGCCTCCGGTGACCGGGCAAGTCGGCTTTTCGGCCTCGCGATACCCATCTACTTCGGCCTGATGGCCACCATGCACAACGAGGTCCATGCACTCGTCGTGAGCGAACTGCAGTTGCGCGAGCGCAACGAGGTAACCAACGGTCGTCTGCGCGAACAGGCCACGCGGGACAGCTTGACCGGTCTTGCCAACCGCGGCGCTTTCGTGGAGCAACTCGAACGGGCGATGGCAGCCGCTCGTCGCGACGAGACACTCATCGGTGTCTTGTACTTCGATCTCGATCACTTCAAGTTCGTCAACGACTCGCTCGGGCACGGCGCCGGTGACGAGTTGCTTGTCGAAGTCGCGGCCCGTGTTCGATCCGTCATGCGCAGCCAGGATCTCCTTGCGCGCCTGGGCGGTGACGAGTTCACGATGCTCCTCGACCGCCTGACCGACAGCACCGAGGCCGTCTTGATCGCCGGGCGGGTGCTCGCCTCCTTCGCGGAGCCATTCGACTTCGCCGGCCGTCGCCACCGCGTCTCGGCCAGCATCGGGATCGCGACGAACATCGACACGGCCGACAGCGCCGACATGCTCGTTTCGAACGCGGACGCCGCGCTGTATCGAGCCAAGCAAGGAGGGCGCAATCGCGTCGAGACCTATGACGCCGAGTTGGGCGCGTCGGTCCAGCGCCGCCTCGACGATGAACAGGCCCTACGCGAAGCGCTCGCCAACAACCAGATCGAGGCCTGGTTCCAACCGGAAGTCGATCTCGAAACGGGCCGGATCGTCGGTGCCGAAGCCCTCGCGCGTTGGATCCATCCGACCCGCGGTGTCATCGACGCGGCGCACTTCATGCCGCTTGCCGAGGATGTCGGGCTCGTGTTCGCGATCGATGACCGAGTCGTCGCGAGCGCGGTCGAGCTGCGCGTGGACCTCATGAGCTCGGGCGTCGACGACGCGTTTCGCATCTGGTGCAATGTCTCCGCAGGTCACCTGGCGCGCGTCAAGCCCACGGAGCGCCTCATCAGTCTGCTGGAGCGCACTGGCTGCGATCCGACGCTGATCGGCATCGAGATCACCGAGACCGCGGTCCTTGCCGACGTCGCGGCGGCCGCGCAGGAGCTCGCGGCCGCTCGGCGCCTCGGCATCAAGGTCGCGCTCGACGACTTCGGCACCGGACACTCCTCATTGACCCTTCTCCACTCGTTGCCCATGGACCGGGTGAAGATCGACCGATCGTTTGTGCGGGCACTCTCGGGCGGCGGTGCTGCCGCTGCCATCGTTCGCAGTGTCCTCACACTCGGCCAGGACCTGGGACTCGATGTCGTGGCCGAAGGTGTCGAGACGGTTGAGCAGGTGAAGCTTCTTCGCGAGCTCGGTTGCCGTTACGCCCAGGGCCATCTCTTCGACCGCGTCCTGCCGTTCGATGAGCTGACCCGGCGGTTGCACGCCCAGTGTCTCGGCCGCGCCCCGGACGAGCCTCTCCCGCTCGGCAATCGCAGCGCATAGGCGCAGAGGAATGCCATACCTCTGCCGATCCGCTCGGCGACGCCGGGCACATTTGGCGGGTCCGGCGGAGCCTCAGACCTCGGAGCTCGTGTTCGGCCTTTCCGGGCCGGCGCCGGCGAGGACGGCGGCGAGATTGCGCAACGCTCGGTGCTGGAGCGACTTGACCGCGCCTTCCGGTCGGTTCGTCATTGCCGCGACGGTCTCGAGTGAGAGGTCGGCGACGAATCTCAACACGACGACCTCACGTTGCTCGGGCGTGAGCGTGTCGAGGGCCGAGACGAGGGCAGGGTCGAAGGGCTCGTCGGGCGGCGCGACCCGCAGCTGGGTCTGCCTGCCCAGGAGCTGCCGGCGTCGGGCGCGGCGTCGGTGTTCGTCGACCAACCTGTGATGGGCGATCGTGAAGACCCATCGACGCAACGCGTCTTCATCGCCTTGGAACCGTTCGAGGCCGTGCATCACGTCTACGAACACATCGCTCAAGAGGTCTTCACTGTCCGCCGCGCCGGCGGCCCGCAAGTAGTTGTGTACTGCGGGGGCGTAGCGACGAAATACGGCCTCGATGCCTTGCCCGGGCGCGGCGGCCTGGTCGGGCAGAGCGGTTTCGGGAGTCGTTGCCGGCGCGAGGTTCATGGTTACGTGGTTGTGGACGTTGCGCCGGGTGGCGACGTTGTGGCGGTCGAGACAGTTGACGTCGTGGTGCTCGACGTGGTGCTCGCGGTCGACGGCTTGGGCGGATTCGTGGTCACGTGAGGGCCGCTCGATCCGGGATCTTGCGGGCGCTTCTTGCCGTGGCCGTGCGCCCACGGCGGCGGCCCGTGGCCATTGTTCTTGTCGCCCGGATCCTTGTCATCGGCGTGCTTGGCCTTGCCCGCCGGGTCGACCGACTGAACGGGTTTGCCGCACGGTGACTTGCCGGCGTTCGGGTCGCCGGCATGTGCGCGGACATAGGCGCCGTGGTTGCGAGAGGGGACACCCGGGCACACGGTCGGGTCGTTGTAGCGGTTGTGCCCGGGCGGGACGTGGATACCGAGCGGATCGAGCGCGCGGTGTGCGACACCTTGTACGGGCGCCGGGAGCACGTCGGCCGCGGCGAGCCCGACACCGCCGGCGACGAACCCGGCGATCGCGGCCGCGGACAGCAATTTGAGCCGCGTCCCACTCGTCCTCCGCCGGCCGGTTGCACGCAGGCGCGCGAGCGTCCGGTCGGCGACGCCCGGGACGAGAGGGGCCGAACCCAATGTCTTCAGCCGCCGCTCGAGCTCGGGGAAGTCCTGTTCGGGGTCCTGTTCGTTCATGCTGGGTAATCGAGCGGGCGGTCCGCCGGGATACGGCGTGATACGAATCGCCCGCCCCCCGAACATCGGCCGCTCCGGTCGGGCCCGAGAGGAAGATCTCTCGTGCTCCGGGAGCGCCGGCCGGGGTGGCGCCCGTGGTGGCCCTCGAACAACCCCGGCGGGCAAGATGCTCGAACCGGAACCGCCTGGTCGGGGGCGTCACATGCGCTTCGAGAACACCGAGGAGCTGAAGGGCGCAGAGTTCGTGAATGTCGATCTCTCCGGTGCCCGGGGGCGCAATGTGAATCTCTCCGGTGTGCGGATGATGGAAGCGATGCTGGTCGACGCCCGCTTCTCGGGGTTGATTCACGGCCTCGTGATCAATGACATCGAGGTTGCGCCCCTGATCAGGGCGGAGATGGATCGTCGCTATCCCGAGCGGGTCAAGCTCCGGCCGAGCGATGCCGATGGCGTACGCGAGGCGTGGGCCGTGATCGAGGACCTCTGGACGACGACGAAGGGACGTGCGAACGCGCTCCCTGAGCCGCTCCTGCATCAGCGGGTGGACGAAGAGTGGTCGTTCCTCGAGACGCTGCGTCATCTGATCATGGTGACGGACGGCTGGATCAGTGGAACGGTGCTCGGTCGAACCGATCACTTCCATCCGTTCGGCGTGCTGCCGAGCTTCGTCACAGACCCGGCGCCGTTCGGTATCGACCCGCGCGCTGACCCGTCGTTCGGCGAGGTCGTTGCCGCGCGAGAAGATCGGATGGCCATCGTCCGCGCCCTCGTCACCGACCTGACCGACGCAGGTCTGCAACAACGGTGCGGTGAGCACACGGTCCTCTCGTCCCTTTCGACGGTCTTCGACGAGGAGTGGCACCACAACTGGTTCGCAAACCGGGACCTCGATGTGCTCGCCCACCGCTGAAGAACGACAAGCGCTCGGCGGCTCGGGCACTTGCCGGCTCGACAGCTGCGACCGGGAATCTCGAGGTGGTGGCATCGGCGACACCCGATTCCGGCGAGATCCACTGAAATCTCGAACAGGCACGCTTGGCGTGGGCACGAATTCCGACGGATGCGTCGGGAGCGGTGACCACGCTCTCGACGGCTCGGGGCCATTGCTTCGCGCTGATGGACCGCGCGTGAAGCTACCGTCGGCGACGTGCTGCTCCTGATCAACGGCGCGCCCGGCGTCGGCAAGTCGACACTGGCGCACCGGTATGCCGACGAGCATCCGCTCGCGCTCATTATTGACATCGACTCGATCCGCACACACCTCGGACAGTGGGCCAGGTTCGACACGTCGAAGCTCGTCGCACGCGATCTCGCCCTTGCACTGGCCCGCGCCCACTTGCGCAACGGACACGACGTGGTCGTCCCCCAGTACCTCGGCCGACCCGAGTACCGCGAGCGGCTGGAGCTCCTCGCCGGGGAAAGCGACGTGCCGTTCGTCGAGGTGCTCCTCGCCGACGACACCGACCGGATCACGCAGCGATTTCGGATGCGACGAGCGGAGTACGCGAGTGCAGGCGCCGCGCACCCGGAAGGCGATCTCGATGACGAAGCGGTCGGTAACGAGGTGTCAGCGGCGAGCGACGGTCTCCTCCGAGACGCAATCGCGCGCGGAGTGCCGGTGATCTCGGCCGCGGGTGGAACGGACGAGTCGTATCTTGCGCTGTGCGAGCGGCTCGCCTCGGCGCACCGACCCGCGCCGGGCCGGCACGCGAACCACGCCCAGGACCGAGGGAGGGATCTGATGAAGAATTACCCGCTCGGCGAGTTGCGCGAGGCATTCGAGCAATTCTCGCGGGTATCCGATGAGTGCGCGGCATCCGGCGACTACAACGCGTTCGCGGATCTCTTCACCGACGATTGCACGTACATCGAGCATGTCTTCGGCGAGATGCACGGTCGCGAGGCGGTTCGCCAGTGGATCGTGCCGCTGATGAAGCAGCAGCCGAACGACCAGATGACCTATACGCACGATTGGGTGCTCTTCGACGAGCCGAATGGCCGTGTCGTGTTCTGTGCGCGAACCCACATGCCCGATCCCGGCGACGGGACCCAATACTCGACCACGAACTGGTCGATGATCGATTACGCGGGCGACGGGCGCTGGTCCCGGGAGGAGGACGTCTACAACCCGGCGAACTTCGGCACGATGCTCGGGAACTGGCAAGCAGCGAAGGACGCGGCCGCCAAGTCGTGATCTGCGGGTACCCGACTGCCTGATGAAGACCACAGCGCCTTGACCGGGCCCGGCGGTGAGGGCGGAATTCGCTCGCAGCCGGCACGAGATGCTTGTCATGCTTTGCCGCGTGCCGGAGCCCCACTTCGACGAATGGATCGCGCAGCGGTACGAGACGTTGTGGCCGGAGCTGTTCGATGCTTCGGTGGTCGACCCGGCAGTGAGCTTCCTCGCCGGCCTGGCAGGAGCGGGCCCCGCGCTCGAGCTCGGCATCGGCACCGGGCGCATCGCGTTGCCGCTCAGCCGCCGGGGTGTTCACGTGCACGGGATCGAGCTGTCGCCCGCCATGGTCTCGCAGCTCCGCTCGCAGCAGGATGCCACGGACATCGGCGTGACCGTCGGCGATTTCGCGACCGCGAAAGTGGGCGGAACGTTCACGCTCGCCTACCTCCTGCGCAACACGATCACGAACCTGACCACCCAGGACGAACAGGTCGAGTCCTTCCGCAACGTCGCCGCCCACCTGGAGCCCGGCGGATGTTTCGTCATCGAGAACTACATCCCCGAGCTTCAACGTCTCCCTCCCGGCGAGACGATCCACGTCTTCACCGCGACGCCCACCCATCTTGGCTTCGAGGAGTACGACGTCGCGGCGCAGATCGCGTTCTCGCATCACCATTGGGTGATCGACGGCAAGCTCGAGACTCGTTCGGCGCCCCATCGCTACGTCTGGCCGTCGGAGCTGGACCTCATGGCCCGACTCGCTGGAATGTCACTGCGCGAGCGTTGGAGCGACTGGCACCGTGCGCCCTTCACGAGCGAGAGCCGGAACCACATCTCGGTGTGGGAGAAGGCGCCGTAGCGGCCCTCGAAGCACTGCGCTCGATGGGGCAATGTATGCGTATGGTCACGTGGATTGCATTCACCGAAGAGCAGCCGGACCTTGCCGACGCCGGGAAAGCCCTGCTCTACCAACATGGGGTCGGGCTCGCGTTCATCGCGACCACGCGCCGAGATGCGCGGCCGCGTCTGCACCCGATGTGCCCGCTCCTTTCAGATGCCGGGCTCTTCGCCTTCATCATCCCGTCGCCGAAGCAAGGAGATCTTCGACGTGACGGTGCGTACGCGATGCACTCGTTCCCTTGCCCGGACAATGAGGACGCGTTCTACGTCACCGGTCAGGCGCGCCTCGTCACCAGCAGTGACGTTCGAGAGAATTTGTCGACACAGTTCGTCGAAGAGCGATCGCAGTTCCCGGTGATGCCGCCGGCGGAGGACGACGCGTTGTTCGCGTTCGACATCGACTCGTGCCTGCTGACAAGAACGACGGGACACGGCGATCCGGCACCGCAGCACACCATCTGGCGCGAGCCGTAGCCCACCCGATGCCCGATCTGTTCGTCGGCGTCTCGCTGCTCTGGGGAATACTGCCTGACGATGTCATGCAAGGCGGAACTTTCGCCGGGCCGGTATCGTCTGATGCTGCGTGAGGAACGTCGCCGCGGCGGTGGCGCTTGCAGTGTTCGCGGGTGCTTGCGGCGGTCACACGACGCCCGGGGCTCAGTGCCCTGCCCCTGGGGTGAGTGTGGACGTCGGGACACTTCCCGATCGATGGGTTACGCGGGGACGGTTCACGCTCTGTCAGGAACAGTCCTGCGCAACGCAGATGTCTCCTTTCACTCCCTTCTACGGCCGCGGACCATTCCTGGCGAGGCGTACCGACGACACGACGCCCGTCGCGGTGACGTTGCGAGTAGCGGTCGACGGCGTGCAGGTCGTGCACGCGCGTACTGCAGGGAAAGTGCACCCGTCGCCGAGGCAGCGCGGCGAGCTGTCCGAGACCTGCGGCGCTCTCATCAGGCTCGAACTCGGCAGCGACCGCACGAAACTCCAAGAGCGAAGTGCGTCGTAAGGCGGATTGAAGCGCGCCAACGTCGAAGGTCGCCCTCGAAGAACCGCTCGTGGTCGGGCAATCTGAGGGGGTGAGGTTTACGTGGTCCGTTCGAGTGCTGTCGGCCGCGCTGTCCGCGCTGTTTGCCGGGGCGATGGTGCTGATCCGCGTGGTGTTGGTGCCGTTCTGGCAGCGTCTTCCACCTGACGCGTTTCGAGGATGGTTCAGACACAACTCGGGTCGGATCGGCTCAGTGATGTTCCCGCTCGGTGCGGCAGCAACGCTCTCGGCAACCGCGGCGGCCGTCGTGAGCCGTGACCTGCCGCGCGCTCGACGACGACCGCTATGGCTGGCGGCGGCATGCACCATGGGAGTGACCGTCGTGACGATGGTCGTCAACGAACCCGCCAACGCGCGGTTCAATGGTCACGACCTCCGCGTCGAGGAGACATCCGCGCTGCTCGTGCGTTGGCGACGGTGGCACACCATCCGCGTTTTGCTCGGCGCGGTGGCCGCCCTCGGTGCCGTTCGTAGCCTGTCTGACCACTCCGGCGAGCGGCCCGATTCCGACGGGCACGCCGGGATGGTTCAGGTTCGGGCGAGCTCCGAGACGTCGCGCTCGACTGCTTCCTCTCCGGGTGCGCCGTACCACCAGGAATGACGGAGGCGGCCGGGGGCCGGCATCGACATCACGACCTTCATCGGGAAGGGCGAGCTCTCCGAACCGAGCTCGAATGTTCCCGGCTCGGTCTCCCGAAGGATCGCGACCGACTGAGCGTGGGCGTGGCCGATCACCATGACGGCGCCACCGTCATGGGTTCGCGCCACCATCGTGTGTTCGACGTGGCCTCGAATCCGGTCCGGATCCGCGGCGTTGAGGACCTCGTAGTCGAGGGTGACCCCGGCCCCGCCCGGCAACGGCGTCACGACAATCCGCGCCGCGCCCCGGCGGTCCGAGTCCGCGACGGTGTCGATACCGAGGTAGAGCCCGGGGTGGGCGAGCAGGTCATCCACGATCGTCATGGGGAGACCTTAGGCCCGATGTCGACGACGGTCATGGTGGCGTGACCGAATATGGAATCCGGCGCTCGTGATCAACACTCACATCGTCCTTCGCGTCAGAGTGCCGAAGACCGGTCACGTAGTTCCACGCAAGCAGGAGAGTAGAGAACAAGAACGCGGCCAGCAGTGCCTGATGTGTCACGTCCAGCAAACGGACTCGGCCGCCTATCGCGTGTTCGATCCCGGTGCGAGGGAGAAGAGAGCCGGTGGGGTCGTACGCCTTGCGCAACAGGTAATAGACGCCATTGATCGCCCAGGCAAGAGTCGCCACCACGACCAACAGCAAGGACTGCGAAGACAATGCAAAACCGATGCAGCCCACGATCGCCACCGGAGCGGCGATGCAGAGGTATTCGGGATTCGAAACGGCGAGCAACGCAAAGGTCACGAACAACAGGGCGGCAGCAAGTCGAGGTGCCTCCAATATCCCTTCGTTCCGGTGCCTGGACCAGATGACCACGACGCTCAACAGCGCGGCGCACACGAACGCGATCGACAGATGGATCGCGGTGTCGGATGCAAGGCTCCGGTGCAGGACGAGGGTCGACCAGAACGATACCGAGAATCCCACGATTTCCGTGCGGTAGCTGATCTGCTGGGTGATCCCGTCGGTGCCGCTCAGCAACCCGGTCACCGCGCCCGCCGCCAACACGGTCAGGCCCGCAGTCGCCCACGCCCGGAGACGCGTCCCGCGAGGCGCCGTCAGCAGCAGCGCCGCGACCACCGGCACCAAGAGAACCTTCGCAATGAACAGGCCGATGACGCATACCGCGACTGCGGCACATCGACGGCGCACGAACAGGAGGAGTACGGCCGCCGCGACAATTGCTGCAGAGATCGTCTCGTCCTGTCCCGAGTAGGCCGAGGCGGCCCAGAGCAGGGGCGATGCCGCCCACATGAGCCCGACGAAGAGCATGTGTCCGGGGAAGCGCCTTGCGGTGGCGTAGAGCAGTACGCACATCCCCACCAGGTCCCAGACGATCGAGCCGAGACGCAGCGCCGTCGTTTCGCTCGCGCCCAACGCGAGCCAAGGCTTGGTGGTCACCCACTCCAGGAAGCCCAGGTAGGGCGCGTACTGCGAAACGTTCGGCGCCGAGTGCCGAAGATGTCCGATCGGATCACTGACGAGCTGCGCGTGGTAGACGACGTCGCCGGCGCTGTCGGATGGCGCAGCCGCAGTGGCAGCGGCGAGTACCCCTACACGGATCGTCAGCGCGAGCGCGATCAGCAGGAGGGCGGTTCCCAGGAGGGATCGGCTTCCAACTGCACTCAACCGGCGAAGCACCGGAGCAAGCTATTACGAGCCGGACACGCCGGTCGGGAGGCCCGCTCGCGGAGGTACCGTACGAAGATGGATTTCGAGGTGCCCGCGGATCTGACCTTCAACCGTGGACCGATCGGGGATCCCGACCACTTCGCTCGCGAAACCGGAGCGGCATCGTGGCTGTACCTCTGCGGCGAGGAGTTCGCGGCGATGGACGGCGGAATGTCGTACAGCCAGGTGCAAGCCGCGGTTCCGGAATCGGCGAACATCATTTCAGATCCGCCGCGGGTCCTCGACATGGAGATGGCACGACAACACGTCGCGGCGCTCGATCGATTGCCGCGGCCGACACTGGTGACGTGCAGGGCCGGGCCGCGCTCGTCGGCGGTCGTGTATCTGTATGCGGGCCTCGGCGCGGGTGCATCGCCCGACGAGGTGCTCGCACGCGCTGATGCCGACAGCGCGCCGTTCGCGGGCTTCGACGACCTCCGAGCTTTCGTCGTCCAAGGCATGCAGGAGCTCGCACCCGAGACCTGACGCGAAAGCACATCCCACGTCTCCGTCTGGGAGAAGGCCGCGTCGCGGCGGCGCGTGCGATGTCGCTGGTGGCCGGCGACCCGATCAGGGCATTGTGGGCGCGTGCGACTGGGTCTTCTCTCCGACGTCCACGGCAATCGCATCGCGCTGGAAGCGGTCGTGTCGGATGGCACCGGCAACGGTGTCGAAGCGTGGTGGGTGCTCGGAGACCTCATTGCGATCGGCCCTGATCCGGTTCAGTCGCTGGAGTTGTTGGTGAACTTGCCGAACGCGCGGTTCGTTCGCGGAAACACCGACAGGTACGTCGTCTCGGGAGACCGCCCCACGCCACACGCCGAGGACGTCGACCGTGACCCCGCACTTCTGCCATTGTTCCTCGCCGTGGAATCGTCGTTTGCCTGGACGCGCGCGCAGATGGGTGAACAAGACCTCGCGTGGCTCGCCGCGCTGCCGGTCATGCAATGCCTCGTGTTGGAAGACGGGACGCGGCTCGCCGGCGTGCACGCGTCCCCACGATCGGACGACGGCACGGGCATCACCCCGGACCTCCCGGACAGTGCGCTCGCAACGCTGCTCGCCGGCATCGATGCCGACGTCGTGTGCGGCGGACACACGCATCAGCCGACGGACCGTCATCTCGGGCCGACGCGAGCCATCAATCTCGGCAGCGTCAGCAATCCGATCACGTCCGACCTCCGCGCGACGTACGTCCTCGTCGAAAGCGACCGGCACGGGCATCACATCGCGCACCGGCGGGTTTCCTACGATCACGACGCCGTCCTGGAACGCGTGAGAAGGTCGGGCCATCCCCAGAGCGACTACATCGGAAGCTTCCAGCGCGGCGAACAGGTCCGTCATCCCGCGACCCGTCCTGGTGCGCCCGAGTTCAGCAACTGACATGACGCCGGCGACGGGATGGTCCCCGGACAGGAATGCGCTTCGTGGTCGTGTTGCGGTGGTCGCCGGTGCGACCCGAGGTGCCGGGCGCGGCATCGCTGCTGCCCTCGGCGAGGCCGGCGCCACGGTTGTTTGCACCGGTCGCAGCACGCGAACACGTCGCTCCGAGTACGACCGGCCGGAAACGATCGAAGAGACCGCAGAACTGGTCGGGCACCTCGGGGGCACCGGCGTCGCGGTCGCAGCGGACCATCTCGACCCCGCGCAGGTGCAGCGCTTGGGCGCGCAGATCCGGAACGACTACGGCCACATCGACGTGCTCGTCAACGACATTTGGGGTGCCGAGGTACTGAAGGGCGGTCCGGCCGATTGGAACACGCCCATCTGGGAGCACGAGCTGGACAAGGGTCTCCGCATCCTCCGCCTTGCCATCGACTCCCACCTCATCACCTCTCACTTCCTGCTCGAGCTCCTCATCGACGAGCCGGGCGGCCTGCTGGTGGAGGTGACCGACGGCACCGTCGAATACAACGCGTCGCACTACAGGCTCTCGGTGTTCTACGACCTGGCAAAGGTGGCCGTGAACCGGCTGGCGTTCTCCCAAGGACACGAGTTGAAACCGTACGGAGCAACGGCGGTCGCGATCACGCCCGGATGGCTGCGCTCGGAGATGATGCTGGAGAACTTCGGTGTCTCCGAAGAAAACTGGCGCGACGCTCTCGATCCGGCGCGGCCGGACCGAGACGCGCCCGTCGCGCCCGCCGACTTTGCGCTCTCCGAGTCGCCGAGGTTCGTCGGACGCGCGGTGGTCGCGCTCGCAACTGATGCGCAGCGGGCGCGATGGAACCAGCAGTCAGTCAGCTCGGGCCGGCTCGCCGTCGAATACGGGTTCACCGACGTCGACGGCTCCCAACCCGACATCTGGCGCCATCTCGAGCAGGCAGAGCCGGGACTCGACACAGACGCGGACGATCCTCCGTAGGTCGTGGTCACGAGTGCCGACGCATGTGTCGGAAGTGGTGACCACGGGTTGTCCTTACGGCACGGCGTTGAGGAAGCGCGCCGCGAGCGGTGCGGCGACGCGGCCGCCGACACCGCCGCCTTCCACGACGACCGCGACCGCGAGATCGCCGCGGAAGCCGATGAACCAGGCGTGGGTCTGCGGCGGGTTGGCGTTGCCGAACTCGGCGGTGCCGGTCTTGCCGAATGTGCCGGGCGGGAGCCCCGCGCCGGCGGCGGTGCCGCCGCTTTGCACCACGCTCGCCATGAACGTACGCAGCGTCGCCGCGACGCCGGCGTCGAGCGGCGCGACCTTCGGAACCTTCGGCTTGGGCACGGTCGTCAGGACCGGCGCATGCCATTGCCCGGCCGCGACCGCGGCCGCGACCGACGCCATGTGCGCGGGGCTCACGAGCACGCGTCCCTGCCCGATCGCCGAGGCCGCGAGCTCGGCACGATCCTTCGGCGTCGGATAGGAACCACCTGCGGCCGGCGGGGGCAGCGCCGACTTGGCATTGAACCCGAACTGCGCCGCCGCGCGTGCGAGCGCCCCTTCCGGCAGCTTGTCCGCGAGGCCGATGAACGCGTTGTTGCACGAGATCTTGAACGCACTCGCCAGGTCGAGCGAGCCCGATGCCTCACCTTCGAAGTTCTTGAACACGCGGCCGAAGACTTGGAGCGTGGCCGGGCACGGCGCGGGCGTCGCGCCGGTGCTGCCGTTGGCGAGCAACGCGGCAGACGTGACGACCTTGAACGTCGAGCCGGGCTCATAGGTGCCCGCGAGCGCGCGATTGAAACCGCCATCCGGCATGGACGCGACCGCGCGCAACTGGCCGTTCGTCACGTCCATTGCGACGAGAGCCGCGGGCATGGGTACCCCGGTGAGCGCGGCCTCGGCGGCTTGCTGCATGCGGGGGTCCACCGTGAGTCGAACGGATTGCCCAGCCTTCCCGGCAAACCGCTTCACCCGCCGGACAACCTTGCTGCTCGCCTTGATCACGACGTCAGCGGTCGGCGTGCCCGCAAGCCGCTTCTCGTATGCGGCCTGCAAACCGGTCAGGCCGGCTTGGTCGCCGACGCGGTACGGCGCGCCGAGCTCTTTCAAACGGTCGGCCGTGATCTCGCCGACACGTCCGACGAGCGGCGCGAGCCCCGCGCTCGTCGAGAGGACACCCCGCGCGCGCTGGAACGAGAGGCCCGCGAGCGGGAAGAGCTGTGGCCGCAGCACGGTGGTGTAGCGGGCGTCGTCCGCCACGGTCGCGATCGGGACGAACCAGTTCGGCTGTACACCCGGCGCGTGCAGCGCGGCATCGATGGACGCCGGATCGGTGCCGACCAGCTGCTTCATCAAGCGCTTGATGTCATCGAGGCTCTTCGTGACGCGTCTCGGCTCGAGTCCGATCGTGACGACCGACTGCGCGCCCGCGAGCAGCGAACCGTCGGCCGCGATGATCGACGCGCGTGACGGCCAATTGACTCGCAGGTCGAGGTACTGACCGGTGCGCAGCCCGGGATACAGGATGTCGGGCCGGTACTGGATGCGCCACACCTCGTCCTTGTCCTGCGTCATCCGCACCAAGCGGAACGAGCCGTCCCAGTCCACGGCGCCGAAACCGTCGACGTCGACGTGTCCGTGATACGTCGCCGACGCTTCCTTGTCGTTGCCGGCGTCGCGTACGAGCCCGGTGCGCGTATACGACGCGCGGCTGCCTGAACGCGCGCGTACGAGTGATGTCGCGGTCCGGTCCAGGTCCTTCGGCGGGAGGTCCAGCACCGCGGCCATGCCCTTGGCGTCTCCGGCTTTCCACGCCTCGAGGAACGCGTCGACCTCCGAAGACGGCAGCGGCGGCTTCGAATCACCGCCCTTCCGGAGGACCACGAAGACCCCGGCGCCGATGGCGCCCAGCACCACAACGACGACGAGGGTGCGCCACCGGAGGAACCGGCGGGGGCGCTTGGTCGCAAAGGTCAATCCCATCAGGGGCCATTGTGTGCGCGCGAGCGCCGCTCGACACGGCAGGGGTCGCTCGGCGAAGATGGAACGCGTTCTACCGACAAGGAGAAACATGTACGTCGGACTGTCCAAGGAGCAGGAAGCGCTGCGCGACGAGCTGCGCGCGTACTACGACAACTTGCTCACCCCGGCGGTCGAAGAAGACTTGCGGAAGGGCGAAGGCGTGGGGCAGGTGTCCAAGGACACCTGGAAGCAGATGTGCGCCGACGGGTGGGCCGGGGTCGGGTGGCCCAAGGAGTGGGGCGGCAAGGGTCTCACGCCCATCGAGCAGTTCGTGTTCTTCGACGAGTCGATGCGGGCCGGCGCCCCGGTGCCGATGCTCACGATCAACTCCGTCGCGCCGACCATCATGCGCTACGGCTCCGAGGAGCAGAAGCAGTTCTACGTGCCCAAGATCCTGAAGGGCGAGATCCACTTCGCGATCGGTTACACGGAGTCCGATGCCGGCACCGACCTCGCGTCCTTGAAGACCCGGGCGGTGCGCGACGGCGACGAGTACGTCATCAACGGCCAGAAGGTCTTCACGTCGCTCGCAAGCGGGGTCGACTACATCTGGCTCGCGGTGCGCACGAACACCGAAGCGAAGAAGCACAAGGGCATCTCGATCATCATTGTCCCGACCGACACTCCCGGGTTCTCGTACAAGCAGATCGACAACTTCGGCAACACCAACACGAACATCACCTACTACGAGGACGTGCGGGTGCCCGCAGGAAACCTCGTCGGTGAGGAGAACCAGGGCTGGTCGTTGATCACCAACCAGCTCAACCACGAGCGGGTGACGCTGTGCTCCTCCGGCGTCGTGGAGCGACAGCTGGAGGACGTGCGCCGCTGGGCGCAGGACACGAAGCTTGCGGACGGGCGGCGTGTGATCGACCAGGAGTGGGTGCAGGTAAATCTCGCGCGCGTGCATGCCAAGCTCGACTTCCTGCGCCTCGCGAACTGGAGGGTGGCGTGGCTGGCCCAAAACGGCGAAGCGCTGAACCCCGCCGACGCGTCGACGATCAAGGTGTTCGGCACCGAGTTCTACATGGAAGCGGCGCGGCTGTTGATGGAGGTCATGCGTGACCAGGCACCCATCTCGGGTGACTCGCCCGGTGCGGTGGTGCGTGGCCGCGTCGAACGCATGTTGCGCAGCATGCACATCCTCACGTTCGGCGGCGGCACCAACGAGATGCAGCGTGACCTGATCGCGATCTTCGGCCTCAGCATGCCCGGCAGCCCGAGGTAAGGAATCGACCCGTGGATTTCTCATTGAGTGAAGAGCAGCAGGAGCTGGCGGGGCTGGCGGGGCGCATCCTCGAGGACCGCATGACGTTGCAGCACCTCAAGGCGCGCGACCGCTCCGAGGACTGGTACGACCTCGACACGTGGCACGAGTTCGCCAAGGCGAACCTGCTCGGGATCGCGCTGCCGGAGTCGGTAGGTGGGCTCGGTATGGGCTTCCTCGACCTCTGCATGGTGCTCCGGGAGGTCGGCCGCAACGTGGCGCCGCTGCCGATGATCCCGACACTCGTCGGCGCCGCCCTGCCGATCGCGCGCTTCGGAACCGACGCGCAGGCCGCCGTGCTGTCGAAGGTCGCTGCCGGCGACGTGCTGTTGACCGCCGCGTTGCACGAGTACGGCGCCGAGCCCGAGCTGCCGCAGACGACGGCGACGCGCGACGGGGAGGGTTGGCGACTCGACGGACTGAAGACGAACGTTCCGGGTGCTGCCGCAGCCGAGCTCGTCGTGGTGCCCGCGCGCGCGGGCGACGACGTCGGCCTGTTCCTCGTGCCCACGAACGTGCCAGGGATCACGCTCGGGCGGCAGGAGATCATGAACCACGAGCCGCTCTTCGAGATGCGTCTCGACGGCGTGCGCGTGGCTGCGGACGCGCTTCTCGGTTCGCTCGACCAGGGAAGCGAGATCCTCGGCTGGACGTTGCGTCGAAGCATCGTCGCGACCTGCGCGCTCGTCGCAGGGGTCGCAGACAAGGCATTGCGCCTCACCGCGCACTACACGACCGAGCGCAAGCAGTTCGAACGCCAGATCGGCACGTTCCAGGCGGTCGGGCAACGGATGGCGGATTGCTACATCGACAACCAGGCAATCGAGCTCACGATGCTGCAGGCCGCGACCCATCTCGACGAGGGACGTGACGACCCCGTCGAGGTCGCCACCGCGAAGTTCTGGGCGGCCGACGGCGGGAATCGCATCGCGCACGCCGCGCTCCACATCCACGGCGGCGTCAGCATCGACGTGGACTTCCCGATCCACCGCTACTTCCTGTGGCTCAAGCGATACGAGTTCTCATTGGGCTCGGCCACTCCCGAGCTGCTGCGCATCGGCAAAGTGCTCGCCGACACGCCCGCTTCGAAGTAGCTCAGCCGACGGCGTGCCGGAGCAATGCGCGCACCGGCTCGAGATCGAACGGCGGCCGCAGCATGACGATGACGTGCTCCGCACGCGCATCGAGGTACGCCTGCACGTGGTCGACCTCGCTGCCGTTGATCGCGACCGTGCGCTCGACCTGGCTCGGCTTGCGGTCGATCCTCTTGCACCAGTCGTCGAGCACCCGGTTCTTGTGCGCGTAGCTTTCCGGCGGACCGAATGAATTCCACATGTCGGCATGCTCGGCGACCAGGCGCAGCGTCACCTTCTCGCCCGAGCCGCCGATGAGGATCGGCAAACGGCCCCGGGGCGGCGGCTGGAGGCGACTGAACCGGTCCATGATGATCGGGAGGTCACGGGCGAGTGCGCGCAGGCGGGAAGCGGGTGTGCCGAACTCGTAGCCGTATTCACGGTAGTCACGATCGAACCAACCAGATCCGATGCCGAGCACGAACCGGCCATCGCTGAGGTGGTCGATCGTACGGGCCATGTCGGCGAGCAGATTCGGATTGCGGTACGAGTTGCAGGTGACGAGCGCGCCCAGTTGCGCGTGTGAGGTGTCGGCAGCCATCGCACCGAGCAGGGTGTACGCCTCGAAGTGGGCGGCCTCCGGATCGCCGTAGAGCGGGAAGAAGTGGTCCCACACCCAGATGCTGTCGACCTCGAGCGCGTCGGCGGCGCGCCACGCGTCCCGCATCTCGTCGACGGTGGTCGCCTGCGGATGCAGTTGCACACCGACCTTGAAGCGTCGTTGCATGTCTCTTCGCTCGCTCTCTGCGGGCCGGGATACCCGGCCCGCGGTCGTTCGCTCGCTGGCGAGTTCACTATGCGGCTTCGCCGCTCCGCTCACCGCGTCGTGTTCACTCGCCACCATTCCCGGCCGGGATACCCGGCCCACCACCGCTACCGCTGGTCTCGGAGCTCGATTCGGCGGCCGCCGTCGCACAGCACGAGCGCCGCTTCGCCGGCGAGCAGCCGGCGCAGGGGAGCGCCGACGAGCTCGTCGCGCCAGCCGGTACCGAGCCTGCTCGGTTCGCCCTGAAGGAGCTGGGTCATCTCCGCCCGCGTCCCCAGCAACGCGGGATCGAGGTCGAGCTCGGAGGCCCGCTGCGCGAGCCACGCACCCAGCACCGTGACCGCGGGCGCGAGCGAGCGGTCAACGCGTCCCGTTTCCGGGAGACGCAACTCCGAGGTCGGCATCTCCGTCCCGGCCGCGACCGCGGCCAGCAACTCGTTTGCCTGCGTGTCGCGCAGGCGGCCGTCGATGCCGCGGATGCCGCTCAGGTCCTCCCGATCGCGCGGTGGCCGTTGCACGAGGCCGGCCAGAGCGAGCTCCGACAGGACGTAACGCGGCGGGACGTCGAGCGTCTCGGCGGCGCGCTCGCGCCACGCCGCGACCGCCTGCGCGACGCCCCGCGAGGTCCCCCGCAATTGCCGCGCGCCCTTGATGCGCCACCATGCGATCTCGGGCTCGGGACGGGTTCTCACCCGCCGCCGCTCCTCGCATTCGTCGAGCGCCCACTGCAGCCGACCGACCTCGAGGAGTCGTTCGACGAGCCGGTCGTGCAAGGCGAGGAGGTGCTCGACATCCGCCGCTGCGTACGTCCGTTGTTCCGCGCGCAACGGGCGGCGCGTCCAATCGGTCAGCCGGTCACCCTTCGCGAGGCGCGTGCCGAGCATCCGTTCGACGGCTGACGCGAGCGACGCGGTGCCGAGTCCGATGAACCCGGCAGCGACCTGGGTGTCGAACAGCTGGCTCGGAATTTTGCCGCACGCGCGCTCGAGGATTGAAAGGTCCTGATCGGCGGCGTGGGCAACCATGCACCCCGGACCGGCGAGCAGCTCACCAAGCGGCGCGGGATCGACCGTGAGCGGATCGATGAGCGCGACCCCTCCCGGCCACGCGAGCTGGATCAGTGCCAACCGAGGCCAGTACGACCGTTCACCGTGGAATTCGGTGTCGAGCGCATAGCGCGGTTCGTCGCGCACTCCTTCGACCAACGCCGCCAATTCGTCAGCAGTGTCGACGAAGCGCGGTTCTTCCATCACGACAGCTTGCATCACCGTCGAGTCGCGGCGGCGCCCATCGGACGTGCGGTACGCCCACCAGCACAAATGCGGGCGGATGGTACCGAGGGTTGTCGATTACGCGTGCTCGCTGGGAGAAAATGGGAACGCCGGGTCGGTCGGTGGTCCCCACGCCACCGTCCGCCCCGGCGCTTCGTTGCTCAGCGGCCTGGCCCGACGCGTGCCCGCACCTCGGCGAGCCGTGCGAACGACCGCAGTACCTCGTCGTGGTCGTCGGCCACGTGACGCACGATCACATCCGTGCAGCCGGCCTGCTCCAACCGTGCGAAGGCGTCGGCGACCGTCTCGACTCCACCGGTCACGAGCGCCGACGGGTCGAAACCGCGGTAGCCGCGCGTGATGATCGGACCGGCGACACGATCGGCGTCCGCGTCGTCGGCTCCGACGTGGATGTCGCGTCGCACGGCGATGCGATCCGCGGACCGATGGTGACGCGCGCACGCGTCCCTGTATGCCGCGACGAGCGCCGGTACCTCCGCCGGCGTGGCTTCCGGGCCGATGAGGAACGCATCGCCGAGCCGGGCAGCCCGGTCGACGGCCTTGGGTGCGGCCGCTCCGATCCACACCTCCAGGGGCAGGGGCGGCACGGGCGCAATGCGGGCGTGCTCGATGTGCCACGGCTCTTCGAGGGACACCTCCTCACCGTCGCAGAGTCGCCGGATCACTTCGAGTCCCGCTTCGAAGCGCATGGGCCGCTCGCGCAACGGCAGGCCGAACGCACGAAACTGCTCGTCCCCTCCGCCGATCGCGCACTGCATGATGAACGGACCCTGCGCGATGGACGCGAGCGTCCCGATCTGTTCGGCGAGCAGCACCGGGTGCCAGAGAGGCAGCAGGAACAGCGCGCCGGAGGGTCGCGAATCCCATTCCGCGAGCAACCGGCCCAGCATCGGCACGTTCTGGTAGTAGGGCACAGGCACGTTGTGGTGGTCGCCGACGAACAGGCTGTCGAGCCCCGCGGCGCCGGCCGCACGGGCCCGTTCGATCATCCACTGCGCGCCCACTCGGGCATCCACCTGCGAATACCCGCTGCGCAGCGAAACTCCGATTCTCATGAGGATGAGCCTCGCGCGATGATCCGTGTATGGCGACACGTGATCTTGCAGCTCTGGCGCAACGGCGAGTGGAGCTGCGCGAACACTTTCTCCGCGCTGCGGAGGATCGTCCGGCTTCGACCGGCGGGGGAGTTCATCATCTCGCCCTCATCTGCGCCGATCCCGAGCGCACGATTCGGTTCTACCAAGATCTCCTGGGCTTCCCGCTGGTCGAGCTGTTCGAGAACCGCGACTACGAGGGGTCGTCGCACTTCTTCTTCGACATCGGGGCGGGCAACATGCTCGCGTTCTTCGACTTCCCCGGCCTCGGCCTCCAAGCGGTGCCCGAAGGACTCGGCGGCGTACAGCACGTCGCGATCTCCGTGACACCCGACACCTTCGAGATGCTCAAGCGCAAGCTCGACGACGCAGGGGTGCAGTACCTCGGCCCCGACATGGGCGTCCACGAGTCGGTCTACTTCAAGGACCCGGACAACATTCAGGTCGAGCTGATCCGCCAGCCGCTCATGGAAGTTCCGGAGTCCGCACCCCAAACCGATTGACAGAGCTCCTAACCCAGGTTCACCAACCATTCGAGGTGCGCGTCGGTGAGCCAGCGCTGGAGATGAAGGCTGACGCGCGAGAGCTCGTCGAACATCAACAGCACGCCGAACGCGCCGAGCACCAGCGCCGATGCCCCCACGATGAGCGGGAAGTGACGCTTCACCCATCCGAGTGCACCGCTCAAGCGTCCGAGCGCGAGCCCGGTGACGAGAAACGGCAAACCGAGTCCGAGCGAGTACGCGACCAGGAGCGTGCCGCCGGCCCACGCGCGGTCCTGGTTCGCCGCGATCCCGAGGATTGATCCGAGGATCGGACCGATGCACGGCGACCACCCGAACCCGAATGCCGCGCCCGCGATGGCGGGCGCGGCGACGCCGAATCGCCCGAGCTGCGGATGGAAGCGCTTCTCCTGGTACAGCCACGGAGCCTGCAGGAACAACGATCCGAGCAGGAACAGCGCCATCGCGAACATGACGGTCCCGGAGATCCGTGTGAGCACGCTCTGGTGGTCGCGGAGCAGCTGCCCGAAGCTCGACGCGGAGAGGCCGAGCGCGACGAACACCGTGCCGAACCCGAGCACGAACAACGCGGTCGTGCCGACGATGCGACGTGCGTGTACGCGTGAGCCCTCTTGCAACTCGGCGAGATCGAGTCCGGTGACCATCGAGAGGTAGCCCGGCACGAGCGGCAGGACACACGGCGACAGGAACGACACCACGCCGCCGCCGAACGCTGCGAGATACGCGAGCACGTTCACGTCGCTGATGCGCGACCCGAGCGCGAGGAGCAGCGTCACCAGCCCATTGTGCGTGATCCGTCCGGCGGCTGCCGCACCCGGACGAACGGCGTTCCGGCCTGCTCGCGTAGGCTGCGCGCTCATTGCGGACGCAGCGGAGCCGGGACGGCGCGGCGAGGGAGCGAGCGAGATGGCGCGGAATTTCTTCGATTTGACGGGCAAGGTCGCGGTGCTGACGGGGGTCGCGAGCGGCATCGGACGCGCGACTGCATTGATGCTGGCCGCGAACGGCGCGTCGATCGTCGGCGGCGACATCGACGAGGCCGGCGCAGAAGCAACCGCCAAGGAGATCGCGGGCGAAGGCGCACGAGCCGCCGTGCAACGGGTCGACGTCACCAAACGCGCCGATATCGACGCGCTCCTCGACCGCGCCCAAGTGGACTTCGGGCGGATCGACATCATGGGCAACATTGCCGGCGTGCCACACAACAAGATGGTGGCCGACTGCACCGACGAGGAGTTCGAGCGGATCCTGGCCATCAACTTGAAGAGCGTCTTCTACGGATGCCAGGCCGCGATCCGTCACATGATCCCGCAGGGCTCCGGCAACATCGTGAACATCTCGTCGGGCGCGATCGACACGCCGGCGCCCACGCTCGCGTGTTACGGCATGACCAAAGCCGCAGTCGCGATGCTCACCAAGACGCTCGCGACCGAAGTCGGACGTCATGGCATACGCGTGAACGCGATCGCGCCCGGAATGATCCTCACCAACTTCTCGCGACACAACTTCGTCGACGACAAGGGCGAGGTGGTGGCCGAGAAGCTCGAGCAATACCACAAGCGCGCGAGCGCGATGGCACCGCTCGGCCGCGCCGGTGAGGCCGACGATGTGGCGCGCGCGTTCCTCTACCTCGTCTCGGATGCCGCGACGTTCGTCACGGGCCAGATCGAACGGCCCAACGGCGGCGTCGCGATGCCCTGGTAGGGCGCGAGACGCCGCCGCTCGACGGAACCTCAGCCGAGGCGGGTGCGCTCCGCCGTACGCTTCTCGACCCGACGGACACGGACATGTGACTCGACCGGCGGCCCGAGCCGCATGCCCGGCCGGTAGCGACCGTCGACCACCGGGAGCCCCCCGCTGCGCATCGCGGCCGCCCGCTGTCGTGCGCGTGCCGCGCGGCGCGTCCGCCGCCGCTTGACCGCGCGCCGCCGCAAAGCGAGCGCGCCGAACAACACGAGGATGAGGACGACGACGCCGTTTCGCTGGGTGAGGAGGCCGTCCGAACGCCGGTTCGCGACCACCGTGGTCTTCGGCGCCGCCGCAGCACGCGGCGCTTGATCGAGAGGCGGGATCTGCGCGGGCACGACGGTGTTCGCAGTGGCGGTTGCGGCCCCCGCGCGGGCACTCGCCTGCGTCGTCGGCTTCGCCGGTCCGCCGAGATGCGTGAACGCGTCCTGGTCGGCGGCGCGGCTCGCGTAGGCCGACACCCTCGTCGGCGGGAGCACTTCCTTCCCGCAGCCGGGTGTGGCCGGCGCGCCGCTGCTCGCCGCGGCGAAACCGGCGTCGAGCAATGCTGCCGCCTCGACGTACCCGGGTGTGACCGCACCGAGGACAACCGCGATCATCGTGCGGCCGTCCCGGGTCGCGGTCGCGACGAGCGAGTGCTGGGCGCGGTCCGTGTAACCGGTCTTGAAGCCGGTGATGCCTGCGTAGTCGTAGCCGCCCCCGGGCAGCATCCGATTGTGATTCTTCAGGGAGTACTGGCCGCCCGCCGCGGTGAAGTCGTAGAGGCGCATCGCGGTCCATTTCGCGATCGCCGGTACCGCGAGCGCGTTGCGCGTGACGACCGCGAGGTCGTACGCGCTCATGAACGGCCCACCCTTGTACGACGTCGTATCGTCGAGGCCGGCCGGATCGTTGAAGACGCTGTTCTTCAAGCCGAGCCGGCGCGCGGTGTCGTTCTGCATCGCGGCGAACTTGTCGAGGCCGCGCCCCGCGGTGTGCGCGATCGCGTACGCCGCGTCGTTGGCCGACACCATCATCAGCGAAGCGAGCGCCTGGTCGAGCGGCAGCGTGGTGCCCGCCGGGAAGTTGAGCTTGTTCGCCTCGACCGCAGCAGCGGTCGCGTCGACGGTCACCGGCGCGTTCGGGGGGAGCCGCTCGACGGCGACGAGCGCGGTCATGATCTTGACCGTGCTGGCGGGGTGGAGCGCCTCGTGCATGTTGTCGCATATGAGCGGATGCCCGCTCCCGGCATCGACGACGATGTCGGCCTGGGGCTTCGGCACGGCCGTGGTCGCCGGCGCCGCGCCGGCGGGGGCGGCGAAGGCCGCGACGTTCGACATCATGAGCGCCGCCAGCGCCACGGGCGTGGCGAGCGGCATGCGGCGGCGCATGGGCGGCCAGGCTAGGCCGGATGGGTGACGCGATGAGGGTTGGGTGGCAAACACGGCCTGCGCTCGCGCGGACGCGTGCCACCATGGAGGCGTGGAACGCATCTCCCACCGGATCGCCGCCATCCAGGAGTCGGCAACGCTTGCCGTGGACGCCAGGGCCAAGGCCCTGAAGGCAGCCGGCGAGAACGTGATCGGCTTCGGAGCGGGCGAGCCCGACTTCCCGACCCCCCGGCACATCGTCGAAGCCGCGGTGGCAGCGTGTCGCGAGCCCCGCTACCACCACTATTCGCCCACGCCCGGTCTGCCGGAGCTAAGGGAAGCGATCGCGTACAAGACCAAGCGCGACTCGGGCGTCGACTGCGCCGCGGCGCGGGTCGTCGTCACGAACGGCGGCAAGCACGCCGTGTACAACACGTTCCAGGTGTTGTGCGACCCCGGAGACGAGGTGCTGGTACCCGCGCCGTACTGGACCTCGTACCCCGAGTGCATCGCGCTGGGCGGCGGGGTGCCGGTCGTCCTGCCGACCACCGAGGCGACGGGGTTTCGCGTCGGGATCGAACAACTCGAGGCGGCACGGACGCCGCGGACCAAGGCGTTGCTTTTCGTCTCACCGAGCAACCCGACGGGTGCGGTCTATCCGCCCGAGGACGTGGAGCTGATCGGGCGCTGGGCGGTGGAGCACGGCATATGGGTCGTCACCGACGAGATCTACGAGCACCTCACTTACGGAGACCACGCCTTCTCGTCGATGCCGGGACTCGTGCCCGAGCTCGTGGACCAATGCGTGATCCTCAACGGCGTCGCGAAGACGTACGCGATGACCGGGTGGCGCGTCGGATGGATGATCGGGCCGGCCGACGTCACGGCCGCGGCGATCAACTTGCAGTCGCACTCGACGTCGAACGTCTCCAACGTTGCGCAGGCCGCGGCCCTGGCTGCGGTGAGCGGTGACCTCGTCGCGGTGGCCGAGATGCGCGACGCGTTCGCGCGGCGAGGTCAGATGATGTACCAACTTCTCGCGAAGATCCCGGGTGTGAGTGTGCTGCCGCCGGAGGGAGCGTTCTACTGCTTCCCGAGCTTCGAGGGCGTGCTCGGGCGCGAGATCGCGGGCCGCACGCCACGCACGAGCCTCGAGCTGAGTGAGCTCCTGCTCGACGTCGCGAAGGTCGCGGTCGTTCCCGGGGAGGCGTTCGGCGCCCCGGGCTACGCCCGTCTCTCGTTCGCGCTCGGCGACGACGATCTCGGCGAAGGCGTACGCCGCATCGCCGATCTCCTCGCAGGCTGACCTGCTCCGATGCCGAGCCCAGCACGCGTCCTCGTCTCGGAGCCGCTCGCCGAACGCGGGCTCGACGCGATGCGCGCGGCCGGGCTCGCGGTCGATCTGCGGCCCGGCTTGTCGCCCGAGGAGCTGCTCGACGCCGTCAAGGGCGCCCATGCGCTCGTCATTCGCAGCGCGACCCAGGTGACGGCGGAGCTGCTCGCGGCGGCCGAGGACCTCATCGTCGTGGGGCGGGCCGGTATCGGTCTCGACAACGTCGACGTCGCCGAGGCCACGCGGCGCGGCGTGATGGTCGTCAACGCGCCACAGTCCAACATCCTGTCGGCGGCCGAGCACACGCTCGCCTTGTTGCTCGCCCAGGCGCGCAACGTGCCGCAGTCGAACACGGACCTCAAGAGCGGACACTGGAACCGCGCGAAGTGGGAAGGCGTCGAGCTGTACGGCAAGACGCTCGGCATCGTCGGCCTCGGGCGCGTCGGAGTGCTGGTCGCCCAACGCGCGTACTCGTTCGGCATGCGGCTCGTCGCGTACGACCCGTTCGTGAGCCCGGATCGCGCGCGTCAGCTCGGCGTGCAGCTCGCGTCGACGATCGAGGAGCTGGTCTCGATCAGCGACTTCGTGTCGATCCACGCCACCAAGACCCCGGAGACCGTCGGGCTGGTGAACGCCGCCGTCCTCGCCCGCGCCAAACCGGGCATGCGCTTGATCAACGCCGGACGTGGCGGCATCGTCGACGAGGACGCGCTGGCGACGGCGATCCGCGAAGGCCGGCTCGGCGGCGCAGCCATCGACACCTTCGCCAAGGAGCCGACGACGGAGTCACCGCTGTTCGGGCTCGACAACGTCGTGGTCACGCCGCATCTCGGTGCCTCCACCGTCGAGGCGCAGGACAAGGCGGGGGAGACGATCGCCGAGCAGGTGGTCCTCGCCTTGCGAGGCGACTTCGTGCCGTTCGCGGTCAACGTCGCCGCGTCCGAGGCTTCCGAGAGCGTGCGGCCGTTCCTCCCGCTCGCAGAACGCGTCGGGCGGCTCTTCACCGGACTCGCGGGCGGTGCGCCGGGCACGCTGCACATCGAGTACGAGGGCGAGATCGCCGACTACGACTGTCGCGTGCTGACGCTGTCGGTCTTGAAAGGTGTGCTCGCACCGGTCGTCGACGAGCCGGTGTCATTCGTGAACGCGCCGCAGATCGCCGAGCAGCGCGGCATCGCAGTGCGCGAGACGACGTCGTCTGACGCGCGCGACTACGTGAACCTGATCGTCGTGCGAGGCGACCAGGGCACGCACGTGGCCGCGACATTGTTCGGCAAGCAGCAAGCGCCCCGTATCGTCGGCATCGACGGCCACTCCGTCGACCTGCCCCCGGCGCGCTACATGCTCGTCGTCCACAACGAGGACGTGCCCGGCATGATCGGCCGGGTGACGACGCTGCTCGGCGATGCCGGCATCAACATCTCGAACATGGACGTGGGTCAGAGCCCGAGCGGTGCTGCCGCGCTGATGGTCATCGCGACCGAGGTGCCGGTACCGGCCGACGTCGTCGCACGCGTCACCAGACAACCCGGCGTGCAGTCTGCCCGCGCGATCGACCTCGGCTGAGCCCAACCGTTTGGTCGGCCGGTGCACGTCAGCGCGCACCGGGACACCAAACGGGGGTGAGACAAACGGGGGTTAGACCTTGGCGCGGCGGAGGCCGTCTCGCGAGGCGGCGTCCTCGTCGACGTAACAACGGTCGGGCAGCGTGCGTTCGTAGTTCACACAGCCGGGCGTGTGATAGATGCCGCTCGTGAGCTTGCCCTTGACCGGATGCGTCAGCGGACACGCGCCGTCGTCGCGCGGTTCCTGCCACGTCAGATCCAGGGTTGTCTCGGGGTCACGGGATCTCTCGGGTGTCCGGGCCCGCCACGCGCGCCACGCCGCGTAGGCGATCCCGCCGACGAGGCCGGCCCCGAGAGCCCTCTTCACTCCCTTTCGCATGGACGAATTCTGGCATGGGTCTCTCATGCAAGACGCGGATGCTGCCGAACAAGGTTTGACCCAACTCGGTCGAACTGACACACTGGTCGGACTTATGTACAGGGAGACGACGGCTTCCGCAACACTGCTGGGCCTCCTCCTTATGTAGCGCGGGCACTCATAGGTGCTCGCGCTTCGCCCTCCGTGCCGATCCGGCCGGGGGGTTTTTCGTTGCACGGAAACGACCCCTCGGAGGGCGAGATGGATGTAGTCAAGATCTTCGACACGACGCTGCGGGACGGCGAGCAGTCGCCCGGCATCTCCCTCGACGTCGCCGAGAAGCTCGAGATCGCGGACCAGCTCGCGCGTCTGGGCGTCGACGTCATCGAGGCCGGCTTCCCGATCGCGTCCGACGGCGACTTCGAGTCCGTCGAGGCGATCGCCAAGGCCGTGCACGGACCGATCATCACCGGCCTCTCACGTACCGGCTTCAAGGACGTCGACCGTGCGTGGGAAGCCGTGCGGCATTCCGACAAGCCCCGCATCCACGTGTTCATCGCGACGTCGAAGATCCATATGGAGAAGAAGCTCCGTATGACACCGGAGCAGGTGAAGCACGAGGCGCAAACTGCAGTGGCACGCGCCAAGGGGTATGTCGACGACGTCGAGTTCTCTCCCGAGGACGGCTATCGCTCCGACCCCGACTTCATGTGTGAGGTGTGCCAGATCGCCGTCGAGAACGGCGCGACGACGATCAACATCCCCGACACCGTCGGATTCGCGGTTCCCGAGGACTACGGCAAGCTCATCAAGTACGTGATCGACACGGTGAGGGGTGACTACATCGTGTCGACGCACTGCCACAACGACCTGGGCCTTGCCGTGGCGAACTCGCTCGCCGGCGTCGCAAACGGCGCCCGGCAGGTGGAGTGTGCGATCAACGGGCTGGGTGAGCGTGCCGGCAACGCTGCACTCGAAGAAGTCGTCATGGCGATCCGTACCCGGCGTGACTACTTCGCAGCGGTGGACGTGAACGTTCGCAGCGAGGAGCTCGCGCGTACGTCACGGCTCGTGGCGCGGATGACCGGCTACCACGTCCAGTACAACAAGGCGGTGGTCGGCCGGAATGCGTTTGCCCACGAAGCAGGCATCCACCAGCACGGCGTGCTCGCGGACCGGGAGACCTACGAGGTCATCGACGCGTCAACGGTTGGTCAAGAAGCCGCGCAGATCATCCTCGGCAAGCACTCCGGCCGTCACGCGTTCTCGGACACGCTCAAGAAGATGGGCATCAACGTGCAGGGTGACGCACTCAACGCGGCATTCGTGCGCTTCAAGGAGCTCGCAGACAAGAAGGTGGAGATCACCGAGGCCGACCTCGAGGCGATCGTCGCCGAGGAGCTCGGCGCGGGCATGGTGCACCGGTTCGCAGTGCACGAGTTGGAGCTGCACGGCGGTACCGCCGCGAAGCCGACCGCGCACGTCGTGCTCACCCACACCGAGGCCAAGGTCGAGGCCAGCGGCACGGGCGACGGCATGATCGACGCTGCGATCGCGGCGATCTCCGAGGCGACAGGCGTGAACGGCACGCTGAGCAACTTCCAGGTGTCGTCGGTGACGGGCGGCTCGGACGCGCTCGGCGCCGTCACCGTGTCCGTCGAGGCCGAAGGCCGCAAGGTGAGCGGGCGCGGCGTCGCAACCGACGTCGTCGAGGCGTCGGCGCGTGCCTACCTCAATGCCGTCAACAAGCTCGTGCGTCTGCGCGAACGCGGCGAGGAGGTACGTGAGGTCGAAGTTGGGCCGTGACGACCAACCTGTGGGTCAATACTGACCACGCGCTCGCGTACTTGCAGACGCGCGACACGATCCCGCATCGCGCGGAGGCGCTCGCAGTGCTCGTCGAGCTCCTGCCCGGGACCGTCGAGCGGGTGCTCGATCTCGGCACGGGAGACGGCAACACGCTCGCGCTCGTCCTCGCCGCCCGTCCGCGGGCCACGGGCGTCGGTCTCGATTTCGGTGAGGAGATGCTTCGACAGGCGCGCCGGCGTTTCGACGATGACGCCCGCGTGCGGCTCGGACGCCATGACCTGTCGGAATCGCTCCCGGGAGACGACGGGGACTTCGACCTCGTCGTCTCGAGCTTCGCGATCCACCATCTCGACCCGCCGCGCCAGAGTGCGCTCTACGGTGAGGTCTTCGACCGGCTCCGTCCGGAGGGTCGCTTCATCAACGCCGAGCACGTCGCCTCGCCGACGAAGGCGCTCCACGACGAATTCCTCGCCGCGCTGGGGAAGCAGCCCGACGAGGACGACCCATCCAACCAGCTCGTCGGCACCGAAGAGCACCTCAGGTGGCTGCATGCTTGCGGGTTCGTGAATGTCGAGTGCTTCTGGAAGTGGCGGGAGCTCGCGGTTGTTGCAGGCACCAAGCCGGTCCAACCTGCGGTGTGAGGCAGGCGGCCGACGGGAAGACCAAGAGCCCGACGGGCGGCTAGCCAAGGTGGAGCGCGTCATGAGTGTCATCGACTTCTTCGAATACCTGGAAGCACACCGGCAGACCTCGGCGCTCGCGCGCGAGCTTGCCGAGATCTGGACCGACCGCGAGGTCCGGGCCCGCTACGAACCCGCCGCCTGAGCAGGCGACACGACCGCCGGCATCCACACGGGCCGGCGCGATTCATAGCTGCCGATCTCGGCGTCGTGCGTCAACGTGAGACCGACGTCGTCGAGGCCGTTGAGCAGCCGATACTGCGTGAAGTCGTCGAGGTCGAACGCCACGTCGAGGCCGATCGCCGGTGCGGCGACGCGCTTGTGCTCGACGTCCACGACGATCTCGAGATGCGGGTCCTCCTCGATCGCCTCCCAGAGCCGGTGCACCGCGTCCTCGGGGATCACCGCGACGACGAGGCCCATCTTCCCGGAGTTGTTCCGGAAGATGTCGGCGAAGCGGGACGACAGCACCGCCTGGAAGCCGTAGTCCATCAACGCCCACACCGCGTGCTCTCGTGAGGAGCCCGTGCCGAAGTTCGGCCCGGCGACGAGGATCTTGGCCCCGTCGTAGCGCTCCTGGTTGAGCACGAAATCCGAGTTCTCGCGCCACTCCGAGAACAGGCCCGCGCCGAAGCCCGTCCGCTCGACGCGCTTCAGCCAGTCGCTCGGGATGATCTGGTCGGTGTCGACGTCGGACCGCACGAGCGGCACACCCCGTCCCGTGATGACGCGCACAGCGTCCATGCTCATGCGCTCACTCTCTGCGGGCCGGGATACCCGGCCCGCGGCCGCTCGTTCGCTGGCGAGTTCGCTACGCCTCCGGCTTCGCTCACCGCGTCGTCCATCATTTTTCAGAGTCGCGCAGGTCTTGTGGGGTTGCGAAATGGCCGGCGATCGCGGTGGCAGCCGCCACGGCGGGGGAGACGAGGTGGGTGCGGCCACCCTTGCCCTGGCGGCCTTCGAAATTCCGGTTCGATGTCGATGCGCACCGCTCGCCCGGTGCCAGCTTGTCGGGATTCATGGCAAGGCACATCGAACAGCCCGGCTCCCGCCAGTCGAAGCCGGCGTCCCGGAACATCCGGTCGAGCCCTTCGGCCTCGGCCTGGACCTTCACCGCCGCCGAGCCGGGGACGACGAGCGTTCGGACGCCGTCCTTCACGCGCCGGCCCTGCGCGACGGCGGCGGCCGCGCGAAGGTCCTCGATGCGCGAGTTGGTGCACGAACCGATGAACACGGTGTCGACCGTGACGTCGCGCATCGGCGTCCCGGCCTTCAACCCCATGTACGCGAGCGCCCGCTTCGCCGACTCACGCGCTGACGGGTCGGCGAACGAGCCCGGGTCGGGCACGAGGTCGTCGATCGTGACGGTCTGCGCGGGATTGGTGCCCCACGACACGTGTGGGGCGAGCGTTGACGCGTCGATCATCACTTGTTTGTCGAATGCCGCATCGGGATCGGTCGCGAGCGCACGCCAATCGTCGAGCGCCTGCTCCCATGCTTTGCCCTGCGGCGCGAAGGTTCGCCCTTCGAGATACGCGAACGTCGTGTCATCGGGCGCGACCAGGCCGGCGCGCGCACCGGCCTCGATCGACATGTTGCACACCGTCATGCGCCCCTCCATCGAGAGGTTGCGGATCGCCGACCCGCGGTACTCGAGCACCGAGCCGATCCCCCCGCCCGTGCCGAGGCGAGCGATGATCGCGAGCACGATGTCCTTGGCGGTGACGCCGGCAGGCACGTCGCCGTCGACGGTGACTGCCATCGTTCCGGGTTTCATCTGCGGCAGCGTCTGTGTGGCGAGCACGTGCTCGACCTCGCTCGTGCCGATGCCGAACGCGAGCGCGCCGAATGCGCCGTGCGTCGACGTGTGACTGTCGCCGCACACGATCGTCATGCCCGGCTGGGTAAGTCCCTGTTCGGGACCGATCACGTGCACGATGCCCTGGCCGGGGTCACGCATCGCGTAACAGCGGATCCCGAACTCTTCGCAGTTGCGCGCGAGGACGTCCATCTGCTTCGCGGAGATGGGATCAGTGAGCGGGCGATCGAGCCCCGCGGTCGGCACGTTGTGATCCATCGTCGCGATCGTCAGGTCGGGCCGCCGCACTCCTCGCCCGGCCATGCGCAATCCGTCGAAGGCCTGCGGCGACGTCACTTCGTGCACGAGATGCAGATCGATGTAGAGCAGGTCGGGCTCGCCCTCGGCGTGACGCACGACGTGCCGGTCCCAGATCTTCTCGGAAAGCGTGGTGCCCATGCGGGAGCTCCAGTCTCAAGATATGAGACGCTAGTATTACCTTGTGGACAGTGTAGCAAGCGGCGTGCAGGTCCTCGACCGGGCGGTGCTGCTGATCGACACGGTCGCGCAATCCGGGCCGTGCGCGCTCGCCGAGCTCGTGGCCGAGACCGGAATCACGCGGCCGACCGCGCATCGTCTCGCCGTCGCGCTCGAACGGCACGGTGTGCTGGCGCGTGACGACGCCGGACGGTTCGTGCTCGGCGGCCACCTCGCCCGATGGGGGGCCACGGCCGGCCGCGGGCTCGTCGACGCGGCGCGGCCGGTCCTTGCGCACCTCGCAGACGTCACCGGCGAGAGCGCGCAGATATACGTGCGCGAAGGCGACCAACGCGTGTGCGTCGCGGTGCACGAACGGCCGAGTGGTCTGCGCGACACGGTCCCGCTCGGCGCGGTGATGCCGCTCACGCACGGCTCGGGCGGCAAGGTCCTTCTCGCGTGGGCGGCCGACGCGCACCGATTCGACGTCGATGCCAAGGCCCTCGCGGTCGTCCGCCGGCGAGGTTGGGCCGAGACCGTCGGCGAGCGCGAGGCCGGCGTCGCGAGCGTGAGTGCGCCCGTGCGCGGGCCGTCGTCGTCGGACGTGCTCGCCGCGATCAGCGTCAGCGGTCCCATCGAGCGGCTCGGGCCTCGCCCCGGACGCCGCCTTTCGGGTGCGGTGACCGCCGCGGCGCGAACCCTCGCGGCTGTCATCGCGCAGTAACAAGGGCGTAACAATCCGCGCGTACGGTGGCTGCGTGAACGTGGAAGTGCTGCGCTGGCCTGCCGACGTCCGCCGGCTGTCCGAACTGCGCGAGATGGCCATCCCCCGGCTCCTCGTCGTCGCGGACGACGTCGAGCTCCCACTTGCACTCGACTGCCTAGAGGACTGGGTCGTATCGGGTGCCCCCGAGCGGGAGGTGGACGCGCGGCGACGCGCGCTCGCCATGCGCGCCGAGCAGCATTCGGCGCACCCCTCGCTCGACGGCGACGGCCTGCTGCATCACCGCGACTCGTGGGTCTCGCTGTCGCCCGTCGAGCAGTCGCTCGCATCGGCCATGCTCGACCGCTTCGGCGCGGTGGTGACGCGGGACATCCTCGCCGACCGCGCGTGGCCTCGCGGCGTACCGACTCGCAACGCACTCGACGTGCATGTGCTGCGCCTGCGCCGCAGGATCGCGCCACTCGGTCTCGAGATCCGCACCGTCCGCTCGAGGGGTTACTTGATGCAAGCGCGCGAGACCGCGCTGGCAGGATAGTTCCGACCAGGAGATATATCTTCCGCGCGTGCGGATCGGGATCGACAGTGGCGGGACCTTCACCGACGTCGTCGCCGACGACGGTCGCACCGCCAAGGTTGCCTCCACGCCCGACGATCCGGCTCGCGCCGTAGAACGAGCGATCGACGCGATCGACGGTCGCGGTCGGATCGACGTGCTGGCTCACGGCACGACGGTCGCCACCAACGCGTTGCTCGAACGTCGTGGTGCAACCGTTGCGCTGGTCGCGACAGACGGCTTCGCCGACGAGATCGAGATCGCGCGTCAAGCTCGTCCGTCGTTGTACGACCCGTTCGTCGATCGGCCCGCGCCGCTCGTGCCGCGCACACTCCGCTTCGGGGTCGCCGGCCGCCTCGACGGACGGGGGCGCGGGATCGCGACGTTCGACGGAGTACTCCCGACGATTCCCGACGTGGTCGACGCCATTGCAGTGTGCCTCCTGCACGCCGACCTCGACCGCGGCCACGAGCGAGCGGTCGCGGACGCACTGCGGGCCGCGCACCGAGCGCACGTCGTGTGCTCGCACGAGGTCAGCCCCGAGTTTCGCGAGTACGAGCGGATGGTCACGACAGTCGTCGAGGCGTTCCTCGAGCCGGTCTGCGCGCCATACCTCCAGCGGCTCGTGGCGTTCGCGACCGAGGCCCTCGTGATGACGTCGGCGGGCGGCCTCGTGCCCGCGGATCTGGGCGCTCGTGCCGCGGCGTCGCTCCTTCTCTCGGGGCCGGCCGGCGGCGTGCGCGCGGCCGCGGAGATCGCGCGCGCATGCGGCTTCTCCGACGCGGTGAGCTTCGACATGGGCGGCACCAGCACCGATGTGTGCTTGGTGCGCGGTGGCGTGCCCGAGCCCACGCCGCAACGGTCGATCGCGGGGCTGCCGATCCGGTTGCCCGCGGTGGACGTGCACACGATCGGTGCGGGCGGTGGCTCGATCGCCCGCGTCGATGCGGGGGGCGCGCTCGTCGTCGGCCCGCGTAGCGCCGGCGCCCTTCCCGGTCCTGCCTGCTACGGCCGCGGCGGGACGCAGGCCACGGTCACCGACGCGGACCTGGTGCTCGGTCGCATCCCGGCCGATGCCGCCTTCGCCGAGCTGGGACGTCTCGACGGCGCCGCGGCCCGGGCCGCGCTCGATGCGGCGACGGTGAGCGCCGAGGGCGTGGTGCGAGTCGTCGATGCCGCGATGGAACGGGCCGTGCGAGTCGTGACCGTCGAGCGCGGTGTCGACCCTCGCGATCTCGCGCTTGTGGCATTCGGAGGTGCGGGTCCGTTGCACGCGTGCGCGATCGCCGACGCGCTGCGGATGCGCGCGGTTGTCGTGCCGCCACGCGCGGGCGTCTGCTCGGCGGTCGGCCTGCTGGGTGCGCCGAAGGCTCGTGAGGTGGTGCGAACGTTCTCCGGCGGATCGCTGGCGGAGACACTCGCAAGCGTGACGAGCCACGCGCGCGCGCTCGTGGACGCGAACGCGCGCGTCGAGACCGCGGTTGACTGCCGGTATGTCGGCCAGAGCCACGAGCTCACGGTGGCGCGGCCCGAGGACTTCCCTGCCGAGCACGAACGCCGCAACGGCCACGCGCGTCCGGGTGCACCCGTCGAAGTCATCGCGGTGCGCGCCCGGGCGTCGATGCCGTCGCCGATCGATGTCACCGATCTGCCCCCCGTGCAGCGTGGGCGTGTGGTCGGCCCGGCCGTCGTTGCCGAGCCCGACTGCACGGTGTGGGTCCCGGAGGGCTGGCGCGCGGAACCCGGCGCGCTCGGCGCATGGATCATCGAGCGAACATGAACCCTTCGGATGGGATCGTGCGGACGCAGCGGAGCCAGGGATGGCGCAGCGAGGGAGCCATGTGATCGATCCCGCGACCCTTCAGGTGTGGATCTCGCGGCTCACCGGTGTGGCCGACGAGATGGGCGCCGTGCTGCGACGCGCCGCGTACAGCCCGAACATCAAGGAACGGGCGGACTGCTCGTGCGCGCTGTTCACGCCAGACGGCACGCTGCTCGTGCAGGCCGAGCACATTCCGGTCCACCTGGGCTCCATGCCGGCCGCGGTGCGCGCCGCGATCGATGCTGCGGGCGCCGGTATCACTGCGGACGACCAGATCGTCGTGAACGATCCGTTCCGCGGCGGCACGCACCTCAACGACGTCACCTTCGTCGCGCCCGTGTTCGCCGACGAGGGCGTGATTCTCGCGTGGGCGGCCAATCGCGCGCACCATGCCGACGTCGGCGGGATGGCGCCCGGTTCCATGCCGCCCGACGCAACGGAGATCTACCAGGAAGGTTTCCGCATCCCGCCGGTGCGCTGGACGTCCGAGGTCGAGACGCTCTTCCTCGCGGCTTCCCGAACACCCGACGAGCGTCGCGGCGATCTCGACGCGCAACGCGGGGCCAACCGGTTGGGCGCGGCGCGCCTGCGGGAGCTCGCACCGAGCGCCGCGGTGCGGAAAGAGATCGTCGACTACGGCGAGCGCCGGATGCGTGCGGCGCTGCGGACGCTCGCCGAGGGTACGTACGGGTTCACCGATGTGCTCGACTCGACAGGCGGTGTCGAGGGTCGCCGCGCGGCCCAGATCGCCGTACGCATCACCGTCGCGCACGAGACGGTCACATTCGACTTCACCGGTACCGACGCGCAGCGACCAGGATCCGTGAACGCAGTCGAGGCCGTGACGGTCAGCGCGGTGGCGTTCGCGTTGCGGACGGTTGTCGACCCGGAGCTCCCGGCGAACGGTGGCGTACTACGACCCGTACGCGTCGTCGCACCACCGGGTTCGATCGTCGCCGCCCGTCCGCCCGTGGCGGTCGGCGCCGGCAACGTCGAGGTGAGCCAGCGCGTTGCCGACGTCTGCCTCGGTGCGCTCGCGCAGGCAGCGCCCGATCGCGTCGGCGCAGCATCCCAAGGCACGATGAACAACGTGCTGCTCGGCGGCGACGGCTGGGTGTACTACGAGACGATCGGCGGCGGGCAAGGTGGCCGGCCCGGCCCGCGCGCCGGCATGAACGGCGTGCACACCGCGATGACCAACACAAGTCAAGCTGACCCCCGGTTGGGGCCGGGCGTGCCAGGCCAGTCAGGCCTTCATACGAACATGACGAATACCAGGAATACGCCAATCGAGGCGTTCGAGCGGGCCTTCCCGGTGCGGGTGCTGCGCTACCGGCTGCGACGGGGGAGCGGCGGCGCGGGTGCGGCCCCGGGCGGCGAGGGCATCGAGCGAGACCTGGAGCTGCTCGAGGACGTGACCGCCAGCCTCATCACCGAACGCCGGGTGTCGCGGCCCTGGGGCCTGGCTGGGGGCGGACGGGGGGCGGTCGGGGAGAACTGGCTGCTGCCGGGCGGCGACGAGAGCCGGGCCGAGCGCTTGCCCGACAAGTGCACGATCCAGTTGAAGGCGGGCGACGTGTTGCGGATGTTGACGCCCGGCGGCGGA
>JBBQXS010000021.1:0-65736 GCA_038209365.1 Acidimicrobiia bacterium | reverse complement strand
CAGCCCGCCACCGGCGGGCTGAGCGTCCAAACACATGGACACCTTCGCGGTTACGGGATCTTGCCGGCGGAGGGGCAGATGCCGGCGAGCACGCACTCGCCGCAGCGTGGTCGCCGGGCCTCGCAGATCCTCCGGCCGTGCTCGATGAGCCGCAGCGACAGATCGCCCCACTCGTCCGGCGGCACGAGCACATCGAGGTCGTACTCGATCTTCACCGGATCGGTCTCGTTGGTGAGCTTCAGCCGGGCTGCGAGCCGGGTGACGTGCGTGTCGACCGGGAGCCCCGGCTCGTGGAACCACACCGAGCGTACGACGTTGCCGGTCTTACGACCGACGCCCGGCAACGTCACGAGGTCGGAGAGCTCAACCGGGATCTTGCCATCGAACCGCGACTCGACCGCCTGCGCCATGCCGATGAGGTTCTTCGCCTTCGACCGGAAGAAACCCGTCGATTGGATCAGCGTCTCGAGCTCGGCCGGGTCGGCGTGCGCGAGGTCGGACGGGGTCGGGTACTTCGCGAACAGCGCAGGCGTCACCATGTTCACGCGTTCGTCGGTGGTCTGCGCCGAGAGAATCGTCGCGACGAGGAGCTCGTATGCATTGGAATGCTGCAACGCGCAGCGGGCGACCGGATAGAGCTCCTTCAGCAGCGCGACGACGGCGGTCGCACGCGCCTTGGCGCCGCGGGGACGAGCCATTCCGCCACGGTACCCTCGTGCGTGTGACATCCCCGCCCGTGTCCGCGGTTGCTCCCGAGGAGTTCGGCGCAATTCGCGAGCGCGTCGCCCGCATCGAGGAAGCCGCGCAGGCGATCGACGGTCACCCATCGCTCGGCGACGCGGCTTGGCGCGATCTGGACGCACCACTGCCGGACTCGGCGGGCTTCTACGTGGACGACCTCGCGTACGCGCACGTCGCGCGCAGCGACAACCTCTCTCCGCGCCACTGGGTACTCGGGATCACCGTCGCGCCGAGGGGACGCGGCGCGAACGTCCGGCGCGCGCTGCTCGACGCTGCGCTCGCACACGTCGCCACACACGGCGGTGGACGCGCGGTCCTCTGGCTGCTGGGCGCGCGAGCGGAGGACGACGACGAGCTGCGAGCGATCGGACTACGACCCGACCGCGACCTGTTCGAGATGCGTGTGCCGCTGCCGCTCGACGAACAGCCGAAATGGCCACCCGGCATCGACGTGCGGCAGTTCACACCGGGCCGCGACGAGCAGGCATGGCTCGATGTCAACAATCGGGCGTTCGCGGGTCACCCCGAGCAGGGCGGCTGGGTCGCGGAGACCCTCGACCGGCGCATGACCGAGTCGTGGTTCGACCCGGCGTTGTTCCTGCTCGCATTCGACGACAACGGTCTCGCGGGCTTCAACTGGATGAAGGTCCACGACGCGCAAGGCCGCGACCCCCGCCTCGGCGAGATCTTCGTGATCGGTGTCGACCCGCGCATGCAAGGCACCGGGCTGGGCCGTGCCCTTGCGATCGCCGGACTCGACGCAGTCCGACATCGCGGTGTCGACACGGGCTCGCTGTTCTGCGCCGCCGACAACACCGGCGCGCTGCACCTCTACGAGTCACTGGGCTTCACCGTGCACCGCACGGACCGGGCGTACGAATGCGAGGTCCGATCCCCGTGACGCTCCGCTATGCCGCATCGCGGGCCGAGCTTGCACACCTGATCGCAGAGCTGGGCGAACCTGCCTATCGGGCGCGCCAACTGCACGAAGGGCTGTACACGCAACGGCGACCGCTCGAGCTCCTCACGAATGTCCCGCTCGACGTGCGCACGCGACTTGCCGACGATCTCCCGCTGGCGTTCGACGCGGAGACCGAGCAACAGAGCGAGCGCGGCACGACGACGAAATGGTTGTGGCGCGCAGGAGACGGCACGCAGGTCGAAACCGTGCTGATGCGATACCCGAACCGCGCGACCGTGTGCGTCTCGTCGCAAGCCGGCTGCGCGATGGGCTGTACGTTCTGCGCGACGGGTCAGGCCGGCTTCGAGCGGCACCTCCACGTGGGCGAGATCATCGAGCAGGTGCTGCGCGCCCAGCACGCGTCGCCGCAACGGGTGTCGAACGTCGTGTTCATGGGCATGGGCGAGCCCCTTGCCAACGTCGACGTCGTCCTCGACGCGTGTACGCGGCTGCACGAGGACGTGGGCCTCTCGGCCCGCCACCTCACGGTCTCGACGGTGGGGGTCGTGCCCGGGATGGAGCGCCTGGCGGCGTTCGACCTCCCGGTGACCCTGGCGGTGTCGTTGCATGCACCCGACGACGCGCTGCGGGAGCAGCTGGTGCCGCTGAATCGCCGCTACCCCATCGCCGACGTCCTCGACGCCGCGCGCGCCTATGCGGATCGGAAGGGGCGTCGTGTGACCTTCGAGTACGCGTGCATCGACGGCGTGAACGACGCCCCTGACCAGGCCGACGTGCTGGCGGCGCGGCTGGCCGGGATGCGGGGCGGTGCGCACGTGAACCTGATTCCGCTCAATTCGACGAGCGGATACGGCGGCCGCGCCGCGGCCCGTGACCGGATCGAGGCGTTCGCACGCCGCCTGCGGGAGCGGGGCGTCGAAGCGAGCGTTCGCCGCAACCGAGGCGTCAGCATCCACGCCGCGTGCGGGCAACTTCGAGCCCGATCGGACCGGAGTCCGACGGGTACCGAAAGATCCGCGAGAATGACACCGTGAACGAGCACCGTTGGTTCAACCCCCATCAGCCCCAGACCCTCCAATCGGCCGTCATCCTGTGCTACATCGAGGCCGTGATGGGGCTGCTGTTCGGCGTCGCCTCACGATCCCTGATCGTGGCCCTGTTCATCATCGTCGGACTGGCCGCCGGCGGGTTCGGTATCGCGAACGAGAAGAAGTGGGGATACGGGCTCGCCGTCGCCGCCTCGGTTGCGCAGGTCCTCGCACTGCTCGCGCTGTTCGGCTCCTCGACGTTCACCGCGTTCGGTCCGCTGGTGTCGTTCATGTTCGACGCCGCGCTCGTCGCGCTGCTCCTGCATCCCATGAGCCGCGATTACCAGCGCATCTGGTTTCGCTGAACGATCCGACCGGGCAGCACGGCGCTCGAGACGGCGCTGGAGCCGGAGGTCGGGATAATGTCCGGCCGCGTGACGCCCCACGCTCTAGTCGAGGCATGTGACGCCCGCCTGCGACCGCTCGAGACGGCCGCCAATCACGCGTGGTGGAATGCGAACGTCGAGGCATCGGAGGAGACGCAACGCCGGCGCGCCGATGCGGACATCGCGATGTCCGACGCGCTCGCCGATGCAGACACGTTCGCCGCGATCCGTGCCGCGCGCTCCGAGAAACAGCTGGATGCGGTGACCGACCGCGCCCTCGCCGTGCTCGAGCAGGTGCACCTTCCCCACCAGGTGGACCCGGAGCTGCGACGCCGCATCATCGACGCACAGTCGTCGATCGAGTCGCGCTTCGCGCGCCACCGGGGCACGATCGACGGCGACCCGGTCGACGACAACACGATCCTCGCCGTACTGCGGACGAGCCGCGACACGGCGCAACGCAAGGCCGCGTGGGAAGCCTCGAAGACCGTCGGCGCCGAGATCGCCTCCGACGTACGCGAGCTGGTCCGGCTCCGCAACGACGCCGCGCGTCGCCTGGGATTCCGCGACCACTTCGCGATGGCGCTCGCCACAACCGAGTACGACGAGAAGCGACTATTCGCAACCCTGGAAGAGGTCGACGTCATCACGCGTGAGCCGTTCCTCGTGATGAAGGGCGAGCTCGATGACCTCCTCGCCGCCCGCTTTGGTGTCGCCAAGGACGAGCTGCGGCCCTGGCACTACGACGATCCGTTCTTCCAAGACGTGCCGCAGGCGGCCGGCGTAGACCTCGACCCGTATCTTGCGGACGCGAGCCTGGACGAGCTCACACTTCGCACGTTCGACGGGATGGGCCTCGACGTCCGCGGCGTGCTCGGCCGCAGCGACCTGGCGCCGCGCGACCGGAAGATCCAGCACGCATTTTGCATCGACGTGGACCGGGCCGGAGACGTGCGCGTCCTCAGCAACAACGTGCCCGGCGCGCGTTGGGCGGAGACGATGTTGCACGAGTTCGGTCACGCGGTGTATTTCGACGGAGTCGACCGCGAGCTCCCATGGTTGCTCCGAACGATGCACCTGTGCCTCACCGAGGGCATCGCGATGCGCTGTGGGCGAATGGTCCACGAGCCGGAGTGGCTCCGGGAGGTGGCGCGGCTGTCCCAGGCGACCGTCGAGGAGCTCGCACCGCGATTGCACGCCACGCGTCGCGCCGCGCTCTTGATCTTTGCCCGGTGGGTGCTCGTGATGACGCATTTCGAACGCGGTCTCTATGCGAACCCCGATGGCCCGCACGACGCGCACTGGTGGGATCTCGTCGAACGCTTCCAGCTCCTGCGCCGGCCCGACGACCGCAACGCGCCGGAGTGGGCCGCCAAGATTCACGTGACGGTCGCGCCCGTCTACTACCACAACTCCCTGTTCGGTGAGCTGATCGCCTCCCAGCTCACCGCGACCGTGGGACGCCTCGTGAATCGCACGGACGCGGGCACGTTCCTTTCGCAGCGCGTCTTCGCGCCAGGCGCATCGCTGCGTTGGGACCACCTGATCGAACGCGCCACGGGCACGCCGCTCACGCCGGCCGCGCTCGCACGTGACCTCGCGCGCTGACGACCGTGTGCGACACCCTCTGCGTCCGCCACCGCGACGGCATGTGGTTCGCCAAGAACTCCGATCGTCACCCCGCGGAGGGCCAGGTGCTCGAATGGCACGCGCGCCGAGCGGGTGCCGCCGAGGTGACGACCCAGTACCTCACGATTCCCGACGCCAATGCGAGCGCCTTCCTCGGCTCGCGACCGACGTGGCTGTGGGGATGCGAGCACGGCGTCAACGAGCACGGCGTCACGATCGGCAACGAGAAGATCTTCACGGTCGACTCCCCGCGCCCGCTTCCGCCCGCATTGCTCGGCATGGACGTCGTACGGCTCGTCCTCGAACGGGCGCACACGGTGGACGACGCGCTCGACCTCTGCACGTCGCTGGTGGAGACATACGGGCAGGGCGGCTCCGGGGAGCCGTTCGACGACGAGCCCTACTTCTCGTCGTTCCTGCTCGCCGATGCGCGACGCGCATGGGTCGTCGAGACGAGCGACCGCACGTGGGTGGCGAAGCCCGCCGGTGACGGCACATCGATCTCCAACCGGGTCAGCCTGACCACGGACTGGACACGCGCGTCGCCGGATGTCGCACCGGGCACCGACTTCGACGAGCGTCGCCTCCGCCGCGTCCCGACGACTCGGGCCGATCACCGTCTCGCCGTCACTCGCACATGCGTGGCCCGGGGACCCGTTGTCGACGCGCACGACCTCGCCGCGACATTACGCGACCACACCGACGCGAATGGCAGCGGTTTCTCGGTCTGCTTGCACCGACCCGACTTCCACGCGCAGACGACCGCGTCGATGATCGTCGACCTCCGTACCGACGGCGCCCCGACGCGGGTGTGGTCGTGCCTCGGCAACCCGTGCGTCGGCGTGTACATCCCCATGTTCCCGCCCGCGGTCGTCGCGGAGCTCGCCGAAGAAGCGCAGTGGCGCCGGTTCGCCCGGCTCCGCGATCGCGTCGAGGCGGATCACGAAGAGCGCGAACGAGTGCGTTCGGTGCTCGCGCCGGTGGAGGACGAGCTGTGGACGGTTGCAGACGCCGCATACGCGACCGGTCGCCAAGGCGCGCTCGAAACGTGCGTCGCGGCTGCGTACGCATCGGTCGACACTGCCCTCGATCGGCTCGGCGTATGACGAGACGGGTACGGTCGCAGTGTGAACAAACTGGCGGACGAGACGAGTCCCTACCTGCGGCAGCACGCCGACAATCCGGTGGAGTGGATGCCGTGGAGCGCGGAGGCCTTCGCCCTCGCGCGCGAGCGCGACGTACCGGTGTTCCTCTCGGTGGGGTACTCGTCGTGCCACTGGTGTCACGTCATGGCGCACGAGTCCTTCGAAGACGACGCAACTGCGGCAGTGATGAACCAGTTGTTCGTGAACGTCAAGGTCGATCGCGAGGAACGGCCCGACGTCGACGCCATCTACATGCAATCGGTGCAAGCGCTGACGGGACGCGGCGGCTGGCCGATGAGCGTCTGGTGCGCGCCGGACGGCCGGCCGTTCTATGCGGGCACGTACTTTCCCTCCGAGGAACGGCATGGCATGCCCGCGTTCCGCCGTGTCTGTGAGGCCGTGTCGGAGGCGTGGCGCGACCGGCGGGAAGAAGTGTTGCAACAGAGCGAGCAACTCACCGCGGCCATCGCCGAGGACGTGTTGCGCCCCGAAGCGCGTGGCGCACTGACGACCGAGCTGATGAGCGCTGCCTACGCCGGGGTGAAGGCCCAGTTCGAGCCGCGCCATGGAGGTTTCGGACGCGCGCCGAAGTTCCCGCAGGCGATGACCATCGACTTCGTGTGCAGGGCGTACGTGCGCAACGGCGCCGAGGACGCCCGCGAGATGATCACCACAACCCTCGACGGCATGGCCGCGGGCGGGATCCATGACCAGCTCGGCGGGGGCTTCGCGCGCTACTCGACCGACGACTTCTGGCTGGTCCCCCACTTCGAGAAGATGCTCTATGACAACGCCCTGCTGACCCGTGCGTACCTGCACGGCTACCTGGTCACAGGGGAGCAGCGCTATCGGTCCGTGGTCGAGGATGTCGTCGGCTACATCTTGCGCGACCTCCGCCATGCGAACGGCGGCTTCTTCTCCGCCGAGGACGCGGACTCCGAGGGCGTCGAGGGGAAGTTCTACTGCTGGTCGATCGACGAGATCCGGGAAGTGTGCGGCGACGACGCCGACGCCGTGATTCGCTACTTCGGCGTGAGCGAGCAGGGAAACTTCGTCGATCCCCATACCGGCTTTCGCGCCAACATCCTGCATGTCGTGGACCCGGCCGCCGAGGTCCCTGCAGGAGTCGAACGGGCGAAGGTGAAGCTGCTCGAGCGGCGCGGCCTACGCGTGCGACCCGGTCTCGACGACAAGATCCTGCTCGCGTGGAACGCGCTGATGCTCGATGCGCTCGCGCGCGCCGCCGCCGCGTTGGAGCGCGACGACTGGATGGAAGCCGCACGTACCAATACGCGCTTCTTGCTCGGGGAGCTACGTCGCGACGACGGTCGCTTCCTCCGATCGTGGCGCGCGCCGTATCTCGCGTACGCGGAGGACTACGCAGCATTGCTCGAAGCGCTGCTCACGATGGCCGAGGTCGATGAGCCCGGCTGGCTCATCGAGGCGCGCGCCGTCGCGGACGAGCTCCTGCGGCTGTTCCACGATCCCGATGGTCGCGGCTTCTTCACCACCGGTCACGACGCCGAAGCGCTCGTCGTGCGACCGAAGGACGTCTTCGACGACGCGACACCTTCGGCCAACTCACTCGCCGCGAACGGCTTGCTCCGCCTCGCCGCGCTCACCGGCGACGCGCGCTACGAATCACCCGCGGTAGACGTCGCCGAGATGCTCGCCCGGCCCATGGCGTCGCAACCGACCGCGTTCGCCCACATGCTCGAGGCGTGCGAACGTGTGCTCACGCCGTCCCTCGAGGTTGCGATCGTCGGTCCCGCTGATGATTCCCGCACGCGCACCCTCCGGCGTGAGGTGCATCACCGTCTGTTGCCGGCAACGGTCACACTCACCGGACCACCGTCCGACGCGAGCCCGTTGCTCGAAGGTCGCGAGGCACGAGACCTCGTGCCGACTGCATACGTCTGTGAGCAGTACGCGTGCATGCAGCCGGTCACGTCACCGGAGGAGCTGCGCGCGCAGCTCGATGCCGTGCTTGCAGGAAGACGCGAATCCTGACTCAGCGGGCGGCGATGTAGGAGCCGGCGGCCAGGTCCTCGGCGATTGCCCACCCGAACGCGATCATCGCCTGGCCGCGGGTGGCGTCTAGGGTCCCGACCAGCGATGCGATCTTCGTCCCGCCCGACGCCTTGACCGGGCTCGTGTCGAGCACGGGCAGGCACGGGGGCTTGCGTCCCTTGACGACGACCTTGAAGGCCCGATCGTCGAAGTGCGGTTCGACGCCGTAGCGCTTCGCCAGACGGCGTCCCCACGCCCGGTCCTCGCCGTTGGGCGTATAGGCGGGTCGCGGCACCACGTTCGCGTAGCTCTGGAGAAGCACGTAGCAGCTCGGCTGCGCGAGACGAGTCGCGACGAGCACGTCCTCGTCGGGGAACGAGATCGCGGCGCGCCGTGTGAGCTCGCCGGTCAGCACCTTGAGGGTGTTGGCGGCGGTCTTTCCTTTGCGCGCGACACCGAGCCCCCACAGGATCGACGGTGTGCCGCCGATGCGCTCGAGCGACCCGAGCATGGCGCCCTGGAGCCCGCCGTCGAGGTATGCGACGACCGCAAGTGGGAATGCCTCGACCTGGCGGTCGAGCTCTTCGTCGCTGATTGGCAAGCCATTCGCAGCGAGAAGTTGACCGAACTCATCGAGCTCGGCCGGCTTGAGCGAGACGGAATCACGGGACTCGACGTTCATCGCCAATACATAATGGCCGAAGTCGGCGACCGGCGAAAGTCGAGGCTTTGTGCGTACTCCGCGCTCGCGACGCAAAACGGTCTAAATCGCTCTACCTCGCGCGGGCGCGCGTCATGTCCCAGAAGGCCTTCATGCCGACGATCTTGCCCGCGTCGTTCACTTCGAACGTCTCGATGGCGTCCATGACCATGCCGCCGTCGCCGATCGTGACGTGGATCTCGAACACCATCGCGGCCTCGTTGCCGCACACGATGACGTCCGACGGCTTCATCTCGATGTGATCCGCCATCGTGCGCGCCTGATCGTAAAACGCGCCGATGGCGTCCAGTCCGGTGTGGGGAGGCTGACCGACCGGGTCGTACCACACTGCGTCCGGTGCGAAGAGCGCGAGGACGGCTTCGCGGTCCCCGGCATTGGACGCGGCGACGTACGCGTCGACCACGGAGCGAACGGTCTCGGGCGTCGCCATGCAGCCGAACCTAGTTATTCGACGACGACGCCGTCGAGGGCCTCATCAGGCTTGGGGATCTGGGGGTCCATGTCCTCGAGCGCCGAGAGAAGGAAGCGCGCGACGGCCAGGCCCGACACCCATTTGTGGTCGGCCGGCACGATGTACCAGGGCGCCCACTTGGTCGACGTCGCGGTGATCGCCTCGTCGTAGAGGCGGATGTACTGATCCCATTGCGCGCGAGTGTCGAGGTCGTCGGGACGGAACTTCCAGCGGCGCTCCGGATCGTCGAGGCGGCGCTGGAGACGCACGCGCTGTGCCTCCTTGCCGACATGCAAGAAGACCTTGACGATCCGCGTGCCTTCTTCGTGCAGCATGCGCTCGAAGGCGTTGATCTGGCCGTACCGCCGTTTCCGTTCGTGGTCGCCGATGATGCCGAGCACCTGCACCGTGGTGACGTCTTCGTAGTGCGACCGGTTGAGGATGCCGATGTCACCGCGGCGTGGCAGTGCGTGGTGAATCCGCCACAGGTAATCGTGGTCGAGCTCGAGGTCCGACGGCGCCTTGAACGACTCGACCTGGCACCCCTGCGGGTTCACACCCGTGAAGACCCGCCGGATCGTGCCGTCCTTGCCCGACGCGTCGAGACCCTGGAGCACGAGGAGAAGCGCACGCGTGTGCTCCGCATACAAGCGGTTGTGGAGCACCGCGAGCCGCTCAGTGAGGTCGGCGAGCTCGAGTTCGGCGTCTCGCTTCGCCAGCCCGAATTTCGTGTCGGTCGACCGCTTCCCCAAATCCGCAGCGGCCCCCGGTTCGACAGCGCACTCTCGACGCACGACTGCGACGCTAGCCCTCCCCGGGAAACCCGAGCCGCGACGCCTAGGTACTACGGGCGTCCCCTGCGCATGTCACGCACCAGAGCTCGGCTTCGGCGGGCATGTAGACCAGACAGGCGACGCAGGCGGCCCGCGCACAATGCGCGCACCGGGCCGCGGCGACCTCGGCCGCGTGCTGCTCGCACATCGGCGCGCGAGATCCCGCTGGACCGTCGTTTTCGGGATCCGGCCACCAGCTGGTCGCCGCACCCACATTCGAGAGCGCGGCGGCGACCTCGTCATCGCACGTGATCACGATCACCTGCACGTCATCGACTGCGGCGAGGTGGTTCGCCACCGCCGCGGATGCGAACGCGCCCATCTCATCGAACGCGCCGTCGAGCACCAGTGGCAGCCGGCCTGCGAGCAACTCGCTCGAACGGTAGGAGTCGAGCATCGTCGCGAGCGCGAGCGTGACCGTGTCGACGTGGACCTGCTCCGATGCCGGCGCCGCTTGGCCGTCGAGCGCACCGAGCTGCCTCTCCAGCGCCGCGAGCGCGGCATCGTGCGCGGTGCGCTCGTCCAGCAACGTCCGCATCTCCGCCTCGAGCATGAGTCGCTCTTCCTCGTCGCCCGGATCCACGATGGCCGGATCCACGATTGGCGCGCGCGGCTCCGGGGTGGGCGGCTCGGGAGGAGGCGCCGCCCGTCGCGCGTCGATGGTTGCCTGTGCGGTCGCAAGGACGTCGTTGCCGACCCGCACCCCCAGGGCCTCGAGCTCTCGTTGCAGCGCATGTCGTAGCTCCGCGGCGGCGGGATGCTCGACCCGTACCGCCCGCAGCTCGGCGACGGGATCCGCGCCCAGGAACCGGCCGAGGATGAGCGCTGCCCGCGCGCGCAGGTCCAGCTCCTTGTCGTGGAGGGACTCCGCGGGGTTCTGCTCAACCGGCACGCGCGCGTGGTCGAGGGCAGTTTCGGCTTGCGCGAGCTCGAGCTCGGCGCGCAAACGCGCCTCGAGGTCGACATTCGTAGATCCGTCGGCCATTGCGGCGAGGAATGACCCGTACGATTCGACACCGGCCTCGGCGAGCGCGGCACGCGCGGTGCTGAGTGCTTCTTGGTACTTGAAGAGCGCGCCGGGGCGTTCCTTGCGGCTCGCCTCGAACAGCGCGCTCTCGGTCTCGACGACCGCACGCTGACACTCCTCGACGCGTGCGCGCGCGGCCGGCGAGACGCCCGTCGCAGCGCGCGCAACCTTGACACGCGCGTCGGTGACCTGCCGCTCGAGCTCGACGAGATCCACGTCGACGGGCTCGTGCGACGCGGCTGAGGCCGCGGTGAGCTCCTCGAACGCATCAGCGACGGCGAGCGCATCCGCAGACGGCACCGGGTGCAGCGCGCGGAGCGATACCAGCATCGCCTCGAGCCGTGGCGTCACCTCGTCGGGCGTCACGACCACGTCGGCGGGTTCCGGCGCGGGCGGCGCCTGCCGAGCGGCCATCGCCACGCGCGCCGCGAGACTTTCCGCTCGTTCGTGCGCGCGTTCGATCTCGGCCTCCGTGCGGTGGCGCTCGAGCCGGCGTGCCGCATGCGCGGCTTGCACGGCCGCCCGACGTTGCGCCCGACCGCGGCGCCCGTACTCGCCGAGCAGCGACCGATCAACCGTCGACGCCGCGCCGGGCCGAAGCAGCGGCGCGGGCAGACTCTGCAGCGCGACGAACCGCCCGGCAATCTCCAAGGTCCCGTCGACCTCGGCGGGTCGGGGACCGATCACGGCCTGTGCGATCACCTGAGCAATCGCGCTGCGCATGTCGGGAAGGGTGCGGATGCACGCCAGGCCGCCACCGAATTCGACCGGGCCGGCGGGAGTGCCGAGCGACAAGAGTCGCAGGCGCGTGGCCGTGCTCACGCTCTCGCGCTCCGAGGGTTTCCCGGCAGCCTGCATCCGTGCGCCCCGTCCGTTTTCCCGGTCATCGCTCTCGACGTTTCGTGGGACAAGATACTCCGAGCGTCCATTTTGTACACCCTCCCCAGCAGTGCTCCATCGGCGGGCGCACCTCCCCGCGCCGCGCGCGAGCAGCGCGCACATCGACACACGTGTTTCCCCATCAACCACACCGGATGCCTCAGGCCTCACTATCATCAGCAGTGGTCGTGGTCACGGCGCCGCGAAGCGATACTCGCGGTACGGTGAGGGACCGAACGGATTTCGTGCCGGAATGGCCCAACGGGGGACAACACGGATGCCCGACGGCGGACGCATGGCAGCCCCGCGTGTCGTGCGGCTCGTGGCTGCCGCAGGACCGGGCGCGTTCGACGGTGAGATCCGGTTTCACCGGCGCCTCACCGTGCTCGCCGACGCGCGCCCGGGGCTCGCGGCCTGGGCAGCGTCGTTGTTGACCGTGCACGCGCCGCCCGACACGCTGCTCGAGGTCGACGACATCCCGGCACGGAGCTACGACCTGCCCCGAGCGTTGCGAGCACTCCCGCCCGGCGAGCCCATGAGCGTCGGCATGCTGCGTGAGCTCGCGTCGGGCCGAGACTCGCGCGGCCGTCGCAGCGTCCGGCGCCGGACTGCGCAACAGGTCGCCGAGGAGTTGGTGCGATGGGAACGCGTGCTGGGAGAAGCGAAAACACGACTCGCGCAAGCACACGAAGCCGCGCCGCGCGTCGACCCCGTCGACCTGGCCGAGGCGTCCCGCCTGCGTAACGAATGGCGGTATTCCGTCCACGTGGACGAGTGGGCGCGCCGGCGTCGCACCCGCCGCGATGCACAGGCCAAGCGCGGCCGTTACGACGAGTTCCTCGAGGAGTTCGGTGCGTCGTCGTACGAAGACCTTTCGATGGTCGGCACCGGCTTCGGCGATACGAGATACGACGTCGCGATTCGCGAGGCGGCGACGGTCGTCTCCATGGCCGAGCAGCGCTGTCACAGGCTCACGATGGAGCTGGACGAGGTGCGGCGAAACGAGTCGGTCCGCGACTCCCGGCGCACTGCCAAGGAACGCGAGCGCCTGCGCGGGCCGAACCTCGGCGAGCTGGACGCCCAGCGCGCCGACCGGCTCATCGCCCGGGCCCTCGCGGATCTCGACGACACGGCTTACGTGCGCCCGCTGGTGATCGACTGCGTGCTCGACGCGCTCGCCGCGGAAGCCCGCCGCCGCGCGTATGACCGGCTGGTCGCCCACGCTCGCCGGCGTCAGGTCGTGCTCGTGACCGCGGTCGACGAGATCGCCCGCTGGGCGGCCCACGGCTCTCCGGCGGACGTCGCGCTCCGGCTGGACTTCGCCAAGCTCTCTCGCTCCGACTGAGGGCGGCCACCGTCGGGATCAGTGCACGTGGCCCGTCCAGGCCCGGCCGTCCCAGTACCGCAGCCGCCCGGCTTGCCCCGGGTCCGGGTACCAGCCGGGCGGCGCCTGCGCGGCACCGACGTACAGCTGGCGTTGGCGTTTGCGACGTGATCCCCCGACGATCCACATGATGATCGCCGCGATCGCGGTACCCCCGCCCAGCACCGCGACACCCCACCAGGGAAGGCTGGACCGCACGGTGTCGATCACCGAACGGGCGACGATCACTCGGCCCGCTCCAGTCCCTTCGACGCCCACCGTGTAAGCACCCGCGGTCGGTACTGAGAATTGCACGGCCCCGGCGAACGTCGAGCCCCCGCGCGTGATGCGCTCGGTCGAATTCGCGCTCTCGCGCACGCTGACCGGCTCACCGTTGTCCGATGTCACGGTCACCGCCGCCGGGGTGAGCGTCGTGCGGGTACCGCCCGACAACCCGAAGCCACTGTCACCCGTGCGCTCGTACACCACGTACTTTCCGCTCGACAGGTGCAGACGAACCTGGCCCGGTGTTGCAAAGGACGGTGACGACGCGAGTGGGCCGACCAACGGTGTGATTGCCTTGACGAGCCCCACCACGACGATGACGACGCCCGCGAGCAGCACGACGACAGACAATCGAGTGCTGGGACCGGGCGCCTTCGCCGTCGTCGCACTCGCCACGGCGGTCGAACCTAGTGCTGTACCGCAACGAGAGAGCGCATCCGGCGGCGCCGCGTCGGCGAAAGTGGGACCACGCACTGACGCCCGATCAACGGAGGAGACATGGCGACAGAGAAGGGCGAGCCGGCTGCCGACGTGTACGCGATGGCAGACCTGGTGACCCCGATGGCGGTGCGAGTCGCGGCAACGCTGCGCATCGCCGACCACATCGTCCGCGGGCAGCGGACTGCATCGGAGATCGCCGACGCGGCGCACGCAGACCCCGGCGCGCTCGACCGGGTGCTGCGGCATCTCACGAACGCCGGGGTGCTGACTCGTGACGACTCCGGCCGGTACGCACTCACTCCGCGCGGAAGCGCGCTGCGTGATGACCATCCGGGCGGGATCCGTGCACGGCTGGATATCGACGACGCGCTCGGTCGCGCCGAGCTGTCGTTGGTCCAACTGCTGCATGCCGTTCGGACCGGCGGGCCTGCGTTTCCCGTGCAGTTCGGTCTTTCCTTCTGGGACGACCTGTCATCGGACGCTGCCCGCAACGCGTCCTTCGATGCGCAGATGGGTGTCGATGTGACGGCCTGGGCGCCCGCGATCATCTCGGCGTACGACTGGGGATCACTCGGGCACGTGATCGACGTCGGTGGCGGAAACGGCTCGCTGCTGATCGCGTTGCTGACCGCCTACCCGTCCTTGCGAGGCACGGTGCTCGATCTTCCGGCGACGGCCGAGGCCGCGCGCGCACACCTGGCGGACGCGGGTCTTGCCGACCGGTGCGATGTCGTGGGCGGCAGCTTCTTCGATCCGCTGCCACAGGGCGCAGACGGCTACGTGCTCACGGCGATCATTCACAACTGGGACGACGTGTCCGCATACGCCATCTTGCGACAGTGCGCGCACGCCGCGGGTTCGCGCGGAAGGGTCTTCGTCATCGAGAAGATCGGTGCCGACGGCGTGACGGTGAACACCGCCGTGGACCTGCGGTTACTCGCGTATTTCGCAGGTCAAGAACGCAGCCTTCGTGACCTCACTGCGCTGACCGAAAGCTCCGGCTTCGCCGTCGTCGCGGTCCATCACGCGGAGGCGATTGCGATCCTCGAGCTCGAAGCCCGCTGAGCCGCCGTGTGCTCACTCTCCGAGATCTTCGGGTTCGTGGCACGACCACCGTCCCCTCGGTACGCTCGTCCCGCGAGGCGGAGCGCTTCTTCACGCGGTAAATGCTGGACGCGGGGGCAATATGTCGAACGTTCGGGATGCGCGTATTCGTTCTTCGAGGCGCATCGCGCCGAACACGAAGCGATCGCGCGACGGCCGAGCGCGGCGTGTCACGACGCTCGTCGTCGTCGCCGGGACGTTGTTGACAATCGGTTTGTTCTCAGTGAGTTCCCGGGCGCGGGGCGCGACTGCCATTGTGGCGTCGGATGGTTTCAATCGTTCGGTAAGCAACGGTTGGGGTACTGCGGACCTCGGTGGCTCGTGGACGGTGCTCGACTCGCCGGGGAGCTGGAGCGTCTCGCCCGGAGCCGGCAGCATCAACGTCGCCGCGAACGCCCAGGGTCGCGCTTTCCTCGGCGCGGCGACTGTCCGGGATGTGGATCTGCTCGCCCAGGTGGTACTCCCGCGGTGTAGCGGAAGCGGCGCGAACTGCGACGCGTACGTGATGGGTCGCTACACGAGCGGCAGCACACCTTCCTATTACCGGGTGGGCCCGGTGCAGGGTCAGGGCCGGAGCACGGCGGGTCTGCGCGCCCAGCGCAGCGACGGCTCATATCTCTCGAGCGATCTGAACACCGGCGTGGTCGCCGCCGACGGTGTGGTGCTGTGGCTCCGCGTCGAGTTCCAGGGCGTCAACCCCACGACGATTCGAGGCCGCGTCTGGAAGGCGGGCACCGCGGAGCCGTCAACGTGGCTGTTGAATATGACCGACGGCACGAGCGTCGAGCAGGTGACCGGCGCGGTCGGCGTGCGCGCGCGCAACGAAGACACAGCCGCGAGCCACGTCTTCAAGTACCCGAGCTTCACCGCGACCGCGCTTTCACCGCCGCCGCCGCCGACCACAACCTCGACCACGACGACGACGACTGGGAGCAGCAGCACAACGACTGCGACGAGCACGACCACCACCACAGTCCCGGGGCAGGGTGGGTCAGCGGCCGCTGACAGTTTTCAGCGCGTCGTGAACAGTGGTTGGGGCAGCGCGGACACGGGCGGCTGGTGGACCGTCGTCGGCTCGCCGTGGTCGTGGTCGGTCTCGGCCGGCGCGGGAACAGCGAACGTCGCCCCGAACGCCGAAGAGCGCGCATACCTGTCGCGCTTCACCATGGGAGATGTCGACGTGGTGGAAAAGCTGACGCTGCCGCGTTGCAGCACGGGCAGCTGCAACAGCTACGTCGTCGGCCGGTACAACCCCACGTACAACCCCACGTACTACCGCGTCGGCGCAGTGGAAGGCGCAGGTCGCGCGAACATTTTCATTCGTGCGCAGCGAAGCGACGGCACGGCGCTCGGCGTCGACGTCGACACGCGCATTCCCACTGCCGACGGCGCTGTGATCTGGCAACGGGTCCAGTTCCAGGGAACGAACCCGACCACTCTTCGCGCACGAGTCTGGCGCGACGGAACGACGGAACCGTCGACCTGGATGCTCACGACCACCGACGCCAATGCCGCCCAACAGACCGCCGGTATGGTCGGCCTCAGATTCCGGAACGAGGACACCAGCGCCGCCCACACCTTCGCAGTCGCGAGCTACCAGGTCACCGGCAACGCACAGCCGGTCAGTGTCACTCCCAACCCCACCGTGCCGGCACATTGGCTCTATGTCGTCGTGGACGGCCGCGTCTACGTGTACGACATCGACAACAATCATGCGCTCGTCAAAGCGTTCCCGATACCCGAAGCCGGCAAGCGCGGCCTCGTGGTCGCACCCTCGCGCAGTTTGCTCTATGTCAGCGAGTGCGGCACGACAACGTGCAACGGCACGCACGGCAGCTTGGTCGCCTACGACCTCGTCAACGACGTCGTTGCCTGGATTGCGAACTACGCCTTCGGCGTAGATCAGCCGGCCATCACGCCAAACGGCGCGACGATCTACATGCCCCACGGTGCGGACGCCGCCGACAGCGACCACTCCATCTTGGACGCCGGCAGCGGTAAGCCAATCGGGTTGATCCAGACCGGCACCAAGGGGCACAACACCCTCGCGTCACTGGACGGCACGCAGGTGTACCTCACGGGGGAGGCAGGCACGACCGCCAACTACGCCCACGTCGTCGACCCCGGCACAAATCAAGTGATTCTCAACGCGGGACCGACCCGCAACGGCGTGAGACCGTTCACGGTCAACGGCAACCACACCCTGATGTTCACCACCTCCACGAGCACCTGCGGCTTCCAGGTGCTGAGCCTCACCACCGGGAGCGTCCTGTACACCGTCACATTCAGCGGCTCTTGCTCGTTCTCGGCGAGCACCGCGCCCAGTCACGGCATCTCACTCTCGCCTGACGAAAAGCGCGTCTACGTCATGGACGCTGCCATCGATCAGGTCGAGGTCTACGACGTCAGCGGCCTCCCCGCCTCACCGCCGACGTTCGTATCCACGGTGCAACTGAGCTCACTGGCCGGCACCGAGAGCCCATGTCAGACCTGGTGCGAACGCGAAGGTTGGGTCCTCAACGACCTCTCCGGCCGCTACGTCTATGTCGCCGACACCGGAGACGTCATCAGCACCGGCAGCCTCGCCGTGACCGCCAACCTCCCCGCGCTCCGAAACACGCGCCAGCTCGCAGAGATCGACTGGGCCGGCGGCTCACCCAGCATCACGAGCACACGCTTCGGCATCGGGCGCGGGGCAAGCTAACCGGCTCGGTGGGCGGTAGAGGACTCGAACCTCCGACCTCGTCGGTGTGAACGACGCGCTCTAACCAGCTGAGCTAACCGCCCTGGCGGAGTGTCGAGGCTAGCGCGTCGCCTCACCCGCGGTGCCGTGCGCGAGGAACTCGATCGCCAGTGCGGCATAGAACGCGGTGCCGGCGCGGAGCGCGTCCTCGTCGAGCATCATCCGGTTGGAGTGGCACGCGTGTGCACGCGCCGGATTCTCTCCCGGCGGACACACGCCCAGGAACGACATTGCGCCGGGCGTCTGCTGCAACACGTACGAGAAGTCCTCGGCGCCCATCACCGGCGTCGGCATACGGCCGGCCGCATCCTTGCCGAGCAGCTCGCCCGCGACCCGCAGCGCGAACGCCGCACTGCCGTCGTCGTTGCTCGTGACGGGATAGCCGCGCTTGACGTAGAGCTCGGCGCGCATGTCGTGCGCCGACGCAATGCCCTCGACGAGACGGTTCATCGCTTCGGTCGCTTGCTTGCGTGCCGCCTCGGAGACTCCCCGCAGCGTGCCGACGAGATCCACGGTCTCCGGAATGACATTGTTCGTCGTCCCGGCCTTCATTTGCGTGATCGTGATCACGACCGGGTCGAACGTATTGATACGTCGCGTCACGAGCACTTGCAGCGCCTGCACGATCTCCGCCGCGACCGGCATCGGATCGTTGGCGAGGTAGGGCGTCGACGCGTGCCCACCTTTGCCGGTGACGGTGATGTACAGCTCGTCGGCCGACGCCATCAGCGGGCCACCCTTTGTCCACACCGTGCCGGACGGCAGGTTCGGGGACACGTGCAGGGCGAACGCCGCACCGACGTCCGTCAGCACGCCCTCGTCGATCATGTGGCGCGCGCCGTGGAAGCCCTCCTCGCCCGGCTGGAACATGAGCCGCACCGTTCCCGGCAACGACGCGCGCCGGGCGGCGAGCAACCGCGCAGCACCCACGAGCATCGCAGTGTGCGCGTCGTGGCCGCACGCGTGCATCGCCCCGTCGATCTCGCTGGCGAACTCGAGCCCGGTGTCTTCCGGCATTGGCAGCGCATCCATATCGGCGCGCAGGAGCACCGTCGGGCCTTCGCGGTCACCGGGGAGATCGGCGATGACCGACGTGACGCTCTCACCGGTACGCACCTCGAGACCGAGACCGTCGATCGCTTCGAGCACACACGCTTGCGTGTCCGGGAGCTGCAAGCCGAGCTCGGGGGCGCGATGGATCCTCCGCCGGAGATCCACGACGTCGGGCAGGACCCGCGCGGCATCGGCGAGAAGATCGTCGGGCGCGGTGACCGTCACGATTGGAGATTAGGCGTGTGCACGGAACCATGCGCGTAGCGCTTCGGAGAATTGGGCTTCGTAGGCGCGATAGGCGGCCCTGAGCGCGTCGCCCGCTTCGGTGCTGGGTCCAAGTGCGGCCGGCAGTAGCGGGTCGGCGCGCACATGTGCGAGCGCGGCCGCACCCGCGGCGAAGGCGTCGGCGAGACGGCGCTCCGGCGCATGGTCGAGGCCCGCCGTCACACGATGGAGTCGCGTGCGGAGCCGGTCCGCGCGCGCGGCCCACCCGGCCGGGTCGAACAGCGTGGCCGCCAAGGCCACCGGGTCGTTGTCCGGTCGCCCGGTCCACCACGTGCACTGTGCGTACGCGACGTCCCATGCCTCGGCCGGCGCGGACGCGCGCGGGACGTTGTCGGGCCGGGTCCACGTGCCCTCACGGAGCTCCGCCATGCGGAGCCGCCGCATCGCGTCGCGCAAGGCACCGCGCTCGGTCGCGGGCCGGGTCGTGGTCGTCACCGACGCGAGCCGCCAATCGCGGTTCCATCGCGGGAGCCGGGGGTTGAGGCTCCAGTCCTGTGCACGCCGGCGGCCACCGACGCGTCCTGCGAGCTCGTACATGCCGGCGGACGACGTCAACTCCCCGCGGTCCACCATGCGGCTCAGCGCGACACGCGCCGCACCCTCGGACACACCGAACAGTCCGCACCACTGGACGAGGCGCCCGGCCCGCATGCGGGGCGGCTGGGAGCGCAGCAACAGGCTCGCGATCAGCGAGCGAGCCCCGAGCGGGCGCTCGAGATCGAGCACCTTACGATCTCTCGACATCCGTTGAAGAAGTGTAATACACTGGGTTGCATGGTTGCGACGATGCTCCCCGAGCCTGCCGCCCTCGCGGAGCTCCACGCGACTGACCGGATCACCGCCAAGGGCCGCGCCAGTCCGGAATGGCGCGAGCAGCTTCGCAGGATCCCGAATGCGCGCAATGCGGTCGCAGTGGTTGCGTTGTATGTACAGACGGCCGGCATCGTCGTGCTCGCCGTGTGGCTCGACAACTGGTTCGCGTGGACGGCCGCGTTCGTGCTCATGGGCCGGGCCCACGCGCAGTTCGCCGCGCTGATGCACGAGGCCGCACACCGCTTGTTGTTCCGCAATCGCAAGCTGAACGACTTCGTAGGCCGGTGGCTGCTCGGCTTCCCCTCGTTCACGCCGATCGATGCATACCGCCGCGGACACATGGCGCACCACCGCGACGAGTTCGGGCCCGACGAGCCCGACATCCCGCTGTACCGCGGCTACCCGATCAGCAGACAGTCGCTGCGCCGCAAGCTGGTGCGCGATGCGACCGGGCGGACGGGATGGAAGCTGTTCAAGGGACTGCTGCGGGCCGTGCGCGCCGACGACGCGTCGATCCGCTTCCAGGCGCGGGCCATCGTCGGCACGCAGCTCGTGCTGATCGCGGTCGGGATCGCGCTCGGCCATCCCTTCGTCTACTTCCTGTTGTGGCTCGCGCCGTATCTCACCGTGTGGCGTGTCATCAACCGCCTGCGCTCGATCGCCGAGCACGGCGGAATGCAGCGCTCGAAGGACCGGCGGCTCACTACGCACTCGGTGCGGCAGTTGCCGGTCGCCCGCTTCTTCATCGTGCCGTTCCACATCGGCTGGCACCTCGCCCACCACGTCGACGCCGGCGTGCCCATGGCGAACCTCCCGAAGTTGCACACCGAGCTCGCCCGGGCGGGATACGTCAGCGACGCGCTGGAGTACCGGAGCTACCCGGCGCTCTGGCGGAAGCTCGCGAGCGGCACGACTTCCAACCGCGACGTATGACATCCGGCGCCCGCGGGCCGGGCATCCCGGACCGGGGCGCGCGCGACCAGACCTGTCGTGAGCTCGCAGAGCTCATGCGGGCGCAGGCCGCGGGCCGGCGGTTGCGCAGCGATCCCGTCGATGACGCGACCGTGCTGTCGCTGCTCGAGCTCGCCCGCCACGCGACCGCGGATCGGCGCCGGCGCTGCGAGTTCGTCGTCGTACGCGACCCTGACATCCGCCACCAGCTCGCGCGCACGTATCGCCAGGGCTGGTCGATCTACAAGCGGGTGCTCCGCACCCGCAGCCACGACGATGCCGTCCTCGAGGCGCGGCAGTGGGAGTCGGACCACTTCGAAGACGTGCCGGTGCTCGTCGTCGCATGCGTGTACGGCCGCCGCCCGCTCTTCCCGGCCGCCATCGCGGCGGCCTTCTACGCCTCGGTCTTCCCGGCGGTCCAGAACCTCTTGCTGGCTGCCGGCGCCCACGGGCTCGGCGCGTCGGCGACGACGCTGCCGCTGTGGTCCGCGTGGGAGGCACGCCGGACGCTCGGGCTCCCCCGCCGGGTCACGCCCGTCGCGGTGGTCGCGCTCGGATGGCCTCGGGGCGGTACGGCGCCCCATCCGATCCCGCCCGTCGGCAACATCGTGCATCTCGACCGCTTCGGGCACCAGCCGTTTCGGGCTCGGCCACGCCTGCCGGGCCCGGACACGGCATAATGGCGGTCACGACTTCGAGGCAGGTGACGACGTGCCCAGAAAAGGACGAGCGCGCCGCTTCCGTGAAGCGCGAAAGCTCAAGCAGGGGTACGACGACGGGCTCTTCCGGGAAGGCTCGGGCACCCTCGCGGACGTCGGGGACGACGAGAAATCAGACGATGACGACGACGAATTCGACGACGAATTCGAAGACGAAGAAGAAGACTGGGACCCGGATCACCATCTGAACGACCGCTAACGCTCGAACCCGCGTGAGCGGCGGCCCCATGAGGGCCCCCGGCCACGCAACTTCGGTCAGGCGAGGCGCGGATTGGGTGCGTCGGCGTCGATGTCGTAGCGCTCGATCGCCTCGGTCACGCTCTCGGCCTTGAGATCACCCGTCTGGGCGAGGCCGTCGAGCACCGCAACCGCGACGTGGGCGGCGTCCACCTCGAAATGGCGACGAAGCGCGGGGCGGATGTCCGAGAACCCGTAGCCGTCGGTGCCGAGCACCACGTATGGCTGGGGCACGAAACGGGCAACGGCGTCCGGGACGGCTCGCACCCAGTCGGTGACGGCGACGATCGGGCCCGCCGTGTCGGCGAGCTGCTCGGTGACATAGGGCGTGCGTGGGGGCTCGCCGGGATGCAGCCGGTTCCAGCGCTCGCAGTCGAGCGCCTCGTCGCGCAGCTGCTTCCAACCGGGGACGCTCCAGACGTCGGCGCCGACGTCGTGCTGCTCGGCGAGAAGCTTCTGGGCCTCGAGTGCCTGGAGCACCATCGGACCGCTGGCCAGGATCTGTGCACGGTGCGCGTGCGCACCATCGGCCGGGCGCAACAGGTACATGCCGCGTACGATGCCTTCCTCGACGCCTTCGGGCATCGGCGGCTGCGCGTAATTCTCGTTGTAGAGGGTGAGGTAGTAGTAGCAATCCTCGGGTTCTGCGCCGTACATGCGCCGGATGCCGTCCCGCACGAGCACCCCGACCTCGTACGCGAACGCCGGGTCGTACGCCCGGCAGTTCGGATACGCGAGTGCGTACATCTGTGACTGCCCGTCGCAGTGTTGCAGCCCCTCCCCCGTCAGCGTCGTGCGACCGGCGGTCGCCCCGACGAGGAAGCCGCGGCCGCGCTGATCGCCGAACGACCAGATGAGATCTCCGACGCGCTGGAACCCGAACATCGAATAGAAGACGAAGAACGGGATCATCGGCTGTCCCCACGTCGCGTACGCGGTACCGGCAGCCGTGAAGGCGGACATCGAGCCCGCCTCCGTGATGCCCTCCTCGAGGATCTGGCCCTTGCTGTCCTCGCGATACGACAGCATCAGCCCGGCGTCGACCGGCTCGTACTTCTGGCCGAACGGGGCATAGATCTTGAACTCCGAGAACAAGGCGTCCATGCCGAACGTACGCGCTTCGTCGGGGATGATCGGCACGACACGCGCGCCCACGTCGGGATCCTTCAACAGCGCGCGGAGCAGGCGCGTGAACGCGGTCGTGGTCGACGCCTGCACCTTGTCGCCCGTGCCCGCCGCGAGCTGATCGATGATGCCCTCGCGCGGCGCGAGCACGATCTTCGACCGCTCGACGCGATCGGGGAGGTAGCCGTCGAGCGCTCGCCGCCGCTCCATCATGTACTCGTACTCGGGTGACTCGGAACCGGGGTGGAAGTACGGCGCCATCCCCTCCTCGAGCGCCGCGTCGGGAATCTCCATGTACAAGCGGTCCCGCAGCTTCTTCAGCTGGTCAGGCGTCATCTTCTTGATCTGGTGCGTCGCGTTGCGCGCCTCGAAGTCGCTCCCGAGCGTCCACCCCTTGATCGTCTTGGCGAGGATGACGGTCGGGGTGCCGTCGTGCTCCATCGCGGTCTTGTACGCCGCGTAGACCTTGCGGTAGTCGTGGCCGCCACGCGGCAGCCGCTGCAGCTGCTCGTCGGACAGATGCTCCACCATCTTCCGCAGGCGCGGATCAGACCCGAAGAAGTGCTCACGGATGTACCCGCCCGATTCCACCGCGTACTTCTGGAACTCACCGTCGACCGTCGTGTTCATCTTGTTGACGAGCACACCGTCGACGTCGCGTGCGAGGAGCTCGTCCCACTCGCGACCCCAGATCACCTTGATGACGGTCCAGCCCATGCCGCGGAACGTCGACTCGAACTCCTGGATCACCTTGCCGTTGCCGCGCACCGGTCCGTCGAGCCGCTGCAGGTTGCAGTTCACGACGAAGATCAGGTTGTCGAGCCGCTCACGCCACGCGAGATCGAGCGCGGCGGTCGACTCGGGCTCGTCGAGCTCGCCGTCTCCGACGAAACACCACACGCGCGACTTCGACGTGTCGACCAACTCGCGGTTGTACAGGTAGCTGTTGAACCGCGCCTGGTACACCGCGTTCAGCGGCCCGAGGCCCATCGACACCGTCGGGAACTCCCAGAAGGACGGCAGTCGGCGTGGGTGGGGGTAGGACGGGAGACCCTGACCGGTCGTCTCCCTCCGGAAGTGGTCGAGCTGCTCCTCGGTGATCCGGCCCTCGAGGAACGCGCGGGCGTAGATCCCGGGTGCCGCGTGTCCCTGGATGAACACCTGGTCGCCGCAACCACCGTCGCCCTTGCCGCGGAAGAAGTGGTTGAAGCCGACCTCGTACAACGACGCGGCCGACGCGTAGGTCGAGAGGTGCCCGCCGAGACCGTCGAACCGATGATTCGCGCGGTCGACCATCGCCACGGCGTTCCAGCGGACGAACGCGCGAATGCGGCGCTCGAGGAACTCGTTGCCGGGGAACCACGGTTCCTGCTCGGGCGGGATCGTGTTGATGTAGTCGGTGGTCACCATCGCCGGCACCGACGCGCCCTTGTCGCGGGCTCGCTCCATCAACCGCGCGAGGAGATAGTGCGCACGCGCCTTGCCCTTGACGTCGATGACGCTGTCGAGTGATTCAAGCCACTCGGACGTCTCCTGCGGATCGATGTCCGGGAGCTGGTGGATCGAACCGTCACTGAACATCTGGGTTCAGCGTACGGCGCGCGGGAACCGTCTCGAGACCTTCACTCCCGCCAGGTGCGGCCCGCGAACGGCCCGCTCAGCGTGATGGTGCGCAGCCGCCACCTTCGAGGTCCTCGCCGAGGAACTTGCAGGTGCAGGCCTGCTTGTCGCAGCGGTCGAGCTGGTCGCGGTAGTGCATCAAGCCGAAGACGGCGCCGCCCAGCATCGCGACGATCACCAGGCGAGCGGCGACCGAACGGAGGGTGCAGATGGCGACCACGACGAGAAGGAGAGACGCGATCACGAGGACGCCCGACGCGGTGCGCACGAACGAAAGGTCAAGCCATGTCGGCAACGAGCCCAGCACCCCTACTGGCATATTACGATGATACTTCCGATTCGAGCAGAATACAGCCTTTTGACCCGAGAATTTTCGGCGATTTGGCGAACGTGACGAGATTGCGCCCCTGGAGTACCACGTACCGGACGTCGAGCCGCCCGCGCCTCGGCAAGCGCCGCCGGCGAAGGGAACGTGTCGAGCGCGGCGGGTCTCCTCTTCGAAGCCCTTGGGCTCGAAGCCCGAGTACCCGTTGACGCGCGGGTTGCCGTCGCGCAGTGCAAGGAGCTGGCGGGGCGCGAAGGGCCCACAGCACGCTCCGCGTGATCCCCGAGATTGGGAGCTCGACCACGACACCACGCGGCCGCGCCTGATGCAACGTCGACGCGACCGTCATCGCGCGTGTCGGGACACGTACGAAGAAGAGGCCGAGCGCGCTTCGCCGCGCCCGGGCGCGTTGAGACGAAATTGCGGCGGCTATGTTCTTGACGGTTTGCGCAGCCGGCGGTTGTTCGAGCGGAGGTAGGGCGCTGCGAGTGAACGACGTTGCCCAGGACGTCGGGCTTGCGTTGACGACGCGTACGTTCGGTGCGCTCGTCTTCGACTACAACGACGACGGCTGGCCCGACATCTTCCTGGGCCGCCATGACGCGCAAGCGTTCTTGTACCGCAACGATCACGGTCAGTTCGTGCGCGACGATACGACCCTGTTCCCGGGCAAGGTCGATCGCCACCTGAGCGCGGCGGGGGACGTCAACGGCGACGGGCGGCTCGACTTCTTCTGCGTCGTCGGCGGCGATTCCGGCAATGGACCGAAGCAGACCCCGAACGAGCTGTGGATCCAGCAGCCGGACGGGTCGTTCGTGAACGAGGGGGATCAACCCGGACTTGCCGATCCGTACGGGAGGGGCCGGGAAGCACTGCTGTTCGACGCGAACGGAGACGGGCGACTCGACATCCTCGTCGGCAACGTGTCCCCTCGCAACGACGGCCTCCCGAGCCCGAACCGTTTGTTCGTCAACGAGGGTCCGAACGGATGGCGCTCGGCCCCGGAGTTCGGACTTGATCTCGAATACAGCGTCGGCGGTGCAGGTCGTCCCGGTTCCCGGTTCGGCGGAGGCAACTGGCCGATGGGACGTCTGGCCTCGCTCGACGCCGACATGGACGGGTTCTCAGACGTACTGATGTGCGCGAAGAGCCCGGACGACGAGGTGCAGAGCCTCCACTTGTTCCACAACGAGCAGGGGCATGGGTTCCGCGACATCACGGCGGCGGCCGGACTGAACGGGGTCGCGGCGCGCGACGTGGCGGTGGCGGATCTCGGCGGAGACGGTCAACCCGATCTCGTGGTCGTCAATGGTTTCGGCGTCGGCATCTGGCGTAACGATCACGGCAAGTTCACGGCCGCACATCGGTTACCGCTCAGCGACGCGTTCCGAGTCGCGGTCGCCGACGCGACCGGCAATGGTCATCCCGACATCTACGTGATGCGCACTTCCAGTGTTCCCGGCCCGGACATTCCGGATCTGCTGTTCCTGAGCGAGGGCACCTACCGCGACTACTCCCCGATCGAGCTGCCGGTCGTGCCGGGCACCGTAAGAGACGACGCGGTCTATCCCATCGATTACGACCGGGACGGCAAGGCGGAGTTCCTGGTCCTACACGGACACTCGCTGCACCCGGCGCCGATCCAGCTCATCGACCTGTCATGAACGCCGCTTCGGGCGGTCGTCGGGCGCGCCACGACGCGTCGCGCCCTTCGGCGACGACGTGACGTTCGAGAGCGCGTCCTGCAACGCGTTGAAGAACAGTTGACGCTCCGCGGGCGATGCCCGGGATCTCCACAAGTCGTTGAGCTCGGCAAGCCCATCATCCGACGCGGCCTCCGCATTCTCAGTCGGAGGAATGAAGGACTCCGTCTGCCAACCGAGGTCTTTGATCAGCTGCTGATTGTCGAGCTCGAATGTCGCCTGCGCGTACTGCTGCAACACGACGCGTGAGCGGGCGACCGCCTCGCTCTCGGGGACGTTCCACCCCAGGATCAATGCTTTCAGCGGGTAGAAGGTCTTGTTGTCGTGGATGTTCGACCAGAACATCTTCGGTGGCGCTTCTCGAAGCAAGATCGCCGCATCGAGAGGAAGTGTTCGATTCGACCACCGCTCCGTGACCGCCGGCGGAAGACCTTCGAGGCGGAGGATGACGCGAGTGAAGTCGCTGACGACGTCTCCTCCGTCGAGCAGGTCCGCGCGAAACGGTCGCATCTCGAACGAAACGTGCGGTGCCGCGGCGCGAACCGCGCGGAGCGTTCGCAGATACTGGATCTTCGGTTGCTGCCGCCGGATCCACGCGTCGGGCTCTTCAAAATGCCGGAATCCCCATTGCAACCAGGCTGCCAGGAGCCAGGAATGCTGCGGACGCACGTAGTACGCGATCCGTACGGAATGAGCGCGTGCCAACTCCTCGAGGTGGGCGAGCACTACCGGGCCCGGCTGCGTGAAGATGACCTCGTATGACTCGCTCGAGACCACCAGCACGTCGTATTGCTTTGCCTGCGCATCGAGGGCTTCGCAAATGCGTTGCACGGCGTCACTCCGAGTCGCCCAGTCACGCGCGTCGGGCACGAATTTCGACGTCGCGTTCTTGGGGGTCGACGGCACCACGGTGATCGGGTCGGTGGGTGTCGGCTGGTCGATTCGCATCGATTCGATGCCGTGGCTTCGGAGCAGGGGAAGGTGTTCCGCGAGCCAATGCTGGATGCTGGTGGAGCCGGTTTTCGACATACCGGCGTGGAACACGATGACCGCCACTGCCCCCCGGGCTCCTCAGTCCAGTCGCACAACCACAATGTGGGTGCGGAATTTACCCGGCCGTGTGTCTCTCTTGCGCCAAATGTGTGGTCCGCACACGAGATGGGAATGCGCGCGTACCGCTCGCTCGATGCGTCGGGGCTGAACCGTTTGCAGACGCGTGTGGGGAAACCAGAATGGGAGGGCCCGCCGAGGGCGAGGAGCAGGTGACGTTTCGCCGCCGTTCCTTACTACTAGGAAGGTGATGTGGCCAGGGAAGATCTGGACGATCTCGTCGTCTCGGCGCGCACGCGCGACCCGGACACATGGACGGAGATCTACCGAAGCGCGTATCCGCGCTTGTTTGCGTACGCCCGGCGGCGTCTCCCGAGCACCGAGACGGCAGAGGACGCCGTGAGCGAGACGATGAGCCGGGCGGTGGCAGGTATTGGTCGATATCGCGGCGAAGGCGCCGGCCTCATGGCATGGCTGCACGGGATCCTCCGCAACGTCGTACTCGACGCGCAAAACGCGGGCCGGCGATTTTCGCGGGACGCGGCGCCCGACATCGTCGAGGACGGCGCCGATCCCATCGATCATCTGCTGCGGGACGAAGTCGCCGTTCGGGTACGCCAGGCGTTCGCGACACTGAGTCCCGTCGAACAGGAGATCGTCGAACTGCGCGTCGTGAGCGGCTTGCGCGCGGATGCTGTGGGCACCATCGTCGGACGGCGTAGCGGCGCGATTCGCATGGTGCAGAACCGGGCGCTCGCAAAGATGCGCGCTGTTCTCGACGGCGAGGTTCACCGTGCAGGATGACCGTGCGCTCACCGACGTGCTGCGCCGGGCGCTCGAGCCCGTGTCAGACGGGCCGTCCCCCGAACGCATCGCTGCCCTGCAACGACAGGTCAGGCGCCAGCGTCTCCGGCGACCACTCCGTCGGGCCGCCGTGGCCGCGGCCGCCGCACTGATCGCGCTCATGGGCGCTGCGCTTGCCGTCGGGACCGACCGCCACAGCGACCAACGGTCTGCGGATGCCGTCGAAATCGCCAACACCCAGGCGGCAATCGACCAGGTTCGTTCCGCGATCGCGGCTGGCAACCCCGTCCAGATCGCGCGGTCGCTGAAAGCGTTGGAGTCGCAGCTTGGTCGTCTCGAGCCCGGCGAGAAGGCTGCCGTCGGTCACGATGCCAGCGACGCGGTCAACGAGGCAAAGCGCGTATTGGCGCCGCGGCAGGCGTCGAAGCCGACCGCTCCGACGACCCCGTCGTCGTCGACGTCCACGACAACGACATCCTCGTCGACCACGACGTCGACGTCGTCGACGTCGACGTCGACAACATCGACGCCGACGACCACCCCGGAAACAGCGACAACGACGCCGGCGCCGTAGCGCCCGTCAGCCTCACGATGCGCGTGTGAGAACCGACCGTCCCGCGCCAAAACGGAGAAACAACCCTATTCGGCGTCGCGTGGAGACGACGAACAACGCGTGTCGAACAACAGGGCGTCCGACCGGTGTGACATTCCGCGGCGTCGTCCTACAAGAAGACAGATCATCGCGCCTACACGGCGTCTTCGTCCTCATCCAGGGAGGGCACGGGCGGCAAGAAGGCGACGGTGGTGATCGACGATGAGGGTGCCCCGGACGTGCGTACGATCGGTGGGGTTCGTACGTTCGAATGGGTGACGATTCGCAATGCTGCGATCGCGGGCTGCATCGACGTGTCACCACCGTCGCCTTCGCTGTCGCAAGATCCGCCAGATCTCGTGCCTGGGCTCGCGTCAAATGCGGAGGGCGATCGCATCCCGTATGGACGCTGTCTCATCGGTTTGAGGTACCGACGCGGACCTCGAACCGGAGCGTCGAGCCGCGATACCGACCTGTGACCTCCCAACAGCCCGCGGTCGAGAAGACGAGGTTGGAGGCGACCCATGTGCCGCTCCCGTCGATCGCCTCATTGGCGCCGGCACGGAAGGTGCCAACGCCGTCCAGGCGCCGTGCGCGAATCGCAGGGATACCGAACGGTCGCGTGAACCACGGCATCTTGATGACCCAGCCCCGAGGTTGGTGCACGACGTCGCCGCGCAAGGCGGATGCGATTGTCCACAACGGACCGGATCCGACAACTGGCTCACCGTTGGCCAATCGCGCGACGTCGCGTGGAACGCGAGCCGGCGGGACTGCCGCCATCGCCCGCGCACACGGACGAGAGTCAGCGTCGGGAACGGTCGTGGTGGTCGTCGATGCCGGCATCGCCGACCCGTGATGCGAAGCGCTACACCCTGCAGCAATTGCGACCATCGCCGCCACCGACACGGCTCGCTTCACACGTCTGAGACACCGCCTTCGACCCCGGGGTTCCCCGCAGAGACGTCGCTGCGCCGTACATGGCTGGCCAGGTGACGGCTTCGTTGAGCGTGCAGCCGGGCGGGGGGCTAGGTCGGAGCGACGACGCGGACGCCGACGCGCACGGCGTCCCTGACCGGTGCGTTGCCGGCGGTGAAGGTCACCAGCTGGTGGGATCGCGCATCGACCGCCGCGCCGGAGGACGCTCTGAACTGGACCGGGAGCCTTCGGATCTCGCCGGAGGGGACGTTCGCGAATGTGAAGCCGGTGCCGGTCACCTTTGACGTCACGTCGAAGTAACCGGCGAAGTACCGCACGGTGATGTCGGGCGATGACAGGATCGGCGAGGCGGTGACCGTGATGTTGTCGGTGCGCTGACCGTCGTTTTGGACCTGCACTGCGAACGACCAGTCCGTGCCCGGCGCGATTGCATGCGTGACGGCCTGGCCGGATGATCCGTCGCTGTTGTACACGTCGTTGCCGACGATCGTGCTGTCGCTCAAGCGTCGAATCTGGCCGTCAGGCTGCACGTGCACGAACGTGAGCGGCGCGAATGTCGCGGTGCCCGCGATGTCGCTGAGCTCGGCGGCGCCGATGAAGCACGTCTCGACCCAGCAGTTGACGGTGCGCCCGAGGCTCGGAACGAACATCGACTGCCGCACCGTGTACGGCACAGAGAACTCACCCGAAGGTGACGACGTCGTGGTGCCGAAAGGAGCGCCGCAGTCGCTCTGGCTTGGTGTCGCGTCCATGATTGCTTGACAGAACCCGATGCCGACCGACGGGTTGAAGCCTTCACCCGCGACCGAAACCGTCTGCGCCTCGACCAGATCCGTACTCGGTGTGACCGTGAGCGTCCGCGCCGCGTATGCCGGCGTGCTCGAGATGACCGGGAGAACGAGACAGATCGCCGCCGCGAGAGCGGCCCGCCGTAAAGCCGTCATCAGCCACCTCCGGCCTCGACATTGAGTCGAACACCGAATGCGAGGCGTGTCAACGGCCTCTGCCGCCGAGCGTCCAGACCCAAACAGCGCACCGCGCTGCCTTCGGGCCGTAGCTCGCGGGCACCATGTGAAAGCCGCTTGTCACGAACGTGGGAAAGAGTGTTCAATCTCCCGCAGGGGGCTGCAGGTGGCGGTCTTGGCGCCATGCCGGGGCTAGGTGTGCGCTGGGACCGCCCGCCCTCGACGTGGAGCCTGCGATTGGCCTTAGCAGGCAGGTGAGGCCTGCGACGACACCGGGAACTCAGTGCTCCCGGCCTTTCCGGCTATCTGTAGAACACCGCTGATCGCAAAGTTGGGATCGTCAGGGCGGTGGCGAACGAAAGCTGCGAGAACTCCCCACCGGTTCTCCAAGCTTGTGTGATCGACGGGAACGCCATCGATCAAGAACGTGGCAGACGTTGCGGTCGGATCGTTCACGCGAACGACGACGACGTAGATCAGTTCCGTGTAGCGGTCGTCAGTCCAAGCCCAGGTTAGGATGTGCTGGGCTTCTCAGCCGAAGGGGCAAAAAACCCCTCGAGGGGCTGCCGCGGTGTCAGCAGATCGGGAAGAAGTCCTCTCCCATCGGCGAGCACGTCGAGCCGGAAGCTCTGATCGGCCGCACAGTCGGGCTGTCTCTTGTGAATGCTCTCAAGAAGCGCCGATTCATCGAAGACGTCGAGCGTCAGCGTGACGGCTCGACTGGCTCGACGCCGGAGACTGAGCACAGGCGAGGAATTCGGCACCGTCGGCGGGGCCGCGGCGGCTGTTCCCGGCGATCCCGCTTCCCTCGTCGCGGGTGACTCGGCCCGGCTCGATGACGAGCACGCCGTCGCGGACACGAGCACGAGCACCAACGCGACACACCCGGCTCGCTTCACCGCTTTTAGACACCGCCGTCGACGTCCGCGTTCCGCTTGCACAGACTTGCATCACTTTTCGAGCGGCGATGCGGCAATCAAGGGTTGTACAGACAGAACTCGTTGCCTTCGGGATCGGCCATCGCGGTGTGATCGTGATACTCGGCGTGGACTGACGCGCCCAACGCAACCAGCTGCTCGGCATCGCGGCGCCTGTCCTCGGAGATCAGATCGACATGAACGCGGTTCTTGGCGACCTTTCCTTCTGGAACCTGCTGGAATCCCAATGAGCCGTTGGGGCCGTCAACCATTACCGTCGGATCGGTCTCGGGCGTCAGCCCAAGCGCCGCGAGCCGCTGGATCTCGGCCTCGTCGTACGGTCTGATCTCGTAGTCATCGAGCGCGGCTGCCCAGAAGCGCGCCAGCTGCGGAGCACTTTCGCAGTCGAAGACGATGTCCTTGATCTTCGCCATGGGTGACACTTTCGCACGCGGCGCGGAAAGGCAGATCTGTGCTCTGTCTACCGCTCGGTATTCGCGTCTAGATTCGGCTGCGAAGCATCGTGTTCCGCTCGGGGTTCGGGGGAAGCCATGCGTCGTCGTTGGCATCCACTGTGGGGCCTACTGCTGACACTCGTGGTCTCGTTGTCGGGCTGCACGTGGCTCGTGCGGGCGAGCGTGAGTACGAACGGCGACGAGGCGAACGGGGCCAGCCTGAAGGCGGCACTCGACGGCGATGGTCGCTTTTTGGCGTTCACGTCGAGTGCATCGAACCTCGTGCCGAACGACACCAACGCCGCACCCGACGTATTCGTGCGCGACAACCTCAACAACACTACGGAACGCGTGAGCGTGACGTCTTCGGGCGCGGAGGCGAACGGCGGCTCAGAGCAGCCGAGCATCAGCAGCGACGGGCGCTACATCGCGTTCAGGTCGTGGGCGACGAACCTCGTCGCCGATGACACGGACGCAGTCCCCGATGTGTTTGTGCGCGACCGGCAAACGGGCATGACCGAGCGCATCACCTCCGCTGGGGGCGACCAGCCGCGTATTTCCGGCGCCGGTCGGTACGTCGTGTACGTTGCGCGGAACTTCAGCGTGAAGGTGTACGACCGCGAGATCGGCACGACCGATACCTTCGCTTTTAGTGGGGCCGAGGCGAGCGCCCCTGACATCTCCGACGACGGTCACTTCGTCGTGTTCGAGCTGAGCTTCGTGGCGTCACAGACCACGATCGCGGAGTTGGTCGATCGGCAAGCGAACACGAGTACACAGATTCCCGAGCCCAACACGTACGGCGCGCTCCCCGTACTGTCCGGTGATGGTCGTGTCGTCGTGATGGAGACCTTCGAGCCGCTGGGCAATGGAAACTACGCCGGACGCTTGGTGGCCGAAGACCTCTCTACCGGTCACACCCAGTACGTGTCGGTCACGTCGAGCGGCGCACCGGCGAGCGGGGGCGGATGGTACGGGATCGACGTCTCCGGTGACGGTCGCTTCGTCGCCTTCACCACCAACGACGCGCTCACGCCACAGGACACCAACAGCGGTTCGGACGTCTACGTCCGCGATCTGCTGTCAAAGAAGACCTTCCTCGCTGGAAAGAACATGCATGGGAAGGCTCCGGGAGACGTGTTCTTTGTCGCGCTGTCCGGTGATGGCCGCTACGTCGCCTTCATGTCCGGCGCATCTGACATCGTCAACAACGACAACAACAACCACGCAGATGTATTCGTGCGCGCGTTTCCCGAACCGAACCCCACCGGCGTCACACCCTCGACGATCTCGCGGGGTACGACCACGACCGTGACGATCACCGGCTCCTACTTCCTGCCCGGTGCGACCATGACGATCAGCGGTTCCGGCGTGCAAGTGGTATCCGCCACCCGCGTCGACGAGAACACCATGACCGCCGACCTCCAAGTCGCTGACAATGCGGCGACCGGCGGCCGCGACATCAGAATCACCATCCCCGGAACCGGTCCGGGCACCGGCGCCAACGCGTCCGGAACGTGCGCGGGCTGCGTGACCATCGCGTAACGGCACGCACAGATTGCCCTGAAGATGATTGTGGTGCGAGCGTCGATCGGTGCTCGGCTGCGGTGTGGGCTCGAAACAGGATCGGGCATTCGACTCGCTTCAGGCTTGCCCACCGCGATTCCCATCCGGTTTAAGGCACTGCTGGACCGTCATGCGAGACCCTCGCCGAGTGCCCGAACAACTTCGTGTTCGAGTGCTCGCGGTACCACGACAGCCAAGTCGCGTTCGAGCCGGGCGCGCGCGACGAGATAGCTCGCGACCGCCATTTCCAGCGAAACAGGTACTGCTTGGACACCCACCGGATGAAGAAGGTGGTTGAACATCTTCTGCAGCTCCGTCGCGACAAGCTCGGTTCGACCCCTCACTTGCTTCGAGAGAAGCCACACCGTCCAGTCCCAGAAGTGCGCGTCGATCGCAGCGAGATTGTTCGGCTCGGGATGCCAAGGCGGCTCATTGTTGTGTGGCTCATCGAAAATGAAGTCGAGCTTCAAAGGACCGGCCACGATCACCATCCAACATTGCGTTTCGCTCAGACGATCCCATTGCTGAGCCAGAGGCTCCAATGGTGCGAGCAGCGATTCGATGTCACGAGCAACGGCTTGAAAGTCGTCAGTCTCGACCGCGAAATCCCAATCCGATATCGCCGTGGCGGTGCCCGCAGCCCGCGAACCGACGAGACCTACCCGCCGCACAGCCGTGTGCCGTTCGACAGCTTCGATAACTCGGCAACCGAGGGAGTCGTCTGTCAATGCCTCACCACCCGAGGACTCGCCGGACCACGGATCGCCTACAGCCTCCGGGTTCGTGAACCCTCATGCGCGTTCGATCGCGTGCCGGCCAGTACCGCAGCCGAGGTCGGCAACCGTCCCGCCCGGCGGCAACCGACTCGCGAACCTGTCAATGACTGTCGTCATCTGCGCCCGATTCGCTGGCTCCGAGCGCATCCGATCCCGACCGCGGCTGTGTGCCGCATAGAGGCTCGTAGCATCGCGGCCCATGAACGGCACGCTGGCGCACCGGCACGGCCCGTGGATGCACGAACATCACCATCACGGCCCGCACCGCCACGTGCGGATTCCGTTCCGGTCGAACGACAACGCCGACCGCCAACACCACGACCACGGGCATACACACGGCCGCGTCGACCGTTCGATCGTCCGATCCCACGCCGGAGTTCGCGCCGTTTCGATCAGCCTGGGCGTACTCGCCGTCACCGCCGCGTTGCAGGCAGTTGTGTTCGCTCTCTCCGGTTCCGTGGCGCTGCTCGCGGACCTGATCCACAACGGCGGCGACGCACTCACCGCCATTCCGCTTGGGATCGCATTCCTCCTTCGCAGTGAGCGTGGAGAACGGTGGGCCGGATACGCGGTCGTCGTCACCATCTTCGTGTCGGCGTCGGTAGCGGGGTACGCGGCCGTTCAACGACTGATCCACCCGCAGCATCTCGACTACCTCGTCCCGCTCGCGGCGGCTGGATTGATCGGTTTTCTGGGAAACGAGCTTGCAGCACGCGTCCGACTCCGCGCTGGTGAACGGCTCGACAGTCCCGCACTCATCGCGGACGGCCGTCACGCTCGCGTCGATGGTTTCGTATCGCTCGGGGTCATCGCGTCAGCAGCCGTCGTGGCTCTCGGCATCAAGCTCGCTGACCCGCTCATTGGTCTCGCGATCACCGCATTGATCTTGCGGATCACATGGCAGGCATGGCGCACGGTGAGCGCGGATCGCTAGAGGCAGAGGCGTCGCCCAGGTCGAGCTGGCAGCGATCGGGGTGGGGTACCGCTATAGGCCCGGGGTACTGCAGACGCGAGCTCGCACCGCTCGGTTCGGCTTGCGTGCCATCACCTTGTCTTTGAGCCGCGGGAGAAGCTGGTCGTGACAAAAGCCCACGCGCTACTTAGTGCCAGACTAGAACGCCGCCGACCAGCACCCGCGGCGATGCAGACCTATCGAGCGATACGGCAGGAGTATGCGGCCGCGCCCTATCGGGCAGCGGCATTTGAGTACACGCGGATCGGGCGGAGGAGCACGGCAGTATGCCCCTCTTCTTCGATCGCGGCGTCACGTAACGCCCAGTCGTCAGGCACCCCGCCGATCGCAGCCGCGTAGATCTCATGGAACACTCGGGTCAGTGCCTCCGACTTCAGATCACCGAATCGGTCATCAGGACCAAAGAGATCGACGTCTCCTTCGACGCTGACCCAATCCCATCCAGAACGAAAGACAATGGTCGCCATTGGTCGGGCGCGCAAGTTTCCGAGCTTCCTTCTCCTGCCTCCTTGCACGACGAAGCCGATCGCGGGCTCGCCGGTTACTGGGTGGTCGATGACGCCCGCGTTGACGACTGACGCTTGCGCCGTACCGTCGGCACGGCATGTGATGACGACGGCGAGGCCAGCCTCACGCGACGCCAACTCAGCGGCTTGGTCGAGCAGCGACGAACCCATAGGCGCAACGAACGCATATTGCCGGTTGTAGAACGTCGACGCACGTCGAGGAGCGATTCGCAGCCCGCGCTGCGAACATCAGCCCCGATCGAGGCGACCTAGGCAGACCGGGACCGTGCAGAGTGCGACGACGAACGCGATCACCGCCTGGGACGGGCCATCCACGCGGCTATATGGCGTGTAAAACCGAGTTGACGCGGCATCGTGACCGTGCGGGAGCGGCTGCGCTAGCTTCGTGGGCTTGTGTGGCGGTCGTTGGCGATGTTCGTGATGCTTCGGCGGCGACACGCTCGCACCGCCGTCGCGACCTTGAGCGTGGTCAGCCTCGTCATCGCAGCGTTGGTCGCGTCATCGGCCTCGGCTGGTGCGGGCGTCGCCACCGACCAGGCGCAGATCGCGGCGCTGAAACAGAAGATCGCAGCGCAAGGCGAACGCGTGAAGTCGCTCGTCAGTCGCTACAACGAAGTCCAAGCCCAGGTCACTGCGCTCGATGCGCAGCTGGCTGACGACCAACGATTTCTCGCGGCCGACGAGCGTGCAGAGACCGCGGCGAAACTCGCCGTGCGAAAAGTCGCGATCAGGGCATACACAAGCAACTCGGGGACGGACTCGATACTTGCGCTTCTCAGCGGCACCGCGACCGTCACGGCGACGCTCAGTCAGAACCAATACCTCAACGCGGTCAACAGCAAGTTGAGCGACACGATCGACGCGTTGCGCGTGGCCCAAGACCGGACCGCGGCGGCGCGAAGCAACGTGCGATCCAAGCAGACCCGCGCCAAGAAGTCGCTTCGTGAGCTTGCGAAGGCGCATGACGCGGCGACCTCGGCGATCGCTTCTGACGAGGCGACTCTGAGCCGGGTCACCGGTGACCTCCGCTCGCTCTTGGCGGCCGCCGACGAACAGCGCCAGGCAGCCAAGCGAGCGGCCGAACACGCGCTCGCGGCCCCCGCAGCGTCTTCCCAAGTTCAACAACCCACACCGGTCCCGACGCCGTCGCCAGGTCCCTCGCCGCCACCGGTGCCGTTATCCAAGCTTGGCGGCTACGCGAATCCGCTGCGCGCCATCAGCGCGCTCACGCCCGAACGGATCGACCAAGGTGTTGACTTCGCGGGCTTCGGACCGATCTATGCGATCGGGAACGGCGTGGTGCTGAACACCGTCGGCAACGGATGGCCCGGCGGCACCTTCATCGCCTACCGGCTGACCGACGGACCCGCGAACGGACTCGTCGTCTTTGCGGCCGAGGACATCGCGCCAGGCGTCCAAGTCGGGGACACCGTGACCTCGAACACGATCCTCGGGCACATGTATGCGGGCCCCGACGGTATCGAGATGGGTTGGGCCGATGGCAACGCGTTGCCCAACACGATGGCACGCTCCTACGGGCAGTACGACGGATCGAATCCGACCGCGTTCGGAGTCAACTTCTCCCGGTTCCTCCAAGCCGTCGGCGCGCCCGGAGGCGTACAGAACGGGCCACCGACCGGCCAATTACCGAGTGGCTGGCCCCATTGGTGACTCACGCCCGACCGCACAGTGCACCCGTATTTCGGCATTGACGCACGGCGATGACCCTTGGCGCCGGCTCATCACTGTGATTGTGTCTGGCTTGCAATCCCGCTGACCGTCTCGGAGCTGAAACCCCCGTTCAGGCCCGTCGAGTCGCTCGACCGAGAATGTGGGGTGCCGCGAGCTTTGCCACCCAGCAGGGCTGGAACAGGAAGTGTTCGCATTCCTCTACGTGGAAGCCCGCGGCGCGAATGGCGTCGTCGGTGTGTCGTGTGAGATGGCATCCACCGCCGCAGCGCGCCCAAATCGGATCGGCGCGTTTTTGGAAACGTGCCCACCGAGGATCGTCAGCCGCGACATGTTCGTAGAAGCGGAGCTCGCCACCCGGATGGATCACCCGGTGCAACTCGCCTAGCGCGACCGACTGGTCGGGCACCGAGCACAGCACCAACGACGCGACGCCTGCATCCACCGAGGCATCCGGCAACGGCAGCGCATCGGCTGTACCCTCGACGACCCGTACCTCCACCGCCGAACGCTGGGCCGCTTCGGTAGCGCGGGCCCGTAGAAACGGCTCGGGTTCGACCGCGATGACCTCGTCCACCGTCGGGGGATAATGCGCGAAGTTCAACCCATTTCCGGCGCCCACCTCGACGACCCGGCCGTGCAAGCCGGAGAGCACACGGTGGCGATGTTCGGCGGCACCAGCATCCTCGCCCGCCGCCGCGACGCGTTGGTATACACGCGCGAACACCGGATGCCGGAGCGTCTTCTTCCTTCTCGCCGTGCTGCGCTGTCGATCCGTGCCTAACTTGCTGCCGGCCGCAGGTTATGACGTTCCAGCAATATCGGCAGACTGCTCCAGTCCATCCGAATGCCGAAGCGTTCCTCCATCGTCGCCAAGTGTTCGAGCGCGTCCGGTTCGCCCTTGATCGTGGCCGCGACGTCTTCGTAGAAGCGCTCCAACCCGCCGGGTATCACGATGTCGAGGGCGCGCGCCGGTCTTGCGGAGGCGTTCCAAAACGTATGTTGCACGCCGCGGGGCTGAACGACTGCGGTACCGGCGGACGCGTCGAGGATTTCATCACCCACCTGGAACGTGAGGGAGCCTTCGAGGACGTACGAGACGGCGGCTTCGCGGTCGTGGATGTGCAACGGCCCTGACAGTGTGCCGGGCGCGAGTTCGGCCTCGAAGAGCGAGATCGCCGAGGAAAAGGCGCTGGGCACCACGGTCCGAAAGGCAAGCTCGCCGAATTTGAAGGTCTGCGGCGTCCCCGGTTGCATCAAGAGCTCAGAGATCGTGTCAGGCATCGCTCCTCCAACGCGTGCTATATTCGCTTGCGTAGATACGATTCGTATGCGAATGTAATATACGCTCACGAATCTAGATGTCAACAGGGACCTCACTGTGGCCACCGAGCGACTGACCCCCGAGCGACGCCGAGAGCTGACCCACAACGCGCTGCTCGATGCCGCCGAGACAGTGTTCGCGCAACGGGGCTTCGAGGCGGCGGCGCTCGATGACATCGCCGCGGCGGCCGGCTTCACCAAGGGCGCGATCTACTCCAACTTCGGGAACCGCCAACAGCTCTTTCTCGCGGTCATGGAGCGCCACAATCAACGGCTGTTCGACGCCTACGCCCGCCTGCTCGACGATGCGAAGGAGCATCGTCCCGATGTCAACGCAATCGCCAAGGTATGGGGTGAGCACGAGCTCGCGAACCGCGGCATGCTCACGCTGTCCTTGGAGTTCCGCCTTCGTGCGCTGCGCGATAAGGAAGTTGGCAAGGCGTTCGCCCAGTTCGAGCGCCGGACCGAAGACCTGATCGCCGGCTTCGTCGCCGAGCGACTCGCCGACGCCCATGCCAGCATCGATGTACCGGTCGAGGAGTTCGCCGCCATTCTTTACGCGGCGAACCAAGGGCTGTGGCAGCACGCCGCGACGTGCGGCACGAAGCACCCCCGCCTGTTCGAGACGTTCCTCGAGTTGCTCATCCGCGGCGCCAACCGAGATGTCACCATGAAAGACCACCTGATCGGGTAGCTATCGTCGGAAGGCCGCGGAGCCAGGCGCGGCGCTGAGGAGGTCGCCATGCCGTCGATGTCTCGGGTTGAGCAGGCCTTCTGTCGCAGCGCCCCCTGGCGACGTTTTACGCAGCGCGCCGTGCTGCCATGGGCACTGCAGCAGCGGGATCTGCGTGGGTCAGTGCTGGAGATCGGCGGCGGGAGCGGCGCGATGGCGGATGCAATGCTGCATCACTCGCCGAACATCACCCTGACGATCACCGACTATGACCCAAGCATGGTCGAGAGTGCCCGCCGCCGTCTTGTACCGTTCGGTGATCGCGTCCATGTCGAGCAGGTCGACGCGACACGTCTCCCCTACGACGACAACCGCTTCGACGCAGTGGTTTCGTTCATCATGTTGCATCATGTCATCGACTGGGAAGCCGCGATCGGCGAGGCCGTGCGCGTGGTCCGTCCGGGCGGCATCGTCCTTGGCTACGACCTGTTGGACACCACGATGACACGGCTCAGCCATTGGCTCGACCGCTCGGAGGCACGTCCGATGCGCACCTCCGAACTGCGAGCTCGTGTAGCCGCATTGCCGGTCGACGCGAAGATCCGGGAAGCTGGACGCGGTTTCGTGGTCCGGTTCGTGTTGACGAAGCAGGAAACGCCCAGCACGCGCGATGCGGCTCGCTCCAGTTCCGAACCGGCGCGCACGTAAGCGCGACATGACTACGGCGGTGGCGTACCGTGCCACACGTAGGTGAGGTTGATGCCCATCACGTCGGCGAGCGGCGCCGAATTCTCGTAACGAGACGTGAGCATGTACCGCTCACCGGCCGTCACCGTGTGGTGGAGAAAACACGGCGTGATCTTGTCGATGTGGCGTGGATTCTCGTGATACGAAACCACCGACGTACACGCCACCTCGCCGGTCGACGGGTTCTTCAGAGTTTGATCGATGCCGCCCTCGTGCATGTGCGGGCCCGTATAGATCGCTACCCCGTTTCGCGGTGCTGTCCAAAGGCGGGACTTCGTGAAGACGCTGTTCGGCCCGCCGTTACCGGGCACGTCGAACACAGAGCCGGCATTGCAACCTGTGACGTCTTGGAAGTAGGGCGTGACGGGCCGGGAGTTCTGCGCAGTCAACCCCGTGATGTATCCGACCGTGTACTGGATGTAGACCGTACGGGGGGTTTCGGTCTCGTTCATGACGTGCCACAAGGCGTTCCAGCGATCACTCGCACCGACGAGATACGCGTAGTCACTCCAGATTTCGATTGGTGTGCGCTCGGCGCCTGAGCCACCGAACCGCTCGTTGCGCCCCGGGCACAAGATGTCGTCGTGGGCGGTGTTCATCAAGAGCACATGGTGCAAGTGCACGTCGTGCTTCCCGCTCGGGGCGCCGTTCTCATCAACGAGGTCGAACTTCATTGACTTGATGCCGAGCGTGCCCGCGGGCCGAGGGATGTTCGCTTGTGTGGCGTTGCTCTCGAAGCCGGGCGTGTCCATCGCGGCAAGATTGAACGGGCCCAGCCGAAAGCTCTCAGTGACCGTCTGTGATGTATCGACCGTTCCCAGCCCATTCAGCCGGGCACATGCGGTCCCGACGAAGCGAGAGCAATGCGACGAAGGCAACGGTCAGTACGCGAGCTCGCGGGCATCTGTGCACGATGTTCCCCCCGGTTCGCGGTGCGGACTCGCACGGTACGTGTGAAAGGCAACAACCGCAACAGGAATGCATTAGCGCTTGATGAGGATTCTGTGATGCGACGCGCACGGCGCGCCCAGAGTCACGTGAAGTACTCGCCCGCTGCGGCCTACTACGACATTTCGTAGTTGTCACGCTATCCTGCCCGGGACCGCCCCGCGTCGAACTGTGACCGGCGTGGTCTCGCTGATCTCGAAAGGAGCGTTCGTGTCGTCTCGTATCGTGTTGCTCATCTTGGCGGTTGTCTTGGCTGCGGTCACCGCCGCGTGCGGCTCGAGTTCTGGAACGAAGGCCGGCCGCACGGTGAGTGTCGACATGCGGAGTACGTCCTTCGAACCGCCGTCGATGTCGGTTCGCTCCGGCGAAACGATCGAGTTCCGCTTCACCAACGATGACGAGACGACACATGAGGCGTACATCGGGGACTCGGCTGCGCAAGCCGACCACGAAGCAGAGATGACGGGTGGGGGCGGTCACGACATGCACGGCGCCGACAACGCGGTGACGGTGGAGCCCGGGAAGACGAAGACACTCACGTACGCCTTCTCATCACCAACGACCCTCATCATCGGGTGTCACGAGAAAGGGCACTACGCGGCGGGCATGAAGATGACAGTGGCCGTCACATGAAGATCATGCTCGGCGCGATCATGCCCGCGCGCGCGAACAGGAGCAGTTACCCTCGTTGACCGATCGTGCGTAAGCGCCGCCACCTCCGTCCCTCCGTCTCCGGCGTCGTGCTCGTTGTCGTCGGCGCACTGACGCTTGCATTCCCCCAACCGGCAGCAGCTTCGCAAGATCCGCTTGCCGAGGCGCAAGCCAGGATCACCGCAGCACAAAATGCTGCGGACGAGGCTGCGACAAAGTTCGATACCGCGCAAACGCGGTTGGGCGAGCTCGAACGCGACGCAAACCGCACACGCAAGACGATCGCAGCGCTACGCGACGAACGCCGACGCCTCACGTGGATCGTTCGTGAACGAGCGGTACTCCTGTACAAGAGCTCGCCGACACCGTTCGCAGAGCTGCTGGACATCAATAACGGCGATGTCCTCGAAGCGGCGCGGCGTGCTGAGCTGTTCGACCACGCCAACGCCGAGAGCAACCTGGCGATCAAGCGGCTGGGCGCGACCACCGAAGATCTCCACCGCTCGGAGGCGACCCTCGAGAAGGCAGTGGGACAACAACGCAAGACGATCGCCGACCTCGAAAGGCAGCAGACCGCGTTGCAAGACGCCCTTGCGAGCGCCACACGGGCCCAGGCGGAACTGCGGGCGCAGTTGGAACGTGAGCGTCGAGCAGCTGAGTACGCGGCACTCCTGCGGCAAGCGCAGGCGGCGACACGCGCCCGCGCCGCGCAACAAGCCCAAGCGGCACAACCACCGCAGCCTCCTGCGCCAGACGCGGCACCGCCAGCCAGCGATAGTGGTGGCGACCCGGGCCAGATCATCGGAAGTGGCGACTGGGTATGCCCCGTCCAGGGCGCCGTGTCCTTCACCGACTCATGGGGTGCGCCGCGCTCGGGGGGACGGACGCACAAAGGCACCGACATGTTCGCTGCGCAAGGCACGCCCGTTGTCGCAGTCGTCGCCGGTTCGGTGTTCTTCCAGGGCGACCCTCTCGGCGGCCTCGCGGCGTATGTCACCGGTGCTGACGGGACCACCTATTACTACGCGCACCTCAACGACTACGTCGGCGGAGCACGTAACGTCGCGGCAGGCGAGCTCATCGCTCACAATGGCTCGTCCGGCAACGCCGACGGTGGCTCCCCGCACGTGCATTTCGAGATCCGCCTCGGCGGCCCGAACGGCACGAAGATCAACCCGTATCCGACCGTGCGAGCGCACTGCTGACGGCCCGTCTCATCCACGCATGGAGCGGCTGCATGGCGGAGACCGTAAGGCGCCGTAAATCGCGCATCGCGCAAGGACTGGCGATCACGTTGACTCAGGGTTTCCCCCGATATCCGTTGCTCCGGCTCGCCGGTACCGTCATGGTCTTATGGATTGGTCACTCTTCCACAGCATCAACGACTTCGCGGCGCGCACCGCCTGGGCCCACGGCTTCATGCGGAGCTATGCCAAGTCCGGCGTCGCCATCTTCGCGGTTCTGCTGATCGTTGCGGGAGTGATGAGCTTGCGGCAAGGTCCCAAGGCGCTGGCCCGCACCGTATGGGCCGCGGGAGCGGCCGTCGTGGCGCTGGCCCTGAATCAGCCGATCGCGAACGCGTTCGAACGCGCCCGGCCCTACGCCACACATCCAAACGTCCATCTACTCGTCTCCCGTAGCGCCGACCCGTCCTTCATGAGCGACCATTCCGTCGTCGCCGGAGCCGTCGCCACAGGATTGTGCTTCGTCGCTTGGCGTCTCGGAATCGTCGCCGTCGTCGTCGCCTTGTTCATGGCGTTCGCCCGCGTCTACGTCGGTGCGCATTACCCCGGAGACGTGCTCGCCGGCCTCACGTTCGGGGCACTCATCGCATTTGCGGGCGTGCCCCTCGCCGACCGATTACTCGCGCCGATCATCGAGCGCGTACTCGCCACCCCGATCGGTCGCCGTTTCACCGGCCACGAATCACGCTGAACCAGACTCCTCGGAGAGCCGTGGCACTCGGGTTATCGCCCAGCATCGTAAAGCTCTGGATTTTCGACGAAGCGTTGCAGGCACGTTTGCGAGCAGAACACGACATCTCTCCCCCGCCATGACAGGCGCGCAGTCTCCGTATCCGGCGCCAGCTCCATCCCGCATACGGGGTCGATGTCGCGATCTCTGAGTTCGAGTTCCGGCGCAACTGCGAAGAGCTCAACTTCTTCGGCGATTCCCTTCAACTTGCGAGCGCCGAGTGAAGTCACCTGAACGTCGATCTGCTCAGCATCGGTTACCGCAATGCCGGCCGTGACGAGGAACTGGCCGCGGCCTGCTTCTCCCACGACGCGTGCCGCAAGATTCACATCGCCCCCGACATAATCCCCTTCGCGGTAGAGCGCGAAGCCCGCATGCCCACCGAGCCGCACTCCCGGGAAATGCCCTTCGTGGGCGGTCCGCGCCCGAATATCCAAGCCCGTCCGCAGGAGCGCAAGCGCGTCGGGCAGGAGAAGCATGAACTCGTCGCCGATCTGCTTGACGATGCGACCCTCGTGGCGGCGACAGGAGTCCCGCACGAGCTCGGAGAAACGGTCGACGACCTCGGCCGCCGCGGCATCCCCCATCGCCTCTGTGAGCGGGGTGAATGACGCGAGGTCGACGAAGAGTATCGACACCGGCACGCGGCCGATCTCGTCCGCAGGGGATCCCATTTCTTGGCGGAGATGAAGGAGCAAGTCTTCCCGAAGAGCGGCCTCGAACGCCTTCCGGTGGAAATACAGAAGCGCGGGTTCGAGCACAGGCATCAGTGGACCCGCGGCAGCCTGGGTTGCGGCGACAAGATCGGCACCGGCGACGCCTTCGGCCCGCAGTCGCTCGTGGACATACATGTGAAACAAGCGATTTTCCGCCTCGGCAACTCGCCGCAGCGCATCGACGTAGACGCGCATCAGTTGGGAGAGCGCATCCTCGGGGAACCCTACCTCGAGAGCGACGCGCGCCATCCGCAACATTGCGATGTCGTCGTCGTAGAACAATTCGTCGTCGGTGAACGCGACGATGGCTGCGATGCGTGAAACCACGTTCGCGTCGAGCCCGACCTCTCGTGCGATCTCGTCGATGTCGGTGGCGGTCCACCGCGCGGCACCACGCTCGCCCATGATCTCGAGAAACTCGCCGAGCATGTCTTGGCGCTGCGTGATCTCTGCGAGTGTCTCGGGCGGTACGCCGTGACGCACCGCGAACTGGATCAGTCGAGCGCGATGCACGTCGGTCGCGACGAGCTCCGACTCGCATGAAAGTAAACCGAGCTCTTGCCACATCCCGACGATGTGAGCTGACTCTCCTATCAGCGTCGCGAGATCATCAACAGTCAACGAGCCATCCGATGCCTCGGCAACGCATGTCGAGCCCCATCAGTGGCACAGGCCGAGCAGATCCGCCGCCCACGGCTCGACCAATACGAGCGAGGTTGCGAGACCGCAAATCGCGACGAGCACCGCGCCTATCGCACCAATCTCAAAGCACCGGGACGGTCGCGGCACCTCGTTGAGGAGCGATTCGACGCGTTGGACAACGCCAGTGTCGGCCACACCGAGCGCGGCCTGCATGCCCCCTGTTTGTGCCAGCGCGGCGCGTGCGATCGCTCGTGCCACGACAGTACGGCTGCCGACTTCGCGCACAGCTTCCTCGTCCGCCCAGCGCTCCGTCGCATATCGAACCCGCCGGTAGAGCGGCATCAGCATCGGGACCGCGGCCCCCGCGAGCTGCGTCAGCCGGACGAACCTGTGGTGGTGACAGCGGAGGTGCGCACGCTCGTGCGCCAAGAGCGCACGCCGCTCATCCGGTTCAAGCGATCGCAACATCGCCGTCGAGACGACGACTTGACCGTGATGACCAAGTTGGCCGGGAAGCGCGAAGGCGGTCGGTATGTCGGACGGCACAATCGCGAGATCCGCCTGACCCGTCGGCGCTCGTAGGCGTCGCTGGCGCAGAAACACGCGTAGCGACGAGAAGACCGTCGCGCCCAGAGCGAAAATCGCGCCACCGCCGACTGGCGAGATGGTGCCCCGATGAGTCAGGAGGAGTTTGCTGCACCAGGAAAGCCGTTCCGCGACGCCATGCAGCTGAACAATGTTCGAGCTGGCGACGAGCAAAAGCGTCCACAGCGTGGAGAGCGCAGATACAACCGCGAGCATCGTGATCGCACGCGTCGCGGTCGCGGGCCGAATGTGGCGCGAAATCAGAAACGCAACTGCGGCGCTGGCGACGGCCACGACAACAGCGACGAATACGGCCCGGTGCACGTCAACGCTTCCGACGATCGGCATCGAGCACGGCCTTCAATGCCCGCGCCTCGCGAGCAGAAAGTGAACGGGCGAAGCCGTTGAGCGCGGCTTTGCGGTCCGAAGCGGCGGCAAGTACTGCTTGCATACGCTGTGCCGTGAGCTCCGCTTCCGTGACGGTCGGCGCGTATGCATACGCCCTTCCTCGGCGCTCGCGGGTCACAAGGTCCTTCTGCCACAACCGCGTGAGAATCGTCATAATCGTTGTGTACGCGAGATCCGTATCCAGCTCGTCCCGAACCTCGGCCGGCGTCGCGGCCTCGTCCATCGTCCAGAGCGCGCTCAGGACTTCATGCTCCAGCTCGCCTGTCGGGCGTCGATCGTTCACACGCGACTCCTTCAGGCGGCATCGGGCGTCCGGCGAGATGTTGGCGCGATTGTGCCCGATCGGTGATGCCGCCGTCGCTTCTCTACGTAGACCCTTCGTCGCAGTCATCCGAGGTACCCGATCCGCTTCCGGGCCGGTGACTGAACCACGCGCTCGACGCCACGAGCACGACCCCGGCCGCCAAGAGCGCCCCCGCCACGATGCCGAGCCCAAATGCGGTTCTGCGCAATACCACCGATGCAAGAAGTGCGACGCTCCCGAGAACCACCGCGGCCTCGATCGCTCGCTGATAGCCGCGCCCGCGCTCATCGCTGCCACTCAACGATCGCCGCCTGCGGAAGGTCGCCTATCACTAGCCGGACAGGGCCTGCGGGCACTCCGAGCGGGTCAAATTCCAATGAGCCGGTCCGATGTCTGCCACCTGGCTTGTCGCCCTTCCAATGAGCGTGTCCCCATGTGCGACCACCAACGGTGAGTATCGAGGACTCGGCAAGGTCCGCCGCGAGGGTGCCCGACCGCGCATCTAGGGAGACATCGAACCGCGCTCCAACGCTGTTGAGTACGCGGGGCGTCACTGTGACGTCAACGTTGCCTACCGCGACCTTGCGCGGCGGAAGCCCGGGGACCTGAGCCTTGCTGCGAGTACCTTGACATGACAAGGAAATCGTTGCAGCAGCGGCAACCGCGGCAAGCACGACTACTCGCGGGCGCACTCGGTGTCCGAATCGTCCCTCGCCATCACTGTCCCTTCGCGCATCGTCCGTGCAACTACGCTATGTCGTAGTACCGGAAAAGGCCCGCGTGCCAGCACGAGTCCCGTGGCGCGCGCTGCCCACACTCTGCGCGCGCATTGCGCGGATTGGAGAACCGCGTGATCTACGACTTAGTGTCGTAGTGTTCGCGACGGCACCGCTTTCGGCATGTAGGTCGGCGGCGGCATGACGGTCTCGGCGACACACACCGGCGACTTCGTGGAAGCCTCAACCTGTCTTCCGCGAGGGATACGAGTACGGCGTGCGCCCGGGATAACGACTGCGGAGATCTCGCGGGAAACCTCGCGGCAACAGAAGTCGCGCGGATGTGCCGGGGCCCGCCCGCGCCCGGCGCATCCGCCGACCTTCCTCGGCATGACGCTGAGCGCGACCTTCCGCCGAGTGTCTCCGCGCTTCCGAGGGAAGGATCCGGCCGAGGACTATCGATCCGCTCCGATGAGGGACGCCCATGATTCTTCGCAACTCGTTTGTTCTTGCCTGGTTCGCGCTTGCTGGCGCCTCCGTCGGATACGTCGCATGGGACAACTTCGTGCGCGGCAACCCCGAACCGGTCGTGATGCGCTGGGGTTGGGTGCTCGTCACGCTCTACATGGGTCCGGTTGCCCTCGCCCTGTATGTGCTGAGCGACAAGGAACCTCGGCCCGGTGAGCACGAGGAGTTCGTCCGGCCGCTGTGGAAGCAGGGCGTCGGCTCGACGGTGCACTGCGTGGCCGGCGACGCGACCGGCATCATCACCGCCGCGGTCATCGTCACGTCGCTCGGGCTGCCGATGTGGCTCGACCTCATCATCGAGTACACGACCGGCTTCGCCTTCGGGTTGTTCATCTTCCAGGCGCTGTTCATGAAGAGCATGTTCGGTGGCTCGTACACGTCCGCACTGCGCAGGACGTTCGTGCCGGAATGGCTGTCGATGAACACCATGGCGGCCGGAATGTTCTTCGTCATGACGCTGCTCATGATGGGCCGTGACATGCGAGCGATGACCCCGACCGAGCCCCAGTTCTGGTTTGTCATGTCGGTCGCGGTGATCGCCGGCTTCGCGACCGCCTATCCAATCAACGTGTGGATGGTCGCGAACGATCTGAAGCACGGGCTGATGACCGAACGCCGCCCCGACGCCGAGGTTCGAGCGCCTCGAGTCGCTCACGGATCGCCGACGCCCGCGCCCGGACCTGTCGGGGGGTCGTGATGCAGCATCATGGCGCTTCAATGGGCGACGCTGGCGGTGAGCGCGGCCACACGCCGCGACGAACCGTCACCCGACCACAGCTGACGGTCGTCGCGGTCTTGAGTCTGCTTGCACTCGCAGTTGGCGTGATCGTCCCCGCGAACTTGGTCAATCTCCGTCTCAGTGCCGCGGACACCGGCGAAGCGGTCATGCCGCCCGGGATGATCATGACCAATGACACGCCGGGCGGGGCAATGAAGGAGATGGCTGCGGTCGACCCGCGCGACATCTCGTACAGGGCGCCGGTCGACGCACGAGGCGGTCGTCCACTTGCGCCTCGCATCGAGAGCGGCGTCAAGGTCTTCGACCTCACCGCGTCGGTGATCCAGTGGCACATTCTCGACCACGAACCGGTTGCCGCGTTTGCGTTCAACCACGAGGTTCCCGGTCCGCTCATCCACGTCACCCAGGGCGATCGCCTCCAGATCAACGTGAAGAACGAACTCCCGGAGCCGACGACCGTGCACTCGCACGGTTTGATCGTGCCCAATGAGATGGACGGTCCCGCCGACATCACTCAAAAGCCGATCGAACCCGGACACACGTTCACGTACGCGTTCACCGTCGAGCAGGCGGGCACCTACTTCTACCACTCGCACAAGGAACCGGATCGTCAGCAGGCCCTCGGCTTGTACGGCGCGCTCATCGTCGACCCCGCCAATCCCGCGGTCGACGCTGCGTACCGATACGACCAAGACGTCATCATCATGTTGCAGGAGTGGCTCGAACGCGAGGGCTACACCTATCCCGCGATGTTGATGGAGGGCGGACTCCCGAACTACTTCACGATCAACGGCAAGGCGTATCCCAACACCGACACGATCCACATGCGCGTCGGCGAGCGGGTCAGAGTTCGATTCATCGGTTCCAACAACAACTTCATCCATCCGATGCACATCCACGGCGGGCCCTTCACGATCGTCGAGACCGACGGCAATCCGGTGCCACCGGCGGCCCGACTGACAAGGGACACCGTCGACGTCGGGCCGGGAGAGCGATACGACGTGATTTGGGAGGCGAGGCGACCGGGCAAGTGGCTGCTGCACTGCCATATCCCCCACCACACGACCAACAACAATGTCGAGGTTCGGGGAGGTGGGGGCCTCACGATGATCATCGACGTACAGCCATAGGCAGCGCGGGATCTGCAATCTCGGCCGTTCGTGACTTACACATGCTGTGTGAGCCCGGACGAGCCGCTGAATTTCGAGACCTGGTACCGCGAGATACACCCGCGGTTGATCACCCTGTTGGCCGCAACTGCCGGCGAGGTCGACCTCGCCTGCGAGGCGGCCGACGAGGCACTCGCGCGGGCCTACGAACGTTGGGCCCAAGTCTCTCGAATGGCCTCACCAACCGGATGGACCTACCGGGTGGCACTCAATGTCGTGCGCCGACGCGCCCGGCGGCGGGCATTGGAACGGCGTCTTGTCGGACGGCCACGACGCGAGGACGTGCCGGGGCCGTCGGGCGAGCTCTGGTTGTTGGTCGCTGAGTTACCACTTCGTCAACGGACTGCAGTGCTGTTACGGCACGTGGGTCAGCTCACCGAGCAGGAGATCGCGGAGGTGATGGACGTTGCTCGAGGCACCGTGTCCTCCACCCTTCGGGCCGCGTACCAACGGTTGGCGATCGCCGTCGCCGACAACGAAGCGATGTTGAAGGAGTCCGCCAATGAGTGACCTCAACGAGCGCGTGGCGCGGGCGGTCGAGTCGCCCATCGCTTCGCCGCCAGAGCTCGAGGCGATCGAGCGCCGTGCAAGCCGGTACGGTCGCCGCCGTCGGACGCGGCACGTTGTCACCGGCGCTGCGCTCGCAGGTGTCGCGCTCGTCGGCGTATTCGCGCTGACACGCGGTGAAGACCGTCGGGCCCGCGTCACGATCGGCCCAACCGTCTCGAACCCCGGCACGCCCGCGGTGACGACCGATAACGCCGGGTACATCGTTTCGAATCTGGTCAATGATCTTAGGGCCGTGGGAATGACGGTGTCGGTGACCGGCACTGCACCAGGCAACCCGCTCGACACCGAAGCGCACTTGCTGTGCGTGAACGGCACCGAAGTACGGGTCTATGAGTATCCCGACCGCGACTCCCGAGTCGGCATCTCGAAGAACATCAGTCCCGACGGCTCCAGCATCGGAAACGGCCACGGCTTGGTCACGATCGCCGAATGGATCGGACCACCGCACTTCTACGCACGCGGCCGCATCATCGCGCTCGTGCTACAGAACGATCCTCCCCTGCTGCACGCACTCACCCGCATCCTTGGCCCGACGGTCAGCCCCCGAGCTGGGAACCGCACCACGACCTTCAAAACTCACTGCGCCAACTGATTCAGCGCCTCGGCGGCGGCATTCGTTACCCACGCGTGATCGACTTCCGAGCTCGCAGTCGGCCGTGGCGCCCAACGGCGGGTTCAGCCCTCGTGGCTGGTCGCCTCAAATTGATGGAGGCAGCTCGACACCGTTACCTGGCCCGACGTGAGATCGACGTCGACCTGCTGGACGCCGTCAACTCGGTAGAGCTCGGCGCGCACGGCAGCGACGCAGTGATCGCAGGTCATGCCTCGGACTTCGTAGACCGCGGTCATCACCGTGTTTCCTCCTCCTGGGCTTGCTTGACTCTAGCCCTCCCCACCCCCGGTGGGGTAGGCTACGGATTATGAAAGCTGCATACCGCCGTGACGTGCTGAACCGAATGAAGACGGCCCGGGGTCATCTCGACGGCGTCGTCCGGATGGTGGAAGACGATGCGTACTGCCCCGAGGTGATGAAACAGCTCTCGGCGGTGCAGGGTTCCCTCGAACGGGCCAGCCGCCTGGTGTTGCGCAACCACCTCGAGACGTGCGTGGCCGCGGCCATCATCGCCGGCCGCACCGACGAAATCGTCGACGAGCTCATGGAGGCACTCCGGTTCGACCGCGTCACCACGGGTCCGGTGCCCGAGAACTCGGAGTAGCGCCATGACTCCCGAGGTAGCAGCACCAGGCCAGCGCTCGGACGCGACGGAATACGAGTTCGGTGTCACCGGCATGACATGTGGCTCGTGTGCGGCGCGCGTCCAGCGGACCCTGTCCCGCGTCGATGGCGTTCGAAACGCAGCCGTGAACCTGGCGACCGAACGAGCCACCGTTGTGGTCGACCCGGAGCGCGCTCGTATCGACGACCTCGTTGAAGCAGTCGAACGGACCGGCTACGGGCTCGTATCGCTCTACGACAGCGATTCGGCCGCGCCTGAGGCTGAGCTCGCGATGCAGCGCATGTGGCTGCGTCGCGTCGCCGTCGCCGCGCCCCTCGCGCTTGCGGTGCTCGTGCTGTCGATGGCGTTCATGGACCAGCCGTGGGCCCGCTGGAGCGCTTTCGTCCTGACCGTGCCCGTCCAATTCTGGGCCGGTTGGCCGTTCCTCCACCAAGCGGCCGTGCGGGCACGCGCGCACACGGCAAACATGGACACGCTCATCGCGCTCGGCACGCTCGCGGCGTTCTTCTTCTCTGCTTGGCGCGTGGCGTTCGGCGACAGACACGCCGAGCACTACTTCGACACTGCCGCGCTCATCGTCACGTTCCTGTTGCTGGGCCGTTACTTCGAGGCACGCGCCAAGGGTCGGGCGTCGAGCGCGATACGAGCGTTGCTCGAGCTCGGCGCGAAGGAAGCACGAGTTCTCATCGACGGCGAGGAACGCACGGTGCCGGTACAAGCCGTCCACGCCGGAGACCTCGTACGCGTTCGGCCGGGCGAGAAGATCCCGGTCGACGGCGTCGTGATCGATGGCGCGTCGGCCGTGGACGAGTCGATGCTGACCGGAGAGTCGCTCCCCGTCGACAAGGAGCCCGGCGACACCGTCGCCGGCGCCACGTTGAACACCCAAGGCGTCTTGACGCTTCGAGCCACCGCAGTCGGCGCCGAGAGCGCGCTCGCGCAGATCGTCCAGCTCGTCGAAGAGGCGCAGGGCACCAAGGCCCCTGTAGAGCGCCTCGCCGACCGGATCGCCGGCGTGTTCGTGCCCGCCGTGCTCGCGATCGCCGCCCTGACGTTTGGCGCATGGACGGCCGTCGGCGATGCACAGGCTGGCCTTGTCGCGGCAGTCGCAGTGCTGATCATTGCGTGCCCCTGCGCGCTGGGCCTGGCAACGCCTACCGCCATCATGGTTGGCACCGGACGCGGCGCGGCCACTGGCGTTCTGATCAAGGGCGGTGCCGTGCTCGAACGCTCAAAGCACGTCGACACGGTCGTGTTCGACAAAACCGGAACTCTCACGCGGGGCGAAGCGCGCCTGACCGATGTCGTGCCGTCCGCGGGTGAGCAGTCTGACGACGTGCTGCGTCACGCGGCCGCCGCCGAAGAACCATCCGAACATCCCCTCGGACGCGCCATCGTTGTGTGCGCCCGCGAGCGCGGCTTGGCACTCCTACCTGCGAACGAGTTTGCCGCCGTCACCGGCCACGGCGTGCGGGCCGAAATCGGTGGCACTCCGGTTCTGGTGGGACGCCGCCAACTCCTCCACGACGCAGGAGCCAAGCTGCCCGACGACCTTGACGCTGCGCTCGAACGTCTCGAAGGCGAAGGCAAGACCGCGATGCTCGTGGCATGGGACGGCTCCGCACGCGGCGTCATCGCCGTCGCCGACACACTCAAAGACGACGCGTCATCCGTCGTGGCGGAACTGCACGCGATGGGCATCGAGGTCGCGATGATCACCGGCGACAACCGCCGCACCGCGGCGGCGATCGCAAGTGCCGTCGGAATCGACCGGGTGCTCTCCGAAGTACTCCCCAAGGACAAAGTCCTAGAGATCCGGCGCCTGCAAGAAGCCGGTCACGTGGTCGCCATGGTGGGCGACGGCATCAATGATGCACCAGCCCTTGTACAAGCAGATCTCGGAATGGCAATCGGTACCGGCACCGACGTTGCGATCGAGTCGTCGGACATCACGCTGCTCTCTGGCGACCTGCACGGCGTGCCCACTGCGCTGCGACTCGCGCGGCGTACGTTCCGCACGATCCTCCAGAACCTCGGCTGGGCGTTCGCCTACAACATCGCACTCATCCCCGCCGCCGCACTCGGGTTGCTCAATCCCATCCTCGCGGGCGCTGCCATGGCGTTCTCGAGCGTGTCGGTCGTCGGGAACAGTTTGCGGCTCTACCGCTTCGGGAGGAAACGATGATTCCTGCCGCGCGTTTGACATACCGAGAGAGCGTCGCGATCGTCGGGTGTGGCGTCTGGATGATCATCGGTCTGTTCGTGGACGGCTGGGCGCACGAGAACAGCAAGCCGGAAACATTCTTCACGCCCTGGCACGGGCTCCTGTATTCGGGGTTCTTGGCCGCGGTCCTCGTCGCCGCATCCCAACTTCGTGGCCGCCACGAGGCCGGACGGCGGTGGCGCGACACCGTCCCTGACGGACAAGCCTTAACGCTCCTGGCGCTCGGCGTCTTCGCCGCCGGCGCAGTTGGCGACCTCGCATGGCACCAGGCATTCGGGATCGAAGTCGGCGTCGAAGCGCTGCTCAGCCCAACCCACTTGGTCTTGCTGGCAGGCGGCCTCGTCGCCTTGACCAGCCCGCTTCGCGCAGCGTGGTCTGACCCCTCACCAACAAGCCCGAGACTGCGCTCATTTTTGCCGCCGCTGCTGTCTCTGACGCTCGCGACTGCGTTGGTCGGCTTCTTCCTGCTTTACCTCTCACCCTTCATCGTCGACGCGGCCGGCACTGCCTTCAAGCGTGTTCCGGGCCAGCACGTTGAACACGGCAAAGAAACGCTGCCTGAGCTTCGCCAGCTGCTCGGCGTCGCATCCATCCTTGTCACGACCGTGCTGTTCGTCGTGCCGACGCAGCTGCTACTCAGGCGCTGGCAACCACCGCTCGGTACTTTCACGCTATTCCTCGGTATCGTCGTCGTCCTCTTCGTCGGGTTGCACGAATTCAGCCAGCCTCCGCTCGCGCTTACCGGAATCGTTGCAGGGCTCGTCTTGGACGCGCTCGTCCGAAGGCGGATACCTCCCTGGCTCCTCGGTGCTGCGCTTCCTGTCGTCCTCTGGTCGGCATACTTCGCGATCTACCAGCTCGCCTACGGCGTGAAATGGACCATAGAACTCTGGGCAGGCGTGACCGTTCTTGCCACGCTCGTCGGCCTCGTGCTCGGCATCGTGATCTCACTACCGGGCAACGCCGCTGGCGGTGTGACGCTCACGAGAGCGCGATTGGGGCCGTCGAACACGATCGACGGACGGATCACGGCTGGGTGACGAGGTGTTCGATCCTCGCGAGCGTGGCCGCCATCGCGGCGCGGGTGCGCGCCGGCTTGACCATGAACCTAAGGCCCGGCGCGCCGAGAGCGAGTGGACCAAGGGCCTCGAACACCCACCGCTCCGCGGAGACGTCCCATGTCTCGCGCACGCGCGTGCCGCCCTGAACCGGGTCAAGCTCGTAGCGCCAGATGCGGCCGCCGAACGACCGGGCGAGACGAGCCGCCGGCCGGGGTTGCCACGCGATACGGCGACCCTCCTCGAACTCGATGACCTCGTTGGTCATCGTGTACGGGATGCCCAGCTTCATCCTCATATCGAACTTCGCGCCGAGCGACAGACGCCGCGGCCGCGCGTCCTTCGGATCGCGCACGCTGTCGGAGCCGTCGATCATGCGGTGATGGCGGACGTCGGCGAGCAGCTCAAAGATCCTCTCGGCGGGCGCCGGGATGACCCGCTCCACGATGACGACTTCGTCGAGGGCAGCCATCGCGGGGAGCGTATGTCTTACCCATACCGGCGAACCGGCGGTAGCGATCAGTTTGACCTGCGCCGCGCTACGCGCTCAGCAGGAGCCGGGCCGAACGCCCAGTAGAGCAGCGTGATCGGCCAGAACCACATCGCGAACGCGGCAATCGCGATCGATGGTCCATTCGGACGGCCGACGACGCGGCTACGCCGATAGGAGCTACGGAAGACCAAGACGTACAGCCAGACGACGCCGACGATGTACAGCACCAAAAGTTGCCCTGCGTCGATCACCGAAACCGGAGCCTAGACCTACGCTCAATCGAACAGCTGGGCGATCTGAGCCAGTGACGACGGGTACACCGCGAACCTCGCGAACGAGTTGAGGCGCAGTCGAGTTGCCGGGCTCAGCGCCGAGCCTGGAGACTGGCGTATGCGCGCCGACCTGGTGTTTTAGGGTGGGCGGTAGGCGACTCGAACGCCTGACCTCATCCGCGTCAAGGATGCGCTCTAGCCAGCTGAGCTAACCGCCCCGGTCGAGCCCGTCACAATAGTCGTACGGTCGGTTGCGCCTCGCCAGCATTGACCCGAGCCTGGTCGCGACCTCACGAAGCCCTCACAAAACGGGGCGATGCTGGTCGCATGAAACTCACCCAGATCATCGCCACCGCCACCACCGCCGCCGTGCTCGGCACCGCCGGTATCTCTCTCGCCGGCGCGACCGCCGGAGGCGGCAACGCCTCCACGCCGAGCGCCACGGCCGGCCCATCCGGCGAGAACCGCTCGGCGCGCCGGGCGCACCACCGTCGCATCGTCGTCCGCAAGGCGCTCGACGTCGCGGCGGACACCATCGGAATCGACCGGAGCGATCTCGTCAAGGAGTTGCGGGCGGGCAAGACGATCGCCGAGGTGGCGACCGCGCACAACGTCGACCCGCAGCATGTCATCGACGCGCTCGTGCAGGCCGCCACGCAGAGGATCGAAGCCGCCAAGACCGCCGGCAAGATCACCGCCGAACGCGCAACCAAGCTCGAGCAGCGCCTGCCGGACGCCGTCGGCAAGCTCGTGAACAACACGCACCGGCGAGCCGCCATTCGCAATATCGCGCGCGACGGCGTGAAGATCGCGGCCGACACCATCGGGATCGCACCGAAGGATTTGGTGAAGGAGCTGCGGGCAGGTAAGACGATCGCCGAGGTGGCGACTGCGCACAACGTCGACCCGCAACACCTCATCGAGGCGCTCATGCAGGCCGCCACGCAGAGGATCGAAGCCGCCAAGACCGCCGGCAAGATCACCGCCGAACGCGCAACCAAGCTCGAGGAGCGGGCGCCGGCCCGCATCGCCAAGTTCGTCAACGAGTGGCACCCGCGCGCAGGCTCCTAGACAGTGCGCGGCCCTGTCGTACCTCCGCCACCGGTCGTCGCGCCGGAAGCGCGTCCGCTGCTCGCGGGTTAGCGTCCTGACCGCGGCCGTCCCCTGAACCGGCTCGCCGGCGTTGAACGGAAGACCACCCGCGATGACCCGCTCATGAGGCAACGTCATATGGAGCACTGACATGGAGCGCGTCGATCGGCAGAGGCCGACGCTCCTGATCGTGCACCACACTCCTTCCCCGGCGATGCATACGCTGTTCGAGGCGGTGCGCTCCGGTGCCACCGACGCCCGCATCACCGGCATCGAGGTGTTAACCCGCCCCGCACTCGCCGCGACGGCGGTCGACGTGCTCGGCGCCCAGGCTTTCATCCTCGGTACGCCGGCGAACCTCGGCTACATCTCCGGCGCCCTCAAGCACTTCTTCGACCAGATCTACTATCCGTGCCTCGATGCGACGCGTGGCCGTCCCTACGGCCTCTACGTTCACGGGAACAACGACACCGCCGGCGCGGTGAATGCGGTCGAGGTCATCACCACGGGGTTGAACTGGCGTGCCGCGCACCACCACGTTTCGGTCGTCGGCGAGCCGAGCCGCACGGACATCGACGCGTGCTGGGAGCTCGGAGCGGCGCTCGGCGCATTGCTCTCCGAAGGCCTCGCCTGAGCTTCTCGCCGACACCACCCTGCGAGCGCACGCAGCGGGCAGGCGTCGGAGGGGGACCCACGGGAATCTGCCGCCCTCCGATACCTTCAAATACTGCTGATTGCAGAGACTCATGCACGGAGCGCGGTCAACTCGAGTCATATGAGCGTCGACGCTGACTGTGCGGAGTTCCCGTTGCCTGTTCGGTAGACGCGCCACCTGCCAATCCTTGACTCGGACCTCACGCCGGTCTAAACGTGCGATTCACAGAAAGAATGAAAAGTAGAAGCGGGGAACAAAATGTTGCGGCGGATCATGGCGACGGTCGCGTTCGCGACCGCCCTGTTCACCCTTTGGCTCATCGCCGCGGGATCGGCGCTATCGACGGCCCTCACCCTCGGATTATTGATATTCCTCGCGATGCTGACCGTGATGATCGGATGGGACAACCTCAAAGTGTCGATTGTCGAGGAAATGGAGAACGCCCCACGGCAAGTGACCCCCCGCCTTTCGAATCAGGAGAGCGTTGACGGGCACGAATGCCGAAGTTGGTCGATGATCCAGACCGATCCGGTCGTTCGATTTCACGCAAGCCCGCTCCCGGAAGCCGACGTCACACCACTGCAACTCGCGACCTCTCTTCAGTTGAGTCGACGGCCTCCCGACGAAACGCGTTGAGCCGACGCGCTGCGCGAATCGCAACTCACACACAACAAGCAATGACAACGACCACCCGGTACGTGGTAGTTCTCCAGCGTCCTTGAGCGCACAGTCTTTGTTGCGTTGTGCAAGCGCTCAAGGCAGATGCGAAACAGACCGTCGATGTCACGCGTCCAAGACAAAGAACGCGGGTCGCTCCATCGTGTTCACCGTTGACGCTTCGGGGACCTGAGCGTACGGTCAAATCACTTGGCAGTCTCAGCGATCCAACGGATGGCCGTACGCGGAGCCGGTTCATGCGCGCCGACGCCTCTTCCTGCTTGGCGGTGAATCTCCCGAGGAGAACGAACAAGAACCCACGGAGGAAAGCGATGGCATCTGATCACTCGAAGCGATCGCAAGGTCTGTTGCATTACAGCAGCGGCACGCTGACCGAAACCCTACGGATGCGACTCCTTGCGATCGATGACAACACGACATTCCCCGTGCGGCTCTCCGTCGATGAGACCGAGGAGACCATCCGTATCTTGTGGGAGTTCGTCGGGCACATGGGTGACGATGTCGGGATCGATGGATACGAATTCCGTCTACTCGAACGTGCTCGACACTGGGCGGAAGCACTTCAGGCTGCGATGCTCGCGGCAGTTGCCCATGCCGGCCCGACCCTCATGCAAAGCCTTGTCGCCAAAGAAGAGGCGGGCAAAATGTCCGCCGCGCCGTAACCCGCAGTCATTCGGGCCCGTCGGCTCTTACATCGACGCCCACTTGATGGCCACGCGTCTGTGATCGAGCTCGTACGGCTCGACCTTCAGCTTTCGAGATCGGCACGTCCCGAGGTTCGAGGTATCGAGGTCAGGCCGCGAGAGGAACGCATCGACTCGCTTCTTCCTCTTGTCCTGCTTCATGAAGCCAAAGAGCTCGAAAGCTCGGTCGTTGAAGTCACCCCCGATGATGATCGGGTCCGGCAACCACGACACAAGCATCTGAAAGATGGCACGCTCCTCCGCTTGCTGACCCTTTCTGTTCGCCTCATCGATCTGCGCGTGATACGTGCCGACAGTTACCTGCGTGGCACCTAGACCGATCGTCGCGGCAACGAACATCCGATTCTCGGGCTGATGATTGAAGTTCACGCCCGCCAATGGCACCAGCGGCACAGTCGAGATCAAGGCGTTGCCGTATTCGCACCGGTACTGCTGCGGGCCGTCCCCGTCATCGCAGTTCCCACCTTCGGCGTTGCTCACGGATGCATCAGGTTCTTGTGTGACAAACAGCGTCGACACCGGCCGTCGGAACCGAGACGACATCTGCTCGGCGATCGCGTCCACGATGATCGGACGCGCTTCCTGCACCATCAGCACGACGACGGGATCAGCGTTTCCCCGCATCGGCACCACCCGTTCCCGAAGGTCCTTGACCACCACCTCGGCGACCGCGTGAGACATGCAGAGCCACTTCCTGTGCTCCTTCCCGCCACAGGACATCGTCGCGTTGTTCCCGCTCCGCGTGCTGTTCCCAAGACCGCTGGCCAAGTTCAGTGTCTGCGTCACCAACTCATCGGTGACGTCACGGATGGCCGGAACCGTGAGGATGGACCGCTGGAACACAGCCGCGTCCTTCACCGTCGTCGCGCCCAGGACGAGCCCACTGAGCGGGTTGCCCAACTGGAACCACCGCTCGCCGTCCGCAAGACCGCCGATCGTTCCCGGTAGCCGGCTGTCGGTCAGCGTGTCCTCCGCGATTCCCCGTAGCGCTCAACGAGCGTGTGCTTGACGGCCCGCAGCGAACGCGTGCGGCTAGGTTCGTTTGATTGTCGCGAACCAGGCTGGTGCGCCGTCGTCGTGGTATCTCGTGTGAATCCGGTCCGGTTCGATGTCGGCGACACTCCATCCATTGCGATGGTTGAACGCCGCTTTCAGTTCTTCGTGACTGATGGGGTGCGGGCCGGTATCGGGACCATCGTCACTGAAGCACAACACATACAGGGTTCCATCGTGCTCGGTCACCGACGCCAGACTCGCCGCGTATCCTGGTCGCTCGTCGCCGTCGAAGGTATGGAACAGTCCGCAGTCCATCACCGTCTCGAACCGGCGCCCCAAACGCTCCAGCTGGAACGCGTCAGCCGCAGCGAACTCAACCTCGATCCCAAGGTCGTCGGCCTTCTCTCGGGCGATCGCCAGTGCCGTCTCAGCCACGTCAATGCCCAGAACCGGCAATCCCAGCGAGGCGACGTGAAGAGTGTTTTCGCCGGTGCCGCAGCCCGCATCGAGCACCGCTCCGGCGAATCCGCCTTCGGATGCCAAACGCACTATCGCTGGTTGCGGCCGGTCAATATCCCAAGGCGCAGGGCCGTCGTGGTACGACGAATCCCAGGGCAGTCCCGTCAGGCGTTCGTGACTGGTTGGGCGCCGACCACTGAACGGATCGTCAGCGCGGGTTCCTGATCGCTCCGACAACTTCTGTCCCCTTCCTGCAGCTGACCTTGCCACGTCATCGTGGCACGCCAATCCACAGGTCTTGACTCTTCGCGTCGGCGGCGGAGCACTTGTCACGCTGGCCGTCGGATTCCGGTCGGCTCGCCACGGCTTCACCGCGCTGGCGCCCGGGGGTACCTGGATGCCACCACCCTTGCCGGAGTTCGATCCGTCGCGTGGACTGGGGATGCGGAGTCCGGTTTCGTGAGGCAGGTGCGTTGGGCGCGATTCGGATGGTTGCCAGGACTGAGTTGCGGCGCCACTGGCGCGGCACCGTCGTTGTGATGCTGCTGGTCGGTCTGGTCGGCACGGTGACGCTCGCGGCGCTCTGCGGTGCCCGACGCAGCAGTTCCTCACTGCGACGATTCAACGACCTCAGCCGCTCATCCAACATCCAAGTCCAGGTCGGGTCGTACACGCCGGCACAGCTCGCGGCGTTGCGCCGCACACGGGGGGTAGAGGGTATCGGCGTCGTCGACCTGCTCTTCGTGGGTCCGGCCGCGCCGGCGCTCCAGCACCTCTTGATCGCGGCACCGGTCGACGGTGCGCTCGGCACCGAGGTGGACCGTCCCCGACTCGTCGCCGGCCGGCTTGCTAACCCGAACACCCTCGACGAGATCGACATTGGTGAAGGACTCGCCGCGATGCGACACCTCCGCGTTGGCGACACCATCGACGCGGTCTCGATGTCGACGCAGACATTCGAAGGCCTCAGTCACGGGGGGCCGTTCCGGCTGGACGGGCCCCACATCCATCTCCACATTGTGGGTCTCGTCCGCCGCCCGCTTGATCTTGCTTCGCTCGGCAGCGCGGGTGGTGTCTTGCTGATGACACCGGCGTTTGACCGCGCGTACCACGGGCGCATCGCGAACCCCGCCGGCTACACGATCCGGGTCCGGGCGTCGGACGTGCGGAGGGTGACCGCGGCGGTCGATGAGATCTTCGGCAAGAATCCCGACTTCCAACCCCAGGGACTCGAGATCGAAAGCGCCGGCGCACGCGACGCGATCAACGTGCTCACCGACGTCTTGTTGATCTTCGCGGCGGTCGCCGGCCTCGCGGGCATCGTGGCGATCGCGATCGTCTTGAACCGCGAGCTCACGTCGACGCGACTCGACCAGTCTGCGCTGCTCGCGCTCGGCACGACGCGCCTCCAGCGAACCGGCATGAGCGGTGCGCGAGTGCTTGTGATCGCGATTGGTGGGACATTGCTCGCGGTCGCCGGCGCCATCGCCGCGTCACCGCTGCTCCCCTTCGGAGTCGCGCGCCGCGCCGATCCCGACCCTGGCTTGCACGCAGACTGGCAAGTGCTCACACTGGGCGCCCTCGCCGTCGTCGCGGCGGTGCTCGCGATCGCTCTCGTCGCGGCGCTCCGGTCGACGAGGATCGCAGCCCCCGACCATCGAGGCCGCCAGCCGGCGCTCGGGACCCGCCTCGCCGGCGCGCTGACGGGCACGGGACTCTCGCCAGCCGCGACAACGGGATTGCACATGGCGACTGAGCCCGGGCGCGGCGATCAAGCGGTGCCCCTTCGGTCAGCCGCATTCGGCGCCGCGTTCGGCGTTTTCGGCTTGAGCGCGCTCATGGTATTCGCAGCGAGTCTCGGGCACCTGTCGTCGACACCGCGCCTCTACGGATGGACGTTCGATTTCAAGGCCGAGACGACCGACATCCAACACTGCGACAGCACCGACCTCGGCATCTCACGACTCCCCGGCGTCGCCTCACTCGCGGTCGCGTGCTACGAGAACATGCAATTCGCCGGCCGCCCAACCATCGGTTGGGCACTCGTCCCGGTCAAAGGCACCCTGGGACCGGCGATCGTCGCCGGGCGCGAGCCACAGACGCCGAACGAGGTTGCGCTCGGCGCCACGACCATGCGCGCGCTCGCCAAACGCGTCGGCGACACCGTGAAGACCGCGGGACCCAAAGGTCAGCAGGTCGTCGAACGGATCGTGGGCCAGGCCGTGTTCCCACAGGTCGCTGATGCGCAACCCGTCGCCGACGGTGCCTGGTTCACGAGCGCCGGCTGGTACGCGGCCGGCGCGACCAACGATCAGTTCAGCCGATATCTCGTCGGCACCTACGCGCCGCACGCAGACCGCGACGCGATCGCGCGCCAAATCGCCGCGACCAAACGAACGGGCCCGGTGGGCGGTCCGATCGTGCCGACCGAGATCGACCGGCTCCGCAAGATCAACTGGTTCCCCACCGCAACAGCCGCCCTGCTCGCGCTCCTTGCGCTGGTCGCGGTCGCGCACACGGTCGCGACCAGCACCCGGCGCCGACGACGCGACCTCGCCGTACTCAAGACACTCGGCTTCGCGCGCCCCCAAGTGCGGCACACCGTCGAGTGGCAGGCCACCGCGCTCGCGATCGGGGGGCTGATCGTTGGCATTCCACTCGGCGTACTCGCCGGGGACGCGGTCTGGCGGGCGATCGCACACAGCCTCGGCGTACGCGCCACCCTCGCGCTGCCGCTCGGACTCCTGCTCCTCGTGCCCGCCGTCATCGTCGCAGTCAACCTGACCGCATTCTTCCCCGCCCACACAGCGGCCCGCCGACGCCCAGCCGTCGCGTTGCGCGCCGAGTGAGCATGACACCCGAGCAGATCGAACGTGCGTCCCAACACCACGCCGCGAACTCGCTGTCGGTTACTTCGTCGCGTTGCACCTCGTCGTCGAGGCCTCGACGTTCGAGCGATACGTCATGACTTCCGTTGACGTCCGCACCTTCATTTCCAATCCGGTTTCGACGCACCCATCGTCGCCGATGAGCCTGGCCCTAAAGCGCCTTCGCGGTGAAGGAGGTCACGGTGGCGGTGCCGGTTTGGGTGAGTAAGCGCGCCCCGGCGTAGCCGGAGGTGAACGTGCTGTCGGTCGCGGTGAGCATCCAGCCGGCAGGCTCGGAGCTGGTGGCCGCCCAGGCGTTCACGGTCAGGGTTGACCCTACGGCTCGGAAGTGGATGATGTATGCCACTCCAGCGGTTGCGGCCAATGGCCTGCTTGCGAGGACTGTGGTGACGCCGATCACCTTCTTTTGGATGAGCAGGTTCGCGCCGTCGATGTAGGCCTTGTACCAGTTGTTGCCGTCGGTCCAGCGCAAGACGTCGCCAAAGTTGCTGCTGGCGAAGGAGCTGATGGAGCCGGTCAGGAAGGCTTCGGCGTCGACCGCGGCGGGACCTAACACCGCGCTATAGCTGGTGCCGCCGGTATTCGCGACTCGTCCGGCATTGCCCGAGATAGAGAACGCGTTCACGCTGTTCGCGTCACCACCCCAGCGCTGGCCATCGGACGCGTTGCCCCACAACGTCTGATTGGGACGCTGGAACGTATCGGTCCCCAGCACCGCGCCGGAACTCGGAACGGTGGTCGTCGTAGTGGACGCGGTCGTCGTCGATGTTGTCGATGTAGACGAACTGGTTGTGCTCGACGTAGATGCAGTAGTCGTGGTGCTCGTCGTGGTCGAGGCCGTTGACGTGGTTGTGGATGTAGTGGTGCTGGATTGCGTCGCGACCGCGAGGCGGTTCGCGAATTCCTCGTCGAACCAGATCCGGTCTTGGGTATCGACGTTGAGCCCGTCATGGGGATGGGCGCCCGGACTGTTGTAGAAGGAGAACGCCCCGCCGCCGGTCGGGAACGAGCCGAAGGTGTTCTGGAGCGAATCGGTCAGCCAGATGAGGCCGTGGTGATCCGCGGCGATGCCCGAGGTGTGGGAACCACAACCGCCGCAAGCCGGCGTGTAGAAGTATTCGCTGACGCCCCGGTCCGTCCCCGGGACGGCCTTGGCAGGATTCAGTCTTCCGATCGCGTGGACCCATCCCTCCGACCACCAGATGTTCCCGCCCGGCGCGATCGTGATGCGGTGAGGGGTGAGCCCGGTGCCGCCGGTTGCGGTCTTGCGGATCTTGTATTCCGTGAGGATGCCAAGGTTGCTGTACTTGGCGATTTTTGCGACCGAGTCGGTATTTTCGGTGAACCAGACGTTGTTGGTGGCGTCGACGGTGATGCCGTACGGGTTGCTATTGATTGCCGGTGTCGCGATTTCCTGGAACGTCTGCAACACGGGGTTGAACGCGCCGATCTTGTTCACGTAGTGCTCGGTGAACCAGACCTTGCCACTAGACGCGATATCAAGATCCCACGGCCCGGCGCTAATGGTCGGGACCGGCCATTGCCTGACCGTCGCATCGGCGGGGTCATAGCGTCCGATGGCGTTGGTGACCGGCATCGTGAACCAGACCTTGCCGCCACCGTCAACCGCAACGAACAGTGGCTGACCATAACCCGCCGGAAGCGAAACCACCGTCGTCCAACTCGTCGTCGCCGGATCGAACAGTCCAAGCTTGCCGGGAGGCGTCCCACTCGAACACGTCGGCGACGGGTCACAGCCCGGCATCGCGACCCAGACCCGTCCGCTGCCATCGAATGCGGTGCCCCAAGGCTGACCGCCCGGAGCGGGATAGTCAGTGACAGAGGCGATGCCCGCTGCAAAGGCCGTGCGCGGACGCTCCATGGCCAGCGATCCCGCGACAACAGCAGCGGCGGCGAGTAGCGCGAGTCCCGAAGCCCTACGGGCCCCCCCACGGTGACCGCTCATGACACCCCACGTTGATCGTCGCCCCAACGGAATATACCCCGGCGCGCGTACGCTTCCATGGTCCTGGAGGTCGGGTGGCGAACTGGCCTTGGTCGCCTAAACGAAGGCCAGCCGCCGCCCGTCATCACGCACCCGAAAGGAGCAACGGGTGGCGTCAGGAACCGCAGGGCCGGTCGAGAGAAAGGCAGCCCATTCGCCAACTTGAAGCTCCGTCGTGGCGTTCTGTGCGGCCTCTCGCTTTCCCGGTGCACACATTGCAGCATGATGACCACAAAGAGTAAATAACCCTAACGGGTATACCTCCATATCAAACGGAACACGTGCGCACGCCTCGGCCGGTGGCCGCCGACTCAGCTCTTTGGTTATGAGTGCGGCCCGAGGAGGTCCTGTCCGGCGATGGTCGCGGCTTGGGTGCGATTGTGTACGCCGAGTTTGGCGTAGAGGCTGCGGAGCTGGGCTTTGATGGTGTTGTCGCTGACGTAGAAGTGCTCGGCGAGTTGGTGGTTGGTCATGCCCGTCGGGAGCAGT